>JAJFIR010000048.1 GCA_021774795.1 Emcibacteraceae bacterium | reverse complement strand
CATACTGTCCGACAATTGCTTGCAGCATGTAACACTATGAAATGACTGCGTAAAGGAGCGTGACCCACATGAGCGACAGACAATAAAAAAGACCTATACTAAAACAACTTGACAAATACGCCCGATTAAAGGAGCAGACATCCAAAATTCCAAAAAAGAAATAGGCCGGTCCCTGACGACAAAATATCAGATAAAAAGTCGGAACAACAGGTTCTCTTATGATGCCAAAAATCCCATTCACGTTGCCAATCTGCCCGTTCAGTACCCTACCAATTGAATCCACAGGTTCATTTATTAATATGTCCGTACGCAATTAAACAGGAGATATATTATGATCACGAAATATACAACGGCCATCTTAACAGGCCTTTCAATGTCGTTATTTATGGCTATTACCAGCTGCATCGCACAAGAAGTCATTATTAAAGATTTTGACATAAGTTACGATCCAGAGGGCAATACTCGTCTTTATTACAGTTACCGCGATGACGCAAACCCCGACATTTATATTAATCAACGCCAAAAGGATGAGCAAAACTTGACGAAATCACCGGATAGATGGGATATTGAACCAGATTATAGTCCGGATGGAAAGAAAATCATCTATTCATCCGGCCCAAATATGGCCAAAATGGAATTAAGAATGATGAATGGAGATGGCAGTGATGATAAATTATTCTTCAATGGGCCTACATCAGAAATCGGCGCGTCCTGGTCGCCCGATGGAACAAGGATTGTTTTTTCGACCTACGATAGTGAAACAAAGGCTGGCGATATCTTTGTCATCAACAGTGATGGTAGCGGTCTCAAAAATCTTACTGAAAATTCGGATGGTGTATCAAATGGACCAAGCTGGTCAAAAGACGGCAATAATATCGTTTTTGTCCATAGTCCAACAATCGGTGGACAACAGGATATTTATCAAATGAACTTAAATGGTGGGAATATAAAACGTCTAACGAACACTTCCAATTCCAAAATGGGGCCTATATTTACGCCAAATGGTGACGTAATCGTCTATTCCGGTAGTGATGGTGATTTTAACAATCTATATGCCATCTCCGCCGACAACCCAAAGATACACGACAAAGCCAGACAATTGACTAATACTCATGATAAACACGAATATTTCGTCAACTTTACGCCAAATAACGTCCATATGATTTACTCAGCTGGCGACTGGTCCAACGGTTTTAAAATGGAGCATCAATCAATTCCTCGTGCTAAATAACAATATACTTCAATAAAGTGGGACCAGTATGATGAGATAAGACGATTCAGGTGCCACTTTACTCACAATATATATTATGCAATGCTCGTATAATAGTTAAATGCTGAAAAATAAGATGTCAGACACCGCAATCAAAAAATCATTAACCACTCAAAACAACCGAGTAACACGTTTTTTAAGCTCGCGATCCTCGCTGATCATTCTACTTATTATAATCATTGGTATATTTCAAACTGCTTTCATGAAAACTCAAATTCATTTAAGTCAAGGCGGTGACTATAATCTAGTTAATGCAATTTTCAGCAATGATGGCCTTTTTAACCTCACCGTGACGGCTGTTGTTGTAGGGATTCATTTAATCGTATCCGAAATTTTAAAGCGTATTCTGTCAAATGGTTCCGTAAAATTAAGATACGCATTGCAATTCATTATTTCGGGCATTCTTGCCGCCGCAGGTGCATCTCTCTGCATATGGTTCTACTATACGGTTCTCTTTAATTTATCTCCGCCAACGGCCAGCGTTGTTTTTAATATAGCCGTTCTTGCTTTCATTATTCCCATTGTTCTAACCGGTCTGCTTGAAACGTTTTATTATCACGGCGAATGGCAAAAGGAACTTTATGCCCAGGAGCAAATAAAGCGCCAAATGGTTGCCGCAAAATTCGAAGCACTTAAAAATCAATTAAGTCCGCATTTCGTTTTCAACAGTTTTAATACCCTCGCGGCAATTATTGAAAATGATCCTCAGATGGCACAAGGTTTTTTAAAACAACTTTCAAAAGTATATCGTTATATTCTTGACAACAAGGATAAAGAAACCGTACCACTTTCACTTGAAATTGAAAGCGTAACGGCGTTATTGAATGTACAGGAGACCCGTCATCCTGGGGCTATAAAAATAAACATTGATATTAACGCGGGAGAGAAAAAATTACCGGTTATTCCTCTTACTCTTCACACACTGGTTGAGAATACTTTTAAGCATAACAATTTATCTTCGGAGAACCCTATTACCCTCTCCATCAAAGTTCATCAAAGCAAGCAACTTATCATTGAAAACCAGATAAGACCCAAACTTGATGTTGAATCTCATAACATTGGCATTGAAAATTTATCACACCGTTATCAACTCCTGAGGAAAACGGGGTTAAACATCATCAAAAATTCACGCACTTTCCGGGTTGAAATTCCATTGGTAACTTCGGAAGACAACATTCAATGAAAATCCTGCTACTTGAAGATGAACCCCGTGCAGCCGAACATCTCGCAAAAATGGTCAAGAAAAATATAGCGGGCGCACATATCATCACAATACTTCCCTCAGTCCATGCATCGATATCTTGGTTTTTAAATAATGACATGCCGGACCTCATTATGATGGATATTAATCTTGCAGACGGTAATTGCTTTTCAATTTTTGAGATTGTCCATATAAGTGCTCCAATAATTTTTTGCACTGCTTATGATGAATATGCGCTTGAAGCATTTCAAACAAATGGATTTTCCTATCTCTTAAAACCCATCTCAGAACCCGATTTAATTGCCGCTTTGGATAAATTAAAAGCACTTCGTACATTGCCAGTGCCTCAAAGTGAGTATAAGAAAATATCTCTGCGTAATGAAACATTTAAGTCACGATTTCTTATTCACGCAGGTTGCAAGATTTTTCCGGTCTCCACCAGCGATATTGCCTGCTTCATGATGCAGGAACACGGCCTTAAAGTGTTCTTATCAAACTGCGATAACTATTTTATCGATTTCACCGTCTCTGAACTGGATACTTTATTAAATCCTGCTCAATTTTTCCGCATAAGCCGACAAGCAATCATATCCAAACAAGCCATTACCGCCGCTACAAAAACATCACGCAACGCACGTGTTAAGTTGGAGCAGTTTGATATAGAACTTTCAATATCTCGTGAAAGAACAAAACCATTCCGCAAGTGGCTGGAAAATTAACGTAATACAGGAACAAAATAAATGTATATTTTCATGGTCGCTTCTTCTTACTCTTTTTTGTCGGTAATCTTCCTGTATACAGACGTCAGCTTATCTAAGCGATGTACTCACCCATGATTTTCGCCATACTTCGCCTGCGAAACTGCCTAGGTGGAGAATTCACATATGACAGAAGCCGCCGTTCAAATGAACCACATACCCCTATTGGCTTGCGTCCTCTATTGATGCGACCAGAACCGTGGTGATTATCGTACAAAGCACAACGAGTATCAGTGATGACAAAAATACGTTTATTCCGCGAATGAAAAAAGCGGCCGCTGCCCCCACCTCAACAGCGATAATCAGGCCAACACTGTTTTTGATTACTATCTTAAATCGGTTAGTAAGGGTACTTAAAAGATCCTCCCCTACTTGCTTACCAACACTGACGTGCATTACCGTGACGACAATCGTAAACAACATCCAAATTTGCCACGGAAACACGTTGAGTATTGGCCATGTATATCCAGTAAAAAGCCATACATACGTGGCTACTCCCGCAATTAACCATGATATTAATGATCTTATCATTTTATCTTCCTGACTTGAAAATTTTAATAATCGCATTCACAAAACACGAAGAAAAGCATTTTGAAATATTTTAAAGATACCAAGTCAAATTGCAAGGTTAGTAATTCTCCCCAAGTGATTGAGAGGGGATCTCCTTCCTCTCCGCCACTTATCCAATTAATTCTTACAGTCACTTCCTGACAATAACTCTCATAAATAATACCCGCTTATTTAAGTGTTTATTAATTCATGTGCATTAATGATAGGTGTTGATAACATTGGGGTGCAGTATTAGAGGTGGTATTGATATAAATGGCCATTAAGTTCTTCAAGCTAGTATTAGTGTTTTGCACTTTCCTATTTTGTTATTCTATGCCAGTTATCGCTCAGGACGTTGTTTCTGAGCTAGAATTAACATCAGAAGAAAAAACGTGGATCACCGAGCACCCTGTTTTAAGAGCATCCAACCAATTAAACTGGGCGCCGCTCGATTTCGTTGAAAATGGTAAGGCATATGGCTTTTCTGTCGATTACCTAGATTTAATCGCAAAGAAAATCGGCATCAAAATCGAATATGTAAGTGGCTATAGCTGGGCGGAGCTGGTTGATCAGCTTCAAGACAGAGAAATTGATATTGCACAAAGCATTTCTTACAATGAAGCACGTCATGAATTTCTTGATTTCACAAGCCCCTATCTTGACCTTAGAAAGGTGTTTTTTGGCCGCAGCGGAGAGGAACAAATAAATAGTATTTCCGATCTTATGGGAAAGCGCATCGGGGTGATTGGCATTTGGGCAAAATCTGAATCCATAAAGGATAAATTTCCAAATCTAGAGTTCGTTGAGTTTGCTAATCCCCAAGATGCTATGAATGCATTAACTCAAGAAGAGATTGATGTATTCTCTATCCGCCAAACAATTGGTAATTATATTATTGCGCAAAATTTACTTTACGGCATCAAAGTGCTAGGGCCAGATTTATTCACACAAGTGGGTAGCAGCAGTTTAATAAGGCTGGCGTCCAGAAACGACTGGCCAATTCTAAATTCGATCCTCGAAAAGGGAATGAGTGCCGTTTCAGATGTGGAATTCAAAGCAATATCAAGAAAATGGCGTTACGAATATTATTCAAATAATCATTTAAATCTCACGCCGGAAGAACTTGATTGGCTTTCTAAAAACAAAACCGTTCGTGTCGCTGTCGGCCCGGAAGGCGCACCGATTGAGTTTATCGGTCAGAACGGAGAAATTAGCGGCATTGCCGGGGCATATTTATCTGAAATTTCCAGTAAACTTGGCGTGACATTCGAATGGATCGGCAACGAAAGCTGGAAAGATGGATTTGACAGTCTGCTTTTGGGTGACGCTGATATAATTTCAGTTGTTACTCCTACTCCCGAAAGAGTAAAACATCTAAGCTTTATAGAAAGTTATTTGAATGTAGCGCATATGATATTCAGTCGCGAGGGAGGAAAAGTTTATGGCAATATGGACGGTTTGAAGGGCCATAAAGTAGTGCAAGTTACAGGCAATGCGGTCACAGGTTATGTAAAGCGGGATTACCCAGAATTGGACGTTGTCGAAGTCAGCAGTTCAAATCAAGCACTAAAATTATTATCCACGGGCAAAGTTGATGCTTATATTGCGACCATACCCATTGCATCACAAAAAATCGCTGAAGAAGGGTTGACACAGATTATTGTTACCGGCGAAACGCCCTATAGAGGCGAATATACAATTGGCGTAAGATCAGATTTAGCAATATTAAGCAGTGTTATGCAAAAAGCAATGCAATCTATAACACCCGTGAAAAGGGCGGAAATTTCACAAAAATGGCTCGTCTCAAAAATTAACAATAGGGTGGATTATGATTTAATATGGAAAATAATCGGGTTTAGTTTGATTTGTGGGGTGATGATATTGATCAGAACATATAGTTTGGGCCGCGAAGTAAAACGCAGGGAAATAGTTGAGAAAAAGTTACTACATGCAAACAAAAAAGCAGAATTGGCGCAGTCCGAAGCTGAAGCCGCCAACATTGCAAAATCAACCTTTCTCGCCAATATGTCTCATGAAATAAGGACGCCCTTGAATGCAATTATCGGATTTTCGGATATTATGCTATCGGGAATTCACGGCGAAATTAAAGAAGCAAAATATCAAGAGTATCTTCAAGACATTAAAGGAAGCGGAGAACATCTAGCCACCGTTATTAAAGATATCCTTGATTTATCAAAAATTGAAGCCGGAAAATGGCATCTGGAGGAAGAAGCGTTTTCCCTGTTCGAATGCACGGTTGAGGCCGCAAAAATGCTTGAACCACAAGCAACTCAGAAAAATGTTTCATTGTCTTATGATAAAGGCCGCACAATTCAGCCTCTTAAATTAATCGGTGATGTGCACGCCATAAAACGTTCTTTAATTAATTTGCTATCAAACGCGGTTAAATTCACCGGTGAAAGTGGTTCCGTTCGTTGTCAGACTAAAAGATCCGATGATGGCGGGGTTACCATAGAAATAGTTGATACGGGTATTGGCATCCCGTCTGACAGGTTGGAACATGTGTTAAATCCGTTTGAGCAATGTGAACAAACACACGAACTAAACGAAGAAGGTACGGGCTTGGGCCTTCCGATTGTCAAAAAACTTGTTGAACTGCATGACGGTGTATTCACCTTAATAAGCGAAGTCGGTATCGGCACCCGTGCCATAATTGCGATACCACCACACAGAGTCTTCACCGATTAAAAATTATGGAGCATGATCTTCATGCTGTTGTCGCCTATATAATTTTACCTATTTTTGCTTTATGTAATTCAACCATCAGCTTTATCGGCATTGGTATGGACGATATTACGCATCCAATACCACTTGACATTATTCTGGGCTTATTTATCGGGAAGCAAGTTGGTGTATTTGGGCTGTTTTGGCTCGGTATACAGATGAAACTAATTGAATTACCCACTATGCACCATTCGGGCTGGCTATGAGCTTCCTTTTGAACATATAGTGATAAACGTTTTTATCCCACGAAGAACGAATAAAGCACAGAATTTAAGAATAAAAGCAGAGTATTGAAACTCTTTTTTTTGAAGCAAATTATATTTGAGATATAACTAAATGAGATATGACTAAAAACGAACCCGTAAATTCATGCTCGCCAAATGGCCTAAATAACCGTCTCTCCATTCAGCGTCATATTTGATGCTAAATGCTATATAATTTGAAGTAAAATTCAAACCGAGCCCTGCCTGATAGTTATTTTCAGCGATTGGATCACCGTTCAATGTAAAAGTTTGTGCTACATTTTCAAACGCAGCGGTGATTGCAAGCGGGTCCTGATTAAACTCATGCGCCCAGCCACCATGAAGTCCTACACGCATTATACTGTCAACTCTACTACCCACTTTAAATTCAGTGGTATGTGCCAGTTCCAATCGCAAATCACTTCTTAGTGACTTCATATTATTTTCAGCAACATTCAGGTTAATACCCGCGCCGCCATCTTGTTCCAGATAAGATTTGTCTTTGATTTTATTATAATTAATACCCGCAGTAGGTGTAATGCTAAATGATCCCAGTTTGGCTTCATAACCTGCTTTAAAAACCCCTGAATACTGTATACCACTCCACTCGCCAATGGCATGTCTTGTAACGTCTCCAAATACCACCTCGCGCTCACTATCGTAACTAAGGTAACCGGCACTACCTTGCGC
The DNA here is from genome assembly GCA_021774795.1 of Emcibacteraceae bacterium. Lineage (GTDB taxonomy): Bacteria > Pseudomonadota > Alphaproteobacteria > Sphingomonadales > Emcibacteraceae > Pseudemcibacter. The sequence continues at coordinate 157,617 of JAJFIR010000048.1, read as the reverse complement.
TTCAACGAAGAAATCATTGATCCAGTATCCACTATAGAGACCTAATTGAATGTCTTGAATTGTCATATGATCCACACCGGAACCCGTTAAATCAACATCAGCTACATTATAGGAGATATTTGCTCCGAGTGCTCCTCTTTCAGTTAATAATAATTCATACCCCGCGGCCAGTCCAAAATTAAAAACATCTGCACCTTTTTCTTTTACGGTTTCATCATAATTATAAATTCCAGCGAATTCCTCTATCCAAATCCCCCGCCTCGTTCTTGTAGGCGTTCGAATCTTTAGCAAATGGCGTAAATTATCCAGCTGCCCTGAAATCGCGCCTGTTGATAAGTTATTGTTATTTAACACAACTTGTCTGCTGATTTGCGACAAACTATTTGGCGTCATCTCTTTATAAAGTCGATTAAATTCGTCGGATGTCTCAATTCCACCAATATATGCCGCCAGTTCTTTATCATTAATTAAGGCGGGAATGGAAGCTTCATATATCGCACCAATATTTTGGGACAATCCCAATTCCGTCGCACCTCTTCGCCTAACTGTCAGGTCCACAACATTTCCTGTTTTTTCTGTAAAAATGTCATAAATTAATGAATTGGTACCTGAATTTCGGACATTTTCATCCAAATCAAGTGTCAAAGTACCTGCTTCAATTACCCTGAACGTACTGGTATCAACGATCACGCTTTCAACCTGTATTGATAGCTGAGATTCTGGTGAAAATGTTAAAGATCCACTTGCCTCAAGGCCGCTTACAAAATTTTCTGCATCGTCTATGTTAATTATAAGGGTAGATTGATCATTAGCTGACAGGTTACTCACTTTTAACCCGAAACTGGAATCCACCGTTAACGTGGATTGATCATCAAGTGTTACCGCCAATTGTCCGTTTGGTGAAACTATGCCACCTTTCAACTGACTATTATTTGACATTGTCAATGTGGAAGAACCGCCACTGAGGAATATAGTACCGTCAATAGCCCTTTCTGCTGCAACCGCCGGCAAGGCAGCCGCCTCTGCAGTAGTAAGTCCGTCCAGTGCGATGGTACTATTTCCGGAACCAAGAAATATATCACCGGTAATATTTCCGTCATTGAAGAAGTCTACGCCACTTATATTATTTGACAGATCAACTGCTACCGCTTTTCCTGTACTTCCTTCAGAAAGTGTCGTCGAAATTAACCCACTATTTCTGAATTGATTTAATGTTCCTGAATTATCTAAAACACCATATGCTGAAGAGCTCGTTCCGGTCGCAGCTACAATAAATGCATTATTATTTTCAAATTTGCTTAAGGTACCTCCTGGATCTATAATTATTCCAAATCCATCACCACCATTACCCACAGCATTCCCATCAGTATCAGTCGAAATAGTCGCATCAATATTTAAAGATCCGTTATTTACAAATTCCGGCACCGTTGCTCCATTTCCAATATGAAGACCAGTTGCGTTAGCATCTAAACTCACAGCCTCTATTGACCCAAACAACCCGTTGTAAATCCCGAAATCCAATGTAGTTGAATAATTAGTATTCCCCTGCGTTGCTCCCGTGATAAATATTGTTGTCACTTCCTGGCCAGCGTTAATTCCTCTGGAACTTATCGTTCCCTGGTTCATTATCGAATAGTCGCCGTAAAAAGAATTTGTGTTTCCAAGACTAATATTAGTCCAGGTCGGGTTATCATCTTTTTCAGGTGTAATCCAAACCGCATACCCGCCAGCCAACGCTTCTATGGAACTGGTGTTAATTGTAAAAGCAGACGTATCATCCCCTTCAGTTACATTTACTATATTTTGATTACTATCCTGAAATATAATATCGTTTGCAAAGCCACCGGTTACGTTACCGCTAATTCTTACGGACGCTATCCCGGCAGTCGCGTCAACCGGGTCAAAATTTTGGTCAAAACCGGCTTGGGTTCCACTAGCTATTAAACCCACATTGCGAATACCGCCGATTATGTTTCCATCGATATAGAGACCATGATTTCCGGTCTGGCGAGCAGTCGCATTGGTAAGAATGTTCAGATCGCCCGTTAAATCACCTAATATTTCTACAGCGTTACTATTCGCCCCAACTACAACAGCGTTTCCAATATCAATGCCGCCTATCATGTCCGCCTTTAACGAAAATGCGGCTGAATTATCTCCGTTGGCACTTACACCGGATTGCTCCGTTCCTATAATGTTGCCTTGAAAAATACCTGGCCCATCAATTAATATACCGTAATTCCCGCTTCCCCCACTCACAGTAGTGCTAGAATCGCCCACAGATATTGTGCTGACAAAATTAAAAGTTGACATCAAATTTGGCCCTGCTGATGTCTCAAACAAAACACCGGTGGAGTTACTAGCTCCGGAATTAACAATTAACCCGGAATTAGAAATCGTATTATTGCTGTCAACTGTTAGTGCTACACCACTTTCTACGGATATTTCCCCACCATCAGCAACAACCACATTTGCCGGACTTCCACCACTGGCGGTTGACGTGCGTATGTTCGTTTCGTTCGTATCCGTAATTGTAACGGTTTGGGCACCAACAGACTGATAAGCAAGAGTGCTGATCTGTGTTCCAAGCAAAAGCATCAATTTGAATTTTGCAATTTTCTTAATTGTGAACATTGATTCAAATTGCTTCACAGTTTTATACATTAATATTTCCTCGGAGAAACTAACCTACTATTTATACGATAAATGTGTTTCAAATATAAGATTTGAATTACGCCTAATCAAAAGGCTTATAATCAATTCCTTCTATAATAGTCTATCTTAATCTTAAATGAACGTCTTTTTTACAGGTAACGATCGATGTTGCCAATCTTTAATTAGCACCATTTAAAATAGAAAATAAAATATACGGTTTATATCTAAAAGGGAAAAATACTATCCAAATATTTAATATATCGAATTTTTGATTAATCTTGCTGGTATTCGCCACAAAAAAGGGATGTTATCCAGACGCGTAAGCAAGTTAACAAATTTAGATCTGCGGATACATTTTCGAATGGCATTAGCAATATCATCACGGCCCTTCTCTTTGGCATACTCTTGCATATCGGTGTAATCTTCTTCCTTTTTCGCATCGGACAAATAAGTGAATTTAATTTCAGCAACATTAAATTTACTTTTATCGAACAAGACAGACTGATCCAATTTGTTTTCAATCTCCAATGCAATCATTGTTCGGTAACACTTTTCGCAATGACTACAATTTGTCTCATCCTGCCCCGTGGCATCTTTTCCCCGAATGCAAACATGAAGATTTTCGAGAACCAGGTCATATTGACTTAAAAATGATACTTTATCGAAACGACTAACGCCATCACCATCATGAATAAGATTGGTTTTTGATGTAGAAAAAAGCGGGTCACTTAACGGGTGTGAACCCCACGGGCCTAAACTGGCATAATTGTAATGACTGGACGGTATAAAAACTTCTTTGAAATATTGTTCAAATAACAATGCTATGCTTGCTAAAGCTGAACCATGCGACACCTCCTGCCACAAAGCTTGCTTCCACCGTGTTTGCCTTAAATTTGTAGCAACGGGGACCAAGGTATCTCCTAACACGTCCGTGATTTTTTTTATCCGTTCGCAATGTACTTTAAATGCATTTTGTTTGGAAATAGAGATATCGAAACCATGTATCAAGATTCTAAATTTTGCCCTCGGTTTTTTATAGACGGTATAAAATGCGTCTATTCCCGAAGAAAAAAAACTTACAGAATCAGAAGGTATGTTATCGATTATACCCGTACTATTTTCCGTAACAATTGAAATTTCCTTCATTGAAGGATACCAACTTTGCCAAATCCGAAGTATATCGTTAACGCCGTCTAATAACCTCGGATCAACAGGTAACGATATATGTATATCCTCACCAATAGTCGCAGCCAAAGGAAGCAATGCTGCCAACCATGGGTTTCCTGATTGAGAAATGGAATAACTTGAAGGATATTCAAACCAATATTCTTCTTCAAAACCATCATCATATTTGACCATTCCGCTCAGCCGATTTTTTTTGAGTGAAATAGTTTCGATTTTTATACTCAATAAATCCATAGATTTTTCGTTCTCCGGCGCGTCTAATTACGATCAATTTAACGAATAAAGTGTATTTCAATTTACTAAACATTTTACTAAGTCGAACTTCTTATTGCTATGTGTTTGTTTTTAATAGATTATTTATAAAAATAATTTTACCACATCATTGCCATAATTTATCGTATAATATATCCGCACTATTTATAATAAAAGCAAACCACCACGGTTCGCTATATGGGAAAGAAGTTATTATGACAAAAAAAACTACACTATTATCAACAGCTGCAGCGATCGTTGCACTATTAAGTTTATCTGCATGCGGTGACAGCAGCGACAATACCGCCGCCATGGCACCGGATTCATCAATGACCGAGGATGCATCATCATCCATGAACTCCACTATGGAAAATGCTGAGGAAAACGCTAGCGAAATGATGGATGACGCCACAGAAAAAGTGGGCGAAATGACTGAAGCTGCTGGTGAAATGGCCGATGATGCTATGGAAAGTGCTGGCGAAATGGCAGATGACGCTATGGAAAGCGCTGGCGAAATGGTTGAAGAAGTAAAAGAAGAAGGCGCAAACGCGATGGAAGCGGCAAAAGAAAAAGCCGGTGAACTTAATGTAACTCCTCCTATGTAATTGCTTCATGAATGTGGCAACACTAATAAACAATCCTGTTCCCGGTGTGGTTCCCAGAATCACGGAATTGCACCGGGAATATTATACCAAACATCATAATCTAGGCGATGTTTTCGTAGATCAGGTACATGACGGCTTGATGAATTTTATCAAAAAATTCGATAATACACGTGATGGTATATGGCTCATCTCTTATAATGGGGAAATCGAAGGTTCGATTGTAATTCAATGCGACGAGAAAAGCCCAGAACGCGCCCATATAAGATGGTTCATACTTTCCGAAACGCTCAACGGGCTAGGCTTGGGCGGAAGACTAGTTAACGCCGCTGTTGAACATTGCAAAAACTATGGATACGCTAAAATAGGATTATGGACATTCGAAGGTTTAAATGCGGCACGATATCTATATGAAAAAGCCGGTTTTAAATTGACACACCAGGCGTCGGGGAATCAGTGGGGTAAAAATTTAAATGAACAATATTTTGAGCTCGAAATCGAGCCTGATAAGATAACTTCGATGCACAAACTCATGGTCATTACAGAGGAAAAATAAGATAAATAATTAAGTATAATTATCGCTTCCATACAACAGGAAACAAATCACAATCAAGCGGTCCGCCCGGTTCAATATCCGGATCATACAAAACGTCTGCCGTCCCTTCCCGTGGATCCCAGCAAACATCATCCCCGGTCCAGCGCGTCGCGTAACCGCGACGACGTGTGTTTGACGCAGCATTTCCTCTTGCGCCGTGGATTGTGTTGGCATGGTGAATAAGACAGTCACCAGGGTTAAGATCATAGCATATAATATCATCTGATGAGACCGTTGCATCAATATCTGGCATAGTTTGAAGGCCACCTCCATCGTAGACGTCATTACCGTCACCACTAAAGCTTTGTGGACGGTAACGAATACCGGTATTATGAGACCCTTTTACATATCTAACGCCGCCCGTTGCTTCTGTCACATTATCCATTGCAAACCAGATTGAGCAAACTTGTTCACCTCTAACTTTCCAATAGGGGCCATCTTGATGCCAAGGCGTTGGCTCAACTGCACCCGGCTCCTTTACAAGCAAATGATCAAAGAACATGTTAATCTTGTTTGACCCCATCAATTCACCGGCTATTGCCGCAGCTTCGCTTTCCAAAATAAACTTCTTGAAATCACCATTTCTAATCCAAACAAACTGATCGCCAAAAAAACGTGTTGATTTTTCATCGTCACCATATTCCTCAGCCATCTTTCCCGGATTCTTTAAGCTCTCTTCTGTTGCTTTCCGCAGGAAATCAACCCATTTTGGGTCGAATGCCCCACTGATTTTGACCACTCCATCGCGGAAATATGTTTCTTTTTCAGTTGCTGATATTTTCATATTTGGTTCTTATTTTTGACGTTAAGTAATAATAGATTGTGCCGGCTCCAAGCACACCAATAATGAGCACACCGAAGAACGGTTCATTCATCACATTCATAATGATAAAAGATGCAGATATAACAAAAAGTAAGACCGAAACCACATAAAGTAATGATTTTGGCAATTTAAATTCCGCATTTTCATATTCATCGCCCATAACCTGCGGCACACGGAATAACCCGATGGCGATGAATAATTGCTGCAATAATAATCCAAGTACTGCCACAAGCGCATATTGTCCAATTCCGCTACCCACTAATACGGCTGCTACGCTCAGCAAAGTATATGCAATAATTGATCCCGACGGTGTTCCATATTTTGGAGAAACTTTTGTAAGAAATGCAGGTAATAAATCCGCTTTTGCAAGCACGAATATATCTCTCGAATAACCAAGAATAAGGCCATTTATCGTTGTCGCAGCGGCGGCGATGATAGAAACAACCAATGCGCTTAATAACCAGTTTGGAAAGAATGTTTTTGCAACTTCCATCACCGGTGTGGTCACTGATTTAAAATCTATTCCGGCATCAATCCCGCTAAGAATGAGTGATACGCCACCATATGAGGCGAACACAATAATAAAGCTTATACCTAAGCCAATAGGGATATTGATGGTCGGTTTTTTTATCTCGCCCCCAAATTCCAGAAGTGATATAAAACCGGCAAATGAAAAATAACCAATAGTTGCAGCAAGTATCACTGAATTTGAACCATTTGGTATAAATGGCGAAAGGTTTTTTGTCTCAAAATGCGGTAAGCCCGTGACGATAAAAATTGAAAGCATGATAAGGAAAAAGATCACCAAAGCAGCTTGAAACCTCACAACCAAACTGGAACCAAAAATATTAACCAGTCCAAAAAACATAATAACAGATGCTGCGACCAAAGTCTTATTCGCCCCCGGCACAAAATAAACGAAATAATCCGCGAACCCGTAACCGATAAATGCGTTCACAAGAACTACCGCAGCAAGCAATACCCATACTGCTAAAAACCCAAAAAACGGGGATAGCAAACGGGTAATCGCAACAAATGTACCACCTTCTGCCGGCATTAACGTCCCTATTTGGGCTGTCGCAATACATGTTACGATGGCCATGGATCCTGCAATGGCATAAGCCAAAAGAACCGCAGGCCCCGCTTTATCATATAATTCGGCGGGTAATATAAATATGGAAACACCAACGACGAAACCAACGATGGTAAATACTACGCCCCATAAACCAATTTTTTTATCTTCGCTCATGTCATCAGACATATATTGCACCCTTATCCTGATTGTAATCTGAGCCTAACCTTTTGATTAAATCCTATCAAGCCTTAATCCTGCCTTATAGATGAACGGCTCATGTAAGTGATATTCAGGACTTGTTCACAACGCAGCGTTTATATTCAAAATGTGAAAAGGGTTCCCAACTGGTGAAATCAACAACAAAGTAGGAGACCGAAAATGAAAAATAATACAAAGCTTGTTACTTGGATTACGGCGATAGCCGTCAGCCTGACAATCGCAGGACCATTAAATGCCAAAGAACGTGGTCAACATAATAACAGAGGCTCACAAATTGTTGTAGATGGACCCCGTTATTCCTATGAAAACCCTGGAAGAAACGATCGGGTCGTTATCATGGAACCTCGTAGAGGTAAACAATATGCGGGAAATAAACGTTATGATGACCGCAGGTATTATAACAATCAAAGGCGTTATGATAACCGCCGGTATTATAACAATCAAAGATATTACGATAACTCAAGACATTATGCCCCAAACAGGCGTTATATTAAGGCGAAAAACAAAAAACTAAAGAGAAAAATTCGCCGCTTGAGACGTCTAAATAACTACCATAAGTTTCAACGACCAATTGTGATTATCACAAGAGATCTATATAGATAATTTTCTGATCGCCGCTTGCTACTCGCAGGTGGCGATCAGCCCTATAGTTCAGAAGTCCAGATCCTATGATCACCAGGAAGGTGACTTCCGAAATCCGCACCGACTTCATTCTCAATTAATTTATTTAGCCTCCTATTTAAGTCCATTATTAAATCTCGATTAGATTCCGGGGTAAACGCCAGATTATTAAGCTCCAAAGGGTCTTTTTCAGTGTCGTATAATTCAAGGTCGTTTCGACCAACCAATGAAGTCCAGCTTTTCGGCATATGATGATCGCCGGGTGCAAACCACCGGGAATATTTATATTTTTTGGTAATTATCCCCCGTCCCATAGTGCGCGTATCAAACTGGATAAAATCTTCGGGATAACTAAATTCAACGGGATCGGCACCGCGTTTTTCCGCTTCTTTTTGCAACATACGAATTTTTTCCAGCCGCGAATTCCCCTGTGTCGTATTACTGAAACAAACCAGTAATTCATCCCTCTTATTTTCCTGATCGCCACCTGTTACACAGGATGAATAATCAATTCCTTTTAGTTCCTCCGATATTTTCTTACTATCCACACCGACAAGACCGAGCAAGGTCGGAGCTAAGTCCACTGCGCTCATTAACGCGTCGGAATTTTTACCACTTTTGCTTTCTGGATGCCTGATTACCAGCGGAATGTTTAAATTTTCGCGGTACATAAACGGCCCTTTATGGCGCAGTCCGTGTGATCCACCCATTTCACCATGATCAGATGTTAAGATAACGATGGTATCGTCGCCCAGCCCCATATCATCAACATATTGCACCAAATCGCCGATGATCTTGTCTGAATCGACCAGACAAGCCGCGTAATAATTAAGAACGTTCTTGCAAGCCTCTCCATCACTCACATCCTGTTCACCGTAAAAATATTGACCCAGTTTGACAAATTCAATTTGTGCTTCCGGTTTTTTACTAAGATCATCACGAAAGTTATCCGGTACATCAAAACCAAAATCGTGATTATACGGATACTTATCCTGGGCTGGCCTCATTTCACTTACCAATCCGGGGCGTAACCGCGTTGCCGCCTGCCTGCCATTAGCATCCAGCCACATAATATCGTGCGGATTTACAAAATTAACGGCCAAAAACCATGGTTTGTCCGACCCTTTTTGACGGTCAATATAATCAGTCGCATCTGCTAAGGTTTCTCTATCTTTTTCAGCACCCTCATAAGCATTACCATTTGTATCCACCCCTTTGTGCCATTCGTCAAAACCGAACGGAACTAATGTTTTTCTATTGTCTTCGTCGTTGACCACAGATAAATGCCACTTCCCTTTATAAGCCGTATTATAACCTAAACTTTTAAACATCTGCCCGATGGTCGGTGTTACATCGGTATTTAAAATAGGATCACCTTCGCCCAATCCCGGATTGGTAAAAATGGTCGTATGCTGGACGTGACGCCCCGTGTAAATTACCGAACGCGAAGGCGCACAGGATAAAGTAGCAATGTGATACTGATCAAAGGAGGTGCTTTGTTTGGCAAGCTTTTCTCGCATGGGAAGGCGAAGTCCTTTTGGCAAAGTCGACCATGCTCTTTCCTGATCCATAACGATCATCAAGATGTTTTTTTTCCCGGATGACTTTCCCACCTGTTGCGCCTCTGCCATATCAACCGCAGATGCGATTGATATTCCTGCCGCCGTTGCCGCCACCCCTTTTGAAAAATCTCGTCTCGTTAGCTTATTTTTATCTGACATAATTTGTTTCCTTCGAATGATTAAAAGCGTCCGCAATCTACTTTCATTTTATCCCCTGTTACTGCGCTTGATGCATCGGAAGCGTAATATAACGCTGCCTTTGCAACTTCTTCAGGTGCAACCCATCTTTTTAACGCGGCCGGCTCCGTATAGTTTTCTTTTTCTATCTCAGCAGCAGGTCTGCCTTCTGCTTCTGCGCGGCGTTCTAAAATTCTATCCATATTCTCCCCAGACACAGCCCCGGGAAGCAGCGCATTAACACGTACATTAAAAGGGCCGACTTCCCTCGCAACGGCTTCTGTCATCCCCACAAGCGCAAATTTCGTTGCGGTATATGCAGAGCGCATCGGATAGCCCTGAATACCCATTAATGACGACATATTAATGATCGATCCAGAATTTTGTTCACACATAATTCTTGCCGCTTCACGCATGCAGTACATTGCACCAAACAAATTTATTTCTGCACATTTACGCCATTGGTCCACATTAACTTCTGCAATCGGTGATACCGGCCCCGGGATGCCTGCATTATTGACAAGAATATCTACACTCCCACCGATTGATTTGGTTTTAGTAAAAAGCACTTGCACATCTTCGAATTTCGCAACATCACAAACTATGGCGGTGCCGTTGTTTCTTGTCGCCACCTTTGAAATGGTTTCCAAGCTTCGGCCTGCGACCACCACATGTGCGCCATTTTCGGCAAACATATCAGCGCATGCTTCACCAATTCCTGATCCACCGCCGGTTATCACCGCCACTTTTCCACTTAATACTTTTTTACTCATTTCTTCTTCCTGTTTATTAATTATTATGCGCTTTCAAATGACCGCGAGGGATCAAAAAGTGGCATTTCCGGCTCTTCACCAAGTATAAAATCTCCCATGAGGCGCGAAATATAGGGTCCAATGGTATAACCGCCTCTCACACACCCTAAAACATACAAGTTTTCTTTATTGGGGAGTGCCCCGGCGAGCGGATAAAAGTCAGGGACATTTGCTTCAAATCCGGTCCATGAACGGACAATTCGTACATTTGAAAGTTTCGGCACCGCATATTTGGCCAACTGTAGGTTCGGTATCAAACTATCTGTCGCTACGGTTCCTCGTCCTTCTTCGGGTGTTCCCTTTCCCTGCCAGCCACCACCGATTAGGACCGTACCGTTTGGTTTTTGTTTCATGGTTAGCAGCCCCGTTGCATGGCCAATTACAGTGCTCATTAATTTTGGGGCGCGTTCGGTTACAGAAACCGTATTTATTCTGGCGCGGATCGGTAGTTCTTCGCCAATCATCGCTGCAACATCTTTCATCCACCCACCGCACGCAAGCAGAACTCGTTTGGCAATTATAAGATTTTCACCGGAAGATACCTCATACCCGTCCGATGTTTGTCTGATGTTGGTTACTTTGAATTTTTCAACGTAATTTATTCCCGCATTTTCCATACGAGTACGGTAATAATACCCTGTCAGCGAAGAATTTGCGTAGCCATCATCGGGGCAGTAACTTGCCGCAACGACTTTATTGGCTAAATTTGGCTCTTTTTCCTTAAGCTGATTTAACGAAACAAATGAAATGTTGGCCCCCGCTTCTTTCTTTAACATCATACGTTCTTTCAGCAACTCCGCTTCCCGGTCATTAAACGCGAGCGTATAACCACCCGTTTTATGAAAACCAATTATTTCCCCCAGCTTTTCCCAGATAGCATGCCCCTTTATGGCGTAAGGCATCAACTTAACTCGCTTTATCTGCATCGATAGTGTCCCCGCATTGACACCTGAGGCACCTTGACCAATATCCCCCTGTTCCAATACCACAACCCGCATTCCACCTTCGGTAAGGCGAAGGGCCGTCTCACACCCCATGATACCACCACCAATGATCGCTATATCAAACTTAAAATTCATAGTGGCGACACTCCCGGGATCGGTAGATCATCATAATTCAGATCTTTAGCAATTTCATCCATAGCAACAGGCCTGAGTGGTGGTCTTGCGGTCGGCAAGCCAATTTCTGCTCTTGTTTTCCCGGTGGCTTGTTCAGTAATCAACGCCATGCTTTCCGAGCAAAAACGACCTCCGCATGGCCCCATCCCGCAGCGCGTACCGGATTTAACCGCGTTTGGTGAAAGCGCACCGGTTTTAACTTCTTTTTCGATTTCCAGTCGGTTAATACCTTCACAACGGCATACTTCCGTTTGTTTACTAATTAATCCACCTGCCCCAGGTTGCAATATACTTAAACCGGTGGCGGCTTTTCCAAATATACTTGCCCATTTGAGCAATTTTTTTTCTGCCTTTCTTTTGGCGAGAAGATCTTCAGGTAACGTCTCATTTAAATCTTCAACCATCGCATAAGCAGCAAGTCGCCCCCTGTGCGGAGCAGCCTGCGCGCCAAGAATTCCCGCATTATCACCGCAAACATATAAATAAGGTACTGTGGTCCTTCCATTCTCATCTGTAAATGGCACCCAGCCCCCTAAAGCAGGTTCATAGGTGTGAACTGCGCCCGCCAGCCTACTCGCTTCAATAGACGGCATCAAACCGTGTCCGTAACAAACGCTGTCCGCAGCAATAAAGATGTTTGGGTCATGGCGCAAATACCATTTTTTGTTAGCTTTTCTTACGTTGACCCCAACCACATGACCAAGGCCTTCAAAACTTCTAATACCGTGGCGCCAATATAGGGGCACACGTTTTAAATAAAGATCGCCAATCCATTTGATGCCCTGCCACAACAATTTCGGATTTAAAACCATAGCTGGTAACGCTTTTATCCAGTCGGAAAAACCATTAATGCTGACCACCGCCGCAACGGAACCACCAAGTCTGATAACTTCACTCGCAACAAAAAACACTAGCGGGCCACTTCCCGCAACTACCGTAGATTTACCAGGCACCATCATGTGCTCTTTGAAAAGTGCCGTTGCGCCGGCAAGTCCGACGACACCCGGCAATGTCCATCCCTGGACGGGAATGACGCGTTCCTGTGCACCAGTTGCTATAATCAAAGCTTTTGAGAGGACTGAATGGCTGCCGTCCTTGCTGACCAAGTTTATAATCCAGTTCTTTTCTTCGTTTTTATCAATATGCCAAACACGGGTTTCAAATTTCACTTCGATGCTGCTTTGCTTCAATCTTTCCCTTAGTGCGTCGCCCTTTATACTGGCTTCTGTTGAGGGAGCAGATAATATGGATTTTGATTTTACTCTCCATATTTGGCCGCCGGCATCACGTTGCTCGTCAACGATTAACACCTTTAACCCCAAATCATGCGCTTCAAGTGCGGCATTGGCCCCCGCCGGGCCACTTCCTATGATTGTGGCGTCATACATTAGTATTTCACCTTATCAATGATTAGTCCGGATGAGATCGGTACGCGGCAGGCTTCTTTTCTTTTTCCGTTAATTTCTATCACACATTCCTGACAAATACCCATCACACAAAACATGCCTCGCGCAGCAGGTGTATTTGGCGCATCACGAAGCTGAATTATACCCTGCCTTAGCAAGGCAACCGCGACTGTTTCTCCCTGATGCCCGGAAAATTTCCTTCCGTCGAATGAAAATTCGACGATTTCTGTTCTTACTATAGGTGGAGCGGGTTCTTTACTCATGACTTATATGAAATTCCAATCCTATCGAATGTTTTCTTGATGGTATCAATAACTTCTGGTGTGGCTTGATGAACGGGATCCCGTGGAATGCCTGCGGGTTGACCGATTAAATTAAGTGCCGCCTTGAATGAAGCGGGCCACGTCGAATTTCCCATTAGAAGTTCATACAGCACCGTAAGTTTATAATGAATATCCGCCGTCTTTGCGTCCGGAGCCTCTTTCGCTATCCTGGTAATATTTGTGGTATCGCTGCCCAGGAATTCTGGCCCCGTTGCGATAAACCCGTGGGCACCAATGGCAATTCCCGGCATAATATAATGACACGGCCCGACCATAATAGCCATTTTATCTGCATAACGTTTAATCAAATGAGTATGGTGGAAATAGTCCCGGTTGCTTTCTTTGATACCGATGATCGGGGCCACGTCCATAATTGCGCCAATGTCATCGAGTGAAAGATCAAGACCCGCACGCCGCGGTGAGTTATACGCAACAATTGGCATATCAATTGCCGCAGTTAGTTTTTCGAACCGTCCTAATAATTCGTCACGCGTCGCTTTTAAAACATATGTTTGTGGCATTGATAACACCGCCGATGCACCATTTTCCTTAGCGGCGAGCGCGAAATCAACGCTATTTTTAAGGGTTGGTGCTGAACATCCAGTTATAACGGGAACTTTGCCCGCCACTGTATCAACGGCCAGACGGGTAAGACGGCCTTTTTCCGCAGCAGATAAAGCCCAGCTTTCACCGTTATCGCCGGATACGCAGATCGTCTTCGCACCCTGACCTATAAGCCATTTCACCAAATCCTGATAGGCATCTTCCATGATATCTCCCGTTTCGTTAAACGGCGTTACGACAGCAGGTACAAACCCATATAAATCTTCTTTTTGCATTAAATAAATTCCATATCTTCCATTAAATAAATTGAGCCCGTTTGGGCTTCAACGATGTATAAATTGTCATTTTTAAATATTAGGCTTGTGACCCAGAGACCTCCGGGTAACTCAATAACCGCGAGCGTATCACCAAATATATTATATATATAAACACGCCCTGATTGCGCATGTGCAACGGCAAGGCTGCCATTTTTATGAACCGCAAGCCCATCCGGTCCTAAACCGCCCGACATTTGGATATAAGTACCAACCATTGGCCATTTCGGATCGGGATAGTCCGCCATAAAACGCCAGACGGCGTTCGCTCTGGTAGCGGCACAATATACCAGTTTCCCATCTGGACTAAGGGCAATGCCATTTGGATACGGCACATTGTCGAGTACATGAATTAAACTTCCATCAGATTTAAGACAAAAAACGTTCCCTGTAGGATCGCTCAGGCTTGTTCGTCCTGAATCAGTAAACCAGACGTCACCGTTTGGTGCTATCGTAAGGTCGGAAAGTCCTTTGAATTTCTCACCTTTATATTCAGTGGCAAGCGTCTTGATGTCATCTATTCCGTCATATTCCAGCAAACCATTTTTATAATCGGTCAGCACGAAGTTGCCGTCCCCTTTTTGCTTAATGGAGTGTGGTTCACCTTCATAAGTTTTATGTAGTAACCAACATCCCTGCGGATCAATTTTAAAAATTCGACCATATGGAACATCTACGATTAATAAATTCCCGTCACTATCAAATTCCGGCCCTTCGAGAAAGGAATGAAGGTTTTGGCCAGGTCGGGTCATCTTTACCCACTCTGTTGGCTCGCCCCTAAAATGCAGCTCATCCGGTAATTTCGTCCATAGTTTTGCCGTTAAATGCAATGTCACACAATCACCCCTTCATCCCTAAGTTGGTCAATCTCATCGCATGATAATCCTAAATCCCTGAGTACTTCAACTGTATGTTGACCAAATCCGGGTGGTGGTGAATGAATTTCAGGACCGTTTTCAAAATGATACGCTGCTCTTGGTAATATTGGTGGGTGAGCATCCCCTTCACCACCTTCGCTACGGTAAAAATAGTTATTAAGCTGCGGATCTTTTATGGCTTCGGCCAGTGTTCTCTGTTTTTCAGCAGGAAGGCCATTTTTATGAAAAATATTTTGCCATTCATCGGCAGATTTATCTATTAATATCTCCCCAAGCCTGATCCTAATTGCAGGGGCTTGTTGCCATAATTCTTCCCAATCTTTTGCTGATTTATGCTCCGTATCGATATCATAACCCAGCTCCTCAAAAATATTCCACATGCGAATATTCTGATCGGGGGTAAATGCTCCTATCATTAATATTTCATTTGCCGTTTCGTATGCACTGATCCCAGCTTCTTTTTCTCGTTTAATTTTAACCGGGTGTGCCGCTGCTGCTGCTTCCGGTGCCATCATCATCATCGCGACCTCAAGCATTGAACTGCTGATATGGGTTCCCTTGCCGGTATGCGATCTTTGATGCAAAGCTGCTGAAATCGCAAATGCAGCGTTATAACCGGCGGCGTAATCAACGAATGAAACACCTGGCTTATGACCACCAGATTGCTCAATAATACCGCTTGTCGCCTGAATAACGTTGTCGTACGCCTTTACACCGGCTTTCGGGCCTTCATTACCATATCCGGTTAGCGAGCAGTAAATTAGTCCGGGATTTATAGTTTTTAGATCGCCATATCCAAGACCAAGTTTATCAAGTGCCCCGGTACGGTAATTTTCAACAAGAATATCTGCGTCTTTCACCAGTTGTTTTAGCAAACGCCGACCTTCCTCTTTTTTTAGATCAAGCGTAATTGCCTTTTTGTTGGATGCCTGAACCTGATAATTTAGTCCACGAAGCGCAGCATTCTGGTCACCGTCGGGTCCCCGACCCCGCGCACAGTCAGGATTATCCGGTGCTTCTATTTTAATGACATCTGCCCCCAACAGCGCAAATTGATAAGTGCAAAACGGTCCTGCAAGCACATGGGTTAAATCCAGAACTTTTATATTTTCAAAAACACTTTTCATGGTTATCTTTATATTCCCTATTGTATTTTAATGCAATGTGTGTTTTATATTTAAATATAAGTTTTATATATCAAACATATTATTTATGGATAACTAATAATGTCGCATGTTTTACATAGAAATATAAGTATAACTGTCCCCACTGTCAAAAGTGCTGAGGGGAACTATCTAATTGATGATACAGGTAAAAAATATCTGGATGCCAGTGGCGGCGCTGCCGTGTCCTGTCTTGGCCATACAAATAAACGGGTTATTAACGCCATTAAGGCGCAGCTTG
Source organism: Emcibacteraceae bacterium (assembly GCA_021774795.1). Classification (GTDB taxonomy): domain Bacteria; phylum Pseudomonadota; class Alphaproteobacteria; order Sphingomonadales; family Emcibacteraceae; genus Pseudemcibacter. The sequence goes on along the minus strand of JAJFIR010000048.1, from coordinate 141,032 downwards.
ATAAGGTTTCATTTGCCCATACCGGCGTCTTTTCAAATGAACCCGCAGAGCAGCTCGCGACCTATTTGGTGGAGAATGCACCGGATGGATTTGGACAAGGAAGAGCAATGTTCCTTGGTTCCGGTTCAGAAGCCATGGAAGCCGCGTTGAAACTTGCGCGGCAATATCACCTCGAAAGAGGCGACGATAAACGCTCCAAAATAATTGCGCGGGACCGTTCTTATCACGGCAACACATTAGGGGCACTCGCGACGGGTGGACATAAACAAAGGCAGAAACCATTTGATCCCCTTCTGATCGATGTTGCACATATTCCACCTTGTTATAAATACCGTTTCATGAAAAATGCTGAAACAGAAGATGAATTTGGCTTTCGAATGGCCAACACATTAGAAGAAGAAATATTAAAACAAGGCCGGGAGACTGTCGCTGCATTTGTTGCAGAGCCGGTTTCAGGAGCATCATTGGGCGCGGAGCCCCCTGCTCCCGGATATTTCAAACGTATTCGTGAAATTTGTGACCAGTATGGCGTGCTATTCATCGCCGACGAAGTTATGTGCGGCATGGGCAGAACAGGCTATTTATTCGCAATGGAACCTGAAGACGTTTGCCCTGATATTATCACAATCGCCAAAGGATTGGGCGCCGGATACCAACCTATAGCGTCAGTAATGGCATCTGAAAAAGTTATCCATGCCATTGAACAGGGTAGTGGCACATTATGGAATGGGCACACATATATGAGCCACGCGATCGCCTGCGCAGGCGCACTGACTGTCCTAAAAGTAATTGAAGAAGACCAACTTCTGGGCTCCGTTAAATTACAAGGTGCCAAGCTCAAAAAAATGCTCTATAATGCCTTTGCTGATCACCCGAATATTGGCGATATAAGAGGACGGGGCTTGTTTTGGGGCCTCGAAATTGTACAAGATAAACAATCCAAAGAACCTTTTCCCGCCTCTTTTAATCTGGCCGGGAAAATAAAAACCGATATACTTGAAAATGGGATGTTAAGCTACCCTTCACAAGGCTGCGTGGATGGTATTAACGGCGATCATATATTGCTCGCACCGCCATACACGGTCACGGATGAAGAGCTGACTATGATCGTTGATAAAATAATTAATTCACTTAATAATCAATTAGATAAAATAACTTCTTAAGGTATAACATGAATAAAACAATAATCACATGTGCTGTAACTGGAAACCTTACAAGCCGGGATAAGCATCCCGGCCTTCCAATAACACCCGAACAAATTGCTAATGCGGCGCTGGATGCCGCTGATGCTGGTGCTGCAATCGCACATCTTCATGTTCGTGACCCGGAAACCGGTGAAGGATCAATGGAGTTTGCATTATATGAAGAAATGGTCGGAAGAATAAGAGAGAAAAACACCGAGTTGATCCTTAACCTTACCACCGGAGAAGGCGGACGGTTCGTCCCGTCGAAAGAGGACCCAAAAAAATTCGCGGAAAACACGACTTTGTGCCTCCCGGAAAAACGAGTGGCTCATGTTGAAAGACTGAAACCGGAAATTTGTACATTAGACCTTAATACAATGTGGTCTGGACAAGCGGCGGTAATAAATTCACCTGAAAATCTGGCAATTATGGCGGAACGCATATATGCCGCCGGTGTAAAGCCGGAAATCGAAGTCTTTAATAGCAGCGACATGCATCTACTGAATTTCTTAATAAAAGAAGGGGTGATGAAGGCACCTGTTATGGTTCAGATGGTCCTTGGCGTCAGGTTTGGTGCTGCTGCCAATACGGAAACTATGGTTTATTTAAAATCGCAACTCCCTGAGGGATCCGTGTGGAGTGGCTTTGGTATTGGGGCGATGGAATACCCTATGTTAGCGCAATCCTACGTGTTAGGCGGGCATGCCAGGGTAGGAATGGAAGATAATTTATTTATCAAGAAAGGCGAACTTTGCCGCGATAATGCTCAATTAGTTGAAAAAGCCGTCGGCATCATTGATAACCTTGGAGGGCAAATAGCTACACCGGCGGAGGCAAGGCAGATATTAGGATTATAAGATAAGATGAACCAGTTAATCTCTAAATCCCAGATTACGAGAGATTTCCCGCGCAGTTTCTACCACATGCGGGACATAAAAGCTGTCCATTTTGTCAAAGTCAAATCCACTATCGGGACCGGAAATGTCAATGACGGCGACAACCCGACCCACTTCATTAAAAACAGGTGCAGTGACAATGGACCCGCCGTGGCGCATAAAACCACGAGATATGACATACCCGAGCTTCTCTGCTTCACGAATGCGCTTAATAAGCTGATTGATATTAGCAGGAGTATGTTCGGAAAGGCTCTTAAAAGCTACATCTTCAAACAACGCTCGAACATCACTTTCACTCGTTCCGCCCATCAACAACCAACCCTGCGGACTGGCATATACCGGGCGGCGCTCACCGGTCGAAATATTACTTACGAAAGAAGTTTTGGAAAGTACGTTATCCAGATAAAGAACCTCCCTGCCCGCCTTAATGGCCAAATGGCTGGAGACTTCGGTTTTATCACGCAGTCCTTCCAAAAACGGTTTCGCAATTTTAATAATATCCTGTCGGTTAAGATAGGCAAAACCAAGCCCAAGAACCCGTGGCCCCAAATCAAAAAGTTTATCGCCTTTATCGGTGCTCAGAAACCCCATATGACGAAGAGTATAGGTAATTCTAAACGCAGAAGAGCGCGAAACACCAAGTTTTTTACCGATTTCAGCAATGGTAAGTGGTTTATCAGCCTGCGCGATAATTTCAAGAACCCGAAGTCCTCTGGACAAACCAGGGACAAAGTATCTATCATGATTTTTATGAAGAAGCTCATTCTCATTTAAATTATTTGGCATTAAATACTCAACTTATTTGGGTTAAATTGTTTTATATACAAAACTTAAGGACAAGGGATGACACATTCCAATATAAAAAGCAACCTTCTCACTCCGACCAATGAAGATACATTGGGGCCTTATTATCCGATATCACTCTGTGATAACGATAGCATGGATCTTACGAAAATTCGCTCCGGCATAATCAACGAGCCAAAAGGTGAAAAGATCATAATTAATGGATGCGTGAAGGACATTAATGGTGAACTGGCGAACGGCTGTTTACTTGAATTCTGGCAGACTAATTCTGACGGTATTTACCGCACGCCGGATAACGAAACTCATCCAGACCTGGATCCATGGTTTATCGGATATGCAAGAAACCGGACACCGGACGGCAATTTTACACTAACAACCATAAAACCGGGCATTAATGAAGAGCTTAACGCAAAAAGAGCCCCTAATATTACGCTCACAATCTTTTCTGACGGTATTATGAGGGTGGTAACGCAACTATTTTTCGAAGATGAATCAAGTAACGAAAATGATCCTCTATTGCGTTCGGTTCCGGAAGAATTAAGATCACGCCTTATGATTAAAAATGACGGACAAAATGAAGAAGGCATTAAAACATATAAAATTGAAATCATAATGGCCGGTGAAAAAGAAACGCCATTTTTTGATGATTTTGCAAGTTAGGAATTGATCATGACACAATATGGACGCACCATTGAAATCGGGCCAACGGATAACACTTCCAATGAAAGAACACCTCGGCACCCACTCCATCTAATACCAGACAGCGCGAGGGCCTCGTTCGCACCTTATGCGCCGTATAACTATGGTATCAACCCAGGTGAAGCAGATATGACACGGCTTGCCGCCGGCAGGCCACGCGCTGACGGCGACCCTATAAAAGTGACCGGTACAATTACCGATCAATTCGGCAGGCCGATCCGTAATTCTCTTGTAGAAATATGGAATGCCAACAAACACGGTAGATATACCCATATCGAAGACCAATCTGGATTACCACTTGATCCAAACTTCCTCGGCATTGGCAGGACAATAAGTGATGAAAACGGTAATTATGAGTTTTGGTCCATTAGACCAGGCGAATATTTAGCGCGACCAGACATAGGCCGTTGGCGCCCAAAACATATACACATGTCAATTCGTGGCGGTTCTTCTCGTTTGATTACTCAAATGTATTTTAACGGTGATCCGCATAATGACGCGGACCCTATGAGGATATTAATGGGTGACAATTTTGATAAAAATATCGGAAAAGAATATGATACGCCGGGTAAAGAATTTGATTGTGGTTATCAATTTGATATTGTGATCGGCGGTAAAAATCCGACTTTCTTTGAAAATGATATTGCATAATAATTAATTTATTGCTTAATAGTAAATTTCATATTATATAATCAATATATCGATTCATTAAATATGAAAAATAAATTACCGTGGCCTATGCACAAGCAAAACAACTTGATCCCGACGTAATTTCAATTGTTGATATAACAGAATTACGAAATGGTTCAGACCCTATGAAAGTCGCAAAAGAGCTACACGCGGCCAGCAAGGGACTTGGTTTTATCTATATTAAGGGCCACGGCATACCTGAAGATATCATTACCGAAGCCCGCAGCACGGCCTATCATTTTTTTCGAAGTCCACCTGAAGTAAAATCAGATGTTAACGTTTCTGCGCAACATCGGGGGTGGATCGGCTGCGGCGGAGCCAAGATGGACGATGAACTTAAACCCGATCTAAAGGAAAGTTACCTTTGGGGTTTTGAAAACGCGAGTGGCGATATTCTCGATGATCATCAACTTAGAGGCCAAAATCAATGGCCTTTACATTTACCGGAATTAAAAATACACGCGATGGATTATTTTAAGCATGCTCATGATGTTGCCCATCATTTGATGCGTGGCTTTGCATTGGGCCTTAACTTAGATGAGAATTTCTTCTTAAAAGCCAGCGATAAACCTTTAAGTCGCGCTTCTTTCGTTTATTACCCAAAGCAACCAGAATCTATGGATGATCAACAATTCGGCGTTGGACCACATACTGATTTTGGTGTTCTTACGGTTCTCGCTCAGGATAACGTTGGCGGCTTACAAGTACAGGACATCAAAGGCCAGTGGATAGAAGCACCGCCAATTGCAGATACGTTAATTGTCAATGTCGCCGACTTGTTAGCCAGATGGACAGATGGTGAATATAAATCAACCCCTCACCGGGTGGTAAATAGTTCCGGGCGTGAACGATTGTCACTAGTGCTGGCGTTTGATCCAAATCCGGAAACAATAATTGACGCAAAAGATGTTTTCGGCGCGGATTATAAAACCAAAGATAAACCCATCACATGCGGTGACTATCTCAACTGGCGCTTTGATAAAGCTTTCTCCTATAGAAAAAATCCGGATCATGAGTGAAAATACAATTGATATGGCCATTGGTGCTACTTTGCGCGACCTGCGCGAAAGTATCGGCCTTAACGCAAAACAACTTGCTGAAAGTGCAGATGTATCGGCAGCAATGATAAGTCGTATTGAAAATGGTCAGGTCTCCCCTTCTATTTCCACATTGGAAGCCCTGAGCACGGCACTTGAAGTCCCAATGGTAAGCTTCTTTCGGGAAACAACATCGTCAAATCATGTTGACTTCACTCACGTTAAAAAAGGTCAGGGTATAAATTCAACCAGGATCGTTGACGATCATAGCCATGATTTTATTAATCTGGCGTCACATAATCGTCGCGACTTTGGATTTGAAGCCCATATCGTCACAATGGAAAAGCAAGATACGCAGGCTCCCATATATGTTGGTCATGGCGTAGTTTTTATGCATATTTTAAACGGCGAAGCAAAGTTCAACTACGGACAAAAACAAATCCACTTAAAACCGGGCGATAGTCTTACCCTTGATGCGGAACTAAGCCACGGCATCAAAAAAGTTATCTCCGATAAATTTAGTTTCTTAACAATAAAGGCAGAAAAAAGATAATGAGTATGAGTGACAATATTGTATTGGGGGCAAAAAATCTTTTAATTAATTGTGCGGACATAAAACCAGACGAAACTTTATTAATCATTTCTGAAGATCCAGAAACAGGATGGTATGATGAGCACGCTCCTCGTTTTGTAGCGGATCAGGCTATGAAGATAGGCCTTAATCCTACTTTCATAGAAGTAGCAAGGCCGGAAAATGTACAATGTCCTAAACTCAATAAAATGATCGAAGACCATGACTGCACGATCTTCTTTTCTCGTATCGGTGACCAGGAACGCTTCTCTACCCCAAGACCGGGTACCAGAAGCGTCATGAGCTATATACGCAATCTTGAAATGCTTGGCTCCCCTTATGGACGCACAAATCACCACGCTTACAGTGAACTAAAACTCGCTATAGATGATATTTTAATTGAGGCAAATGAGATTGAAATCACATGCCCGTTGGGTACTCATTTTGTTGGTCGTCTGTCCGATAAAAGCCGCGAAGAACAAAGTGACGTGACCGTGCATCGCTTTCCTCTTGGTGTGCCTACACCACTGGAAGCAAAGGGTTTCTCGGGACGTATTGTAATGGACAGATATCTGGCCCCCACCGGATCAAAAGTATATGACCCGCCGTTCTTAAAGCTCGACAAACCTGTATTTGCCGAAGTTAAAATGGGAAAAATTGTTGATTTTACAGGACCCACAGACATGGTTGGACTGGTGAAAACCCACTATAAAAACGTGTCGGAAAAATTCGATATTGACCCGAACGTGGTTCATTCATGGCATGCGGGTATTCATCCCGGAAGCGATTATAAAGAACCAGAATCAAATGATCCTGATCGCTGGTCCAATAGTGTCTTTACTAATCCAAATTATGTCCATTTTCATACATGTGGCGATTACGCTCCCGGCGAAATAAGCTGTACGATACCGGATCATACCATTAAAATTGATGGCAAAAAATTATGGGATAATGGACGATTGCAGCCTCACAATTTCGAAGCCACAAATAAATGCTTAAATAACTGGCCGGAACTAAGCAAATTATTTGACTATTCACCTGCATAGGCTTCTTTTGTGAAAACCTCCCGAAATACCGCTATGCCCATATATGTCATGGCAAGGGAAACTATCGGGTTTAGGTAATTTAAAAATGCGTACGGCAAATAATCGAAAACCGGAACCTTCATGGCACCGTAATAAAAAGCCCCGGCCGTCGTCCAGGGGATAATGGCGCAAGACATTGTTGTGCTTTCTTCAACACTTCTGGAAAGCATATAAGGTTTAAGATTCATATCTGCGTACTTTTCTTTAAACAGTTGCGACGTAACGATGATCGAAATGTAGCTTTCACCCATGCTCATACACGCGAGGATGCCAGTACACATGGTCGAAAAAGCGAGCGAAAATACAGATCTAATCCGAACCAGAATTCCGGTGAGCAGCTCATGCAAGAAACCCGCTGCATCAAGAAGTCCACCGAGTGCTAGTGCGAAAAAAGTCATGGACAATGTCCACATCATACTTTGAATACCGCCACGATTTACCAAAGTATCAAGATCTTCATGTCCTGTTGAAGCTACATAACCATCTTGAAGACTGCTAAGAATATCAAGAACTGATCGTTCCTGCTGGAAAATCGCTAACAGTATGGCTACTGCTACGCTGGATATCATCGCCGGTTCAGCGTCATATTTCATCAAACTAAGCGCAAACAAGGTTATTATCGGAAGAAAACCCCAGATACTGACAACAAAATTTGCATCAATGGCTGCTTGAAAGGCTTTTACGTCTGCATTTGAAATCACGTCTGTCGTATATTCAAGCCCGACAAAAGCGAATAAGACAATACAAATTAAATAGGTAGGGATGGTCGTGTATAACATCGATTTGATATGCTTATATAAATCGGTGCCAGCTGCGACAGCAGCAAGGTTTGTCGTATCCGAAATTGGCGATAACTTATCACCAAAAGTAGCTCCGGAAACAACCGCACCTGCAACAATTGGAAGCGGAATACCCATTGCCCCACCAACACCAATTAAGATTACCCCGGCGGTTCCCACCGTTCCCCATGATGTACCAACCGCCAACGACATAAGGCTGCAAATAAGCAGACTGCTGGGCAGAAACACCGCCGGATGAATGATATCGAGACTATAATAAACAATGCTTGATATGGTGCCGCTTTCAAGAAAGGCCGCAATCACAACCCCTATCAGGATAAAAATAAACATGGCTCCCAAACCGCGATTTATACCAACGCTCATCGCCGCTTTGATCTCTGGAAAGCTATACCCCAAATAAACGCAGTGCAAACAGGTCCAGATTATACAAGTCATAATCAAAACATGCATATTTATATGCAACATAATAAGACCAATAATGATCATTGCGAGAATGCCCCCAAAACAAACAAATGATTGGGCGAAGCTCGGCTTTTTTACTCTATCCATATGAAACGTCTTTTCCCTAAATTTACTTATTACGGCTTATATTGCCATTTTTGAATTGTTCGTGTCGGTTGATTAACCACGAATATTGAACCGTCATCGGCGACATCGATACCACCAATAGTGCCAAATTCATCTTTGCCCGTTCCGCCAAACGCGCTGATAAAATTTCCGGCTTCATCAAATACCTGAACGCGTTTGTTACTGGCATCACCAACATATATTTTTCCTTGTTTGTCAATGGCGAGGGATTTGGGATCTGAAAACCAGCCATCAAATGGGAACCAATGAAAATAAGTAATCAGTGTGTTATAACCAAACGGCCCACCCCATTTGAATTTATATTCACCGTCCGAGCCATATACCTTGATGCGCTCGTTTCCGCTATCCAACACATAAACTAACTTCCCATCACGACTTGTAATAACATCAAGCGGATAATTAAACCGATCCAGACGGGAGCTGACATCGTCTGCAACGCCCCATGCAGATATAAACTTACCATCCGGCTTATGCCTAACAACCCGGTGATTATAGAAATCAGCAATAACGATGTTGTCATTTCCGTCTATAGTGAGTGCCGTTGGCCCTTCCATTTCACCATCACCGGTACCCAAACTGCCGAAAGATCGTTTGAAACTACCGCCGGGTGTTAAAACATCAATGCGATTATTTTCATAGGCCGCGACATACATTTCGTCATTATGAAAATAAATATTCCACGGTCTTTTAAATTCTCCAAAACCTTCGCCCTCAGTACCAAATTGACGTAAGTATTTACCGTCCAAGTCAAACACTTGAATATTATGACTATTTACATCAACAACGAAAACTTCTCCTTTGTAAACTTTTAAACCAGCAGGATAAACGAACTTCCCTGGCCCCTCTCCTCGCTCACCCCATGTGGCGACCAGTTTATAATCGCCGTCCAAGTCTTTGGTCATAAAGGCGAGTGCGCTTAATACGCCCAAAAGCAGACATAAAGTAATTACCGCCCCTAAAAAATATATTACTACTTTTCTCATGCCCTTACCCTGTTTTAATGTTGGTTTCCCAATCAATAGTTTATAGACTACGACAAGAAAACATTAAAACCAATAACAAACGAGAACGAAAATGTCCGCATGGATTAAAATGATAGAAGATAGTGAAGCCACAGGCGATGTCAAAGAAATGTATGCTAAAGCCCGTTCCCCTCATGGCACCGTTGATAATGTTATGCGTTGCCAATCACTACGTCCCCATACGATCGGCGGTCATATGGCAATTTATAAATCTGTGCTCCATAATCCGGACAATCAGTTGCCGTTCTGGTTCCTGGAAGTGGTGGCCTCCTACACCAGCATCATAAATCAATGTGATTATAGCCTTACCCATCATTTCACTAATGCCCGAAGGTTAATCAAGGATAAGAAAAAATCTGACGCAATCTTTGCGGCACTTAAAGAAGGTGTACCGCAGAACGTATTTAAAGGCAAAGAATTGGCCCTTTTAAATTATGGCGCAAAATTAACCGCTAATGTTGCCAAGATGGAAGCAGAGGATATGGAACCATTGCGGACCGCAGGTTGCGATGACGGGGAAATACTCGAAGTTAACCAGGTCGTTGCTTACTTTAATTATTCAAACCGTGTATTAAACGGGCTCGGCGTCACAACAGAAGGTGATGTTGTCGGATATTATTCGGAAGACGATTAATAATTTCTGACGACGTAGAATAATTAAAGAAAATTACCAACGTCAAGATATGCGTCGATAACGGCGTGCTCGCCTTTGACACCACTCATGGAATTACCATGTTCCATGCCCATTACACCTCTATATCCTTTTTCATGGATATGTTTGAATATGTTTTTATAATTTATTTCACCGGTGGTTGGCTCGTTCCGACCGGGCGTATCACCAATTTGAAAATAAGCTATTTCGTCCCAAGCCATGTTCATATTGCCGATGATGCGGCCTTCCGTTATTTGCTGATGATAGATGTCAAATAATATCTTACAGGACGGACTGTTGACCGCTTTACAAAGATAATAGGCTTGCGGAATTTCAGTAAGCAGCAATCCGGGATGATTTTCATATGTATTAAGAGGCTCTAAAACCATAATCAAGCCCGCTTTTTCCAGAACCGCACTGCCGCGTTTCAGACATTCCGCTAAATTGGCCATCTGATAATCTTTATGAAGTTTTAAATCGGCAACGCCGGGAACCACCGTCATCCACTGCGCATCGACACGCTTCGCTACTTCAACACTTTCTTCCATTTCCTTAACGAAATTTTCCACATATGCCGGATCACCGACGGACATTGAAACATTATTCCAGTCAATGGCACTGGCGACAAAAACACCCATGTCCATATTGTTATTTTGTAGTGCTTTGGCGACACGCTCCTGATCAGAAGCACTGCGCTTTTTCATATCATTATCTTCCCACGACGTAAAACCCTGCCCGGCAGCAAAATTAATCTGGTCGACAATGTCATCACCCGCCAAGTTTTTAAACATTCCCTCGTGCGGTGCGAAGCTCATATCAAATTTATTGCTTTGTTGTGCCATAGTTAATGAATAAGGCAACATGCTCGACGCCGCAAGCATTGATGCGCCACATAATAAATCCCGTCTTGAAAAGTCATCCAATTTATAATACGCCTTCCTTGATTTGATCCACAGCGTAGCTTACCGCTCTTGCTGTTAATGCCATATAAGTCAGTGATGGGTTTTGACATGCCGTTGATGTCATGCATGCACCGTCCGTTACAAATAAATTTGGCACCTCATGGGCCTGATTATGTTTGTTTAGCACACTTTCACTTGGATCATTGCCCATGCGCGCTGTTCCCATTTCATGAATGCAAAGACCAGGATAGCCTTCATTCACCCACGACGTTACATCCTCAAGCCCCGCCGCTTTAAGCATTCTTTCACCTTCCGATGCGATGTCCTTCTGCAAGTTCTTTTCATTCTCACTAAATTCACAGGAAATATTTAATGTGGGAACGTCCCATTGATCAAGCTTATCATGGTCCACACTTATGTGATTTTCATATCTCGGAAGCATTTCGCCAAAACCGGTCATGCTAAACCACCAATCGCCCGGTTGTTGCAGATTTTTCTTATAGTCGGCACCATGCCCGGTTTCGTTTTCACCACGCTTCCAGGGTAATCGGTGTGCGCTACCCTGATAACCATAACCACGCAGGAAGTTTTCTTGCTTGTCGCCGTTTATATTACGAAACCTCGGTATATATATGCCGTTAGGACGCCGTCCGGACTCGTAATTATTTTCATAACCCGGCATCCTGCCGCTGGCCCCCGCCTGATAAATATGATCCATCAAATAATGACCTAATGCACCGCTACCGTTAGCAATGCCATTTGGGAATGCTTCCGATATGGAATTTAACATAATTTGCGTGGAACCAATGGTCGACGCACATAAAAATACTACGCGCGCCGAATATTCACGAGCTTCTTTGCTATTAGCATCAACAATGCGAACACCCGTCGCCTTGCCGGTAGCCGCATCATAGGTCACACTGTGACCAATAGCATCTGCCACTATGGTTAGATTGCCCGTTCTTTCAGCCGCAGGGAGCGTCGCTGACTGACTGGAAAAATATGCGCCGAACGAACAACCACGCATACATTCGTTTCTAAACTGACATTTGCCACGCCCAAGACCCAATTGCTCTTCAGTTGGCTCCGTTAAATGTGCGCAGCGGCCAATAATCAAATGTCGGTTTTCAAACTCAGCTTCAATGCGTTCTTTTATAACTTTCTCTACACATGTCATTTCCATTGGCGGCTGAAAAACCCCATCCGGCAAATTGGAAATACCTTCGACCGAACCACTAATGCCGGCAAATTTTTCAACATAATCATACCACGGCTCAATATCCGCGTAACGAATGGGCCAGTCGATACCATTCCCGTCTTCTTTGTTGGAATTGAAATCCATCTCGCTCCAGCGATATGTTTGCTTTCCCCAAGTAAGTGACCTGCCGCCAAGGTGATACCCTCTGATCCATGTAAAGAATTTATCATCTGGTTGCTCGTAACCATGTTCGCTGTCTTTTACAAAAAAATGTTTGTTATGTTCTTGTAAAAAGGCGAGCTGCTGAATTTCGTAGTCATCATCAAGTTCTTGCTTAGGTATTCGTCCGTTGTTGGGAAGCTCCCACGGCGTCGCGCCTTCGGTCGGGTAGTCTTCCATATGCGCTACATTTCTTCCTCGCTCAATGAGCAAGGTTTTCATTCCTTTTTCCGAAAACTCCTTAGCAGCCCATCCACCGGAAACACCAGACCCTACAACAATTGCATCAAATTCTGTAGCCATTTATCAATTCCTAACCCGTTATGGACCATGCTCTGCCAATGTCGGATAACGCCACACACCCCTTAAAGTCACCTGGGATCGGGTCATAAAGAAGCTCTTCTGAAGCCCCCACCTCGGAAGTATAATACCCAAATAATGTAAGCTCGCGTAACTCGTGGTAAATATGTTTTGGTGCTTTACCGTCGTCGGAATTGGTAATATCACCAAGCGTGTCATTAGCACTATTCATCGCCAGCATTTCTTCGCCCAATTGATCGAGCACCTGACCGCGTTCAGCCAGAGACAACTCAGAGAATATTTTTCCTCTTTCAACTTTTATGCGATCATCAAGAGCGGTTAAATTTGCCAGGAAAGCCGCTCTTTCTTCTGCCTTCATCCAATTGGCGGCGAGTTCATCAATTAAATAATGGGCGTTTACCCCTTTGGCACCAAGTGTATCGGTTTCTGGAATAATCGTATCGGCTATATCACCCACCAAATTTAGCTGGGCCTGGTTTAACGCCTTAAGTGGCATTGTCTTCGCTTCTTCGGAAGTAGGAACCGATACACCACCGTCACAAGCACTTAAAATTGTTAACGATACACCACCACCCATAACGACCGCCATTTTTTCGAGAATCTCTCGCCTGTTCAAATTGATGTTGTTTTTAACGTCATCTGAATGATCCGCGCTCATTATGTTCCTCCCGCTCCCGCTTTTGTTACCGGATGGTATCACAAACGTGTAATCGGTTACAAATAAATAATAGCGTCAATAAATAACAGGAACCTAATGTTGTTAAACTGAAAACTTCATGATAGCTTTCTTAAAATTAAAGGGATAATTCAATGATTAAAAATGCTTTTAAAACACTTTTTCTTATTATTTCACCGGTTATTTTTCTTATCTCATGTGCGGAAAACCCGATTGAACCTGGCAAAAAACCAAACGTGATATATATATTTGCGGACGACTTGGGCTACGGCGAAATTGGTGCTTTTGGGCAAAAACTGATAAAAACCCCGACACTTGATCAAATGGCAAATGATGGCATGATTTTTACAAATCACTACTCCGGAAGTCCTGTATGCGCTCCGTCACGATCCACATTGCTTACGGGCAAACATACCGGCCACACGCAGGTTCGTGACAATTATGAACTCGGTGGTTATCTGGATGAAGAAGAACGTGGTCAGCTACCGTTAAAGGCAGGCACATTCACGCTTGGAAAAATGTTGCAGGACGCAGGTTATAAAACAGCGGCCATTGGCAAATGGGGTCTTGGTGCAGCCGGAAGCGAAGGTGCTCCCAACAAACATGGTTTTGATCTTTTTTATGGTTATCTTGATCAAAAACAGGCTCACAATTTTTATCCAACCCATTTATGGAGAAATGATGAGCTCGCCCCCCTTGATAACGAATATTTTCACCCGCATCAGGCTTTTGAAGGCGATCCGACAAATCCTGCCGACTATGATAAATATAAAGGTACAGATTATTCAATCGACCGCATGACCAATGAAGCGAAAGTCTTTATTGATGAAAATAAGGATAATCCATTCTTTCTTTACCTTGCATACACAATCCCACATGTATCCCTGCAAGTTCCCGATGAATATCTAAAACAATATGACGGCATGTTTGAAGAAGATCCTTATTTAGGCGATAATATGTATTTACCGCACATGCGTCCTAAATCTGCATATGCTGCAATGATTAGCTTGATGGATAATCATATCGGGCAAATACTGTCACAACTTGAAAATCTGAACCTGACTAATGACACCCTAATCATGTTTACCAGTGATAACGGTCCAACATATGTTAGCGGTGTTGATGTCGAATTATTCAATAGCACCGACGGCCTGCGCGGACTAAAAGGCGATGTATATGAAGGTGGCATACGCGTACCTATGATCGCTAAATGGCCGGGCGAAATTGATAAAGGCACCAAATCAGATCATATTTCTGCGATTTGGGATGTGATGCCGACACTCGCATCTCTTACCGGGTCCGATATACCGGACGATATTGACGGGGTATCGTTTTTGCCTACATTAACGGGCAACGGAACACAGCAACAACATGATGCCCTTTACTGGGAATATCATGATGCCAGGTGGGACGGCGCACAGGCAGCGCGTCTGGGCAAATGGAAAGCCGTGCGCCTCGGCGGTAAAAGCAATCCTGACGCCCCAATTAAATTATATGATTTGCAAAGCGATCCAACAGAAACATCCAACATCGCGGATGCCCATCCTGATATCATTAAACAGGTTCAAGCCGTATTTGACGACCGCACCGTGTCCGAGATTGAAGGGTGGAATTTTGCTTCCACCCCTTAATATCAATGCGGCAATATCAATTACATTACGGCGTTAAAATAACCGTAAATTAACCAGACACTGCATACGAGCATTACCGGCAACGTACCGATCATACCAAACATCCGGCACATGGACTGCGAACCGTCTAGCTTCATTCCCAATGGATGAAGCGCACGGCTAACAACCAAAAGACCACCCATAATACTAATGGCCATTGATCCGGCACTACCGCTCATTTCAAGTAGTCCTAAAAGAATAAGTGCAAGCGGAACATATTCCGTAAAGTTACCTTGTTTTCTTATTCTGCATATAAGCTCATCATTGCCACCGTCACCAATACTGACTTTGGCTTTACCGCGGTACGCACCCACGTGCCCGGCAAGTACGACGGCCAGTACGCCTAATATCCCGGCACAAAGTGCCGTAATTGCTGGAAATGTCATCATTTTGTCTTCTCCTCCATTTGTGGTTCACCGAACCGTTTCTTAAAATCGTTAAGCTCTATTGTAAAATGATCCGCATCTAAAAATTGTTGATCGGTCATATCGGGCTGTTCCAAATCTCTATACCAACTTACATATTCCGGCATTTCATTGGAATATTTATCATAGTATGTTGAATATGTTCTAACATTTATCACAGGAACATCAAGTCCCATATCAAATTCCATCAACCTGAGCCACCCATCACTTATACCGAGCTGAGGCATATCCGGTGCCGGATTAGCGGACTGTCCCCTTCCCTGATAATCGCTTAGCAATTGATATACGTTATTGCCAAATTCATTTTGATCAATCCGGTAAGCTTGCCCTTGATTATGGCCACATAATACCATAAAAACTTGATCATTTTTACTCAAAAACTCGCTCCAGATTTCCTCCGCACCTTTATGAGCTGTAGGATCAACCCTTGTTAAATCAATCCATGCTCGTGCGGAGCGTAAGCCACTTGGTTGAATATAGTCATGGGTGGACATTATGGTTGGCAGACCCGGATTTGCATTTATTACCCTCTGCGCCCACTCTAATACATCCTGTCCCGCTTGCATTTCAAATCCAAAATGGAGAAATTTATAGCCGCCGGCTACAAATATCTGCGCGCTATTAGCACCGCCGTTAAAACTACTGATATACCAACTTTTATCATCGAAAAAATCACTGTCTTTGCCAAAAACACTGTTGAAATTTTCGTATCCGCCGTAATGACGCATGCCCGTAATCATCGGATCAGCCCCCACCAAGCGGCCATTTATATCCATAAGTTCAGCCATTCGGCTTTCGTTTCTGGGAAATTCACTATCAAACCATGTTGTCGTATAATCGTGATTACCGGGAACAACAGAAAAAACAACATCCGTTTCAGACAATATTTCATATCCCCTCTTGGACAAGGGTTGTTCAAAGTTTTTAATGCCTGCCAAATGCTGTGAAATATCTGAGGGTTCAGGGTAAAGAGGCCTAAGTCCTCGTTGATAATGGGCTGGATCAATGACATTATCAGTATGTTGCCATACGTCACCAACAGAAGTTACGAATTCGATTTCTCCGCCGCGTCCTTTGGTATTATCGGCGATATATTGCATATGCTCCAAAAACATAGCAGCACCATCAACTGGAAAACCTTTATCCAATTGATGGGTATAATCGACTATATTTTGTGTATCGGGAATGACCGCGACCGTAAATTGATGATCAATTTCAGGCTCTTGTGAACAGCCAGAAATAAACAATAACATTATTATAAATATTTTAATTTTATTATTCATTCCCGAAAAACTCCCTTGTTAATTATCACCAAACGGATCGTCAATGGCTACACTGGGATTACTAAACCAGTTTGGTCCACTTTCCGTCATATAACAACAATCCTCAAGCCTAACGCCGAACTTTCCGGGTATTGCTACTGTCGGTTCAATGCTAAAGCACATACCCGGCTCCAGTGGTCGTTTATTGCCAAGCACTGCGTTCCCCCATTCATGCATGTCAAGTCCAATACCATGGCCGGTCCGGTGGGGGAGCCCCGGTGTTTTATAACCGGGGCCATAACCTGCATCTGTGATCACTTTACGCGCCGCGATATCAACATTCTCTTGCGGCGCACCAAGTTGAGCCGCCGCAAAACCAGCAGCTTGTGCCTTTTTTTCCAAGTTCCAGACTTCTTCTTGCTCGCCCGTATGCTGTCCAAATACGAAGGTACGGCTAATATCTGATGCATAATTATGGACATTACAGCCACCATCCATCAACACAATCATCCCGTCTTCAAGCACCGGCTCGACGATTGAACCATGTGGTGATGATGAAACAACACCAATCATCGTTCCTAATGATCCACTAACGCCAAGTGCCGCGTGGGCCTGTCTTGACAGGGCGCTTATGTCTGACCCGCGCATACCAGGTTCAATATGTTTTACGGTTTCTTTATAAGCCGCAATGGTAATATCGCTGGCATGCTGCATAAGCTCTAATTCTCTCGCCGATTTAACGATCCGGCATTCCGCAGTGATGGGGTCTGCACTCACCAGTTCAAGATATGGTGCTTCTTTACGGATACCGTCCACAAGGAAAAACCTCGTCATTTCACCAATGCTGAGCTTACCTGACCTCACCCCCATGTCATTAAGCATCGCTACCACAAGTTCATAGGGGCTTTCATGTTCTTCCCAGCCACGCACATCATCACCAACTATTATCCGTTCACGAAGACGTTCAACTTCAAACATCGGACAAATATATTTAACCTCACCTTCGCGCGGAATAATCGCTGCGGCCATCCGCTCGCTTTGTCCCCAACGCATACCGGTATAATACCAAAGATTTGATGTTGCCTCCATGTAGATGGCTTCAAAACCTTTTCGCGCCATAAACGTCTGCGCCTTTTCTATGCGAGATATATGCTCTTCAACAGAAATAGGATCTATCCCCGCAATCATATCCTGAAGATGGTCAAAGCGCCCCGCACTCATTCCTGTCTGTGCGTCGGCATTCTCTGATCCCTGACCACAAGCGGTAACAAGCCCTGCTGCACCGCCCAACGCCGACATTTTTAAAAAATTTCTACGATCATTCACGGTCTTTTTCTCCCTCTTGGTATTTTTAATTTTTATAGCTCAATTTTGTATTTGGTTTCCAGCCGATTGGCAAGGTTGTTCATCAATTATGTCCACTGTTGATTGTCTGCGCCTGTCAACGATAAGCTTTGTTACGTCCGGTCTTGAATAGTGGCCTGCGGGGTCGAAATTTTGTCGCTCTTCACGCACACGGGCATGGTCGATGACCGCCGTATAAAGTCCTTCTTCGCCCACTTGTGGTTCAATGATCCATTCTCCATTTGGGGCACTCAAGCATGATCCGCCATTGGCAAAATATTCTTTTTTACCAGATCCTTCTATTATTTCTTTAAGATACGGTGTTAACTTTGGAAAATCAGTAGGCCTCATTAAGCCGGAAACAGATATCACATATGATCTGCCTTCCTTTGCCATATGTTTGGTTAAATCAAAAGTATTATGCTCTGAACCCGGCCAAATAGCCACATGAAGGTCTTCGCCCATCCCGTATAACGCGGCTCGCGGCAGTGGCATCCAGTTTTCCCAACAATTTAATCCACCAATAGTAAACGCACCAACTTCATGAACGCGCAACCCGTGTCCGTCCCCCGGTGACCAGGTTAAACGTTCTTCAAATGTCGGCATCAGTTTACGGTGTGTTGAACATATTTCACCTGATTTATTGATATAAGCCATCGTACAATAAAGGCTATGACCGCCTCTGTCCCTGGCTCTTTCAATAATACCCAGATAAAGCGCAACGCCGCATTCCTTTGCCGCTTCGCACACACCGTTCAGATGCCCCGCTTCTATCTGGACCGCTTGATCCATATAGAGCGCGTGAATTTCCTTCTGATCTTTCGCATTAAATCTTGCCCCACCGGTTGGTTCAATCCAAAAGGGATAGCCCGGCACCAACGCTTCACCAAAAGCAATAAGGTCCGCCTCTTCTTTTTTTGCTTTATGGATATAGTCAATAACTTTAGCCAATGTTGCGTCGCGGTTAAGCCAAACAGGCGCAATTTGCGCAAGACCCACTTTTAACTGATCATCACTCTTCACTAATATCACCTTCTTTTTTCTTTATCTTGACAACAATAACTTAATGATAGGAATATCAAAAGTAAATTTAGAGAGAAAGAATGTGGACCTGACCATCAAAAAAATTAATCGCCGGAAATTCATTAAATCAACTGCCCTACTTGGTGGGATAAGCGCCACTTCTTCGTTAATATCCTGCGACAATGAACCCGAAGACATCTACTTTAAGAGCCAATGGCACAAAATGAGTGACCGCAGCTGGATTGGCGCCGAATATTGGGCAAACCCCATGCAGGACTGGTCAATAAAAAATGGTCTGTTAATTTGTAAAAGTGTTGGTCCTCTGCGTGATTTGCACCATCTCACCCACTCACTTGGTGCTAAAAAAGGCTCATTCAAATTATCTGTTAAAATCGGCTGTAGCGAAAACCCATTGAATGAAGGTAAGGGCTCTGCGGGCTTTCGCATTGCGCTGCAAGGGCCACTTCATGAATATCGCAACAACCTGATCTACGGCGAAGGTATCGATGCCGGCTTTTCAAAAGAAGGTTTTATCTTCATCGGCCAAGAAAAACAAAATTTGACGCTTCCTTCTGATGCTATACAATTGGTTTTAGAAGGCACGCCTTCTAACGTGAGCTATAATTTGATCTTAAGCGCCGTCAACGCTGAAAGCGGTGACATTATTGGTGTCGTCACAAATGACCAAATAGCGGAGAGTGAAATTCATGGCAACGTCGCCGTCGCAACTAACTTTTCTTCACTGCATGGAAATCCGGATGACATGAATAAACATAATTGGCCCGCATCGCCGGAAAGACCTGATTTATTCGATAAATTCTGGTTCAGCGACTGGACAATATCCGGTAGCAAAATCGCAATAAACGAAAACCGCGCTTTTGGCCCCATTTTATTTAACCAGTTTACCGTAAGCCGTTCCATACTGAAAATGACCATTCAGATGCCACCAGTGGGTGCTGATGACAGCAAAGTTTTAAAATTGCAAACCCGCTCAAAACAAAACGACCGCGAATGGCGGGACCGCGCTGAAACTACGTTTGATGATCATGCATATTGCGGCACATTTCGTATTGAAAATTGGGATGATACTATCGATACCGATTACCGCATTTTATATTCATTTCTGAATAAAGGTGGCCTAGCGAAAGACTATTATTATGCCGGGACAATTCCAAAAGACCCCATTGAAAAGGAAACAATTAAGGTTGCTGATGTATCCTGCAATCATCACGATGCATTTCCAAACTTTCATTTAACGCAGAATGTAAAAATTCTTAAACCCGATTTGATCGCAATTGTTGGCGACCAATATTATGAAAATTCAGGCGGCTACGGTAACGCGACACATTTAAACCCTGATGGAAGCATAAAACAGAATGATCTCAACGATGTGCTTTTGGATAGCATGCGCAAATGGATGATGCATGGATGGACGTGGCGACATTTAACCAAAGATATCCCGTCTTTGTGCCTGCCCGATGATCATGACGTTTATCACGGCAATCTTTGGGGCGAAGGCGGAAAAATGTCCGGCAATATTGATTATGAAGCTGACAGAATAAATTTTTATGACGGCAGCACGGCTGGATATAAAATGATGTTACCTTGGCTACTTGCTATTCATAAGCAACAGACATCACACCATCCTGATGCTTATGATCCGACCCCAACCGGTGACGGTATCCCCAATTATTACGGTGATTATTTATTTGGACGCATCAGCTTTGCGGTCCTCGCTGACCGACAACATAAGTCAGGCCCCGCCTCCGTAATGCCCGTAGATCATCCGGGTCGAAAGGATCATATTTATGATGCTGATTTCGATTTAAATTCTATTGATGATCCTTCTCTTCATCTTTTAGGTGATAAACAAGAAGAGTTTCTCGAAAAATGGACGGCGGACTGGAAAGACGCCGATATAAAAGCTGTAATTTCACAAACCATATTCACCGCCATGGCGACGGTCCACGGGCCGGAACGCTTAGAAGTGCGCGCCGATATGGATACTAATGCATGGCCGCAAAATAAGCGGAACAAAGCAGTTAAAATTATGCAAAAAGCTTTTCCCGTGCATATCGCGGGTGATCAGCACCTTCCTGCGCTCATTCAGTACGGCACTGACAATCATCGGGACGGCCCATATGCCTTCTCGGGCCCGGCGGTAAACGTCGGTTACCCGCGTTGGTTTGAACCGAAAGAAGAAGGTCAGAACCGCGCGCCCGGTGCACCGCGCAATACTGGTGATTTTAAAGATAGCTTTGACCATAATTTAACCGTTTACGCCGTTGGTAGTTCACCGCCGCAGCCGCGCGAAAATGTTATCGAATTTATGCAGGATAAAATGTCTGGTATCGGATTGATCAGTTTTGATAAAACTGCTCAAAAAATAACTTTTGAATGTTGGCCATTTCAAGCGGACCCACGTGACAAGTCAAAGCAAATGGCCGGATGGCCTGTTGAAGTTGATATTCTTGACAACTTTGCGCCAAAGAGTAAATTTTTCCTGCCATTGTTAAAAATTAACGGCTTAATGCGCCCGGTTTTTAAGGTAATTGACGAAACAACGAACGAAACCGTCTATACGATCAGAAGGCAACAATCCGACTTTCAGCCATTCACTTTAAAAGAAGGAAAACACCGGGTGGAGATAAGCGATGGTGATCAAGTCATTAAAACGTTAACGGGGTTGGCGGCAACTAAAACTAATGATAATATTTTAAAAGTTGAGATTCAGGGAGAGGCAAATCTCTCTAAATCCTGATCTTTATTCACTTCTATTTTTATAACGTTTGAAGTTTGCATGACTTTATTTTCCCGTAAATTAATCACTTCATCGCCAAATGAGAACATCACCCCATCAACCATCATATGGTTCTTGGTAATTGAAGCATTGCGGGTTTTTGTTGGGTCAACATCAACATGAAGCGCGCTTTCCACCATAGAACCAGTTTTTAGGAAACTTTTTTGATCATAAAACAGCCGTTCAGATTGGTCGTTTGGACTAATCAGATCAATGGCCCAGTGCATATCACCCATAAATTCTTGAAGGCCTAAAAATTTAATTTGATATCCCAACCCTTCCATCTCATGAAGCCCGTAAACTTTAGTATGCACCGCTTTTTGCAAATTAGCTTTGCCTTGTTCGCTTAAAGGTTTTGGCCTTGTTCCACCGCCATCAAGCTGCCAGCCTTCGTTAATGGATGATAGTGCTTCTGTAAAAACTCGCTCGCTGTCAACAAAAACGTCAATTCTCATTTGACCGTTACGGTTGGCACGAAAAAAACCAGTCATTTTTCGCTCGCCTTCCTCAATTTCTATTTCGATATCAACACTAAAAACTTTTTCTAATGCCTTTTTCCGCCGCGCGCTTCAATATGTTTTTCCAGGAATAATTCATAAGTCATCTTCTGTGCACACGAGGTTAAAGGAAACACAAATAATATAGTAATAGCGACGATTAACTTGTTCATGATGGCATTTGTCCTTAAAATTATTCTATTAATTACTATCTAAGCTCGCCAAATATACTGCCTCGGCGATTTTTATATCCTGAACGGCAACACCAGTTAAATCTGCAACCGTTATTTGCTGATCGTTTGTTCTGCCCGTGGCCCCCGCGATGATATTGCCAAGCTCGACCGGTTTACTTTCGTCAATATTGCCTGATTTTATAGCGTGGCAAATCTCCCCGCGGACTAAACATTGGCTGATGCTATCCGCAACAACGACATCGGCGATCTCAAGAATTTTACTGTCGAGTTCTTGTTTGCCCGGCGTATCAGACCCCATTGCGGTGATATGGGTCCCTGCCCGCACCTGATCCGCGTTAATTATCGCCGTTTCAGATGGTGTTGTGGTAACGATTAAATTTGCTGACCCGCAGAGCTCGTCCATTTCCATGGTTGCGGTGACATTAAACCCTCTTTCGCGCATATCATTTCGGTACTCTACAAGCTTTTCGGGCCTTCGCCCCCAAACAATAATATCACGGCGATCTGTTACGGATTTAAGATAATCCGCTTGCAAGCGCGCCTGTACCCCGGTTCCGATGATACCAATGGCGGTTACATTCTTTGGTGCCAGATATTTAGCAGTGATCGCCCCAGCGATGGCCGTGCGAATATCGGTCAGATAACATTCGTCGTGAAGCGTGCACATTAACGCACCGGTATTTTGATTAAAAAGCAACATCAAACCGTTACTGGTGGGCAGGCCAATTTCATAATTTTTATAAAAACCGGACGCGATTTTAATCACATAATATTCCTCACCTTTCACACAGCCATATTTTATGTGAACTTCGCCCTTGTCCATGATTAGTTCGCCAACCGGCGGAACAATACATTTGCCTTTTGAATATTCAACAAAGCCCTGCTCAATTGCCGGGATGGGGTCGAGGGTCGATAATATTTTTTCAATTTCCGTAATAGAAAGTGTTTTCATTTTCAAGTCCGCCTTTTCAAATAACAGGTTACATATTTTGGACCCGTGATCAAACAAGAAATAAGATGTTTATTTTTAATATTGACGCTTATTTCAACTTGAACGGACTAAGGAGCAGCAGTAAAATAACTTTCACTTTATCTTAATCGCGATTATGTGATTTGCATTGATCGATGCAATCTGGCACCATTTTTATGGAAAAGGGGAAAATAATGGAAAACTTTAAATTTTTAATCGTCGTCTTCGCATTATATCTGGGTACACATATCATTTTAGCAAATGCAATTGCACAGGAAACACCGCAAGAAGCACCACAAGAATCCGAGCCGGACGCAACAACACCACAAGCAGATGTGATCGAAGGAACCATGACATTGGAGCGCATCAACGCCATTGTTACCCGCATCGACGAAAAAACAACCCAGCCAAAAAAGGGTATATGGAACTTTAAAGTCAATGATACACCGCTGATTATTGTCACTGACGAGGCAAATAACCGCATGCGGATCGTCACCCCGATTAAAAGCGCGGATGAACTTACCAAGGCGGAATTACTGCGTATCGCGCAGGCCAATTTCGATAGTGCCCTGGACGCAAGATACGCCGTGGCGCAAGGCGCGTTATGGGCGGTATATATTCACCCGCTTCGCACCCTGCATGATAAACAGTTTATTTCAGCAATCGCACAGACGGTCACCACATCGGTTAATTACGGAAAATCATATTCGTCGGGCGCGTTTGTATTTGGCGGCGGCGATAGCTAGGGTATTTTCAAGGAAGAGCTTGTTGAACGGTTAAAAAAAAGCGGCCTTGCCATTTAATCAAACCCCCAACTTTGCCTGCGAAATCGCTTGCCCCGGTGTTTGAAGCTTTGATAGGATACAGAAACACAAAAAAGGGGTAACTCATGACCGACCAAGTAATCAAAACCGGAACCTGCCTTTGTGGTAGTGTGACCTTTAAAACCGATGCACCGCTGGATACGTTTGGCGCCTGCCATTGCAGCATGTGCCGAAAATGGGGCGGCGGGCCATACCTGGAAGTGGAATGTAAGGGTGCGGGCGTCAAAATTGAAGGCGAAGAAAATGTTAGCGTCTTTAAATCATCGGACTGGGCGGAACGCGGCTTTTGCAAGAACTGCGGCACCCATTTATTTTACCGTGTTGCGGCCATGAACCAATATCATGTGCCGCTCGGTTTATTTGGTGATGCGGTATCACCGGAATTTAACCTTCAGGTATTCATTGATAAAAAACCCGACTATTACAGCTTCAATCAGGAAACCAAAAATTTCACCGAAGCAGAAGTTTTTGAAATGTTCGCTGCGGCGGACCCAAAATAATATGAATGTGTAATATGCATAAATTTTTTCTGTGTATATTGATGATAGCCATTGGCGGCATGTCCGTCGCCAATACGCAGTCGCGAAAATTAATTAACATCGGCTCCCCCATTCATTTTGTCGCGCCGATTTTCCCGGCGGGGGTTATGCCGAGCAACGAAATCGTCCGCCTTCAATTTACGGTTTCAAAAACCGGCGATGTTGACCCGGACAGCATTGAAGTGATTGAAACAAGCAACGTGCTTTATAACCAAAGTGCCATTGATGCATTGGCGCAGTTTAGATACGCGGTCCGCAGCGAAAATGGACAGCCCGTCGCCACCCCGGGCAGCCGCACCAAAATTGAATATGCGATTACGGTAAGGTAAATAAGGGTAAGGTAAAATTCTTATCCCACATGATCTATCTCGGTTTGGCGGCGATGGCCTCTACCTCTACCAATATCTGCGGCCCGGCGAGCGATTTGACGACAAGTGCTGTGCTGGCCGGGCGGAACCCTTCGCCGAAATATTTATCCCGCGCCGCGATGATGATGCCGATATGCTCGCGCTCAAGATAGAACATGGTGACTTTAAGCACATTTTCGGGGCCCATGCCCGCGGCTTTTACAACGGCATAAAGGTTCTTAAACGCCAGATCGGCTTGTTCTTCGATGGCTGCGCCGTAATTACCGGCGGCGTCCGCGCCCACCTGCCCGGCGGTGATCAGATACTCGGCATTGGGCGGTACCAGTTTGCCCTGCGCATAACGGTTTGGCCGCGCAACGCCCGCCGGATCAAGGGTTGTGATGCCCGCCTCATTGGTTTCTCGTTCCTGCGCATTGCTTACCCCACCAACGGTGCCGATTAAAAAAGCGCAGGCAATTATTAAATATTTCATGTGATATCCTCCTGTTCTTATAGATGTGATTATAAGCTTCAAAGATAATCTTAGCTTGTATCGGCGGGCAAAGCCATATACTAGGGCAGATACAACAGGAGTCCTTCACTATGGCTAAGAAAAAAATATATGTCTGCTTCGATTTTGCAGATGACTGCGCCTTAAAAAATGAAATTGTCGCCCAGTCACAAAAGGACGATGCGCCCTTTAAAATTTCAAATTGGTCGGCCAAGGAAGACGCCAATAACCCAAAATGGGTGAAGGACGCCAAATACCGCATTACCCGCTGTGATATGCTTGTGGTGCTGATCGGGGAAAACAGCCATCAAGCGCCCGGCGTGTTAAAAGAAATTGAAATCGCCATGAACGCCAAAATCAAAATCGTTCAATTATTATCTCACCCGCAAAGCCAAATCGTCGAAAGTGCCGGAAAAGGCCACGACTGGACATGGGAAAATGTAATGAAGTTATTGGGGTAAACACAACACAATGGCAAGCAATAAAGTCGGACCACAAAATCATATTATTTAGTGAAATTGCAACCTTAAATATATAACGTAGGTTGAATTTTCTTGATCTTTTGATGTATAAATAAGTGTATTCATATAACACGGAGATATTTTAGATGGCAAAGAGCTGGCTATGCCCCTATTGCAACAAACATTGTTCCATCGGAAAAGAAGACATCCGCAAATTTATAAGTACTATCTATGTTTCCAAGGATAACGGTTTCATGACTTCCTTAACGCAAATAATCGTTTGTCCCAATGAGTCGTGCAGAGAGAAAACTATCAATCTTTCACTTGCTTATTCGGACCAAAATGGAAACCTAGAATCTACGTTTGGAAATTGGAGTATTGCTCCAGAATCTTCTGCTAGGCCTTTTCCAGATTATATTCCAATTGCAATAAGAAACGACTACGAAGAGGCTTGTTTGATAAAAACTAAAAGCCCCAAAGCCTCAGCTACTTTAAGCCGTCGATGTATCCAAGGTATGATAAGAGATTTTTGGGGTATCAAAAAGGGCCGTCTAATTGATGAAATTAATGCATTAGAAACTGAAATTGACCCAACCAGTTGGAAAGCTATAGATTCGGTTCGTGGGTTAGGAAATATTGGCGCTCATATGGAAAAGAACGTCAACGTAATAATTGATGTTGATCCGGAAGAAGCCGAAACTTTAATTCAATTAATAGAGACGCTAATAGATGAGTGGTATATTCATAGGTATGAACGCGATTTGAAAATGCAAAAGATGATTCAACTTGGCAAAGATAAAAAAACTGAAAAATCGAAAAAAAATGACAAAAAAGTTAAATAATAAATTAACCAGTATTCCTAAACTACTTTTCACTAATATAGTTTTTGTAAAGTTCTGTCGCGTATAATCTCTCGTACGTAATTTTTGGTTTATATTTATGCCATTTTTTGATTTGTTCTAATTCAAATTTCAAAACACCGCTTTCAAAAAATGAATAGGCTATTTTCTCAAGATTTCCACCTAATATAACGAAGTCAACATGCAAAGTTAGGGCCAATTTTTCCAATTCACTTTCGGGCAATTTCCGAATTATTTCATTAACATTAACCAAATAATCTTGGATAAAGTTAACTTCATGCTTTGCGGCCAGAGTCAGCCAACATGAGTTTATTTGAGTAAGTTCAGTAAAACTAGCAAACGAATTATCAAAATTGTCTTTGGATAATAGAGCTATAGGGATTCTTTTTAAGTTATTGGACTCATCTAACCCGCCCAATGCGGTTACACTTTGTAACAATTTCGCAGCGTAAATCACATTTTCTTGTGCTGCAATTCTCTTGTCCAATAATTTATCCCATAGACGCAATTTATATTGTTGACGGTTTAGCAACCAGTTGCCAATCCAAGAAATCCCAATACCAAATATCGCGCCATAAACAGCAAAAAATTCTCTTTGACTTAATATCTCAACTATTTCTTGGTAAATTTTGTTATCTATCATTTTCTAAACCCTTATCCCTTCTTTATCAAATAAATGGCCGTTGCCGACATTGAGCAGTAGCCTTATGGCCTGGCCTACCGCTAAATTAACGGTGCCGGGAGCTTTGACGGTGATGGTGGTGCCGTCATAATCCGCCGTAAGCAGAGTTTCTGCGCCCATGGGTTCCTGCAAAATCAAGGTTGCAGCTATGGTGCGTGTCTTTTCAAGCGTCGGGGCATTGTCTGCCAAGTAGATATCTTCGGGTCTTATGCCGAGGGTAATACCGTCTGCATTGGTGATGAAATTCATTTCGGGGCTGCCGATGAAACTTGCGACGAATTTGTTGACGGGCTTGTTATAGAGGTCCATGGGTGTGCCGATTTGTTGAATTTCGCCGTCTTTTAAGATCACTATTCTATCGGCCAGTGTCATGGCCTCCACCTGATCATGGGTGACGTATATAATTGTGGTTTTTACGGTTTGGTGGAGCTTTTTAATTTCCGCCCGCATGGTGGCGCGTAGCTTCGCGTCCAAATTCGATAAGGGTTCATCAAACAAAAAAACTTGCGGGTCACGAACGATGGCCCGACCCATGGAAACGCGCTGTCGCTGCCCGCCGGAAAGCTGGGCGGGTTTTCGGTCAAGCAAATCGGTAAGCTCGAGTATTTCGGCGGCCTCATTCACTTTCTTTTTAATGTCGGCCTTGGAAAGCTTGGCGGCACGCAGCCCGAAGGAGATGTTTTTATAAACGGTCATATGGGGATAAAGGGCATAATTTTGAAAGACCATGGCGATGTTGCGGTCTTTTGGCTGCATGTTATTAACAACGCGCTCCCCGATGGTAATTTTGCCAGCGGTGATATCCTCCAGCCCGGCGATCATCCGCAGCAGGGTTGATTTACCGCAGCCGGACGGCCCGACAAGAACGACAAATTCCTTATCCTCAATTTCAACGCTTAAATCCCCAATGATTTCAGTTTTATCATATGATTTTTTGATGTTTTTAAGGGAAACCTGTGCCATCTATGATTTCCCTGTGAGATTAGTGACCCGGTTTTTTAGTATTTCGCGGGCACCGAGGATTTTTTCAAAGAAGCTCAGGTTTTGATTGCTTTGGTCAATGGCACAAGCGGTATACTTTTTAAGGCTTGCTTCAAAGGCCGGGATCGCCGGACCACCGGTTATACCCCTCACGGCAACAAAATGGCCGGGGCTTGCGATTTCTTTTAATTTTTCGGCGGTGATGGTGGTGTCATTTCCAACGTGGGATTTATATATTTTTGAAAATTCGCTGTGGGCGAACTGTTCCAGTGAAATATTTTGCTCAATGGTGATTTTGGCCATGTCAGCGGCGATTTCATGGGTTAATTTAAAAGCTAATTTTTCAATGCGCGCCAGACTATCGGCGATTTCGGTGATCGTGGCGCAGCTTTCCCCGATATGTTTTGCTACCTCACCCTCGTTTATCTGCACCGCGGCGATGAATTCGCTAAGCAACCTTATTAACCGCGTTCCACTTTCAAAGGCTTTATGTCCGGCGGCTTGCACCTCTGTTTCGCTGTCGTTCATATCGGTAAAGGGGGTGTTGTGCATGGTGTTTATAATGGTATCGCAGTGGCCAACGGACAAGGACGCCATCAGGCGCATATGTTCAATGGGCACGGGGTTTCGCTTTTGCGGCATGATCGAGCTTATTTGAACAAGTTCATTGGGCACATATAGATGCCCCACCTCAAAGCTGCTCCATTGGGCCATGTCTTGCACGAAGCGCCCGATATTAATGAACATGACTTTTAATGGCGAATATAACCCGGTGATATAATCACAGGAAGAAATACAGCCATATGAATTTTCAAGCGGCGCCGAAAACCCCAGCAATTCCGCCATGCGTTCACGGCTAAGCGCAAATCCCGTGGTGGTGATGGCGGCGGCACCCATGGAGCATAAATCAACGGTTTTAAGGCCGAGTGTAATGCGCTCTACATCGCGCTGGAGTATTTCAATAAAAGCACCCAGATAATGGCCCCATGTGGTCGGTTGTGCGGGTTGACCGTGGGTATAGGCAAGGACAATGGTGTCCTTCCCTTGCTCCGCGACGTTAAGAAGCGTGGCGATAAGCTGATTAAGTTCCGTAAGCATGACGGCGCTTAAATCCATAAGGCACATTTTAAAGATGGTATGGTCGATATCGTTGCGGCTGCGCCCGGTATGGAGGCGGCCGGCGAGATCAGCACCAAGGCGTTTAATAAGCTCACTCTCAACATAAAAGAAGTAATCCTCCACGTCCCCGGTATAGGTCAGCGCGTTTATATCCAACGCGTTTTCAATTTCAAGCAGCGCTTTTAAAATATCCGCGCCTTGTTCTTCGCTTAAAATTTCCTGTTCCACCAACATAACGCAGTGGGCGAGATTGACCCGGTAATGATAATCGGCGAACGTTTGTTTTGACGCATCAAATAATGGGGCAAGCACCGTGTTTTTATAGGTTTCGTTGGGAAAGCTGCTGTTATCAATTATGTCTGTATTGGTGATCTCTGTCATGGTTTAATCTCTGTCATGGTTACCTTAAAGCGTGTTAGCCCTTAAGCCCTCCTAATATAACGCCGCGAATGATAAAGCGCTGTAATAATAAAAATACAAGTAAAGTCGGCAAACTGGCGACCGCGGCCCCGGTCATGATCATTTCCCATTCCGTTTGAAATTCACCGGAAAAGGACGCTAGCCCAACGGGGATGGTGTATAGATCAGCGCTTGTGGTGACGATCATCGGCCATAAAAACGCGGTCCAGTTTCCCAAAAACGTGAATATGGCGAGCGCCGATAAGGCCGGCATCACCAGCGGCAATGCCACTTCGATGAATATTTGAAATTCATTAAGCCCGTCAATGCGCGCCGCATCAAGGAAATCATCAGGCACGCCTTCAAAAAACTGTTTCATAAGAAAAACGCCAAAACCGCTCATTAATCCGGGGAACATAAGGCCAAAATAGCTATCAATAAGCCCAAGGTTATTGGAGAGCACATACCACGGGATTACCAGCATTTCGGTGGGAATCATTAATGTGGATAATATGGCGATGAAGACTATTTTCCGGCCTTTAAATTTGAACTTACAGAGCGTATAACCGATCAGCGCGTCAAAGAATAACACGCTAAAGGTAACCACGGTCGATATGATGAATGAATTTATCAACCACTTAAAAAATGTTGTTTCTTCAAATAGATATATATAATTACTTAATGTTGGTTCTGAAGGAATTATGTTTAAATTAAAAATCTCATCCGAATATTTAAAGGAGGCTGAAAACATAAAAATAATCGGGGTCAGCATGGCGATAGCACCAATGGCAAGCATGGTCCAGATAACCGTCTTTTTAACGCTAATGGCTTTTTTATATATCTTTTGTTCAGCCATCTTTTTTCATCACTTTTAACTGAAGCAGCGTAATCACCATTAAAATGGTAAAAAGAACCACGGTTTGTGCGGCGGCCATGCCCATTTCGAAATCTTCGAATGCCGATTTATAAATATGAATAACCAACGGTCGAGTGGCATTCAGTGGCCCGCCTTCCCCTTCCTGTGTCATGTTATAAACCTGATCAAATATCCTTAAGAACCCGATAGAGCTGGTGATTACGATAAAAGTAATTGTGGCGCGCAGTTGCGGCAGGGTTATTTCCCATAAAATTTGCCGGTCCCCGGCACCGTCAATTTTCGCCGCTTCATAATAACTATCGGGTATGGACCTTATCCCGGCAAGGAATATGATGATTTGAAAGCCAAGTCCCGCCCATATGGCCGGCATCAGCACTGCGGGCAGTGCTTGGGTGGTGGAACGGAGAAAATCCATCTGTAAAATACCAAGCTCCCCAAGTGCCAGATTAAAAATTCCAATGGGTACTGGCTGATAAAACCAGCGCCACACCCACGCCATCGCCACCGCCGTGGTTAAAAACGGCACAAAATAACAAGCGCGAAGCAAACCGTGACCGAATTTAATCTGATCAAGATAGTATGCGATGGTAAAGGATAAAAGCAACGATATGGGAATACCAAACAGCAGATATTCAAACGTGTTACCAAGCACTACCCAAAATACCGGATCATTGAAAAGGGTAACATAATTATCAAAACCGATATAATTACGCTCCCCAATGATATTCCAGTCGGTGAATGACATGCTGAAGGCATCAAATGTCGGGTAGAAGCGCACAATGATGAAATAAACAATGGGGATCACCAGAAACAACCATGCCCATATCGCACGTTTTTGACCGACCGTTAAACCCTTGTTATTGCTCATTTATACTTCTCATTTATTTAGGGCCTTATCAATAATCGCCTGATCTTCCCGCGCGGCAATCGCTAAACTTTCTTTTGCGCTCATGCCCGTCAGCACCACACGGTCAAGCATATCAACAACCGTTTGCCTTTGCCCCGCTTCAGAATAAAACTTTGTCGATACCGCGTAATCAAGCCCGCGGATGAAAGCGCCATATGTGGAATGATTTTTATTGCTATCCTGCATGGCAACGGCTTTTCGTGCCGGAAGTTCCCCCACTTCATCAAGCCATAATTGCATGGCTTCTTCGGACGTAATGAATTTTAAGAATTTTTCGGCGGCTTGTTTTTTTGCGCCCGCCGCTTTGGTGGTGATGCCATTCACCCAATATGAAGCATAGTTGGATTTAATGCCGTTGTGACGGGGAAGCTCAGTCACCCCCCATTCGAGCCTTAAGGGGCGCCTGCCACCACGATTAAAAGTCCCCAGTAGGAAAGAGCCATCAATATGAAGGGCGGCTCTTCCGGCGCGAAACGCTGCTTCGGATTTATCCATAAAATCAACGACGGTTACGTTGTGGTCGGTTGAAAGACCACTGTAAAATTTAAAAGCATCCAGTCCCGCTTGATCATCATAAAGTACCTTCGCCCCATCATTGCTATAAGGTTTACCGCCATATTGCCGTGTTAGCACTTCCCGCCACCAATTATGGTCCTGCCCGGTGGGGGATAAAGTCATGCCAACCTGAATAATATTTCCGGCGCGGTCACGCTTGGTTAGTTTTTTGGCATGGTCCAGCAATTCATCCAGTGTCTTTGGTGGTTTTTCAGGGTCCAGCCCCGCTTCGCGGAACAGCTTCTTATTCCAGAACAAGGCCAGAGAACGCACCGCCGTCGGCAGAGCGTAATACTCACCGTCCACTTTCATATTTTGAACCATGGGAAAATAAAGTTCATCAATTTCCGCCGTTGGGAATTCTTGTTGTGATAATGGCTGTAAAATTCCGCCCGCCAAATAATCATCAAGCCAACCATAAAAGAGCTGCACGATATCCGGCCCCTCTCCGGCGGAAACCGCCGCCGCAACTTTGGTGCGGTACTGCGCATAAGCAAATGTGGTATGATTGACTTTAATGTTGGGGTTTTCCGCTTCAAACATGGTGATCAGTTTATCAATGGCGGAAATGCGTTCTTTATAGGCGTACTGCCAATAATCAATTTCAATAATCTCTTGGGCTTTCGCGCTAAATGATAGCGACAAATATGTTAAAAGTAGCAGAATATTAAGCCGCATTAAGAAAAGCCCGTTAAATGATAAAATATATTTTCATCAATAACATAGTTGGCTCCACATGTGAATTCTAGTTTCTTGACTTAAATATTGCTCGCGTTAAATTAAATTATACAAAAAATGGAAATAATAAATATGACTGAAGCGCAGCGCAGAATAGCCGAACAACAATCACTTTCCGGTATTAATAAATTATGGAATGCTTTAACGCCGCTTAAGCATTTAGGCAGTTTCATGAACTGCGGTGCGCACCCCGACGACGAACGGTCCCATATTCTTGCGTATCTAGCGCGAAATCAGGGCGTGAGAGTCATGTATTCAACAGCCACGCGGGGTAAAGGCGGGCAAAACGCCATCGGCACCGAAGCAGGGCCGGACCTTGGTGCGTTTCGTACTGAAGAATTACAAGCGGCGGCGGATCAAATACCGATGTCCGTGCATTATTATAGCGACCAATTTGATGACCCGATTGATGATTTTGGCTTTTCAACCGATCCCGCAGAAGCGGAAGCCCATTGGGGCAAGGGCCGCATGCGTGAAAGACTTGTGCGGATCATAAGGCAGCAAAAGCCCGATATACTATCACCAACTTTTTTAGACGTAGACGGTCAGCACGGCCACCACCGGGCGGTAACACGGGCAACGATTGATGCTTACACATTGGCCGCTGATCCTAACGCTTATCCCGATCAAATCGAAAAAGAAGGCTTAAAACCGTGGCAGGTTAAGAAATTATACCTTTCGGCGAGCAGTGGTCGCGGCGGCGTCTATGATGACAGTGAAGCACCACCGGACGCAACGGTTGCCATCCCAACAGGCACCTGGGACGCGATTAATGGCGCAACTTACCGCCAGATTGGTGAATGGTCACGGACGCGCCACTTAACGCAGGGCATGGGGCGCTGGAGCGAAGCCAAGCCGG
The DNA here is from genome assembly GCA_021774795.1 of Emcibacteraceae bacterium. GTDB lineage: Bacteria > Pseudomonadota > Alphaproteobacteria > Sphingomonadales > Emcibacteraceae > Pseudemcibacter. Next base: position 106,844 of record JAJFIR010000048.1, on the reverse strand, counting down.
AATTAAGCCACCTGCACCGCTTGGAATCCGTTTATGATATTCCATTACAAGAAGACGATGTTTTTGATGGCTTGGTGAAAAGTTACGACGATATCATTCAGCACGTAAATAACAATGATCTTTTAGACGCCCTTGTAGAAGCTTCTATTTATACAACATGGGTAGTAAACGCATTTCCAGACCGACAAGGTGTCTTCGATAATCTTCGCCAACTTTCTGAAGTTATCAACAAAATCGAAGAGTTAATTAAACTAGAAAGCATTCATTTTATTCAAGAATTTTCTCATCGTATTACACTAAAGAAAAAACAAATAGGAATAGCATTTCACGAAGTTTCTGGACTTAATGTGGATATTCAGTGGGACAGTAATTTTGCAAGCCCTAATCAAGATTTTACCGGAAAAGTATTAATCTATAATACCGATGGGCCAACTTGGAAAGATTTACACCTCTCAATCATTGGTAATGACTTAATGACCGCAAAGGAAATTGATTTATCAAATTTCTCAATATCCGCCGGAGAACAAAAAGAAATAAACATCCGTCTCGCCATTCCCGCCGACGCAAAATATCATCATCCTCTAAAGATGGATTATGACCCTTTCTGGAGTTCAGAACGCTTCTCGTGTATCCTAAGGTATGGCGATATCGGCGAAAAAACAATATTGCCACCCAATCCGGTTCTTATAGTACCGCCCGTGAATTTAAGCTGGGAAGCAAGCGGCCTTTATTTTAACAGATTAACCGACGGTGACCCCATTCAGGCAACACTTAGCGTTGATAAATTCACCGATTTAAATGGTGATGTTGAAGTGGGGCTGGAAAGCCCGGAAGGTTGGCAAACAATACCGCCCTTTTATAGCGTTAGAAAAGGGGAACTTGCGGACAGTTCAAAATTCAAGTTTGTGATTAATGGCCCAACAGGCGGTGAGCGGATATCGCTAAACCCTTATGTGAAATCAGGCACAACCAAGGTCGAAGAAAATGTATTACTGATGGATTACCCGCATATCAGGAATACGTGTAAAATAGTTCCAAACTCATTGGCCGTTCAGCCGATTGATCTTGAAATGCCGACACGATTAAAAGTGGGTTATGTCAACCGCGGTGCCGACAGGGTCTATTTTTGGTTGGAACGCTTTGGTGTTGAAGTAACCATGTTAAGCGTTGATGATTTAAAAACGGCCAACCTCGGGGTATATGATACCATTATGATTGGCATTCGCGCCTTTTCAGCTGATCTTACTTCAACCAGTCCTTTTTTAAGGTCATATGTTGAAAATGGTGGAAATTTGGTCACCCAATATAACCGTACCGATGATGATTGGGACAGTGAAACAACACCGCCGCGCCCGATAAAAATCGGAAGTCCTTCTTTTAGATGGCGGATCACCGACCCTAATGCGGAGGTAACCCACTTAATACCCGATCATCACTTGTTAAACGCGCCCAATAAAATTGATAAAGCAGACTGGGCCGACTGGCATCAGGAACGCGGGCTTTATTTTGTTGCTGAAGCTGACCCGGTATATGAAAAACTGCTTTCCATGTCGGAGCAAGGAAAAGACGCCCTTACCGGCGGGTTAATCAGTGGAAAAATTGGCGATGGTTGGCATCATCATTGCTGTCTTATCCTGCATCACCAATTGGAACATCAGGTCCCTGGCGGCGCAAGATTGCTCGTCAATTTAATTACACCGCCTGACTGGAAATAGACTGGAATTAATAAGGCAATTGATTGACAGCTACCCTGCGAGGCGTTATGAAGCCGCATCAATTAACTGGATTAATATATCCGGAAAGCAGGCAGTATGACTAAATTTGCGGACCTTGGTTTGCGAGCCCCTATTCTTCGCGCTATCGAAGAAAGCGGATATCAAACCATGACACCGATCCAGTCAAAGGCAATCCCGAAATTGCTGGAGGAACGTGACCTTATTGGCGTCGCGCAAACCGGTACCGGAAAAACGGCAGCATTTTCATTACCTATTATACAAATGCTTGTGAAGGGTGAAGGAAAAAGACGTCCTAAAACAACTCGTTCGTTAATTCTTGCGCCGACACGCGAACTTGCGGTGCAGATCGAAGAAAATATCCGAGGATACGCCAAATATTTACATTATAAGATTACCCTGGTTTATGGGGGTGCGTCGCAAAACCCGCAAGTAAAGGCGATGTCACAAGGCGTTGATATATTAATTGCAACACCGGGGCGGCTTCTGGATCTTATGAACCAAGGCCATATTATTCTTCGTGAAGTTGAATATTTTGTGCTTGATGAAGCGGACCGCATGCTTGATATGGGTTTTATTCGCGATATTCGAAAAATTGTTGAACAACTCCCCAACAAGCGACAAACCATATTCTTTTCCGCGACCATGCCAAAATCGGTCGAGGGGCTGGCGCAAAGTATCCTTACGAACCCAACCCGTGTTGAAGTGGCACCCGCCGCTACAACGGCCGAAAAAGTTGATCAATATGTATTGATGGTTCCCAAAAATTTAAAACGTAAATTGCTTGCTTATGTCCTAAAAAGTGAAGCGATAAAACGCGTGCTTATATTTACACGAACCAAACATGGTGCTAACCGCGTATCCAAGAACCTTGATCAACTGGGTGTGTCATCCAGTGCCATTCACGGGAACAAATCACAAAGTGCCCGTCAAAAAGCACTGAACCAATTTAAAGCGGGTGAAATAAGAGCATTGGTCGCAACAGATGTCGCAGCCCGCGGTATTGATGTTGATGATGTTAGCCACGTTATTAATTTTGATCTGCCTAACGAACCGGAAAGTTATGTCCATCGTATCGGCAGAACGGCCCGCGCCGGCGCCACCGGGATTTCGCTATCATTTTGTGATCATGAAGAACGCGGTTACCTGAGAGACATTGAAAGATTAATTCGCCAGAAAATACCGCTGATGGAAGATCATCCTTTTCATCTTGAAGGGGTGCAGCCACCAGAGAAAAAAGGCGGTGATGAAGAAGAAGACACAGCGCGGAGTAGGAGAAAACAGCAACGTAGGCAACATCAAAGACGCGGTAATAAGCGCCCAAATAATAAAGCCGCGAAAAACCCCGCCAAATCAAGACGTCCTCATAATGAGGGTAATATAAGTGATAAACCAGCGGGCGGTGCGCGCAAAAAGAAAACAAAAAAACACTATAGACCATCAAGAGGTTAAAAAATTTATGGGAGTATAAAATGAAGAAAATTGTCTATATAATCACATTCAGTTTATTAGCACTGTTTAGTGCGGCGGCGCAGCATAACCGCGTTGACGGGCTAAGACCTGACGCCCCCGAACTTGCAAAACCCGGAACATATAGTGTCGGTGTTCGCACACTTCATTTAAGCCATAAAAATCAAATTGATGCCGTTAATGTTAAAGACGGTGAAACACTCCCTTACTATGACCGGCCAATTACAATCGAAGTCTGGTACCCGTCAAATACCAAAGAGAGCGGCGGGACATATGAAAATGTGATCCTACGTGACGGTGTTTCGACGGCAACACTTTATGGGTCAGCAGTGCGTAACGCGGAACCGGTTGTTAGTGATGATGCTTTCCCGCTTATCATTATTTCACACGGATATCCGGGCAACCGATTTTTAATGGCCCATTTTGGTGAAAACCTTGCCTCAAAAGGCTATATCACCGTCGCCATTGACCATACGGACAGTATGTATAACGATGCCGGTCCATTCCCCAGTACATTATTAAACCGGGCTTTGGATCAAAAATTTGTACTTAATGAATTAGCGCAGTTTAATAATCAAGCTGATCATTTTCTTTCTGGAATGGTCGATACCGAAAACACCGGGCTTATTGGATATTCAATGGGCGGTTATGGTGCTATGATCACTGCCGGAAGTGGTGTTACTAAAGAAATAGCGGAAAACGAAACCGTTTCACCAAACGGAATTTTGAAAAATGTTATGGCGGGAAGTGATCAGCATGAATCGCTTATTGATCCGCGCTTCAAAGCAATCGTCGCCGTTGCCCCTTGGGGCATGGAACGCGCGTTTTGGAACGACGAAGGATTGAATAACATTAAAAAGCCGATGTTTTTTATTTCCGGAAGTGTCGATGATATTTCCGGCTATGAAACCGGGACCAGAAAATTATTCAATATGACAACGAATGCCGACCGGTATTTACTTACTTTTGATAATGCCAATCATAATGCGGCGGCACCAATACCGGCACCCATTGAAGAATGGACAGCCGTTTATAATGACGGTAACAGCGTCGGGTTTACCCAATATTCTGATCCGGTTTGGAATAACTTACGCATGAATAATATTGCCGATCATTTTGTCACGGCATTTTTTGGCAAAATTTTAAAAACAGAAGATGAAATGAGTGCCTACCTTAACCTTTCACCAAACGCCAATGATGGCAAGGATGAAACCACCTGGACCGGGTTTCTGCCGCGAACAGCAAAAGGATTACGGTTGGAATATTTACCTAAAGCCAAGAAATAATCGCTTAATATCAATATAACTAATAAAACTGCTGTTTGTATCCGGACGATAAATGTTCGAATACAAACAGCAGTTTTTAAATTTCAATTCGTCTTTTTACCTACCCAGAACGAATTTAACGTCAAGGTCACGCAACAGATATAACGAAATACAGGCGGCTAACATTGGCCAAGCCGCAAAGAATGTAAGTGACACATCTGGCGGAACATAGGCACTCCAAGACGCAAAAGTCGTTAAGCCATGGAGTATCATCACAAAGCCATATGTGTATTTTTTCCACATACCCGCCAAGAATGCCAGTATAATAACCAACTCAACTGCCCCCATAATCATAATCACAGTTTCACCAACACCGCCAATTTTATAAAACCCTTCCAATATCCGCACACCGTGACCGGGATTGGTAAATTTATCAATGGTCCAAGCTAGCATTACGGTAAATATTGTAATACGAAACAAAAATAAAGATAATTCTAGTTTATCTTGATAAGGCGGTGGATTTTCATTCATTTCCGCGTTTCCTGAGATTATTTTTTATTAAGTGTAGTTACATTAGCAACTAATTTGAAAAAATCTATACCGTAATTATCACATTACTGTGATTGATAAGTCATTCCTTTATGAGTATGAAAGAATGTAATTTTTATTTATTAAGGTTTATATTAATGTTTAATGACGATCTGCTTTATAAAATCCGCGACCAATTTGAGCTAATTGATCACTGCCCGTATCAAGGAAAAAGAATTTTTTTCGAAAACGCAGGCGGCACCCTTACGCTCACTTCAGTCGTCGAGCGCTCAAAAGAATTAGCAGCAATTCCAGATAATCAGGGGCGCGACAACCCTGCCTCTCATGAACTGGTTAATATTATAAATCAGGCTAAGTCAGATATAAGAGCATTTCTTGGGGCAAAAGAGGGACCCGTTTTTGTCGGTGAAAGTGGAACTGAACTACTGTTTCGCTTGATTAGTGCCGCTATACTTGCGGTGCCTAAGGGTTGTGATGTGGTTGGAAGTAGTCTTGAGCATCCCGCAACTGTTAGTGCTTGTACGCGCTGGGCAGATGTTGCAGGCACCAATTATATTAAAGTTATTCATAATGATGAAACAGGGTCGGTTACAGCAGAAGATTATATACCGCACCTTAGTGAAAACACCAAAGTAGCAACTATATTGCACACAAGTCCCGTCACAGGGATATCCGTTGATGTAAAATCAATCTCCGAAGCAATAAGAAAGGTTTCACCGGATTGTTTTATAATCGTGGACGGTATTCAGCACGCGGCTCACAGTGCGCTTAATATCGATGACTATAATATAGATGGATATGTTATCTCCCCCTATAAGGTTTTTTCCCGCCATGGATATGGTATCGCGTGGGTTTCTCCAAGAATGACTGATATCCCCCATAACAGGTTGATCGGATCACCCGAAGAACAGTGGGAACTCGGAACAAGAGATACCGGATCTTACGCTACCTTTTCTGAAGTTGTGAATTATTTCAGTTGGCTTGGTGGACATTTTAGCAATTCCGCAGATCTACGGGACCAGCTAACCGCTGCCGGCAAAGCCGTCGCGCAACATGAAAATGATATAACTAATGCGATGATATTTGGCGTAGATGGTATGCCCGGTCTAGCGGATTTCGAAAAGGTAACGATTATAGGTGGCAAGGATAATCGTGCCAGAAAAGGACTTGTGTCGATATGGGTTAATGATATGGCATCTGTGGATGTGGTGAGCGCATTAAAAGAAAACGGAATCCGCGTTCACGTAAGAAAAGATGATTATTATTCCGGTAACATTCTTGTACCCCTGAACCAGGATTCTTGTGTGCGTGTTTCTATGTGTCACTATAACAGTTTAAGTGAAGTTAAAGAATTTTTGAGAGTATTGAGGACAATTATAAATAGCTGACTAACTTTTAACTTACATTCTTATGACGGCATGACAAGACATGATAATATTCACTTCATCATCGTCCTCCGAAAACGGGACGACAACGGACGAATATCTTTTAGTCGCACCATTGGCTAACGTCATCTTTCTTTCATAATAATAAGGTTTCTTTACTTTCACCAGTTCATCTAGTGAAGAAATTACAGCGTCTAAATCCGGAATTTCATCAAGGTATTTACCGGTATGCTCATTTGGAACATCACTTTTCGAGCCGATTAATCTGACTTTATAGCGTAGCGGGTTATGTTCTACTTCTTCCATAAAAATAAATGGTAGAACCTTCGGAATATCCATCGGCTTAAAAGCAGAACGATTTGGCATAGATTTAGTATTCTTAATCTTCTGCCAATATTCGTAAAAAGCGATTTGTTCCGCAGATGACAAATCATTAATTGAAAAATCAAAGTTTGGTTCTGAAATGATACTCATACTAAAATAAATCCTGTACTAACTTAACGTGCAAAATACTAAGGTGGTTAATAAATAGTTAAATTTTGATAAAATACAAGTAAATTTGGTTGACCGCTTAATAATATGGATTTATTTGTCTATTTTTAAAACGCCAGATCTTATAAAAAATAATCTTTAGATGAAGTTAGGTCATAAATGTCCCCACAAATTACCACTTCAAGTGTTAAAAAAAACCTCGTACCACTGGCTTTCATACACGGATCGTTTGCCAATGGTAAAAGCTGGAATAAAATCATTGATAAGTTAAAATTTGACTATCAATGTATTGCTATAAATCTTCCCGGGCACGGCGGACTTTACGATCCAACCGATTTTGCCTGCCCTACTTTTGAACCTGAGTTTGAGAAAATCGAAAAAGCAGTATTTGAGATTCCACATACAAGCAACAGAGTTCATTTAGTCGGTCATTCTTTTGGCGGGGTCGTTGCATTGGCTGCCGCCTTAAATAATAAACTACCGATAAAAAAACTTACTCTATTTGAACCGGTAGCCGTAAACCTGTTGCAATTATTTAGCGAAACCAAAGCGTTAAAAACGGTTCTTGATTTTATCGATTTATACGAAACTGAATATAAAATGGGTCAGAAAAATGTCTGTGCTCGTGTGATAGACTTTTGGGGTGGCAAAGGCTCGTTTGATTTAATACCTGATCATATTAAAAAGGTAATGGTAAATTTGACTGCAAATAACCAGCGCCATTGGAAATTATGTATGAAGTCCGTGGGAGGCATATGTGATTATAAAAACTTGAATATACCCGTTACACTTATACACGGATCAAACTCAAACCATGTCGCAAAAAGCATCGTGCGCTCTTTAAATACTCATTTACCAAAAAGTTCTATAAAAATAATTGATGATGCCTCACACTTTATGATTACCAGTCATCCACAAGAATGCGTTGATATCATTAGAGAATAAAAACTTGTATTTGTACCTTATTTGTTCCATAATAGCGTAATGAAAAAGTTGTTTTTATTGGTATCAATTCTCACTTCATCAATATGTTCATATGCTGGTGCGCAAGTATATTTTGGCTTGAACTGCCCGCAAGACCCAAAATGTTTAAATAGCCCATACGGGGCGGGTAGCCCTTATCAAAAAGATGGTTTTAATAACCCCTACAGTGTTAACGGCAGTCCCTATAGCAACAAATCCCCCAACAACCCATATGCTACCAAACCCCCGAAACTTTATGACCAGAATGGTAAATATCTGGGGCTATTAAGCAGCAACCCTTATTTGCCGGATTCAACATCAAACCCGCACGGAAAATATGGTAATCCGCATTCTCAAGATAGCATAAATAATCCTTATGGGGCTGGTAGCCCTTACTCCAACAAGAAAATATACGTAGTTCCCCAATAATAGCGATTGAGGCGGCAAATTACGCGCCATCACTTGAGCTTGCTTTTAAGATTGCCGATGCATTTGAGCTGCCCCTGGAAGATGTTTTTCGATATGTAAAAGGTTAAGACAGAGTTTCTAACGTGGTTTTTTCACATTTACAGAAAAACTGGGCGTAAGCATTCCTACGCTAATTTTAAAAGGCCGGAATATTAAATTTATAATTTTTAATAAAAAAAGCTTTGTATTTGAGTTACCACACTCCCTTTTAACGTCGAAGTATTTTTTACCGCCATTTTCTAAATCTATATTTTCGTAGTTGCTAATATAACTCATTACTTTAAAGGGGTTTAATCCGCATTCATAGCTACGCCCACACAGTGCCCTTCCCCATGATTTAGGTAAGTAATTAATGAACCAACGGCCGGAGTGGACTTCTTTTGGTGACAATCTACTACTAGTACCCGTTATCATCATTATGCCACCTGGTTTCAAAGTGCGATCAAGTTCCTGCATCACATCCTGGAGGTCTTGGTCTTCCACATATTCAAGAACGCTGTTACATATGATGGCATCGAAAGAATTATCTTCAAAGGGCAATTTGCCCGCAGGAACAATAATCTTGAAGTCGGTTATATCGGACACCCCATACTGGCCGGCATTAAATTTAGCGAGTTCCATCATGTTTTCTTCAATATCAACCGAATAAACTTTGTGCCCGAGTAAGGCAGAAACAATGGTTGTCGCGCCTAGATTACATCCAAATTCCATGATTTTATTGCCATCACCTTCGATCATTGCTTGGATAGTGTGTCTGATTTGGCCCCATTCATAATCAACGTAACCACCAATCCAGATATTGTCCGGATCAAGCCCCATTTTTCTGGCCTGTTCTCTGAATTTTGCCCGTTCGTCCATATCTTTAATTGGAACGGTATTTTGAAGTTTATTTGTTTTCATTTAATTATTCACTAAATAACACGCGTTGTTAATCTATCAATGCCATCAATGCCCGCTTCCATGACATCGCCGCTGACGACTGGGCCAATGCCTGCCGGTGTGCCGGTATAAATAAGGTCTCCCGGCTCCAGCGTATATAATTCAGAAAGCGCAGCAACAATTTGATTGGAGCTGGCAATCATCATTTTTATGTCACTATTTTGTTGAATTTCGCCGTTAACACTAAGCCAAATACGCCCTTCTTTCGGGTGACCAATAACCGACGCGGGGTGAATGGCTGTGATTGTCGCAGACTTATCAAAAGCTTTTGATGTATCCCAAGGCATGCCGAGTGCTTTCATTTCCGCTTGTAAATCACGCCGTGTCAGATCATTTCCAACCGCATAACCATAAATATAATTCTCAGCCTGATCCGCAGTAATATTTATGGCCTGCTTCCCGATCGCGAGAACCAGCTCAATTTCATAGTGAAAGTCACTGGTTTTTGGTGGGTACGGCACATCCACATTATTACCAACGATCGCATCGGCCGGTTTTAGGAAAAAAACAGGATCCACTTCCTGCGGGTCACTTCCAAATTCAACCACATGATCGTGATAATTCATTCCCACACAATATATCCGATTAACCGGAAACTTATCGTTGGTTCCCGCTATATCAACAACTGGCGTCGGCTTTGGTGTAAAAATCATACTCATATAGAATTTTTCCTTATTTTTTCCCGTAAAGTTCCTGTGCGCGTATCTCAAATGACATAACCATGCGGTGAACCGCTTCCGTAAATAAACTACCTACCAGTTTTTGGAATATTTTATTCTTAAATTCGAAATCAACCTCGAAATGAAGGCTCGAGCCTCCCTCCTCTATATCCTTAAACTGCCATAAGTTGTGAAGATGACTAAGTGGCCCTTTTATATAGTCTATTTCTATATTATTTTCACTTAAAATTACGTGTGATGTAAATCGTTCCCGGAAAACTTTAAAGCCGATAATCAAATCTGCATAAAAATCATTTTCGGTCTGATCATAAAGTCTTGAACCAATACACCAGGGTAAAAATTTTGGATATTCTTCCACGTCCGCCACAAGAGCATACATTTGCTGCGCCGTATATGGGAATATCCTGTCTTCTATAAACCGTGGCATTATCTTTATTGCCCGCTAAAACTCATAATTTGGATTATGTTTTTTCATTTCATCAATATCGATCGGCGCATCTTGATGGTTAATGTTTGCCTGTTTGCTTAACTGCTCTATTCGGGCCGCTTTCAAGACTTCAAAATCCTCACTCGCATGATGTGAAGACCGTGTAAGCGGAGACGAGGAAACATGAAGAAACCCTTTTGCCTTTGCACGGGTCTTAAATTTCAAAAACTGATCCGGCTTTATGAATTCTTCTACATCAACATGTTTTTTTGTTGGTTGCAGATATTGGCCGATGGTCATGAAATCGATATCCGCAGAACGCATGTCGTCCATCACCTGTAATATTTCGACTTCTTCTTCCCCAAGGCCAACCATGATACCGGATTTAGTGAAAATTTCCGGGTCGATTTCCTTTACGCGGCTTAACAAATTAAGCGAGTGGAAATATCGCGCACCGGGGCGAATTCTTGTATAAAGCCTTGGTACCGTTTCTAAATTATGATTAAACACATCTGGCTTCGCGGCAATTACAGTTTCAAGTGCACCCGGTTTATTACGAAAATCCGGTGTTAAAATTTCTATTGTCGTCTCCGGTGAAGTTTCGCGAATAGCTGCAATTACTTTAACAAATTGATCGGCACCACCATCATCAAGGTCATCACGGTCAACGGATGTGATCACAATATGTTTCATTTGGGTAACGGCCACCATTTCAGCCACATGCGCCGGCTCATCAGGATCAACCGGGTTGCCTTTTCCGGTTTTAATATTACAGAAACGACAGGCACGGGTGCAGGTATCGCCTAATATCATCACTGTTGTGTGTTTTTTTGTCCAGCATTCGCCAATATTCGGGCAGGCGGCCTCTTCACAAACTGTATTAAGTTTTAAACCACGCATTAATTTACGTGTTTCATGGTACCCTTTAGAAACAGGAGCTTTAACGCGTATCCAATCTGGCTTACGTTTTAGTTCAGATATCTTTTTTGCTTCACTCATTTTGCTCTCAATTACATATGTAAGGTTTTACCAAACGCATCAAGTACCGCTTCATGCATCATTTCTGACATAGTTGGATGTGGGAATACCGTATGCATCAGTTCAGTTTCGGTGGTCTCCAACGTGCGAGCGACGGTATAACCCTGGATCATTTCTGTTACTTCTGCGCCTACCATGTGCGCACCGAGCAGCTCTCCGGTTTTTGCATCAAACACTGTTTTCATCATACCTTCCGCTTCACCCATAGCAATGGCTTTACCATTACCGATGAATGGGAAGCGTCCAACATTTACTTTATGGCCAGCCGCAATCGCTGCTTTTTCGGTCATACCAACGCTTGCTACCTGCGGACGACAATAAGTGCATCCCGGTATATTGCCTTTATCCATCGGATGAAGGTCTTTGATTTCTTTACTGCCTTTATCACGTGCAATTTTTTCGACCAGAATTACACCTTCATGACTGGCCTTATGGGCAAGCCAAGGTGGTCCCGTCAAATCACCAATCGCATGAATACCTTTAACACCAGTATGCCCCCATTCATCAGTTACTACATGACCACGGTCAACTTTGATCTTGTTTTCTTCAAGGCCAATATTTTCAACATTACCGTCAATACCGATCGCGATGATCACACGGTCAACTTCGATCTGCTCTGACTTACCGCCTTTACCTTCTACAGTACAAACAACTGTCGATTTTTTCTTATCAAGCTTGGTGACACTGGCTTCCATCATCAATTTAATGCCTTGGGATTTAAAAGACTTCGCCGCAAAAGCTGATATTTCCTCGTCTTCCACGGGCATAACACGGTCCATCATTTCAACGACAGTGACGTCCGCACCAAGTTCATTATAAAAACTGGCAAATTCGATGCCGATAGCACCAGAACCAATCACAAGTAATTTTTTCGGCATAGCATTTGGAACCAGCGCGTGGCGATATGTCCATACCAGATTACCGTCTGCTTTTAGATGCGGCAGTTCTTTCGCACGGGCACCGGTTGCAAGGATAACGTCTGTCGCTTCCACAGTCGTTGTCTTACCGTCCTTTTCGACGGAAAGCTTACCCGGTGATAGCAATTTACCATTACCTTCAATCACGGTGATTTTATTCTTTTTCATTAAGTGTTTAATGCCGGCACTAAGCTGTCCGGCAATACCACGGCTACGTTTGACGACTTTGTCCAGATCAAAACCAAGCTGATCAGCAACAAGGCCATAATCGGCAGCGTGTTTCATATTATGAAATACTTCCGCAGAACGAAGTAACGCTTTGGTCGGAATACAGCCCCAGTTAAGGCAAATACCGCCAAGTTCTGCCCGTTCAATAACGGCCGTGTTCAAACCGAGTTGCGCAGCACGGATCGCTGCAACATATCCACCCGGGCCAGAGCCAAGAACGACAATATCAAAGTTTTGAGTACTCATATGATCGCTCCCTTAAAGCAACATTGTAGATGGTTGTTCGAGGAACATTTTAACCGCGCCAAGATATGAGGCGCCAACTGCACCATCAATTGCCCGGTGATCACACGACAGTGTAATCGTCATAACAGTTGCAACGGTTAATTCATCATTTTTAACAACGGGGCGCTGTTCACCCGCGCCAACAGCCAAAATTGCAGCTTGTGGCGGGTTAATGACAGCATCAAACTGCTTAACCCCCATCATTCCCATGTTTGAGATAGAAAAAGTACCCCCTGAATATTCCTCAGGTGATAATTTGCCGGCGTGCGCACGCTTCGCAAGGTCTTTTGTTTCATCGGAAATGGCACGAAGCCCTTTTTGATCGGCACCACGTACAACCGGTGTAATTAACCCACCCTCAATGGCAACTGCCACCGAAATATCGGCTCGATTGAATTGATGCATTACATCACCATGATACTGTACATTGGCAGCAGGTACCTTCATAAGACCCGCAGCGCATGCCTTGATGATAAAATCGTTCACCGAAATTTTATACTCATCAGACATACTGTTGAGTTGTTTACGAGCCGCGAGAAGGTTATCCAACTCGACATCCACACTAAGATAAAAATGCGGAACATTTTGTTTAGATTCCGTTAGACGTTTGGCAATTGTTTTACGCATGTTGCTTAGTTTAATTTCAGTATATGGTGCTTCACCATCGATCGGTACGGTTGCAGTTGCAGTTGCTATTCCTGCGCTCGATGAAAGCGTATAGCTTTCAACATCACGTTTTATAATACGTCCATGTGGTCCGGACCCCGGAATTTTGGAAATATCATATCCACTTTGTTCCGCAATTCTGCGGGCAAGCGGTGAGGCAAAAACACGATCACCAGTAGCAACAGGAGCCGAAGCTTTTACTGGCACCGTGGCCGCGGGTGCCGGAGCAGGTGCAGGAGCAGCAACTACTTTGATCGGTTCAGGGGCAGATTCAGCGGCCGGTGCCGCAGCAGGTGCAGCTTTTATCGCATCCGCGACCGAAGAGTCCTCACCTTCTTCAAGTAATACCGCGATAAGCTGTCCGACAGGAATATCTTCCGCGCCTTCGTCTATTAGAATTTTGCCAACGACACCGTCATCAATACTTTCAAATTCCATTGTTGCTTTATCGGTTTCAATTTCAGCGAGAATAGTACCACTTTCAACGGTGTCACCGACTTTTACCAACCATTTTGCAAGCGTACCTGTTTCCATGGTTGGGGAAAGCGCAGGCATGTGCAGTTCAATAGCCATTATTGCTCTCCTCCAGTATAACACACTGATTTTGCCGCCGCGACAATCCTGTCGTCATTTACGACCGCCAATTTTTCCAGATTAGCGGCGTAAGGCATCGGTACATCTTCGTTAGTGGCGCGCAGAACAGGTGCGTCCAGATAATCGAAAGCCTGTTCCATTAACTGTGCGGAGATTTCCGAGCTGACACTACAAGTTGCCCATCCTTCTTCCACACATACGACCCGATTTGTCTTCTTCACGGAGTTAATCACCGTTTCGATATCAAGCGGACGAATGGTCCGAAGATCAATCACTTCAGCATCGATGCCTTCAACCGCAAGTTTTTCTGCTGCTTCAAGTGCAAATTTAACGCCGATCGAATAACTTACCAGTGTAACATCGTTACCGGAGCGAACAATGTTCGCTTTACCGATAGGCACTGTGTAATCTTCTATATCAGGAACATCGAAGCTTTGCCCGTATGTGATTTCATTTTCAAGAAACACAACCGGGTTCGGATTTTTAATAGCAGACTTTAAAAGCCCTTTACAGTCAGCCGCGCTATAAGGTGCTATTACGATTAAACCCGGCACATGAGCATACCAGGAAGCGTAGTTTTGCGAATGCTGTGCGCCGACCCTTGCAGCCGCACCGTTAGGGCCACGAAATACCATCGGACACCTTATCTGGCCGCCGGACATATAGTTTGTCTTTGCGGCAGAGTTAATAATGTGGTCGATGGCCTGCATGGCAAAGTTAAAGGTCATAAATTCAACGACAGGCTTAAGTCCGGACATCGCCGCACCAACCCCAAGTCCGGCAAAGCCATGTTCTGTGATCGGCGTATCAATGACACGCTCCTCACCAAACTCTTCTAAAAGATTTTGTGTCACCTTGTAAGCACCTTCATATTCGGCAACCTCCTCACCCATTACAAATACATCTTCGTCAAGACGCATTTCTTCTGCCATCGCATCACGAAGTGCTTCACGAACCGTCATATTGGTATAGGTCGTGCCTTCCGGAAGATCATCTTCAACGGGTGCGCTAACAATTGGTGCGGATACTGTTTCGACTTCTACGATAGCAGGTGCAGCAACAACGACGGCAGGTGCAGCGGCGGAAATGCCTTCCAGGACACTGGCATCTTCGCCACCTTCCAAAATTACCGCGATTAAAGTTCCGACGGCAATTCCCTCAGCACCTTCACTGACCAAAATTTTTCCCATCACACCGTCTTCGTCGGTTTCAAGTTCCATGGTTGCCTTATCGGTTTCTATTTCGGCAATAATATCGCCGGGTGATAGTTTGTCGCCTTCATTCACAGTCCACTTAGAGACGGTGCCTTCTGTCATAGTTGGTGACATTGCAGGGAGAAGAATTTCTACTGACATAACGATAATTCCTTATTTTTATTATTCTGCGACCAAAACGTCGGTATATAATTCAGTTGGGTCTGGTTCCGGACTATTTTGCGCAAATTCCGCAGCTTCAGATACAGTAGCTTTGATCTCCTTATCGATGGCTTTTAATTCATCTTCGGACATAATTTTTGCGTTCAAGATGCGGCTTTTCACTTGATCGATAGGATCACTTTCAGCGCGCATTTTTGAAACTTCCTCTTTTGAACGGTATTTAGCAGGATCAGACATTGAATGACCACGATAACGATAAGTCTTCATTTCAAGCAGAACAGGCCCTTTTCCGGCTCGGCAGGTGGCAACAGCGCGTCCTGCCGCTTCTTTCACCGCAAGAACATCCATTCCATCAACCATTTCACCGTCTATCTTAAAGCTTTCACCGCGACGGTATAAATCCACTTCGGATGACGCACGCGCAAGGGAAGTACCCATCGCATATTGATTATTTTCAATAACAAAAATAACTGGTAAATTCCATAAACGTGCCATATTAAAACTTTCGTATACCTGACCCTGGTTCACCGCCCCATCACCAAAATAACTTACAGATACATTGTCATTCTTACGGTATTTATGTGCAAACGCCAGACCGGCCCCGATTGGCACCTGCGCACCAACAATACCATGCCCGCCGAAGAAGCCATGCTCAACACTAAACATATGCATTGAACCGCCTTTTCCTTTAGAAATTCCATCTATGCGTCCGGTTAATTCAGCCAGAATAACTTTTGGATCAATTTCACAAGCCAACATATGTGCATGGTCGCGGTAACTGGTTAATATGCTATCACCTTCTTTAAGGGTTGCCTGTATCCCGGTCACAACGGCTTCCTGACCAATATAAAGATGGCAAAAACCACCAATTAGACCCATACCATACATCTGCCCGGCTTTTTCCTCGAAGCGGCGCATTAAAAGCATGGTTTTATAATATTTGATTAGTTCTTCATTGGTGGCTGCTGGTGATTTTGATTTCGCCTTTACAGCTTTTCGGCGTGCGGCAGGTTTACCGCTTTTTGTAGTCTTGCGGGGGGCAGGTTTTTTAGCCATATTCCTCACTCATATTGTTGATATTAGTCCCTTAAAATTTTTGAGCAAAATCATGCTGGAAAATTTTATAAACGGATATTGAAATATCCTTAAAACATACCTCTATAATCACCAAAAGTTATTGAAATACAACATTTAATTTCAATTAACTTAAATTCAGTTAATTGAAATTAAATAGTTAATTTTTTTCTTGATTTGAGAGTCGTCTATAACAACATGAAAACAAAAGACTTTTGAAATAATATTACATTTAAGTTATTTTTTGCCGCGCGGAATTACGATTTCATCAGGATGGGAAAAACCAAGTTCTTTACGCGCAAGTTCATCAAGATAATCGGGATCTATGTGGTCACTGGATAGCAAACCAACATGAAGTTCTAGGTCATCCCTTACCGTCTTGATACTATTTTGCTTTAACTCGAGAGCCGCGATTTCTTCATGAAGACGCTTTTGTGTGGTAACACTTTTAAACCCATGTGCGGCAAAATATGCAGATACCAGCAAAGCAGATAGCGGTATTGCCATCTTTTTAAGGTGGTCTAATATGGTTTTTGCGTTTGTCATCTCACGAGAGAATCACATCCGATTCGGAGGGTCAAGTTTTTTTTAGAAAAAAGAATCGTTTAGAGTCAATTAACTAACGATCACACCATATATAGTAGGTACGTGATCCCTGCCCCATAGAAAGTAAAAAAGTTAATCTGAGTTTAGTATTTTTTCAAATAACTCTAGTTGCAATCTTGATGTTGTTTGCCAGTCAAATTGTTCGCCATATTCACGTACATCGGCCCGGGCCGGCATATTGGCAAATAATTTTCTCACGCTTACAACAATGGCGTCAACGGATCTATCCTCCATAATCATCCCAGCTAAATCAGAGGTAATTACTTCGTCCATCCCGGCAATGGGCGTGGCAATGACTGGCGTTCCGCAGGCTAAAGATTCAAGCAATACGTTGGCCATTCCTTCATGTGAAGAAGCCAAAACAAAAATATCCGCAGCATTATAATATGTGGCAAGTTCATGTTGCGGAAGGCGACCAACCATCTTTACCCGATCTTGAAGCCCCAGTTCACGAATTAGGTTTCTTAAATTCGCTTCTTCCGGGCCACTGCCTGCGATATATAATTCAGTATCACTGATCTGTTCCATGGCTTTGATGATTAGATCAAACCCTTTTAAACTTATAAGATTACCGATGGAGAGTAATACATTTTTACTTGCGCCAATTTTGGCCCGGGCCACATGCTTATCCGTTGGGACAAACATATCAAGATCAACGCCATTATATATTGGAACCGTATTATCTTCGGATGCACCAAGATCAACTATTTTTTGACACAAGTCTTTACTTACCGCCGCTATTCCGCTGGCATGTTTTAAGGTTTCAATAATAAGAGCCCGTGGTTTTTTATAATTGGGCAAGATATTTATATCAGTACCAAGGGCCGTTACTGCGTATGGCTTATTAAATTCTTTCGCCAGATAATATGCCGCCACCCCATCCGGATAAACGTAATGAGCATCAATGATGTCAAAATCAAACCCTTCATCGATAAGCCGCCGAAGAATAGGTTTGCACGCCTTAAAAATATTGCGTGGACCGATAGTCATGGATAGGCCGGGAATATGTAAATATTTTGGATAATGAACTTCGATGCCGTTTCTTGTTTCACTAGACCCAACCATCTCAAAGGCCTTTTGTACAGACATAAACCTTCCGATTAATGGAATATGTGGCAACGGTGAAACAACGCGATGTTCAACATCACTATGGTTTTTCAGGTTTAATATTTTATTTTCTACGAAGGAGCCACGTCCGGAGAAAGTTTTATTGGGATAAAGCGAGCTTAGTGTTAAAATTTTCATGATGAATGGCCAACACCCCAGACATCCGCATACCCGTTGAACATTCGTGACTGGTCAAAAGTTTCCCTGACGTGTTGTTGATTGGTTTGGCCCAGGTCTTCACGTAGTTTTTCGTTAGTGGACAGCTCAATGAGCGCTTCTGTAAATGCTTCATCGTCTCCTGCCTTAACAATATAAGGCTTATTTTTATCATGCATCATAAACTTTATGTCACCTACATCCAGCCCCACAATTGGAAGATGAGCAGCCATTGCCTGATTAAGGGAATTGGGCATTTGTTCCGTGTCAGATGATATGGCGTATATGTCCAGCCACCCTAAAGCGTGGGCCGGATCATCAATGTGGCCGGGAAGAAAAATTTTGTCATTAAGACTATAATCATCGATTAATTTTTCAAGTGCGGGTCTTTCGTTGCCCTCCCCCATGATAATAAGGCGAAACTTCTGATCCGGGCGGGACGAAATTAAATTACGAAATGATGTTACCAATCGGCCAAGATTTTTTTCACCGCGAAGTGGGGTCATAGTGCCAATTACAACTTCATCTTTTCTTCTTATAAATCCGGGAATGATACCGTCCCTTGGCGGAACGGCATATTGATTACAGTCAACACCGTTTGGAATATATAATATTTTCTCATCAGCGATATTCCAATCTGTTTTGCAAATATTTACCAAAGTTTGCGATGGAACGATGATGCCGTCAATATTTCGCAACGCAAATTTCCTAAATAAATTTCGCCGTAGCAACGTCCCGTTCGCTTCATCAGGACCAAAGCCACTTTCCAAATGGTAATGACGACAAAGCGGCGCAAAGCTATTTGCGACTGCCCATTCAATTGATCCCCAATGATAGGTAAGAAGTAAATCCGGGTTATATTTTTTTAATATTCTTCTATATCCCAAAACACGACTTAATATATTTCCCTGATCGGCATTTTCGATATTCGGAACACGGTAATAAACATTGTCATTCAGCCTGGATTCACATGTATAAATATGATTTGTCGAAAATAGAGTGTGCCTTGCCGCTTCGCCAAAATGGTTCATCAGATAAGATATACGAATGGGTACACCGCCATGCGCAAATGAAGGAATAATATGGAATATATGAGGGATATTCGAATTATCTAAATTGTGTACTTCTTCTGTCATAAATATCTTATCAATTTTACCGCTTGGAAAAATACATATTATTTCCAAGATATTAAAATATCGTAAGTAGATGACTATGTTAGGTTACTTGGTGTCCGTTTAGCAAAATAAAAACGAAGTCGTTATTTTAAAATACTCTTACCCGCATACTCAGCAGCCGTACCCAGTAATTCTTCTATGCGGATTAGCTGGTTATATTTCGCCAACCTATCGGAGCGCGCCAAAGAACCTGTTTTGATCTGTCCACAATTTGTAGCAACAGCAAGATCAGCGATTGTAGCGTCCTCTGTCTCACCACTTCTATGTGACATTACGGAAGAATAAGATGCTCTATGAGCCATGTTTACTGCATCAAATGTTTCGCTTAACGTCCCGATTTGATTGACTTTCACTAATATAGAATTAGCCACCCCTTGTTCAATGCCGTCTTTTAACCGCTCCGGATTGGTTACAAACAGATCATCGCCAACAAGCTGCACTTTATTACCCAAAGTGTCTGTGTGAATTTTCCAGCCGCCCCAATCATCTTCATCCATGCCATCTTCAATTGAGAAAATAGGATAATTATTACAAAGATTGACGTAATATTCAGCCATTTCTGCGCTTGATAATGTTTTGCCTTCTCCGGCGAGAACATATTTTCCGTCTTTATAAAATTCCGAAGACGCCGCATCAAGCGCGAGCAAGATATCTTCACCGGGCTTGTACCCTGCAGCTTCGATTGATTGCATTATAAAATCAAGTGCTTCGGTAGTCCCGTTTAAATTTGGTGCGAAACCACCTTCATCACCAACGCCGGTATTATGACCTGCATCTGATAGTTTCTTTTTCAATGTATGAAATATTTCAGCACCCATACGGATAGCATCACGAATATTATCGGCGGAAACCGGCATTACCATGAACTCTTGAATATCAATAGGGTTATCAGCGTGTTCACCGCCATTTATAATATTCATCATAGGCACCGGTAGAATATGGGCATTCGGCCCACCCAAATAACTATAAAGTGGCATTGCAGCTTCATCGGCTGCTGCTTTCGCAGTTGCAAGACTAACACCCAAAATAGCATTGGCACCGAGGCGGGATTTATTTTCCGTACCGTCAAGGTCACGCATAACATTATCAAGAATAATTTGTTCTTCAGCGTCCAGACCTGTTAGCGCATCATAAATTTCACCGTTAACGGCCTCAACAGCCTGTAATACGCCTTTGCCAAAATACCGCAGCTTATCGCCATCACGTAGTTCAACTGCCTCATGTGCACCGGTAGAAGCACCAGACGGCACCGCAGCGCGACCAAAAGCCCCCGTTTCCAGTGTTACATCAACTTCGACGGTAGGATTGCCGCGACTGTCAAGAATTTCGCGACCTTGGATATCAATAATAGCTGTCATTTTAGTTCTCTAATCTAGTTTATACCAAACGTGATTGCTTCAGTGCCGCCCCAATAAAGGACGCGAATAAAGGATGAGGATCAAACGGTTTTGATTTAAGTTCCGGGTGAAATTGAACCCCGATAAACCAAGGGTGGTCTGTGATCTCTACTATCTCCGGTAATGTTCCATCGGGAGAAAGTCCGGAAAACTTTAAACCCGCCGCCTCTAATTTCTCACGGTAATTAATATTTACTTCGTAACGGTGACGGTGGCGCTCGAATATAATTTCATTACCGTAAATCTCGGAAATTTTACTACCTTCAGCAAGGTGCGCTTCATACGAACCAAGGCGCATTGTGCCGCCTTTATCATCTTCCTCGCCCCGGGTTTGAATTTCCCCGTCAAGCTCCCATTCGGTCATAAGACCAACGATGGGTGTGTCGTATTTTCCAAATTCAGTAGAATTCGCCGTATCGATACCTGCTAAATTACGAGCCGCTTCAATACAAGCCATCTGCATACCAAAGCAGATTCCAAAATATGGCACATTTCTTTCGCGGGCAAATTTCGCAGCAGCAATTTTACCCTCCGCACCTCGTTCTCCGAATCCACCAGGCACCAAAATGCCATCGACATTTTCCAGCTCGGTCATTGCATTATCATCTTCGAATATTTTGGCATCAATCCATTCTATATTCACTTTGACATTATTAGCAAAGCCACCATGAACCAGTGCTTCGGAGAGCGATTTATAAGCGTCTTTCAGTTGGACATATTTACCAACAATGGCGATGGTCACTTCGCCTTCCGGTTCATTAAGATGATCGGAAACGTCGAGCCATCGGCTTAAATCGGGTTCAGATTCCTTAGGATCAATATCAAAAGCTTTCAACACTTCAATATCAAGTCCTTCCGCATGATAATTAAGCGGTACTTCATAAATACTTTTGGCATCAAGAGCCTGAATAACCGCTGATTCAGTGACATTACAAAACAAACCTATTTTACGGCGTTCGTCGTCAGGAATTTCATGTTCCGAGCGGCATACCAGAACGTCCGGTTGGATTCCGATACTCCTGAGTTCCTTAACAGAATGCTGGGTTGGTTTCGTTTTTAGCTCACCCGCCGCACTTATATACGGCACCAAGGTCAAGTGAACATATATGCACTGGCCCCGCAAATCATTACCCAATTGACGTAACGCTTCAAGAAACGGCAAGCTTTCAATATCACCGATCGTCCCGCCGACTTCGCAAAGAACAAAATCAGTTTGCTCATCAATATCGGATGTGGCGAATTCTTTAATGGCATTGGTCACATGGGGGATTACTTGTACAGTAGCACCAAGATAGTCACCGCGACGTTCTTTTGCGATAATGTCAGAATAGATGCGCCCTGTGGTCACGTTATCACTTTGGCGAGCCGGTACACCCGTAAAACGTTCATAATGGCCTAAATCAAGATCAGTTTCTGCCCCATCATCTGTGACAAATACTTCGCCGTGTTGATATGGAGACATCGTTCCAGGATCAACATTTAGATATGGGTCAAGTTTTCTTAATCTAACGGAATATCCTCTGGACTGTAGCAACGCGCCAAGTGCTGCGGAGAGTAATCCTTTCCCTAATGAGGAAACCACACCACCTGTAATAAATATATAACGTGTCATAGGTTGCTAATAATCCAGAAATACGAACTAAAAAATAATCTTTTCACATAAAATAAACGGCACCAGAGGTGCCGTCTATAAATTAATTTGAAATTGGAACCTGTGGAATGTTTTGTTCCACCGGTACCGTTTCTTCCACAGCCGCGGGTGCAGGAACATCAAGAACAGATGATCCGACCGAATCTTGCTTTGCAATCCAAGCCAAAACCAAGCTCGTGATAAAAAAACATCCAACAAAAATTGTGGTAAGCCTTGTCAGCAGGTTTGCTGCCGAACGGCCACTCATCATACTTCCTTGACCACCACCTATACCAAGAGCACCGCCCTCAGATTGCTGCAACAGTACCGTTACAATAATGGAAAATGCCAACATAATGTGTATAACAAGAACGACCTCTTGCATTTTATTTTACTCTTCAATTAAAGTTTCCGAATAAATGTATAAATAGGTACATTTAAGTTATTTACAAGAGGCTTTTACCGCAAAGAAACGCCTGTGGCTAGTATAAATTTCAGCCAATTTCATTGTAAGCAGAAATTATTCCGTAAAAGTCATCTGCTTTGAGGCTTGCACCACCAACCAGCGCACCATTTACATTATTTACTGACATTAATTCGAGCGCATTTGATGCTTTTACCGAACCGCCATATAATATATTTATCTGGGTACCATGATCACTAAATCGCTCTAGAAGCACGTCACGGACCGCGTTATGAACTTCCTCAACATCAGTCGCTGTTGGTGTAAGACCCGAACCGATTGCCCACACAGGCTCATAGGCTATTATTGTATTCTCCACGACCGCACCACTCGGAATGGACGCTTTTACCTGTGATGTCACAACATTAAGCGCCCGCCCTGCTTTACGTTCTTCAATGGTTTCACCAACACAGATTATTGCCTTAAGACCTACAGATTGTGCTGCGCTTGCTTTTGCATTTACGGTTTCATTCATTTCCCCGTGGTCCGCGCGACGCTCCGAATGACCAACGATTATGTGGCCACATCCCAAATCTTTGATCATTTCAGCCGAAATATCGCCGGTATGTGCGCCGTTCATATTCATGTGACAATCTTGTGCGCCAATCGCGACATATTCGGAATTTATATCACACAAAGTGCTTATGAGTGTAAATGCAGGACAAATTAAAATATCGCACCTTGCTCCCCCTTCTTTAACAAGATCGTTAAGTCTCATAATTTCGGTAGCCGCAGATTTAAGGCCATTCATCTTCCAGTTACCAGCAACAAGCGCTTTAGGAGTAGTCATAATCAGGGTTTATCCTTTTTAATTGGTTGTTAATTCAGTGATTAGCAGAATTTAATCGGCTTTTCCATACGGTTTGTTGATTTTATGCGTCTTTTATTGTTGCGAATAAAGGGCGAGATAACTATTATGCCGCAAATATATTGGGACGGATGAAACCGTTTAGACAAATCAAAAAATAACACAGGTCGTATTTAATGTTTGAATTTTTTAGAAAAGGCGTTGCCTCAATTTTTGCAGGGGTTCTTTTGGCATTATTGATTGCCAGTTTTGCGTTATGGGGCATCGGTGATCCTATGAGCACGTTAGGATCAAACGATGTTGCGGAAGTCGGCGATGAAAAAATCACACGAACCGATTATGCCCGCGCGTTTGATACGGATTTTCAACAAACACAACAAAGATTTGGACAAAGCTTTACCCGTGATGCTGCCGTACAGTTTGGGTTTGGCAATCAGGTCGTTACACGAATCGTTGAGCGTAAAGCTTACGATGTGGAAGCAAAAAATCTTGGATTAAGAGCAACGGATCAGGAGCTGCGCGACTATATTATGCAAATTTCCGCCTTTCAAAACCCCGATGGCTCATTTAACCGCGCGGTATTTGAACAATTTGCCAATGCACAGGGGCGCGGCGTAAAGGAATTTGAAAATTTGATGCGTGCTGACTTGGTACGTACGCAGCTCATTAACGGTGTGCTAAACAATGTCAAAGCACCGGATATCGCAACAACAACCTTAAATAAATACGCAAGCGAAGAACGGATCGCGGAAATTTTAACCATCCCTGCGAGTTCAATGACCACGACTGGCGAGCCAACAGAAGAAGATATTCAAAAACAGTATGACGAAAATCCGGATAATTATATGGCACCTGAATATCGCGATATCAGCTATTTTGAAATTTCAACTAATGACTTCATGGATCAAGTTGAAATCACAGATGATCAAGCGCTTGAGGATTATGAGCGAAGAATTATCGAATTTACAAAAGAAGAAGAACGCAGCTTCATTCAGATGTTGTTTGATGATGAAACAGCAGCCAATGTTGCTTTCACAGAACTTGAAAATGGTAAAAGTTTTGAAGAAGTGCTGACAGATCAAACCGGTGAAAGCGCAGAGGATTATACCTTCGAAGCGCAAACTCTGGGCGACATAAGTGATGTTTACGGCGATGATGTTGCGGATCAAATTTTTACGACAGAATTAGGTCAATATACGTCCCCCATTGAAACAGGGCTTGGTGTTTATGTATTCAAAGTGGCGTCGGTGAACCAAGAAACTACGGATAGCTTTGACGATGTCAAAGAGCAGATAATTTCGGAACTTAAAGCCGACGAAGCCTTAAGGCAATTATATGATCTGACAGACAAAGTGCAGGATGAAGTTGCAGCAGGGGCTGTACTGAATGAAATCGCAAGTGTGCTTTCCCTTAATTTGATCCAGATTAAGAATGTGAATGAAGAAGGATTAATGCCTGATGGAAACGCTTCAGGCGATTTACCGCTTATTGTTGATTTTCTTTTGAAGGCTTTTGAACAAAATATTGGTGATGAACTTGAGTTATACGAAGGTATATCAAATAAATTCTATATGTTGAGCGTCAATAACATAGTCGATAGCAAATTACGTGAATTAACAGATGTCAGGGAACAAGTCATCGCGGACTGGACACAGGGCCGCCGCGAAACGCTTGCAAGCGAGCTCGCTACAAGAATTACTGATGAATATAGCAGCGAAGAAAGTACAGAAAAGCTACTGGTTGATTATCAGGGAATGGGTGCAGACCTTGTTGTTAATCGAGTGACAGTAGACCGCGAGAATATTGAAAATAATGTTGCTGCAAATATTCACGCAAGCATTTTTAGTCAGAATATTGGCGGCATAGAAATGATCCCCGCAGCAGACAATAACGGCTTCGTGCTTGTTCGGGTTAATCAGCGCATGTTCGGCGAAGTAACTGATGAAACTGAGCTTGCGCAAATTAAAGACCGTATTAATGGTTCTTATCAGTCAGATGTGATGAGCGCATTTACCCGTTATCTGTACGAATCTTTGCCAATTACAATCAATCAAGCAACGGTTCAAGCCACGCTGGACGCCATTGCAGCACCCGACGGGCTATAATGATAAATAGACCGCCCGAAAGATGACTGTGCTTCCCGACAAAAATGTATTTTCGGCATTGTATAATAAAGGGAGCGCACAAGTCGTTTGGACCACCATGGTCGCGGATCTTGAAACCTCAATTAGTGCCTATTTAAAGCTTGTAGAAAAAGAAACATATTCAAGCTTACTCGAATCCGTCGAAGGCGGTGCCATTCGTGGTCGATACACTTTTATTGGCTTGAAGCCTGATATTATCTGGCGATGTAACGGTGATAACCCGGAAATAACCCGTAAAGCACGCAGCGGCGTTAAAGAAGAGGATTTTAAACCGATATTAAAAGGCTCACTGGAAAGCCTGAGAGATTTATTTACCGAAAGTCTGATTGACCTGCCGGAAGGAATGCCGCCATCCGCCGCCGGACTTATTGGTTATATGGGGTACGATATGGTTCGGCTGATGGAAAAATTGCCCGAGGCCAACGAAGACGTTTTAAATCTTTGTGATAGCATGTTCATGCGCCCAACCATTATGGTGGTGTTTGACAGCATTACGGACTTGATCACTATTGTGACGCCAGTACGTCCGCAAGACGATATAAGTGCGGAAGTTGCCTACCTTAGAGCGGAAGAACGCCTCAATGATATCATATCGGCACTGGATCAACCGCTTGGCTCCGCCCGCACAAGTGGGGCAGAATTAAATATACTAAGTGAGCCGAAATCAAATACTTCGAAAGAAAAATTTGCAAAAATGGTGGAACGAGCGCAAGAATATATTACCGCAGGCGATATTTTTCAGGTAGTTTTATCACAGCGGTTCAGCATGCCTTTTGATTTGCCGCCTTTTGCGCTTTATCGGGCATTGAGGCGCACAAACCCGTCACCATTTTTATATTATCTAAATTTTGATGATTTTTCCATCGTTGGCTCAAGTCCGGAAATTTTAGTCCGTGTGCGTGACGAAGAAGTCACGATTAGACCAATCGCCGGTACCCGACCGCGCGGTACCACCGCAACGGAAGACAAGAAAAATGCTGAAGAATTGCTCGCTGACCCGAAAGAACGCGCAGAACATCTTATGCTTCTTGATCTTGGCCGCAATGATGTGGGTCGAGTTTCAAAAGTGGGAACAGTGGAACTCACAAATAAAATGACCATAGAATATTATTCTCATGTCATGCATATCGTGTCCAATGTACGCGGCGAAATCCGTGATGATTATGATGCATTAAAGGCTCTTGCTGCTGGTTTTCCAGCCGGCACCGTTAGTGGCGCACCCAAAGTACGCGCTATGGAAATAATAGATGAACTCGAACATGAGAAACGCGGTATTTACGCGGGTGCCGTCGGTTATTTTTCCGCCGATGGTAGCATGGATACCTGCATTGTACTGCGCACAGCAATTGTTAAAGATAACACGATGTATGTGCAGGCGGGCGCCGGTATAGTTGCGGACAGCAACTGGCAGTCAGAATATGCTGAATGCGAAGCAAAGGCCCGTGCATTGGTCCGCGCCGCAGAAGAAGCCGTTCATTTCGCCGATCAGGATAAAAACGTTCAATAGAACGGGATAAGATTATATTTTCCTTTTAAAAATCAAAATTTAGTCATTCTTCTTTACAAGATGGCCGCCGAACTGATTGCGCAGTGCAGAAACCACCTGACCCGTATAGCTTGGATTTCCGGTTGAATCGATCCTGAATTGCAACGACCCTTCAATAATCGGAACAGATATTTGTTTGGTGGTGTTGTCATCAACGCGGCAATTTTTTGCTTCTTCAACAGTCCACTGACCCTCACCGCTATGGGATACTTCGCCGGAGATGGCGTTTAAGTCTTCACCTTCTTCTTCATAGGCTTTTTGAAGCCATCCGATCAGGCGGGACTGAATAACGCTTCCGTTATTATAAATTTTTGTAACATCCTTAAGGTCCAAATTAAACAGGCTGGATTTTAGGATTTCAAAGCCTTCGCCAATTGCCTGCATCATTCCGTATTCAATGCCGTTATGGATCATTTTTACATAATGCCCTGCCCCGGTTTTGCCCATATACCCATACCCGTCCTTAACGCTTAGGTCTTTAAAAAGCCGTTCATATTTTTCAAATT
This sequence comes from Emcibacteraceae bacterium, assembly GCA_021774795.1. Lineage (GTDB taxonomy): Bacteria > Pseudomonadota > Alphaproteobacteria > Sphingomonadales > Emcibacteraceae > Pseudemcibacter. Next base: position 78,757 of record JAJFIR010000048.1, on the reverse strand, counting down.
TATCTCGCGAGCCGCCGATCATCATACAGGCGCCGTTTCGCGCGCCGCTTGGTCCTCCGCTGGTGCCAACATCCATGAAGACAAGTCCCTTTTCTTTAAGCTCCGCCCCTCTTCTAACCGTATCATTATAATTTGAATTGCCGCCGTCCATTATAACGTCGCCTACGGTTAATACGTCACTAAGGTCCTTAAGAACCGTATCAACGATTTGATGTGGCACCATAATCCAAATAAATTTTTCACCGGGAAGTTTTTCCTTAAATTCACTAAGGTTTATGACGGTTTCTGCGCCTGCTGCTTCGGCTTCTTTACGTGTCTCTTCGTTTGGGTCTGTGGCGACGACTTCGTGCCCTTTTTCAAGCAGAAGTTTGACCATTCCCATACCCATTTTTCCTAAACCAATATATCCGATTTTCATGATTTTATATGTTTCCTAAATATTATTATTTATGAATGATTTTTGTTGCACGTTAAAGCCAATTATATATAAATTATTACATATCATTTACACACTTATTTTAAAACAAGTTTGATATTGAAGAGTGTCCCCGAGGTTACTTTTAAAGTACGATATCATGTTCTGGACTAGTAGTGCCATAATCTATACACTCCGCATATCTTATGGGAAAAAAATGATGGACACATATTCAAGACGCAAATTTATGAACAAAACAGGTATTACTTTGGCGGGTGTCAGCACAGCAATGGTGCTTCCCGGCGGTAAAATAAGCGAAGAAGTAAATGCTGCACCGATGCCGCAAAACGCAATGATGGGAGAAGACGGCGGTGCGCCGAACCCGGCAAAATTTGGTCAGTCCCTTTCCGGCGTGGGTATTAGTCTACTTGTTACGGATGTCGCCGCTGCGGTAGAATTTTCGAAAAAAGTCCTGAAAGCCGACGCCATGTATGCGGACGACAATTTCGCGATTATGCGTCACGGCGAAGATGTCTGGATGCTTCATTTCGACGGAACCTATCATAGCAACCCCCTTTTGGGACTTGTGGAAGGCCAGGACGGTCGCGGGCGCGGTGTTGAACTACGCCTTTATAATCAAGACCCGGACCAGGCCGAAGCGGAAGCGATTGAAAACGGGTATAAAGTTTTATTTGAAAGCCGCAACAAACCACACGGGCTTCGCGAAAGCTATATCCTTGACCCTGACGGATATTGCTGGGTCCTCAGTCGTCATTTAAAAGATGGTGAAACGGGTTAATCCTGCTGTTAAAGATGATAATTGTCTGATTAGAGCCGATTGGGCCCACTCAAAAAATTCCACAATTACCGAAATTTATATCCATAATGAACGACTGCTTATAGTGGTCATTGAGATTGCGCTTTAGATGCCAAAAGCGACCTTTTGTATAGAATGGCAGTTTCCGTAGCCGAGCGAACTCTAACAATAAAGGGTTTAGACAATTGAGCGTTGGTGTTTACTATAAAATTGAAATGCAATATGCTCGCCCGATTACTTACCAAAACTTTCAACCCACAATGCCAACGGCTCCGCTAGCTAGGAAATAAAATGTCTAACATCTATCTTCGTCATTTAACATTTTGTGCTGCGTTTATGTTTCTTTGTTCTTGCGCTAGCGACGAAGTCAAAGAAGTGAAATCAGGGGTATTATCTACTCTGATTAAGAACGCCGTCATTTACGACGGAACAGGTGGCGGGAGTTATCCGGCAGATGTGAGAATAGAGGACTGTTTTATCGCCCAGATCGGTGTAATTGATGCCCGCGAAGGTGAAACAATATGGAACGCGAATGGTTTAGCGCTCGCACCCGGGTTTATTGACCCGCATAGTCACCATGATACGAAGCTGATGGCCAAGCCCGCGCCCGCCAGCGCGCTCGGGCAAGGGATAACAACTATTGTCAGCGGGCTTGACGGCGGCGCATCGACATTTGGTGAGCCGTTTGTTTCCATCGAACACAGCATGGCGATATTTGAGAAAAATCCGGCTGCACTTAATCTGGCTTATTTTGCGCCCCATGATACCTACCGTGAAATTGTCATGGGGGAAGACTTTAGAAGGGCCGCATCCGATGATCAATTGGACCAAATGATTGCAATGTTGGAACGTGATCTTAAATCCGGCGCGCTTGGCCTCTCTACCGGACTTGAATATGAGCCGTCATTATATTCAACCACCGAAGAAGTCATTGCATTGGCAAAGGTTGCAGCAAAATTCGGCGGTAAATATACCAGCCACATCAGAAGTGAAGACGTTAAGGTAAATGAAGCAATCGAAGAAGTCTTAACAATTGCCAGAGAAGCGAATATACCGGCGAATATAAGCCACATAAAACTGGCTATGTATGAATTATTTGGCGGCTCATCAGACGTTCTTAAAAAGTTAAATGGTGCCCGTGCAGCGGGCCTTGATATAACCGCCGATATTTATCCTTATGACGGATGGAAAGCGCCGATGGCGATTTTGATGCCAGCGCGGGATTATACGGACCGAGCCGCCGCGCAATATGCCCTTACTTCGATCGCATCACCGTCATCGGTTACCATTACCGATTATGAGGGTGAGCCATCTTATATTGGCAAAACTTTAGAACAGTTAGCGATCGAGCAAAATGTAGATCCCGTTGATCTTTTGATGAATTTATTACTGCGAGCGCAAAAAGAAGGCATAGAAGAACGTGTCATCGGCCGAAATATTGGCGAACAGGACATAGAAACCTTCATGAAATGGCCTTTCACGGCGATAACAACCGACGGCGGCATAGATGACAGCCACCCAAGGGGACAAGGTACATTCGCCCGTGTTCTTGCTCGTTACGTCCGCGACAAGGGCATTCTTTCATTAAGCGAAGCAATTAGAAAAATGACCAGTCTTCCCGCTAAAAATTTAGGGATCAGTAATAGAGGAATTATTAAGATAGGCTTTGCAGCTGATCTTGTGCTTTTTGATCCGGATAATATTCAAGATCATGCAACATTCGAGAATTCGCTTCAATATTCAACGGGAATAGACGCGGTTTGGGTTAATGGTGAATTGGTTTGGAATAGAGAAAAAGCCACGGGTGCCCGGCCGGGCCAAATTATCCGACGAGTTGACGGTCATTAATATAGGGATTATCGTGTGATTGTTCTTTGATAAAAAATAGAGGAGCATAATATGACATATGTAGTCGGGTTTTTACTACCGATCCCCACAGCCAACAAAGATTCTTACCTCTCTTTCTCTGAAAAAATAGCCAGGATTTATAAAAGGCACGGAGCATTATCGGTTTATGAATGTTGGGGTAATGATGTTCCGGAAGGGAAACTTAATTCAATGCATACGGCCGTAATGCGTGAACCGGATGAGGCCGTGGTTTTTTCATGGGTTACCTGGCCGGATAAGGCTGCACGCGATAAAGTTCATAAGAAAATAGTCGAGGACATGCATGCTGAAATGGAAAATGATCCCATACCATTTGACAGTGACCGTATGATATATGGTGGATTTGACGTGATCCTTGATCAATAATATAAGGTTAAGCTGATGCTAGGCGTTGTGAGGTCTTAAGGCTCGCCCCATTTCCGCTTCCAACATCACGACTAATTCCTTTTGACGGTCAATGGCGACTAAATTAAAAAATTCAACATTTAAGTGTTCTTTTCATTCAATACTGAAAGAAGGGTTTTTTGGTCAATGTTACTCCCGGTCAAAACGAGACCTACTTTTTTTCCAGCCAGTGTCTTGCGAAGTTTCAAAAGTCCGGCTAAACCTGCTGCTGCCGCTCCTTCACATAAATTGTGAGTATTACGTATGTACATCCTTAAAGCATTTGCAATTTCAAACTCGCTAACAGTAATAAAATCTGTCAAGCCTTCTCTTAATACTTCAAAACCAAACCCGGCGGGAGCCGTCACTCGAATACCATCGGCAAAAGTATGATTTTTTTTACTTTTAAGAACTCGTCCTGCATGCCATGAATCGTGAACAGCCGGCGCTTGCTCTGCTTGGACACCGTAGATCCTAATTTTTGGATTAAGCTTTCTCGCTACAATTATGGCTCCAACTGCATGAGACCCTCCTCCAACAGAAAGCACCAAGGCATCAAGATCGGGGATTTGTTTTAACATTTCGAGACTCAATGTTCCGGCTCCGGCACAAACCGTCTGATTGGTAAACGAGTGGATCATTACTAGATTGTTTTCAAGCGCCTCCGCTTCAGCAATTCTGATGGTTTCGCTATAATCTTCCCCGGCCTCGACCAACATTCCACCAAAGTTACGAATTGCTTCGTTTTTTTCTGGATTGTTATTGAGGGGAACATAAATTTTTGATTTGATCCCCAACATGGTCGAGGCAATGGCGACACCTTGTCCATGATTTCCCAGAGTCGTAGCAATAACGCCTCTTTGCTTTTGCTCTTTTGACAAGGCTATTACGGCTGAAAGACCATTACGGTATTTAAATGAGTTTGTCGGCAAGTGATTTTCATGTTTAACGAAAGCACGTACACCTTCGCCGATTTCATCATCAAGGCTCTTGTAATTTCGAACTGGTGTATCTGTTAGGTAAGGAGATAACTTTTCTCGTGCGTCCACAATATCTGAAAAACTTAGCATTAAAGTCAATTCCTCTGGTTCTATTTAATAACACATATCAATATATACATATATATTAAGCCTTATCAGTCCCGTACACAACGCAATAGCCTCCGCCTATAATATATTTGTGCTCCTGCTTTGGGCGAAGCTGTCTGAAAAGTCCGCATCTTCCCCTATAGTAGTGTTTTAACCACAGTTGAGATTATTGATGATGGCTTTCATTAAAGGTGAAGATCATACGTTTTGAAGCATGTGTTGCAGCGACCGATTGAGATCACCACCTAAAGCGGACACCCGCAGTTTGATTTGGCACAATTTCCTAATAAGTATTTTGTTAACGATCTATGCGCTAATGTAATCCTATGATCTTAAAACTAATAAATGGCTCATATTATATTTCGATTATCTTTACCGGGGCTTTATGGTCAATGACGATTGATTGGCGGCCCGGCATCGAAATGAGTCTATTAATCCACGACAGATATATTTATTGGGCAATTGCGTCACTGGTTGTCGCTTTTGGGCTTTTTATTTTCCGGAGACGGCTATTAATGAACAATCAAGACATTCAAAAATAAAAGTGATGTCCTCACACAAATCCGGGCCATTGACCAAGGCGTTTACTGCGGCCATTTTGCGTCATCTGTAAAAACGCAAATATATTATTGGCGAAGGGTATTGTATTATAGTTTCATTCTTTTGTGACCAAATTAACATCTTCAAGAATGCCGCCATCAAAAACAACCATTTGATCCGCTGTTGCGAAGCGAAGAATACCCGATGAATACATGACATTGGTTTTGAAGTTGAAAATTATGGTTATAAAATCCGGATGCGCGTCTTCGACCCAGTTGACCACATAGACACCGTCGCCGATTTTACGGGACTGATAGGGAATATCTTCACTGCCGTTGCCTTCCGATGGGCCTGCGATCCAGTTATATTTCAACTTGCCATCATAAAATTCAATGTGGATCGCCCTTCCCGTTTGGTAATAGTAATTGGCACTGGATCCGTCAAGCAAGTGTCGAGGTTGCTTGTTCTGAGCAGTCGCGGGCATCCCGAAGGCGACAGCTACTAACAGAAAAATTAGCAAATGTTTCATAATCAGTTTCCTTATTTTTAGAGGTGTTAGCGAGAATTACCATGTGGCTATAATAATCGCAAAAGCAATCGACGTTCAAGGATCAAGAATGAAGTTTCACTTCGCGGCGAGCAGCGTGTCAGAATATTTTTCTTTTATGATTTGGGATATGGGCACAATGGTAATGCCCTTGGCTTTGAGCGTCGGTATCCATTTTTTCAATGCCGTCACGGTTTGTGCGTACGGGTGGCCGATGGCCAGGGCGGTGCCATCACGTTTTGCGATCCGCTCCAGTTTCGCAAGTTGCCCCATGATATAATCCACATCGCGCACATTATCCAAAAACACATCGCGGTTGGTCACGGGAATATTTTTTTTATAGGCCATTTCTTCAAGCAGGCTTTTACTGGTGGTTTTGCTGTCCAGGACCATCAATCCTTTATCCTTAACGACGTTCAGAAGCCGATCCACCGCTTCAGCGTCCTCGGTAAAGGTACTGCCCATATGATTATTTATACCTATATAGTTTGAAAATTGCCCCAAATTATAATCAATTGATGTCATTTGCACTCGCGCGGTGGTGCCGGATAGAAGGGCATGAGGACCCGGATCAGCCCTGCCCTTTGGTTCCATCGGCACGTGAACCAGAATGTCATGACCTTTGGCATAGGCGTCATTGACCTGTGCGCTTATCCCGCTTGCATAAGGCAGAAACGATAAGGTTAGCGGCACGTCCATATCAATCATTTGTTTGCTGATACCTTTAACGATACCAAGATCATCAATAACCAGAATAACTTTCGCATTATTTTCAGGAACACTCACCCCGGCGGCGGCATATTTCTGCCATGCTTCGCTGGCTTGATCGTTGCGTTCGGGTTTGATAATGATTTCCGGTGCCGGTACTGGGGGCGTGCGGCGCGCAAGCCTTTTTAAAAAATCATTACTTTCATCAATCACCGGAAACGGCACTGTTACTGCAACAGCTTCGAAGCCTTCCTCATAAATATGAGACGTATACTGTTCCCGCAGATCAGGAGAATTTATTGCGTCCCATTTAAGCCAGATACCCACCGTGCAAAATCCAACAATAAGATAGTAAAAAGACATGAGAATATACCTGAATACAGGCTTATGAAGTGGGGTTATATTGGAAGAAAGGCTGTTCATTTGCGGAAAATTAAATCCAAGTTTTGTCTTTTATTAGTCCAGAAACATAAAAAGAACATAAATCAATATCTCGCTGTTGAGATTTCTTATCATACTCTATAGTGTAACGAAATAGAATTAAAGACATTTAAAGAGACCAAAATAAAACATGACAGACCTGTTTGAAGCGACGGCTGGTTCAGCCGATTATTCCGCAAAAGATATTGAAGTATTGGAAGGGCTCGAACCGGTTCGCCTGCGCCCCGGAATGTATGTGGGGGGCACTGATGAACGGGCGTTGCATCATTTGGTTTCAGAAGTTCTTGATAATTCCATGGACGAGGCCGTGGCAGGGTACGCAAGCCGCATTGAATTAGTTTTAAATGAAGACGGGTCGATCACCATTACCGATAATGGTCGCGGGATTCCGGTTGACCCGCACCCGAAACATAAAGATAAATCAGCACTTGAAGTGATTTTCACCACGCTTCATTCAGGAGGAAAATTTAATAGCAAAATATATGAAACATCCGGCGGTCTTCACGGTGTAGGAATATCGGTGGTCAATGCGCTTTCCGAATGGACCGACGTGGAAGTTGCGCGCGACAAAGAAGTTTGGACGCAATCATTTGCCCGCGGGATCGCGCAAAATAAAATTACCAGCCTTGGCCCCACAAATAATCGGCGCGGCACCAAGGTTACGTTTTTACCGGACCACGAAATTTTTGGGCAGGGAAATATTAAATTTAAACCTGCCATTCTTTATAAACTTGCCCGCTCCAAAGCATATCTTTTTAAAGGGATAGAAATTCGCTGGCAGTGCCATCCCTCGCTGCTAAATGAAAAAGATGAAATTCCAGAAAAGGAAATCCTTCATTTCCCCGGCGGGTTAAATGATTATCTTAAGTTGCTTACAGAAAAAAGAGGTTTGGTCACGACGGAAAATTTTCACGGCAAGGTACCGCTTGCAGAAGAAGCGGGGCAGCTGGAATGGGCGATAGCCTGGCCGGAATATGGTGACGGTAGCATTAGTTCCTACACAAATACCGTACCGACGCCGCAGGGCGGCACTCATGAAAGTGGTGTACGCGGTGCACTTCTGAAAGGGATAAAGGCTTACGGTGAGCTGGTCGGCAATAAAAAAGCATCCGGGATTACCGGTGATGATATTTTTAACGGTGCTTGTGTGCTGATATCGTTATTTATTAAAAACCCGCAGTTTCAGGGCCAGACAAAAGACAAGCTTACCAACCCGGAAGCCTTACGCCTTACTGAAAACGCGTTACGTGACCATTTTGACCATTGGTTAAGCGGATCGCCCGCTATGGCTAATGATTTACTGGGCTGGTCACTTGAGCGCATGGAAGAACGCCTTCGCCGGCGCGCCGAAAAAGAAGTTAAACGTGTTACCGCAACAAGTAAGCGCAAATTACGCCTTCCCGGCAAGCTCGCCGATTGTAGTAACGCGGACCCGCAAGGAACGGAGATATATATCGTTGAAGGGGATAGTGCGGGCGGTTCAGCCAAGCAGGCGCGCGACAGAAAAACTCAGGCGATCCTTCCGATCCGAGGCAAAATCCTGAATGTCGCCAGCGCAACCAGAGATAAAATCCAAGGCAATCAGGAAATTTCCGATATTAATCAAGCACTTGGATGTGGGTACGGCGATAAGTATAAAGAAGGAGATTTAAGATACGAACGTGTGATTATCATGACCGATGCGGATGTTGATGGTGCCCATATCGCGACACTGTTGATCACCCTGTTTTATCAGGAAATGCCGGAACTTATTAAAGGTAATCATTTATACATTGCTCAGCCGCCATTATACCGCATTGCCCAAGGCGGCACAGTTTTTTATGCCCGGGACGACGAGCATAAAGACGAATTGTTGGAAACCAAATTTAACAGTCGCGGCAAAATTGAAATAAGCCGATTTAAAGGGCTTGGTGAAATGCCAGCGTCACAATTAAAAGAAACAACCATGTTGCGCGGAAAAAGAACTTTACTTCGCGTCGTCATTGAAGAAGGAACACGGTTAGAGACAGCAGAAAAAGTCGATCAGTTGATGGGCAAAAAAGCTGAATTAAGGTTTCAGTTTATTCAGGAAAACGCGTCAAAAGTTGCAGAACTTGATATTTAGAGGCTAAACTATAAACAAATAGTCGGCCAACCTACTAAGGGGAAAATTATGAAATTTATTTTAATCTTAATAAGCAGCCTTTTGTTAATATCATGCGGCGAGCAATCAGCACCGCGCGCGCCACAAAATGAAATCGCAGATCTGGTGCTGACAAACGGCAACGTGGTTACGGTCGAGAAAGATCGGCCAACTGCGCAAGCCGTCGCCATTTCAGGTGATAAAATCATCGCCGTAGGTTCTTCAGCAAACATTGCCGCTTATATTGGCGAGAGTACCGAAGTCATTGACTTAGAGGGCAATACGGCGATACCCGGTTTTATTGAAGGGCACGGCCATTATACCAGTTACGGCGACAGCTTTTACCGGCTTGAACTACGATACGACACCAGTTTTGATGCGATTGTGCAAAAAGTAGCCCGGGCCGCAGAAGGCGCGCGGCCCGGTGAGTGGATCGTCGGTCGCGGATGGCATCAGGACAAATGGGAAACCAAGGAAGATATTTTGGTCGATGGCATCCCCGTTCATGATAGCTTAACCGCCGCAAGCCCCGATAACCCGGTTATGCTTATTCATACGTCTGGCCACGGTGTATTTGTTAATCAGACCGCCCTTGACGTGGCAGGGATTACCGATGATACGGTTCCGCCGGAAGGTGGCGAAATCGTCCGCCGCGAAGATGGCACAGCCACCGGCATGCTCCGTGAAGCAGCACAGGATGCGGTAAGAGCGTCTTTCGCCGCTTACGAAGCACTACGCACACCGGAGCAAATCGAAGCAGAACTGCGCCGCGCCATTATAACGGCCGGTGAAGAAAGCCTTAAATACGGTATTACATCATTTCAGGATCTAGGCACTAATTTTTATGAAGTCGATCTCTTAAAGCGCATGGCCGATGAAGGCAGCATACCGGTTCGGTTATGGATGGCGTTCGAAGAACAGGCGGCAGACATGGACGGGAAACTGGACGCGTATCGCATCGTAGGTTACGGCAATAACTTTCTGACCGTTCGTGCAATCGGTGAAAAGGTACTTGATGGTGCGCTTGGTACCCACGGTGGATGGTTGCATGAACCATATAATGATATGCCGACCAGTCATGGCCTTAATGTGGTGCCAATTGAAGAAATCGAATATTCAGCACGCCTTGCTATAAAACATAATTACCAGCTCGCCATTCAAGGGATTGGTGACAGAGCGACAACGGAGCTATTAAATATTTACGGCGCTGAAATGGCAAAAAACCCGGATAAAACGGACCTTCGTTGGCGCATTGAACATGCACAGGTGATCGCGCCAGATGATATTCCGCGCTTTGTTGATCTCGGTGTGATCCCCGCTGTTCAGGGTATTTTTGCCTGTTCTGACGGCCCGTGGGTTGAAGAGCGGCTCGGTAAAGACCGTACGTTAGAGCGCGGATATATCTTTAACACGCTTTATGAAGCGGGACTGGTGCCAACAAATGGCACGGACCCACCCGTGGATGAAATTGACCCGATCGGTAGCTTTGCCTGTTCGGTGACCCGCATTTTACCGGACGGATCAAAATTCCAACCGGATGAGGTTTATTCCCGCGAAGTGGCACTTTATTCATATACAATGGGCAACGCGATTGCGGCGTTTGAAGAAGACATAAAAGGATCCATCAAGGTTGGAAAGCTTGCCGATATCGCCATCCTGTCGCAGGACTTGCTCACAGTTGCTGATGACAAGATAATGGATACGGAGATACTTATGACAATTTTAGGGGGCAATGTCGTATTTAAAAAATAATGGTTCCGTTCCAGAGGCACCTACCTGACTATTTTATTTTCGACGATGAAGGGCATGGTTTTACCAAACGAAACAACCGCATTAAAGCATCAAACAAATATCTTGAGTTCCTGAATGAATATCTGAAGTAATTGAGAGTTTGATTGACTTTTGCGCTTTAAGGCCTATTGTCCGCGGCAAGAGAAAAAATGAAACAATAAGGATATCGACCAACATATGAGTTTTGATTATCTGGGCCTCAGTGACGAGCTACTTTCCGCCATTAAAGATGCGGGATATACTGAGCCAACCCCCATTCAAAAAAAAGCAATCCCCAGTGTTCTTCAAGGACGCGATATATTAGGGATTGCACAGACCGGCACAGGTAAAACGGCCGGTTTTACATTGCCGATGATCGATATTCTTTCGCAAGGCCGCTCAAGGGCCCGCATGCCGCGCTCATTGATCCTTGAGCCAACGCGGGAACTTGCCGCCCAAGTAGCTGAAAGTTTCGATAAATACGGTAAGAATTCAAAACTGTCCTGTGCGCTGCTTATTGGCGGCACTGATTTTGCGGGGCAGGTCAAGAAACTAGATAAAGGGGTCGATGTACTGATCGCAACACCCGGGCGTCTGCTTGATCATATGGAACGCGGCAATGTTATGCTGAACGGCGTTGAAATACTGGTCGTTGATGAAGCCGACCGGATGCTCGACATGGGTTTTATTCCTGATATTGAAAAAATCTGCAAAATGCTGACGAAAAAAATCCAGTCACTCTTTTTCTCCGCTACGATGCCGCCGGAGGTAAAACGGCTTACAGATACGTTCCTAAAAGATCCAAAAGAATTCGAGGTCTCCGCCCCGACGGCGACAGCCGTCACAATTGATCAGCACTTGGTTAAATTTAGGGGCAGCGATAAGGATAAACGGCATGTTCTTAGGCATTTAATAAAAACTCAAGATATTAATAATGCTATCATTTTTTGTAATCGCAAAAAAGAAGTCAAAATTGTTAATAAATCGCTAAACGCCCATAAATTTAATGCGGCAGAACTCCACGGCGATCTTCATCAAAGCACACGCATGGAAGTACTAAATGATTTTAAAAATGGGAAAATTAAAATACTCGTAGCAAGTGATGTTGCGGCACGGGGGCTTGATATTCCAGATGTCGGTCATGTATTTAACTTTGACGTACCCTCAAATCCAGAAGATTATATCCATAGAATTGGGCGCACGGGACGCGCTGGAAAAAAAGGAACCTCGTTTACCCTAAGCACACAATTTAACAAAAAATATCTTGACGGATTATTAAAATTTTTAGATAAAGATATTCCAATTTATAAACTCCCGGACGATGTATTAGGGGAAAATTCAAAGCCGGTTGATAATAAGCGTAAAAGCAAAACCACGCAGAATAAAACTGAGGGGATTACTCAAAAAGAAACAAAGGATAAGGCAGAACAGAAAAAAGAAAATAAAAATAAACCAAGGGAAAAAGTTGTCGGCATGGGCGACCATGTTCCAAATTTCTTAATGAGATAAGTTAAAAATAATTTTTTTATTTGGCCTGTTAAACATGTTTAACAAAACCATAAAATTTAATTTAATTTCTTGTTAATAACTTGTTGATATATATATATTATTCTATTTTGTCTTAATTTAAACAATTTTTAAAAATACACCGTACGAGCTAACGAAGATGTGTTTAATTGTTTCTATAATGCACTGTATAAAAATTGGGGCGACTTTAAGAAAGATATAGATATTAGATTAAGAAAAAGAGAAGCAAAATAAATGGCCAAATTTCTTTCCGATAATGACAAAGATTTCATATGGAATAATTCCGGCATGACGTTGAACTTAATGACTGAATATGAAGTTGTCCCGACCCCGCAAAATTATCATTTATGGTATACGCATGCTGCTCAATCAGACTTAAACCTGACAAAGGTTATTGATAGCATGATTGCAAAAAAAATGCCATTTAATGAAGAGCTTAACGAAAAATTATACGAAAAGTTTTTTTCAACCGAAAAAGAATTAAAAACAATAGTTGAAACCGGTGCTACTTTCCAAAAAGAACTGGCAAAAATTGTTTCGGTATTGAAAGAGGCTGGTGAGGATACAAGCGTTCATACGAGAACTCTTTTGGATCAAATGGGTAAATTATCTGATTTCGAAGGATCAAACGAGCTTAAAGATATCATTCAGGTAATCGTTGCCGATACTAATAAAATTAAAGACCAAAGTGAAAAATTGGAAGGCAAATTAGAAGAATCAACCACAAAAATTCAAAGTCTACAGACTAATTTAGAAAATTCACGGATCGAAAGCCGAACCGACGCATTGACAAATATTGGTAACCGCAAATATTTTGAAGAAAAAATGACCGAATATTTGGACAATTTTTATAAGCGTGGCGATGATTTTTGTTTAATTCTTTGCGACATAGACTTTTTCAAAAAATTCAATGATAACTATGGTCATCAAGTCGGTGATCAGGTGTTAAAAGTTGTTGCCCACATTATCAAGAAAGAATTAGGGCTAAAAGGCTCTGCCGCACGTTACGGCGGCGAAGAATTTGCTATTCTTCTACCAAAGGCGAAATTGGAGGACGGTGTTAAACTGGCAGAACAAATTCGTAAGGCATTATCGCAGCGCACCATTAAAAATAAGAATACAGGTGCCCATTTTGGTCGAATTACGATGTCATTCGGTGTGGCAAATATGAACAAGCATTCTTCCAGAGAAGATCTAATACAAAAATCTGATTCAGCTTTATATCTGTCGAAATGTAACGGAAGAAACATGGTTCAAAGTGAATTACAATTGGATCAAGTGGTTACCACAACAGCGAGCGCATAATTATACTGGCTATATTTTTATTCGAGTGTCATTCTATCTGATAGATTGACACTTTTTTTTGTTTGAGTGATTATTAGAATTCATTCATAGGAGTAATTATGCTGCCTGACCTAACCTTAAGCACTATGAAATTGAGATATAATAAAGATATCGCCGTTCTGTCGTTTACGCGCGAAAGCAGCTTAAACGCCCTCAATACCGATTTTTTTGCTGATCTACAAAAGGTCTTGGAGCAGCTCAACTCAGTAAACGAAATAAGAGCATTAATAATAACCGGCCAAGGAAATGGTTTTTGCGTTGGCGCCGACTTAAAGGACCTTCCCATTGGCACTGATCTTGATTTAGGCAAAAGTCTTAGGGATAATTTTATCCCGATGGTAGAAGGAATAACGGATCTTCCAATGCCGACGATAGCCGCCGTTAACGGTTACGCTGCGGGCGCGGGTATGGGTTTAATGCTGAGCTGTGATTTTGCTATTGCAGCAAAATCAGCAAACTTTGTGCAAGCATTCATTAATATCGGGCTGGTGCCGGACGCCGGCAGCACGTTTTTTCTACCTCGGTTTATCGGAAGGGCAAGGGCCAATAAAATGATGATGCTCGGTGAAAATATTACTGCAAAAGACGCTGTGTCGATAGGATTAATTTACAAATCTGTCGATGATGGTAATTTGATGGAAGAAGCAATGAAACTAGCGGTAAAACTAGCTAAAAAACCAACATTCGCATTATTGCAAATTAGAAAACTACTCAATGCTTCACACGAAAATACATTCAATGACCAGTTGGAAGCCGAAGCAGAAGCGCAGCAAATAGCGGGCCAATCAAAAAATTTCAAGGAAGGCGTTGCTGCATTTAAAGAAAAAAGAGAAGCTGAATTCGAATAACTCCTTATTGAGTTTTCTTGACGCCCATATAAATTTCAAGCTGTTCGGTTATGCCGGGATTCTTTAGGCCTGCCAGACGGGCCTTACTTAATGCTTCATTAGGTGAATTTTTATCCACATCAAACAAATGTGTCGCCAGGATCATTGATGCTCTATCCCCCGAGCCACAATGAACGAAAACGTCGCCATCCGTCGTTGTTGAAATTATATCCAGAGCTTTCTTCAGTTCTTCGATATTCAACTTTCCGTCATTAATGTCGCTGTAACGGTCATTGTAAATGCGAGCACGATGAAATTTTAAACCGGCGGCTTCAACAACCTTTTGTTCTTCAAATCCACCATTTTCTTTTTGCGCACGATTAGTAATAACGGTTGAAATACCCCTTTCTTTCATCATATTGATGGCATCAGCACTTGGTTGGCTGGCAATATAAAAATTCTTATACTTAACTATATTATTAATACCGCCAAACGATTTCACCCTGACCAACGAGTTATCAATAAATTTATGATATTTTGGCACCGCCCATTCTGAGTTCATTCCCGCAGCTGTGGCATATTTAAAGGCATCTTCCTTCGAATATCCATAATCCCGATATAAGATCATCCCTAAAGATGACCCTGCCCGCTGACCATGGCTACAATGTAAGAGTATTTTCTCGCCTTTATCCGTTGCCTCATCTATTGCCGTTTTCACTTTACTAAGGGCATCATTACTGAAGTCAGCACTAAGGTCAGGTTCTTCAAGATAAGGGATTTGCATATATGTAATGCCTAGTTCTTCAACAATTTTTTTTTCGTCAAAACCTAAATCTTCGTTTAACTCGCGAAGATTAATCACCAAATCGAATCCTTGTTCCTTAAACATTCTGGCCGTCTCTTCATCTGGCTGCGCGGCATAAACAACATTTCCCAAATAGGGCGTAATTTCCAAATTTCCAAAAGGTGCTTGCTGGCGTTCCTCAAGGCGATCCACGTTAGATAAAGTTGTTGATTGTGTGCAGGATGATATAAAAACAGATAATAGTATGATTTTAAGGCTGCGAAAAACATTACACATAATTTAATCCCAGATTATATTTTAACGCTTTATATCATCAATATATCGATCATAAACTGCACCTGTATTTTTACTGGTCAACCCAGCTTTTTCCGCATATTTTCTGGCTTCCTCTTTAGAAAAACCGTAGTCGCGATATAAAATTGAACCTAGCGCCGCCGCCGCGCGTTGGCCGGATTGACAGTGCATCAATATCTTGTCGCCCTTAGCCAGACTACTTTCCAGAACCTGTTTAATTTGTTCTACTGCTTGATCATCGACCTGGCGCGGTCGGTCCTTTATACTGCCCTTGAAATAAGAAATTTGTACAAATGACATTCCGTTTTGCTCAATTATTTCACGTGCATTAAACCCGACAGGCTCATCATCGAAACGTACACTCAAAACCAGATCAAATCCTTTATCTTTGAGCATTGGAATAGTATTTTCATCCGGCTGCCTGCTATAAACTACATTTCCAAGCATTGGTGTTTTATCCAAATTTCCGAACGGTGTTTGGCTACCCTCGGTTATAAGCGATATATTTTGTGCACTGGCGCAGTTTATAATAATAAGAAAGGCCATACTTATAACGCTTAAGTATCGAGTATATTTGATGAAGCTTCTATATGTCATTTTTCTATTCCCTTTTAAAACTATTTAAGACCGTCTAAATATTCATTATGAATCTTGGTTAAAAACTCACTGGTTAATCCTGCCTCTTTTGCCATTACACCCGCATCTTCCCTCGAAAATCCTAAATCGCGGTATAACGCCGCTCCCAGGACGGAACCGGCACGTTCTGACCGGGTACAGTGAAGCATCATCTTAGTACCATTCTTACCGGCTGCGTAAACAACATCCAAAATTTCATCCAGGGCCTCTCCGTTAATTGATCTGCCTTTCATATATGGAATTTGAAGATAGGCTATACCCTCGGCTTCAACGGCCTTTTGTTCGTCATAACCTTCATTTTCGTTAAAAGCTCTTATATTTAAAACAAGCTTAATATCGTTATCTTTCAGCATTCCAATCGTATTTTTATCTGGTTGGTCGGCAAAAACAACATGGCCAAACTGACTGACTTTCTTTAAGTTTCCAAATTCAATTTGATCACCTTTTACACCTAATGACGCATCTTGTGCATATGAAATGTTGGACATTAAAAACGCTACGACTATTGAATAAATAATACCGTGAGAAATTTTCTTGGCCATTTTCTGTATGTGCATAACGAAGATTCCTGATTGTTATCATGTCTAAAAACTATACGAATTCTGCTGAAACTATTCAACAAGATTATTTTATCTTGGATTTTTATATTTTCCACTTTTGTTCTTTTTTGTTCTTGACTAAAAGAACAACATGAATTAGAACATTACAAGTACACATAATTTTAAATGGAGATAAAAATGGACATTTTATTGAATATAATTGGATTAAGCTTCATTCCATTAATGCTTATGCTCGTGCTCAGCGGCTTGAATGAAATTTATCAAGGATTAAGAGAACATTATCAGATAACTGATGTTAAGTTATCTGAAGTACCGTTAGAGGCTAAATCATTTTATCTTGTTAAAAACCAAGGTCTTAGGAAACTTAATATCGATTTTTGTTCAATGCAGAATTAGTAGATTATTCGCTTAATGCCTCTAATATTTCAACAGAACAAGATATTTGTTTATCCATTAATGCTTTACAGAACTCATCTGCGGCAACATTATTATCAAAATTACCTATGTATAATCTGAATATTTCTTCATTATTGGCATTTATAACTTTTTCAACGTCTAGATTTGTACCGCTAAGTATGTCCGGTGCTAAATCTTTAATACGGTCCCATTCTGTAATAACTTCTCCCACCGTTGCTTTAGAACCAATTTGCAGATGATAGAAATTATCAGAAATTATCACTTCACCTTCAGAAAGAGCCCCCCCTACCAATCCTTCTTCAGAACTTAATATATCATTGAGCATTTGTCTTTTTGGGTCGGTTTCGATAACCACCGACTGGGATTTAGTAGCAGTGTCGGCAACAGTATCGATTTCCGTCGTTATCTTTTCTTCTTCAATAGGGAATGATTTTAAATTCAGAAAAATAGCTTGTGCACGCCGTTTACTGGATAATGTCTTTAACCAATTATAATGTAGGACATTTTCTTCAATTTCCGCTGGCGTCATGAATGTATTTGCCATTGTTCTTGCGGCCTCTTCTTCCCCTGAAAGAGCATAAACCATGATAAGATTTCTTTGGGCCGTGGTTTGGCTATAGTCCAAATTGATAGCTTTACTAAGCAATTGAATTGAAGGCGCGTATTCCCCGTCAATTGCAAAAGAAAGTGCAAGGTTGTTAAGGAGCGATATATGATCCGGCTTTTTATTAAGCCCTTCCCCATATGCGAGCTGTGCTTTTTCATGCAACCCTTCCAGATCGTAAGCCAACCCAATACTATTATATATCCGGTAGTTATCAGGGGATTTTTTTGCAACTTCCTCCAGATATGAAATTGCTTCAAGAGGTTTATTGGACGTGACCATCATTTGACCCAACCCTAATTGGGCATCCAGGTTTTCCGGATCTAAATCCAGAGCTTGTCTGTAATATACGATGGCTCCATCCGTTGCCCCCAATCGTTGGTATATTTGCCCAAGAGCAACGCGGGATGGTACATTGGTTGGATCTTCGGTGGCGGCGTTTTGATACAACCTTATTGCGTTGGAATAATCCCCGGCAATTCTAAAGGAATTGGCCATTTTTATCCATGAAGGTGTCGATAAACTGGTGGGTCGATCATTAATCTGGGGCGTCTGCATCTCATCATAATTCGGCAAATCTGCTCCACCACCACAAGCCGTTAATAACAAGACAGCCGAAGTCATCAGTAGAATTTTTGGCGAAAAGTGCGCCATCTGCACGGTATTTTGCATTTAATCTGGCCCGTATTTAGTTAAACCCTGCTCTTATTCAGACATATTTATACAATTATTGTTGATTAAATTAAACCATAAATGCTTAATAACACATATTAAATTTTAGATGTGTAAAAATGGATCAAATTATTAATAGTTTATTAAAATGTAATTGATAATTTGGGGTGTAGTTTAAAAAAGTTAGGATTATTATGGTTGATATAGCAGCAGCAAGTAACGCGTCTTCACAAGTTCAAGTCGATGCAGGACGCAGTAGTTCGCAAGAAAATGCGGCTATTGCAAAAGACGTTGAACAAGACAAAATTGAAGATTCTGTGAATGAGCGAAAAGCGGTTGAAGCCGGTACAGGCCCGGACGTTGGTAACAGCGTGGACATACAGGCCTAAGAAATTACATTATTCATATCTTAGAATAAAAAAGGCGTGATCGATAAGATCATGCCTTTTTATTTTAATACCGAAAAAAACCTTAGTTTTTGTCATCTGGCACTATGGTCCGCAAATGAAGCTCCCGAAGTTGCTTCATTTCGACCTCGCTAGGCGCATTCATCATCAAATCTTCAGCTTTTTGGTTCATCGGGAAGACAATTACTTCTCTAATATTTGGCTCATCAGCAAGTAACATAACAATTCGGTCAACGCCGGGTGCTATGCCTCCATGGGGCGGGGCGCCATATTTTAGTGCGTTAAGCATTCCCGCGAACCTTTCTTCAACAACTTCTGGTCCATAACCGGCAATTTCGAAAGCTTTATACATAATTTCGGGAACATGATTACGAATTGCACCGGATGAAAGTTCGATACCGTTACAGACTATGTCATATTGGTAGCCAAGAATATCTTCGGGCTTCATCGTATTCAGAGCATCCAGTCCGCCTTGCGGCATTGAAAACGGATTGTGGCTAAAATCAAGCTTCTTTTCAACTTCGTCATACTCATACATGGGGAAGTCGACGATCCAGCAAAATTTAAACTCGTCATCACCAATGAGATCCAGGTCTTCACCAACTTTAGTACGGGCTAACCCTGCCAGTTTTGCGGCTTCCTCCGCTTTGCCACATGCGAAGAAAACACCGTCTTGATCAGAAAAATTGGCAATTTCATTAAGTTTAGCAATTCGGTTTTCATCAAGGTTCTTGGCGATCGGTCCCATCGCTTCGCCGTCCTTGAAGCGGATATAACCAAGGCCGGCAAACCCTTCTGCACGCGCCCAGTCATTCATCTTATCAAAGAAACTACGTGGTTGTCCGCCCCCTGCGCCCGGTGCCGGAATAGCGCGAACAACGGCATCATTTTTAATGGCACCGGCAAATATACCAAATCCAGAGCCGTCAAACACTTCTGTGACATCACATATTTCAATCGGGTTTCTAAGGTCCGGCTTATCATTACCGTATTTAAGCATTGAATCCTTATAAGAAATACGAGGGAATGGAGCAGAGGTCACTTTTCTGTCGGAAAATTCTTCAAATATTCCCTGCATTACGGGCTCAATTGCCGCGAATACATCTTCCTGTGTAACGAAAGACATTTCCATATCAAGTTGATAAAATTCGCCCGGCGAGCGGTCAGCGCGGGCGTCTTCATCTCTAAAACATGGAGCGATCTGAAAATAACGATCAAAACCTGCAATCATCAAAAGCTGTTTAAACTGCTGTGGTGCTTGCGGAAGCGCATAAAACTTACCGGGATGCATGCGGCTCGGCACCAAAAAATCACGCGCGCCTTCGGGTGAAGAAGCAGTTAGAATCGGTGTTTGAAATTCTTTAAATCCTTGACCAACCATACGTCGGCGAATACTGGAAATAATATCAGAACGAAGTACGATGTTATTATGAATACGTTCGCGGCGCAAATCAAGAAAACGGTATTTAAGGCGAATGTCTTCCGGATATTCTTGATCACCAAAAACCGGTAGCGGAAGCTCTTCGGCAGCATTTAGAACATCTACTTTTTTGACAAGTATTTCCACTGATCCTGTTGGTAATTCACGATTGATTGCTTCCGCATCTCTTTTTATTACTTCACCTTCAACGCGGATCACAGTTTCAGCGCGAACATTTTCTGCAACTTCAAATATTTCTTTAAAATCGCTGTCAAAAACACACTGCGTGACCCCGTAGTGATCCCGCAGGTCAATAAACAAAAGACCACCATGATCGCGTTTACGATGAACCCATCCAGACAGGCGGGCTATATCGCCAACATTTTCACTTCCTAACTCACTACAATTATGAGATCTATATTCATGCATGTTATTTCTTCTATTTTTTTAAATATTCAAGTTCAATTTAGTGTCTTTTTGTGCTTTATTGTCGCTTTGTCAAGTTAATCTTTAATTTGACCCAATATATTAAGGGTATATATGAGTGTAATTACTTCCAGTGAAGTGTTGAAAGCATTGTGTGACCGTCTTTCTACTTCAGAATATGTCACTGTGGATACGGAATTTCTGAGGGATAAAACCTATTATTCGAAATTGTGTCTTATTCAAATTGCAAATGACGATGAATATCATGCGATCGATACGTTGGCTCCTGGTCTGGATTTAACGCCGTTCTATGATTTGATGGAAAATGAGAAAGTCGTGAAAGTTTTTCATGCTGCAACCCAGGATATCGAAATTTTCGTCAATATGGCAGGCGTTGTGCCAAAACCACTATTTGACAGCCAAATTGCTGCAATGGTTTGTGGGTTTGGTGATAGTATCGGCTACGAAAAGCTGGTCTTGGCACTTTGTAATAAACCACTGGATAAAAGTACAAGATTTACAGACTGGTCGCGTCGCCCCCTGACCGAGCGCCAGATCGACTATGCGCTGGGCGATGTTACGCATTTGCGGGTTATATATAAGAAATTAAAACTTCAATTGGCTCAATCGGGCCGTGAAAACTGGCTTTCAGAAGAAATAACCGGTCTACTTGATAAAGACAGCTATACCATTCAGCCGGAGAACGCGTGGAAGCGAATAAAAATAAGAAATAATAATCGTCGTTTTAACGCTATCGTTCATAAAATAGCCGAGTGGCGGGAAGCGGAAGCACAGCGGCGCAATATTCCAAGAAACCGTGTGATGCGGGATGAGGTTCTCCTCGAATTAAGTGCAGTACGCCCTACTCACACAAACGCGCTAACTAGCGTGAGGGGTCTTGGGGCAAATTTTGCATCCAGCGGAGGCGGCGAATATATTATTAAAGCCATTAAAGAATCATTAGACATGCCCGAAGATCAACTTCCGGTAATTTCTAGAAGGAAACCACCTTCACAGAATACTGATCCAATCGTTGAACTATTAAAAGTGCTGCTTAAGCTTGTTTGCAAAAGCGAAAATGTTGCCCCCAAATTGATCGCTAATGTTGAAGATTTGGAGAAAATTGCCGAAAATGATAATGCCGATGTTAGAGCCCTCAAAGGATGGCGTTATGATATATTTGGTAAGGATGCACAGGCCTTAAAAAATGGTGAAGTTGCATTTGCAATAAGAAATAACGAAATTGTTATTTTCCCTATTGAAAATTAACGTCGGCGTATCATTCGTGAATAATAATGTCACCGGCTCTGTTATCAACCGCGACCAGACAATCCAAAATTTCAAACGACGGCACGACGCCAACAATTTTTTCGAAATTTTCAATAAAATTATCTGAGAAAAATGCTTCGGCATGATCTTTAGAATGCCAATGATAGACTGACAAACAATTACCAGTCGATTTGTCATAACAAAATTGTTTACTGTATAGTCCGACCATGCCTTTAAAAGTGGTCTCCGCAGCCATATTGAAGCGTTCAATTACTTCAGATCGCTGGATATCTTTATCCAATGTATATTTGACGATAGCAGTTGCCATGATATTTCCTTTGCATTTAATAAAACCTGTCTGTAAATTGACAAAACACTATACTAAGCGTTTTGCTATAAAATCAAAAAGTTGTAATCCGAGACTCCAGATCAATATATTCTGCTAAATCATCAAGCCGACTGGTGACAACATCATTCACTATATCCACCTTATCTTCTTTAACTTTCATAAGAAGCCTTGTACTATTCACGGATAATTCTGCTAGTTTTAATCCTCTGGACGTACCTGCTGATAGTCTTTGCGCCAGTCTTAACGCCATACCAATTTTTTTGGCATAATACATATCTTCCCTACTTATCAGTGACATTGCCGTATCAACCTGCCGCGCACGATTTTTAGAACCGCCATAGCAAACATATAAAGCCATGGCAATAAGTCCCGCACCCCAATGATTTATACCGCCAAGACGCCCGTATAAAACTTCGGCCACCACTTTTTCCGCGCGGTATTCGGGATGACCACGCCATCCAACATCGCTCAATATGCAAATAGCAAGGCGCAGGCGTCTGTGTTCATCGGTTTCATCACTGAATAACGGATTAATCCAGTCATATAGCCTTTTTCCGTGTTCTGTGAAACGGCCGGTCATTTCCGCCACTTGATGACACCCTACTATAAGTGGGTCCTGTTTTCTGACTTCCTCATCCATTTCATCATAGAGCAATCCTTCACGCACGCCAAAAGCAGACACAATGAATTTGGATGGTTTTATGATCTTCAATAATTGATAAAGCGTTAATGACGCAAGAGAAATTATATTTACACGCTTTTCAGAAATATAAGGGCGATATTCGTCCAGCTCAATTAAGCTCATTTTAGAAATACGTTTAGCCAGAGCCGTAATTTCATCAACCGGTATAAGATAGTTGTGCATATTGAT
Source organism: Emcibacteraceae bacterium (assembly GCA_021774795.1). Lineage (GTDB taxonomy): Bacteria > Pseudomonadota > Alphaproteobacteria > Sphingomonadales > Emcibacteraceae > Pseudemcibacter. Next base: position 55,610 of record JAJFIR010000048.1, on the reverse strand, counting down.
ATGTTGATACCCGACAACTTTCATATGTATCCGCGCCAGCGAACGCCACGCCCCGCCAACAGCATAGAATTTTTTACCCTTGGCATCATTCAACCATTCGACCGTTCTCAAATTGCGTTTTACGATTGATTTAGGACTATTCATCCATCGTCCGTCCCGATCCTGAAGCCTGAGAGGACCGATAGGCAAGGTTTTTTCATTGGATACGCGTTTATCGTTAACAATCGCCAACTCAAGACTACCTCCCCCAAGATCGCCTACTATTCCGGACGCATGAGGTACCGCACAAATAACACCACATCCCGTTAGTCTAGCTTCTTCTATACCGTCAATCACCTCAATAACAAGGCCGGTTACGTTTTTTATATGCTCAATAAAATATTGACCGTTGCCGGCATCGCGAACGGCAGAAGTCGCAACGACGCGTGGATCCTTGATGTCCATCTTACCAAGAAGCAGTGCAAACCGCTTTAACGTCGAGGTGGCAAGATCCATGGCTTCATCTATCATTATACCGGTTTCTGATACACCCCGGCCCAGACCACAGAAGACTTTTTCATTAAAAACCACATAGGGCGCCCGCTCGCGGTTTTCGTAGACAACAAGGCGCACGGTATTGGAACCTATATCTATGACAGCAAATTTTCCCACTTATTTTCCCTTAAATCTTTTTATTCTTTATCTTCGTCTTCAACATTAACGGAGCCCACCCCGGACAGACTCGGATTGGTCATAAAATATTGATGAGCGGAAAATATTTCATCTTCAGCTTCAACTTTCTTATAGCGGTCATCATTTTTTAAAGTCCAACTCTGTTCTGTATCTTTTATATTCGAGACCATAATTTGGTCCAGCACTTGCGAGTGCACAGTCGGGTTTTCGAGTGGAACAAGAATTTCAACCCGACGATCAAAATTTCGTGGCATCCAATCCGCCGATGATATAAACACTTTCGCATTTTTAGAGGGTAATAACTCTCCATTGCCAAAACATACGATTCTAGCATGCTCCAAAAACCGACCAACGATGCTTTTTACCCGAATATTTTCTGACATACCTTTAACACCAGCTCTTAGACAACAAATCCCACGAACAACCATGTCAATACTAACACCGGCATTTGATGCTTCATATAGCTTCTCGATGATAGCAGGATCGACTAATGCGTTTAATTTGATCCAGATATTAGCCGGCTTACCTATTCGCGCAAATTCTATTTCCTGATCGATGAGGCCAATTAAACTCGATCTAATATAAAAAGGGGATATCTTTGCTTTTTGTAGCGAAGTGGGTACTGTGTTACCCGTCAGATAATTAAAAATGTGAACAGCATCATGACCAAGCTCTTTATTGTCGGTAAAGAATGAAATATCAGTATATACTTTTGCAGTTTGCGGGTGATAATTACCCGTTCCAAAATGAACATATGACTTCAGCTTCTCGTCTTCACGGCGAATTACCACCGAAATTTTTGCATGTGTTTTAAGTTCAAGAAACCCGAAAACTACCTGTACACCGGCGCGCTCCATATCCTGCGCCCATTTAATATTCCTGGCTTCATCAAAGCGCGCCTTAAGTTCCACAAGAGCAGTAACTGACTTTCCTGACTCTGCGGCTTTAATAAGTGCTTCGACGATAGGGCTATTATCACCGGTTCTGTATAATGTTTGTTTAATAGCCAGCACATCGTCATCCTGGGCTGCCTGCTGAATAAAACTTACAACCACATCAAAACTTTCAAACGGGTGATGAACAACAAAATCTTTTTGAGTTATTGCGGCAAATATATCGCCACTAAATTCTTTGACCCTTCTTGGAAAGCGGGGGCTGAAAGGCTCGAATATCAAGTCTTTCCTGTCATCCACGATCAAATCACTGAGTTCAGATAGGCCTAATATTCCATCTATATTGATAATTTCTTCTTTACTGACTTCGAGCTCTTTTCTAATGATCCGTCGTAAATTTTTTGGCATCGATGAATTTACTTCGAGTCTAACAACATTGCCGCGACGTCTTCTTTTCAATGCGCTCTCAAAAACCAGCACCAGATCTTCGGCTTTTTCTTCCACTTCCAGCTCACTATCCCTGATAATCCGGAAGATACCTTCACCTATCAATGCATAGTTTGGAAAAATATGACCGATAAACAAGCTAAGCACATTTTCGAGAGAAATAAACCTTATCTCACCTTTTATATCGGCTAGCCTGATAAATCGCTTAGTTTGGGTAGGGATAGGTATCAGTGCTAATAACGGCTTATTGTCTTCATTGCGTCTTAAATCGACAATCAATGAAAAACCAAGGTTTGCAATAAAAGGGAAAGGATGTGCTAAATCAATCGCCAGTGGCGTCAAGATAGGAAATAATTCTTCCAAAAAATATACTTCAAGCCATTTTTTTTCCCCATTGGTTAAATCATCAGCTTCGAGAAGGCTCAATTTATTTTTTTTTAGTTCTCTTAATAGTTCAGCACACTCAACTTGTTGTTTTTTTACAAGTTCTGATGAGAGAGCACTGATTTTTATAAGTTGTTCACTTTCTGTAAGGCCGTCATCGCTTATGACATTTGCCTCTGCCATCATTAAATTTCTAAGGCCGGCGACTCTAACCATATAAAATTCGTCAAGATTGCTGCCAGAAATTGATAAAAACCGTAACCTTTCAAGCAAAGGATATCTTTTATTTGAAGATTGCTCCATCACCCGTATATTAAAGGAAAGCCACGATAGTTCGCGATTAATTAACTTCTGAGAAGCACTAAATTCGTCTAACGATTTCATATATTATTTTATCCCTCAACCCTATCTTCAAGCACCCTTTTCACCACAGGTATCGTGATTTTCTTTTTTTCTGACATCGACAAGTTATCAATATCTTTAACCAAGTTTCTTATTGCATCAAAAGATCGTTCTGTACGCGCAATAAGATACTTAATTACGTCCTTAGATAAAGTAATTTGACGATCGGAAAACTGCTTAATCATGATATCTTTCAGAAGATCATCATCCGGCAAACTTATTTTTGAAGCCTCCGAAGCTAATAGTCGCGAAGATAAGTCCGCTAAATTGATCGGCCACTTCTTCGGTCGTTTCCGTGCCGTCAATAAAATATAACCACCCTGCTCTCTGGTCCAGTTTAAAAGATGCAAAAGAGCTTCCTGAGTAGTTGAATTGTTCACAAAACTATCGACATCTTCAACAACAAAAACTAAATTATCCCCCGAAATAAAGTCCGATTTGCCAAGATCTTCACCAGCAATAATTTTTGCCTTTGAAATCTTTTGCCACACATGGGCAAGATGCGTTTTTCCGCATCCGTCTGGCCCATATATAATTAAACAATGAAATTGTTCTTCGCCGCGTTGCCAGTTCGGCCAGCTATCAATCCATTTTACTGCTTTTTCGTTTGAAACTGCTGGAAGAAAATTGCTTTGCGCAAATTTTTCACTTACCGGCCAGTTGAGCAACAACTGTTTCGGCGTTTTTTGCTGCTTGCCCATTGTTAGTTTCTACCCGTAGATTGTGCAAAGCCGGTTAAGCCAATAGCCCATTTGTTGTCAATTTCACCTTGTTCCAGGGTAAGCCCCTGTTGGGCAAGAGATAAAGCCAGTTGTTCTTCATCACCGGCAAATTCGATTTCGAGGTCTACATTATTGATAGTGATGCTTTTTAGATTGATGTTTCGAACCAAATTTACTTTTGCGAGCTGCTTTTGAATAATTAGCCAATCGCTAACCTCGTTCAAATATCCGCTGGCTCTAATTTTTGATGCAACACCATAATTCACAAGCACTTTTGATTTCCATAAATCATCTACCCAGTCACTGGCTGCATCTACACCTGCTTCAAATAACGCCTTATCATTGATTTCACCCATTTCATTGTGCGTCGGAACGGACACCGAAATGTCTTTCGACATATTATCTTCTTCCAAATTTGGATTGTTACGCTTTAAATGAATATTCAGCTGCAACTGATCGTTATTGACATCTTTTTTTATCGTCGCAGTGGCTATGATTAAATCATTTAATCTATTTTCACCTATAAATGACTTAATACTCCTTTGATCACCGGACTTTGCTTGTAAGGCACTAATATACATGCGGTTCTTCAACGTGGGTACCGGCGTATTAATTGGTACCAAATTGTTAATAACGTCGTAGTTTTCCCATGCTTCCCGCCACTTATTGTCCTTTTCCCACAATCTTAAAGCACCCGCTTCCTCAAGAACAGGAAGCACGCTTACTGCTGTGCCAAGGGTTTCCGCATAGGGTATTTCGTAGTCACTTAAAACTTCAGTGATTTTGGTGCGGTTAAAATGAACCACCAAAGATGCGATATAGCGCACCGTCGATCGACGTTCATTATTTATTTCAAATCCGCTAATGAATTCTGTCACCTCCGCATCCGAAAATTCAGGTAATTTTTCCCGGTCAGAAATTAAGATAATACGCCTAAATAAACCTTCTAGCGCTTGACGTTGTCCTTTGCTTAGCGCGCGGTCACGTGCTGTCGTTACATTTCGAGAAGTTTCATCCACTTCAACATTATAAATGGTATAAATGCTGGCTTCCCGGTCCAGACTGTCCAATCCTGCCTGCCCGAAAGCTGTATATGTTAAAGCAAGACTTACATTAAACAATAAGATTAAGTATACATAATAAGTATTTGTTTTAAAGTATTTTATTGTCAATTTTTATTACTCTTTTTTGATTATAGAGAGCTTAATATAATAATCTATCATGTCATCACTATGGCAGTAGTTATAATTAACTTATGTTACAGTTTAATTGCAACTTTAATGTAGGTATATGATTTATATTTCAGCGTAATTTTTTATAGCCTTTTTTTATCAAGCACCTTATATCTTATTCTTATATAATTTGTACGGGAAAGAATTCAAATTGAGCAATAAATCTTATAGTTATAAGGACGCTGGTGTCGACATTGATGCCGGCAACGCCCTCGTAGATGCCATCAAACCCGCGGCCGCGTCTACACAAAGGACTGGGTCAAATCCCGATCTGGGAGGGTTTGGTGCGCTGTTTGATCTTAAAGCAGCAGGTTTCAACGATCCCATCCTTGTTTCCGGGACCGATGGTGTTGGTACGAAGTTGAAAGTAGCTATTGAAAGCGGAAAACACGACACAGTCGGCATTGATTTGGTTGCAATGTGCGTCAACGATTTGATTGTGCAGGGTGCTGAACCGTTGTTCTTTCTTGATTACTATGCCACCGGCCATTTAACGATCGACGTTGGAAAGGCAATCATCGACGGTATCGCAGAAGGATGTCGTCAATCAAATGCTGCGCTAATCGGCGGTGAGACCGCAGAAATGCCTGGAATGTATTCGGACGGTGACTATGATCTTGCTGGCTTTTGTGTCGGCGCTGTCGAAAGATCACGCATAATTGACGGCAAGTCTGTTTGCGAAGGTGACGTTGTGCTTGGGCTTGCGTCAAGTGGCGTACATTCTAACGGCTTTTCATTGGTTAGGAAGCTAATTGAAATATCAGGCACTTCTTATAACGACAAATGTTCTTTCGACGAAAGTAAAACGTACGGCGAAGCATTGCTTGAGCCAACAAAAATTTATGTAAAAAGCTGCCTTGCCGCCCTTAAAAATGACTGTATTAAAGGACTTAGCCACATAACGGGTGGCGGATTCGTTGAAAATATTCCGCGCATATTACCGGGGGGTGTCACCGTTGATGTGGATGCGAGCTTATGGAATTTACCGCCCGTATTTAACTGGTTACGCGTTACCGGAAACATTACCCCAATGGAAATGGCCAAGACATTTAACTGCGGTATTGGAATGGCAGTTATCGTTCCGGCGGAAAAAGTGGCCGAAACCACCCAGATATTCAAGGAGTATGGCGAAACAGTATACAATATTGGCACTGTCCGGGTAAAAACAGGACCGGAATCTTCTACGGTCGTCACAGGGAAGAATGGCAGTTGGGGTTATGCCGAAGATTGGACCGCGAGTTCAGCTCATTAATAGATAGGAATATATGAATGGTCAAAGTCGCGGTTTTAATATCAGGCGGAGGAACAAACCTACAAGCGTTAATAGATGCATGCGCACAAGATGGCTTTCCTGCTGAAATTTTAAAAGTATTTTCCAATGTGCCTGACGCATATGGCTTAGAGCGTGCAAAAAAGGCCGGTATTGATACCATGGTTATCAACCATCGTGACTTTGAAAGTCGCGAAGCATTTGAAGAGAGACTACATACCGAGATTACAGCTAGCGGTGCAAAACTTATTTGTTTAGCAGGATTCATGAGAATATTGGATGCGCGGTTCGTAAACCGCTGGAAAAACAGGATGCTTAACATTCACCCTTCCCTGCTTCCCGCTTTCAGAGGCCTTCACACCCAAGAACGGGCACTCGAAGCCGGTGTGCGCTTCAGCGGCTGCACCGTCCATTTCGTCAATCCAGAACTTGATGACGGGCCAATAATTAATCAAGCAGTGATTGCAATAAATCCAAATGAAACCGCGGAAGAATTAGCCGCGCGAGTGCTTGAACTAGAGCATTTAATATATCCGCAAGCTTTAAAACTGGTGGCGGAAGGTCGTGTCCGCGTCGTTAGCAATAAAATTAGAATTAGTAATACTGATTACGCGGATAAAAATATCATCAATCCAGTCATCGAATAAAAAAACCGTCTTTGAAATTCAAAAACGGTTTCTTAACGTGTTAAATAAAATCGGAACTTAGCCAACGATTTCAGCATCATTGAAGAAATATTCGATTTCAATTTTTGCGTTTTCCAGGCTGTCTGACCCGTGAACGGAATTTTCACCGATTGATAACGCGAATTCCTTACGAATTGTGCCTTCCGTGGCTTCTTCCGGGTTGGTTGCACCCATAATTTCCCGATTTAACGCAACCGCGTTTTCGCCTTCAAGTACCTGGACGACAACTGGCTCGGAAATCATAAAATCACATAGTTCACCGAAAAATGGGCGCTCTGAATGAACGGCATAGAAACCTTCTGCTTTTTCTCTGGTCATATGGATACGCTTTGAGGCAACAACACGTAGGCCACCATCTTCCAATTTTTTGATAACTGCACCCGTCAGGTTGCGTTTTGTTGCATCAGGTTTGATGATCGAAAATGTACGTTGTAAAGCCATGCTGATTTCCTTAACTTTTAAATTACTGAGCTATTGGCGCGCGTTATAGTGTGTATTTTGCTAAACTTCAACGTTTAATTTGCGTTGATCTTTCCGGTGAACCTGATACAAGACTTTTTTCAACTAATGATATTTCTTTTTAGACAAAGCGCGTACCGACCTTATGTTACAAATAACCGATCTTACATATCGAATTGCAGGTAAATTGTTACTTGAAAAAGCCAGCGTTACAGTGCCAGCTGGGCATAAGATTGGTATTGTCGGAAGAAACGGTTCTGGAAAAACCACCCTTTATAAGTTGATTTTAGGTGAACTTGAAAGCGACGATGGAAATATTCGAGTTCGCAAAACCGCAAAAATTGGTCAAGTGGCGCAGGAAGCCCCCGGCGGGCCGGAAACACTGTTGGAAACGGTTCTCGCCTCTAACAAAGAGCTCGTCTCTCTTCACAAAGAAGCAGAAACCAGCGATGATCCGATACGTATTGCCCAAATCCATGAAAGATTACAGGATATTGGTGCTTACGACGCCGAAGCCCGCGCGGCCAGTCTGCTTTCGGGCCTTGGGTTTAACGACCAGGAACAACATCGCCCATGCAGTGAATTTTCTAGTGGCTGGCGGATGCGTGTGGCGCTCGCCTGCACACTTTTTACGCAGCCTGATTTACTTTTGCTTGATGAGCCGACAAACTATCTGGACCTTGAGGGCGTATTATGGCTCGAAAATTTCATTAAAAACTATCCCTACACTATCCTAATCATCAGCCATGATCGTGACCTGCTTAATCAAGCGGCAAACGGCATTGTTCATCTGGAAAATCGTGGGCTGACTTATTTCGGTGGAAATTTCGACAAGTTCGAAAAAACCTACCGCGAGCAAAAAGAACTAAGGCGCGCTGCAATTAAAAAACAAACACTCGAACGGGCCCATATTCAAAAATATGTGAACCGGTTTCGCTATCAAGCCAGCAAAGCCAAGCAAGCGCAAAGCCGCATTAAAATGCTGGAAAAGATGGAGCCGCTTGCGGCCCTTGCTGAAGAGCACACCGTTCAATTTAATTTTCCAAACCCGGTTGAACTCGCACCGCCGCTCATCACAGTGGAAAAACTTTCTGTTGGATATGAAGAAAACAAACCAATACTCAGAAACCTCAATTTACGGATTGATATAGAAGACCGCATCGCGCTACTTGGTCAAAACGGCAATGGTAAATCAACCTTTGCGAAACTGCTGTCCGGTCGTTTAAACCCAATGGACGGTAATATTGTCAGATCACGAAAACTGGGCATCGGTTATTTCGCGCAACACCAACAGGATGAGCTGGAGCCGAGCGGCACGCCACTTACCCATCTTGGTTTGTTGATGAAAGGGGCGACAGAAACCCAGGTGCGAGCCAGGTTGGGGGGATTTGGTTTCGGTGTCGATAAAGCAACAAATAAAATTTCCACACTATCCGGTGGCGAAAAGGCGCGGCTTTTATTTGCGTTAATGAGCTTTAACGCGCCGCAAATGATCATTCTTGATGAACCCACAAACCATTTGGACATGGACAGCCGCCAGTCATTGATCCATGCCATCAATGAATATGAAGGTGCAGTAATTATCATCAGCCATGACAGTTATCTGGTGGAAGCGTGCGCGGATAAAATTATGGTAGTCAATGATGGCACTGTAAAAAATTTCGACGGCGATATAAATGATTATAAAGCGGAAGTATTAGGGAAAAAAAACTCGCAGAAAAAAGTCAACGCCGAAAAGAAGCCCGATGCAAAAGTTCCCGCGCAGCCCAATAAAAAGCCTAAACGGCGAATTTCCGGCGGTGACAAAAGCCAGATAAGGGACAAAATCCGCGAAGCTGAAAGACGCATAGAATATCTGGCAAAAGAAGTAGAGAAATATTCGAAAGCCCTTGGTAATCCGAAACTATATGTTAAAGGCGATCCGGCCGCAAAAAGAGCATTGCAGCAATTTACGCGTGAAAAGAAAGAACTTAAATTAAAACTACAGACAACTGAGGAAAACTGGATTGAACTCGAAGAAAAACTCAATCAGTAGCAAAAAATGTCAGCAGTGCATCATCGAGTAACGGTTTCCAGTTTTTCCAATTATGGCCAAAACGTACTTCATGGTAATTCACATCATAATTAAGTTGGGATAGCGTTTCTTTAAAACGCCGGCCTTCCCTCAAATTGTCAGTTTCATTACCGAAGCTTAAAAACATTTTAAGATCCAGTTTATCAATCCCACGATATTGATCCTGAAGTTGCTTTAAAAACCGGCTGTTGGCGGGCGAATGCATAGAAATTCCAGCAAATTTATCATGCGCCATCAAACCAAAACACGCTGCATTATACCCGCCGAACGACACACCCTGAATGACCCGATCCTTTCGGTCATGACTAACCGGATAATTATTTTCTATGGCAGCTATCAACTCATTTGTATAAAAATTAACATATTTAGAATTACAAAAAAATTGCTGATTTCTTCTATTTTCTTTCAAATTATCCGGGTTACGATTATCAATGAATATGGCTATTATGGGCGTCATTTTTCCTTCAGCAATTAATTTATCCATCAAGCTTACCATCTCACCTTGGTTAATATACCACTGACCATCGGTTACATATATTGTTGGTAATTCATCCGCCGAAGTCATCCCTTCGGGAGTATAAACCCGATATTGCAATCCGTAACCCAGAACATCACTGTCAATTCTTATGTTTTCAGATATATTGCCTTGCGCAAACGCCGTACATATACCCAGTATTGACATCAAAACCGTACTTAAAGTTACCTGCATATTCATTATATTCTCCGCTGCTATTAAATTATAAATAGATTAGCAAATATATCTTGAAAAACTAAATAACAATTTAGTGAAATGGAGAGTATCTACTCCGTCAATTTAATATAGTCACTCTGCCATCTTTGATCGACCGGTTCTATATCATTACCCCGCATCAAACATTGCATGACATATTCCAGTCTTTTCGCAGCCCTTTTTTCGGTGAGCCATTGATCAGCGTATGATCGAGCTGCTCTCTCCTTAATTTTCGTATTTTCGGGATCATCCAATATATCGATAATGGCATTTCTGACCCCCACTTCATCCGCGATACTGACGTTATAACCATGGATTCCATCGATAAAATATTCCTTGATGGTTTCCACACCCGTTATAATTTGCACTTTACCCATCAACATGGAAACAACAAGTGTAATATGACCTGCGCCGGAATTACCGTGATTAACTAGGATAATATTAACTTCAGAATTTTGAATACAATCCAGACAACTGGCCATGTCTAGATCGGTATATATTTTAAGCTGAGCTGTTTCCTGCACATCCAATGTTGCAAGTTTGTACGAGGCCGTAATCAAGACCCCATCGACATCAAGACCTTCTATGGCCTTAACAAAGGTCTTAAAGTCCCTGTTTACGCGACCAATGCAACATACATACGGACGCGTCCGTTTCGAAAACCTCGTCGGCGAAATCGTTGAAATATCATATCCCCAGTGGGAAAAAATAAATTTTCTCATGTCCAGACCATGGGCATTTGAGAGAATTTTTCGTTCTATAAGCGAATGGACGATAAAAACGTCTGAACGATCAAAAATACCATTGATAATGCTATTTAGAAAAGTGAATTTTGTAATAAAAAGACGTCGCGTTTGCACAAAACTGTATGAAATATGTTTTACGTCCTTCGCTTTCCTCCCTAGAATTTTTAGCCTAAGTGCGACAGCAAAACTGATGCAATATCCAATCCCCAAAGAGATTACAAAATCATACTGACTGAGATCCTTACCTGTCTGGAAAACTCGACTAACCATTTTCGTGGTTTTTTCAGTATCTAAACCACAAAATTCCCACTCATACTTTTCCTTGTCGAAATATTTCGACAACCATGTCCAATCGGGATCAACACGGCCAGATGCGATAACCAGTATCTTTATCTTCTTGCTGTGATCATCCAAATATTAAGTCCCATATATTATTAAGATTTCTTTTTCCATCCACCCATTTCTGACTGTTGCCAATAGGTGAGGTCGTGACCACTATCCTTATACGCAATCCACCTCTCCCGCGCTTGTTCGACAGCGGTTGGGTTGCTGCCGTCAAACATTTCCAGAACTCGGCTATACTCTTGAAAATTTTCACTTATTACGCCGTCTGTCAAGATTAGAACGTCAGCATTCGCCGGATTTTCATCATCTGCCGTAATATAAATCGGTTGCTCTTCCTTATAATTGCTTTTTTCCGTATCATGAGGAAGGAAGCTCTTTTTATCATAAACCCAAAGCGCTTGATCAATATCATCCATTTGAACTTTAGTAGCAACCTTCACCACCGCCTTCATATTTGCATCTACAACTTTTTCAAGGAGTTTAGGTAATGCAATATTTAACGGTTGAAATGTAAGATGGTAAAAACTGATTTCCAAAGCTTAGTCCTCATAGTTATCTTTGATAAGCCTGTCGAGTAACCTCACCCCGTAACCGGTCGCCCCTTTTTCTGCTACATCAGAAGCTTTTTGCTTCCACGCAGTACCCGCTATATCAATATGTACCCACGGTGTATCGTTAACAAAACGCTGTAAAAATTGTGCCGCCGTAATACTTCCGGCATAGCGGCCACCAACATTTTTCATATCCGCAATATCAGAATTGATGAGTTTATCGTATCCGTCGCCAATTGGCATCCGCCAGACGGGTTCATCCACTGCATCGCCAGCTTTAATGAGTTGATTGCACAAATCATCATCATTTGAAAATATTCCAGCGTAATCTTGCCCTAAAGCCACCAGCATCGCACCAGTCAAAGTCGCAAGATCAATCATAAACTTTGGTTTATATTTATCCTGTGTATACCAGAGACAATCAGCCAACACCAATCGGCCTTCTGCGTCAGTATTAATGACTTCGATCGTCTGGCCTGACATTGAACTCACGACGTCGCCTGGGCGTTGAGCGGTTCCTGACGGCATATTTTCTACAAGACCCACAACACCAATAACGTTTGCTTTAGCTTTACGACCGGCGATTGCTTTCATAGCGCCCACAACGGCAGCACTACCCCCCATATCAAATTTCATATCTTCCATGCCCGCTCCGGGCTTAAGAGAAATACCCCCTGTGTCAAAAGTTACGCCTTTACCAACCAAAGCTACCGGTGCTTCATTTTTGTTTTTTGAACCTGGCCATTTCATGATCACCATTAATGTTTCGCTTGAGCTGCCTTGTCCTACACCGAGGATCGATTCCATGCCAAGTTCTTCCATGGCATCTTCATTAAGCACTTCAACTTCAATACCTAATTTTTCAAGTTCGGTAATTTGTTGAGCATAACTTTCTGGATAGAGTATGTTTCCTGGTTCAGATACAAGATCACGAGCCATAATTACACCATCAGCAATTTTTTCAAGAATACTAAATTCTTTTTTTGACTTATCTATATCGGATGTCATCACATTAACAGTTTGCACGGTCGGCCGTTTTATATTTTTTTCCGTCGTGTAATATTTATCAAATTTATATTGGCGTAACAACACACCAAAACCAACATGAGCCGCATGCTCACCTGCGGCAATCGAGACACTCTCTTCACCACTGTAAATCAGTTTGTTGATAATTTTACCACCAATTTGTTCGGCCTGCTTTTCTGAAATTTCATAACCCTTCCCTAAACCGACAATAAGAACCCGGCTTGCTTTAATTCCATTTGGAGCAAGAATTTCAATCATTTGACCAAACTTGCCTTTATACTCTCCCAGGGACGTGGCTTTACTCAAGGCACCACCAGTTTTTTTATCAATTTTAGCGGCCGTTTCTGATAACTTTGCTTCTTCATTTTCAACAAATCCGAACACAACAAGTGCCCCTGGTTGGACTAAGTTTTTTTCAGTTATATTTATTTTCATTTGGTGCCTCAATTTCGTCTAGCTTCGCCAATATAGCGTGTCATTAATTTAACAGATAAAGATAGCTTTAAATGTTATCAAGGAAAATAGACAGCTTATAATTGGATTTTATATTTATTAGCTGTAAGTTAGTTAAAAATTATGTAAAACGGCCTCATGAATAAATTGCTACATATTATCGGGTTTATATTTTTATACTCTTTTGTGCTGTCTACCGTAGGCAAGGCGCAAGAAGTGCCGGTGTCTGAAAAACAAATAAACTTTTCTGCTGACAAAGTTATTTATGATCAAAAAACCAATATTGTCACCGCCAGCGGCAACGTTATTCTCCAGCAAAATGGTAATCAGTTAAATGCACAAACCGTCATATATGATGGAAAGACCGGCCAAGTCACGGCCAGTGGCGGTATTACCATTCGCGAACCATCGGGTAACATAATATATATGGAAGACGCCACCTTGAATGGTGACCTAAAGCAGGGTTTCATCAATCAAACTCGTGTTATTTTTACCGATGGTTCAAAACTTATTGCAAATAGCGGTGAGCGAAGCGGCCAAAAGACAATTTTAAAGAACGCTATATATACGCCGTGTAAAATCTGCCTTGAGGAAGGTGGAGAAAAACCAGTTTGGCAAATACGGGCTGATGAGGTCACACATGATAGTGATGATAAAACCATCAAATATAGAAATGTAAGGTTAGAGATAGCCGGAATTCCTATTTTTTATTCGCCTTTCTTCTCTCACCCCGACCCAACAGTCAGATCACGAACTGGAATATTACCTCCTTCAAAAATTGGACGCTCAACGGAACTTGGTGAGTTTATTCAAATTCCATATTATTTTGATATTAGCCAGCACCAGGATTTTACATTCGAACCGATAATCACCAGCCGTGAAGGTGTTGTTTTCGGCGGAACATACCGCCAACACACCGGAAATGGAGTGTTTACTACCAGTGGGTCTATAGCGAACGTTAATGAGCGTGATAATAACTTTAACAAAACCGGCGATCATGAATTAAGAGGACATCTTTTTTCGAACGGCGCGTTTGATCTAAAAAGTCTGGACGGTCTGGGCGGCGACTGGCAATGGGATTATGCTGTAAATTGGGTCAGTGATGATACCTATCTAAGACGGTACTATGACGACAGATCTGATGTCTTGGAGAGCCACGCAAAGATTGAGCGCTTTTGGGGGCAAAATTATGCGACATTTGGGACATATCTTTTTCAAGGACTTGATGAAGAAGATAATATCAACCTAACAGGCCAGGCACTGCCTTCTTTCGATTTAAATATGAGAGAGAATACAGGATTTCTAAATAGTAAATTTACGTTTGACGCTAGCGGCGTTCAAATTTACCGCAGAGAAGGCATGAGAAGCCGGCGAATGAGTGCTAAAGCAGGTTGGGAACTACCATTTCAATCATCTATGGGTGATTTCTATACTCTCTCGACAACAATTCGCAGTGATGTTTACGACAATAGCGACTCTGCTTTTCCTGATCTACCGCAATATGCTGGGGTTGACGGCACGCATACCAGAATTTTGCCTAAGGTAGCCCTGGATTGGCGCATGCCATTTATAAAATCTACATCGAACATGAGCCAGGTCCTGGAGCCAATGTTTTCTATCATCGTTGCCCCAACAAAACCAAACCTACCTGAGAATGTTATTAATTTTTCTAATGAAGACAGCCGTAATTTCGAATTTGATGAAAATAACCTATTCAGTCATAATCGGTTTAACGGTTATGATCGTTGGGAAGGCGGAACCCGCGTAAATTACGGTTTACGTTATAATCTTTATACTGATCAAATAAATATGATCGCCACCATAGGTCAGAGCGTTCGCCTTAACAATACCGAGACCTTCCCAGTTGGTTCCGGCTATGAAGGAAAGGCATCAGACTTTGTAGGGCGCATTGACTTAACAGTCGGCAACTACGTTGATTATGTTCATCGATTTAGGCTCGACAAAAATAGTTTTCGGCTTCGACGAAATGAGATGATATTATCTGGCGGACCAAAATGGGTTAAAGCGTCGATACGGTATCTTGATCTTGATCTTGAACGTGAAGATAGCTTAATTGGTACCGAACTCGAAAATAGACGTGAAATAGGCACAGGAATTAATGTATTTATTGATGATAAATGGTCTATGCAAGGCAACTGGGTAAAAGATATACTGAATAACAAGACTGTCTCATATAATGCAGGAATTGTATATAAAGATGATTGCCTGGAATTTGGATTAAGTTATGAAAGACGGTTTACGAGCGACCGGGATATTGCACCCTCCAGCACAATTCATTTTCGTTTAATCTTGAGAAACCTGGGATAATTAAAAATTAAATCAGCATAAAATAAACATAATTATGGATCAGAAATTTGATCTGATATATAATGAAATTTGATCTGATATATAATAATGCATTAAAAGTTGATAAAAGTGCCAATAGAGCAATATGGATGAGTTAAGAATATGAAATTTTACGGAACTTTTTGTTTTAAAATACTTCCCTACGCGATTGGATTATCGCTGCTTTCGACGGGCGCGGTTAGAGCACAAAATAACACAACCTTGCAGGATGTGCAGGAAATTATTGCTATTGTAAATGATAAGCTTATATCAGTTTATGACCTTGACCAGCGAACTAAACTTCTGGCCCTGGCGGGCGGGCGTCGAACAATCTCAAGGGAAGAGCTGGATTATATCAAGCAACAAGCTATGCAGGCTTTAATCGATGACCGGCTAAAACTTCAGGAAGCCGCCAAATATGATGCCGTTATGCCCGAAAAAGACGTCATCGCATCATACGAAAACTATGCGGGACGTTTTCAACTTGATCCCGATGAACTTGAAAAACAGTTAAACTCAGCAGGTGTTAAGAAAAATACATTACTTGATCAAATTAGAGGGACAATGGCGTGGCAAAGCGTAGTCGGTGGATTGCTAGAGCAGCAGGTTAATATTACAGACGATGAGGTGTATAATTTTATTGACAATTTAGAACGCAATAAAGGTAAAGATCAGTATAGGGTGAGCGAAATATATATTCTTGTCAGCGACAACGCGTTTCGTGATCAAGCAAGGGCAAATGCAGTTGCAATACAACAACAACTTAATGAAGGTTCGCCGTTCGCTGCTATGGCCCAGCAATTTTCACAGGCATCGACTGCAGCCGTTGGTGGTGACTTAGGATGGGTTATGCAGGATACTCTTCCTACGGAAGTGAATGAAAAATTACTAACCATGAGTGTGGGAGAAACTTCTGAGCCGATCGAAACGGAAGATGGCATCTATGTTATTCAAGTAACAGATAGAAGGCAAATTTTAACGCTCAATGACAATGATATAGCGGTTCAACTTAAGCATTTACTTTTTGCCCCTGAAGATGGCGCCGATGGAAAATTTGAGGCCCTGAACAAAAAGGTAGTAGCGGGTGTAAGTGATTCCCAAAGTTGTGAAATGAATGATCAGGATGCCGCTGAATTAGGTGCCAAAGAGTCCGGCGTTTTGGGGACATTCAGAATTGGTGAATTACCGGCTGAAATTCGTGAAGAAATACTGACGTTGGAAGAAGGTGCCGGTACTAATCTTTATCAAGAGCCCACGGGTTACAGGTCTTTTGTGCTTTGTGGCAAGGAAGTTCCAGTCGTTGAACTACCTGATTATGATGACGTATTAGAGAATTTAACGCAATCCAGGGTACAATTAATTGCCAAACGGCATTTGCGGGATCTTCGCAGAGATGCAATCGTAGATTATAGATAACAAGAAAACGGCAATGGATGATATCGAAAATAACCTTCCCATTGCAGTAACCATAGGTGAGCCATCGGGTGTTGGCCCGGAGGTTATTTTAAAGTGTTGGTATAAACGCGCAGAGTACGCACTCCCGGAATTTTTTGTAATTGGCAGTGCTGAAATTATGAAGAAAACTGCGGCGCAACTTAACCTTAACATTCCCTTACGGGCCATAAATGTTCCTGACCAGGCTGAAAATATTTTCCATAGTGCCCTACCTGTTCTTGATTTAAATATATCAAGTGAATTCGAATATGGTAATCCGCTCCCATCGACAGCACCAATGGTAATCGGCGCTATCGATAAGGCGGTCGAGTTAATACTGGAAGGTAAAGCACGTGCGATGGCCACGGCGCCAATTCACAAAGCCGCACTATATAAAGCAGGTTTTACGTCACCAGGCCATACCGAATATCTTGCCAAGCTCGCAACCAAACATACGAATAAGCCCTATCATCCGGTTATGATGCTGGCCTCAGAGGAATTATGTGTCGTGCCGCTGACAATTCACATACCTTTAAATGAAGTCCCTGCCTTACTCAGTAAAGAGCTGATTATTGAAACGGCACAAATCATCCATAATTCCATGAAAAAATATTTTGGATTGCAGTTTCCATCTATTGCCGTAAGTGGTCTGAACCCACATGCTGGTGAAAATAATTCTATGGGTCGCGAAGATAGTGAAATAATTGCGCCGGCTATCGCAACCTTAAAACAAACGGCAATTCGTGTAAGCGGCCCCCTGCCTGCCGACACAATGTTTCATAAGGCGGCACGGGATAAATATGATGTTGCTCTTTGTATGTATCACGATCAAGCATTAATACCCATCAAAACCATAGATTTTGACGCCGGGGTAAATGTCACACTTGGACTTCCTATTGTCAGAACATCGCCTGATCACGGCACCGCCCTTAACATTGCCGGCAAGGGACTAGCTAATCCTACGAGTATGATAAATTCATTAAAACTTGCAGATAGAATGTCAAAAAATTTCACAATCGAAGAGACAGAAGAAAAGATCCAAGTGCATGTCTGAAGATAACCTTCCCCCACTCAGGGAAGTAATTAATCATTATGAATTACAAGCAAAAAAGAAGCTTGGTCAAAATTTTTTAACCGATTTGAACCTAACAGGCAAGATAGCAAGATCAGCAGGAAAACTTGATAATTCAATCGTCTATGAAGTTGGGCCCGGCCCGGGTGCGCTTACCCGCGGTTTGTTGATGAATGGGGCGTCAAAAGTTATCGCGGTTGAAATGGACCACCGCTGTATTGATGCCCTCGTGGATGTTTCCAATGCGTATGAAGGACGATTAATCGTTCACGAAGGTGATGCCTTAAAAATAGATGAACTTGCGCTGATTGGTGATCACAAGGACAAAGATATACTTATCGTTGCAAACCTGCCTTATAATGTGGGTACCGCGCTTCTCGTGAAATGGATGGCGGTTGACCAATGGAGACCCTGGTTTAAGTCACTTACATTGATGTTTCAAAAAGAAGTAGGTGAGCGGATTGTCGCGAAACCGAAAACCAAAGCGTATGGTCGATTATCGGTACTATGTCAGTACCGTGCTAAAACAGAAATTCTGTTTGATATTTCGCCGCGCGCCTTTAGCCCATCGCCAAAGGTAACATCTTGCATCGTGCAAATTATACCGCGCGACGAAAATATAGATGCGCCGACACAAAAAATACTGGAAAAATTGGTATCAGCCGCCTTTAATCAGAGGCGGAAAATGCTTCGTTCCAGCCTAAAATCACTTAACACCGATCCGCTACCGAAGCTTATGGCGGCAGGAATTAAAGACACCGCGCGCGCCGAAGAATTATCAGTTGGGGATTTCTGCAAATTAGCAAAAGAATATGAAAACTAATCCTTCGTCAGCTCATTAACGAAGGGCGCATGGCGCATTCTTCTCATTCGTTCGGCTTGTAATATTACGAAAAGTTCAGCTTCTGCATGTTCAAGATTTTCATTAATAATAACATAGTCATATTCCGCCCAATGACTTATTTCACCGTTAGCTTTCGCCATACGTTTGGCAACGACTTCGTCGCTATCCTGCGCACGTGATTTAAGACGTTTTTCCAGTTCCTCTTTACTAGGCGGAAGAATAAACACCCTGACAAGATCATGTTCGACTTTATCATTGAGCTGTTGTGTACCCTGCCAATCAATATCAAAAAGAACATCTTTACCTTCATTAAGAGCCTTTTGTACTGGCTCCGCGGGCGTACCGTAAGAATGATCAAAAACCTTCGCATACTCCAAAAAAACATTCTGCTCGACCATCATATCAAATTCATTTTGCGAGACGAAATTATAATCCTTGCCGTCAACTTCACCCAGGCGCGGGCGTCTGGTGGTCGTCGAAATTGACAAGCTGATATTATCATCTTTTTCCAGAAGCAATTTTGAAAGCGTAGATTTTCCGGCGCCCGATGGGGACGACAAAACGAGTAAAAGCCCCCTTCTGTTTACCTGATCATTCGACATTGAGGATCTGCTCCCTAAATTGATCTATTGCGGTTTTAAGAGATAAGCCGATATTCGTCAATTCTATATCCGAAGATTTTGAGCAAAGCGTATTCGCTTCGCGGTTAAATTCCTGCGCCAAAAATTCAAGCTTACGGCCAACAGGACCGCTTTCCTGCAATAGATTTCGTGCGGAAGTAATATGCGCATGAAGTCTATCAGTTTCTTCTTTCACATCGGCTTTTGTAGCAAGAAGGACAATTTCCTGCGACAAACGATCCTGATCTAATCCCTGCTGATTATTGAATAGCTTTCCCACTTTCTCCTCAAATTTTTCCTTAAGAAGGTGAGGTTGCTTCGCGGCGATGGCTTCGCCTCGCTTTAATAAACTTTCAACGTCATCAAGAATATTGCTAAGCATACCAAAGGTCGCTTTTCCTTCTTCCTGTCGGGATTTTTTAAGTGCGGAAACCGTTTCAAGGAGACTATTTTTAAGGGCGTCATCACGTTCTTTCAGCGCGTCTTCGTTTTCATCCATGTCGGTTATTTCGACCACATCGCGGATCGCTAATAAGCGGTCTATAGAAGGCATGGCAAGATCATGTTTTTTTGAAGCATCCTTGGCCACCTTAATCAGTTTATCAAGGGCAATTTCATTAACAATAACATTTGTTTCGGTGCTGTCTTTAGTAAGCTGTAATGAAACATTAAGACTACCGCGGAAAATAGTTTTCTTAACAGCCGTTTTAATAAATTGATCAAATGCATCAAGCCCCGGCGGGATACGCACCCGGACATCAACATTTTTACCGTTTACGCTTCTAATTTCCCAAACCCAACTATAATTATTAAATTGGCCTTGTGAGCGACCGAAACCTGTCATACTTGATAAAGTCATAATACTCATTATTGTTTGTTTTTGGACTAAATAGCTATAGCAGGAAGTGATCCGTTGAAAAACCCCAAATCCATATTGATTACCGGCGCAAGCTCGGGCATTGGTGAAGCGCTTGCCATGGAATATGCGTGTGAGGGGGTCAGCCTTTATATTTCCGGACGAAATCAAGAACGCTTGAACACAGTTAAGTTAAATTGCCAGATAAAGGGCGCCGTGGTTTATGAAAAGGCTATTGATGTTACCAACGAGCAAGCCATGAAGGATTGGATAGACGCTATAGAGCCACTTGATATGGTTATTGCCAATGCGGGGATTGGTAAATCATTTAAAGTTGAAGATGATTTGGCAGAGCATGCTAAGGAAATTTTTGATGTTAATTGGAACGGCGTCTTAAACACCATTCACCCTGCTATCGATTTGATGAAAAAACGAGGACACGGCCAAATTGCGATTATTTCGTCCCTCTCCGGTTATCATGGAATGCCATCCGCACCGGCATATTCCACCAGTAAGGTAGCCGTTAAAGCGTATGGCGAGGCACTGCGCGGGTTTTATCATAAACATGGCATTAAAATAAATGTGGTTTGCCCCGGATTTGTCAGAAGCCGTATCACAGATAAAAATGATTTCCCAATGCCATTTTTTATGGAAGCGGACAAGGCCGCAATAATTATTCGCAATGGTTTGGAAAAAAACAAAGGCCACATCGCCTTTCCGTGGCAAACAAAATTGATTTTTGCGACGCTGGTAAGGATGCTGCCCGAGTTTATATTAGAGAAATTATTGCGACGACTTCCCGATAAGTAAATTACATTCTGCATCTTTCTTTTTTGTACCAATTTTTTCGTAGCTCGGATACAGATGTTGAGAATATCTCATCTGATATCTGCCAATTCGCTATGCGGTCAGTTCGAAAGTTTCGAAAATCTTCGCGTTTCTCGCACCATGCAATAATTAGACGAACGGTTTGAAAATAAGCAACAGCAATGGGCCATATAAGTCGTTCACTCACATTTTGATCAACGTCTTTGTAAGTAATATCTATTTTATTTCGTTGACGAATAGCATTCCTTAATTGCTGCATGTCGATATTATCAGACTCAAGCGGTGCAATTTTAGGCGTCATCGTGACCGGTTCCAAAACAATTGCTTGCATTTCTTTAGGAATGACTTCGCCTATTTTGGCGATCAGATCACGTGCCCCTGTCGCTAAATCATTATCCCCTTGATTGGCCACCCACTGCGCCCCTAGCAAAGCGGCTTCAACTTCAGATTCGGTGAGCATTAAAGGCGGAAAATCATATCCGCTTTCTAATATATAGCCGATACCAGCTTCCCCGCGTATAGGTACCTTCTGAGCCATAAGGTCGGCAATGTCGCGGTAGATGGTGCGTGTCGATGTTTCCAGTTCTTCTGAAATATCCTGCGCTGTAATCGGGTTTCTTGATGCACTTCTTAAAATTTGTATAATTTGAAATAACCGATCAGACCGCCTCATTTACTGGCTCCTAAATAATCCACTACCAATATTATGGCAGCATAATGTCAGTAGTGGAACCGATTTTTGAAAATGGATCAAGCCGCCTGGTTTTGGGGTAACGTTACTTGTACGCCCGGAATGGAACACACACGGTCCATCCAGTTATTTATATTCCTGTCAACTGGAGCTGCATCGGCGAAAGCGAGTTGAATAATACTGCTTGAAATAGCCAAGTCAGCAATAGTAGGTGTATTCCCGGCAAGGAAGTCCTTACCTTCCAGTCCGGCACTCAAAATTGGCGCTAATTCCTTCATTGCTGCGTGCCCTGACTTGATCGCTTCCTGATTGTTAAGCTGCGGCATAAATACTGTATAAAGCACGATGTTCATTACAGGCTGAGCCAACCGGCATTGACCCCAATCAAGCCACTGTTCTACAAGGGCTCTTTTTTCCAACAGGTTTGGGTACCAATCATCCAGCTCGTATTTATGACAAAGATAACGCAGAATGGCATTGGATTCAAAAATCTTGATATCACCGTCAATGAATGACGGAACTTGATGATTAGGGTTAATCGCCATATAGGCGTCACTCATATATTCATCATCTTCAAATCCTACATTAATAAGTTCGTGGGGAATTCCTATTATTTCAAGCAGAGCGCGGACGCGGCGAGCGTGTTGTGACATTGGGTTGCTGTAAAATTTGTGCATTATATTTTCCTCGTTAATAGATTGATTGCAATCGAGGAAATAACAGAGCCCTACTGACAGCATTGTGTCAGTAATGTTATTAATTTGTGTTTTTATTTAATGTTAGTGCTAAAAAGTAATATTGATTAATGCCCTTTCCTAAATACTACAAATATATTATCCTCTGATAAAAGGGGATATAAATTGAAAACTGAACTTGCTACGGCGCAGATAAGTCAATATTGGAAAGATGGCTTCATCGTAATTGATGATTTTTTATCTGAAGAAGAACTCAATACTTGGCGTGACGCACTATCCGCTGCACTGGATAAACGCGGCTCAAAAAAACTACCCGATCGAAAAACTGTCGGCACGCTTGATGATGATGAGAGTTATTATGAAACCGTCTTTACCCAGCGTCTTAATTTATGGATTGACAATCCACGCATGAAAGAACTGATATTAGACCCGCGCATCGGCAAAATGGCTACGGAGCTAAGCGATCTTGATGCCATCAGATGCTGGCATGATCAGGCACTAATTAAACCCGAATGGGGTAATCCAACGGCGTGGCATCTGGATGTACCCTTCTGGTCATTTCATCATAAACATGCCATTTCAATTTGGGTCGCACTTGATGATGCAACTATGCAAAATGGCTGCCTGTATTTTATGCCCGGTTCGCATTTAAAAACAACTTACGAAAATCCGGGCATTACTAATGACCCGAACTCGATCTTCGATCATTATCCCGAATATCGTGATGTAATGCCCACAGCAGCCCCAATGAAAGCAGGGAGTTGCTCATTTCACAATGGCTTAACCATCCACAGTGCAGGGCCAAATATGACACCATACCAAAGACGCGCAATGACATGCGGTTTTATGCCGGACGGCGCAACATTTAACGGCATACAAAACATTCTTTCAGATGAGCAGTTCAAGGCACTCAAAATAGGTGACGAATTGAATACAGAAGAACAGAATCCAATTGTTTATAGCAAAGGTTAGGATGCCAAACTGTTCCCCCAACCAATGATAATCGTTGCAAAAACCAAGATGGCGATGCCTGAGCAAACTTTAAAGAAAGTTTTTTGGCTAACACCGCGCCATTCTTTAAAATAAAAACCCCATAATGTTGAAAAAATTATAATGCTGGCCATATGAAGTGCCCAACTGGAAAACGAATATTGGCCCATTTGACTTTCACCCATAGTGTAAAAGAAAAATTGTAAATACCAGATAAGCCCCGCTAAAGCGCAATATATATAATTATAAGCAAGTATTTTCCTGCTTAAGATGATCTTTGGTGCGTCTATCTGTGTCTCATTTTCTACATTTCCAATAAGCTCACCGGCTGATTTATTGTTTACGATCAGATAGATACACCAAACTGTATTTGTCGTTACACCACCTGCAAGAATAATACACAAAACAGGTAGTCCTTGATTAAGAGTATCCGTACCCGCCGCAAGTGTGAGAGCGCGGATTTCATCGCCTGCCGCAAGGCCATATGCAAAACAGGCACTCATAATACCGCAAAAAATGGCGACCAGAATACCCTTGGAAAAGTTAAACTCTGCGATAGATTCTCGGCTATTTTTTTGTGATACTTCTGTTTCTTTGTCTCTACCGGCACTTGCGACCACCGCGATGCCAAATAAAGTCACAAATACACCAAACAAAACTATTTTTCCACTAATCGATTGAGATAGCGTCCCTAGTGTACCTTCATAAATCGGTGGAATTAGAGTACCAAAAACTGTCGTTAGCCCAAGTGCCACAGCCATACCGAGAGACAGCCCTAGATAGCGCATGGTTAGCCCAAAAGTTAAAGCACCAAACCCCCAGGCAAGACCAAAGAAATAGCACCAAAACAATGTTTCATTTGAAGTTCTTGAAAAAACACCAATTAGATCGTTGGTTTGAGTAAAAGCAAAAAGCCAGGGGATGAAAATCCAGCTGAAAATACCACCTGTTGCCCAATAAATTTCCCATGACCAGTGCCGTACTGCTTTGTAGGGAACATAAAAGCTAGCGGCTGAAAGTCCCCCTACCCAATGAAACAATAATCCTAATATGGGATTTGCGATATGAACACCTCTGTTACGTTTGTTTCCAAATTATCCGGAATTTTAATTGATCATTTACGACTGTCTTCAATTTTGCGCCATAGTGCTACATTTTTTTTATGCTGGCTCAATGTCTCGGAAAATACATGCCCACCCGTACCATCCGCCACAAAATATACATCATTGGTTTGCATCGGGTTAAGCACGGCTTCGATAGACGCGCGGCCCGGATGCGCGATTGCCGTTGGCGGAAGCCTGTCTATTTGATAAGTATTATAGGGATTTGTCTTATCTTCGATTTCGCTTCTGCGAAGGCCACGATCTAAAAAACCTTTCGGGTCAATACCATAGATGATTGTAGGATCCGATTGCAATCGAATGCTACGGCGCAAACGGTTTATAAAAACTCCCGCTATATGTGGGCGTTCATGAGCTAGTCCCGTTTCACGCTCAACAATCGACGCAAGGATTATTGCCTCTTCTGCCGTATTAAAAGGCAGATCATCGGCACGATTTAACCAAAGCTGGTCAACCAAAGCCTGCTGGTTGAGCCGCATTCGAATTAAAATTTCTGAACGATTAGTATTATAGGTATAATGATAACTTTCCGGCATAATGCTGCCTTCTAAGGGCAATTCTTCTATTTCACCTGACAAATTTTCTACTGAGTTCAGATAATCAACAATTTGCCAACTGGTCCAGCCTTCAACAATCGTTAATTTATGTTGTATGACCTCCCCCTTCACCAAAATTTCCGTTATGTCATTCATCGATAGATGAGCAGGGAAAAGAAACTCACCCGCTTTCAGGTTTCGTTCGCTCCCTTTAAGCATCACACCCGCCTTGAATATATTCTGATTAGAAATAAGGTTCGCTTCATGGAGAAGCCGCGCCGTACGAATAAGTCCTTGGCCGCTGGGTACGTAAAAGACGCTTTCATTTTCGATGTCATTGGCCGCATGAAAGGTTCTATAACCCAAATAGAAAAACAGCACCGCAAATGCTGCGCTGCCAGCGATTAATAAGATTATATATTTGCGAATACCCTGCATCAGGGTGTTACGCCGCCTTTATAATTATTGAGGCATTAGTACCACCAAAGCCAAAGCTATTGGAAAGAACGGCTTTAATTCCTGATTTTTGCTGTGCTTCATGAGCAACGAGATTGATACCTTCAATGTCTTCTGAAGGATTATCAAGGTTCAATGTTGGCGGCAATTCACCCCTATTCATTGCAAGAACACTGAATACAGCTTCAACAGCACCGGCAGCACCCAAAAGATGGCCAATGGCTGATTTTGTGGAAGACATTGCCATGGAGCCCGCCGCGTCACCAAACATACGCTTAACCGCGTTAAATTCGATTTCATCACCAAGCGGGGTCGACGTACCGTGGGCATTTACGTATCCCACATCGCTTGGCGAAAGTTTGGCCCGTTTAAAGGCCGCTTCCATAGCGCGGTATCCGCCGCTACCATCCGGTGACGGTGCTGTAACATGATGCGCGTCACCAGAAAGGCCGTAACCAACCACTTCACCGTAAATTTTCGCACCGCGTTTCTTGGCGTGTTCATATTCTTCTAAAATAACCATGCCGGCACCCTCGCCGATGACAAAACCGTCGCGGTCTTTATCATAAGGGCGTGACGCACGCTCGGGCGTCTCGTTAAAATGAGTACTCAAAGCACGGGCCCGATTAAATCCGGCTACGCCAACACGGCATACCGCGGCTTCTGCGCCGCCAGCGACCATAACATCTGCATCATCAAGCGCGATCAACCTCGCCGCATCACCAATCGCATGTGTGCCGGACGCGCAAGCTGTCACTACTGCGTGGTTTGGCCCCATAAGACCGTGGCGAATTGAAACATTACCGGAAACTAAATTAATTAGGCAGCGCGGAATAAAATGCGGGCTGACCCGACGAACGCCACGTTCGTTCATATTAATGCTTTCATCCTGAATTCCGGGAAGACCGCCAATTCCGGAACCAATAAGCGCACCGGAGCGCCATTTTTGTTCTATTGTTTCCGCCACATATCCACTATCGGCAATAGCCATATCAGCGGCAGCCATACCGTAAAGAATAAAGTCATCAACACGTTTGCGATTTTTTGGCTCCATCCAGTCATCTGCATTGAATGTACCGTTCGTACCATCACCAAGCGGAACTTCGCATGCAACTTGCGCAGAAAGTCCTTCAGAATCAAATCTTGTTATCGGGCCTGCTCCGGATTCACCGGCAATAAGTCTCTTCCAACTTTCTTCAACCCCAGAAGCCAATGGCGTTACAAGCCCAAGCCCAGTTATTACAACTCGTCTCATTCTTTAAACCTTTTTATTATTGATTTATGGAAAGTGATGCTACCTAAATTCGGCACATATAACAAGACCGCGAACATCATTTTATCCAATTTAACAGATAAAACGATTCGCGGTCTCAATTTCAAGTCAGAGCGATACTCTGTGTTTAGCCATTGGCTTCGATGAAGTTAATAGCGTCTTTCACAGTAAGAATTTTCTCTGCGGCGTCATCAGGAATTTCGCAACCAAATTCTTCTTCAAAAGCCATAACAAGCTCAACTGTATCAAGGCTATCAGCACCAAGATCGTCGATAAAGCTTGCTGTTTCTGTAACTTTATCTTCTTCAACACCAAGGTGTTCAACAACGATATTTTTGACGCGTTCAGCTACATTGCTCATTTTATATTCCTTATATATAGGGCTTTCATCAAAGCCTATGTTAAATGTTCCGTATCACTCTGTATAGAGTTTGGGGCTTCCTAACACAATTAAATAGTAATTGCCAACCCTTAAATCATCGCCATACCACCATTTATGTGAATTGTCTGCCCTGTAACATAGTCTGCCTGATCGCTTGAGAGGTATAAAACACCCGCTGCAACTTCTTCTGCCTTGCCAAGACGGCCCGCCGGAACATTGGCAAGTAGAGCACTTTTCTGGTCATCAGCCAGCTCATCGGTCATTGGGCTTTCAATAAATCCTGGTGCTATACAATTGACAGTTATATTTCGTGACGCAAGTTCATGGGCGAAACTTTTTGACATTCCAATCATGCCTGCTTTTGATGCGGCGTAGTTTACTTGTCCAGGATTACCGGTTATGGCGACAATTGATGTTATGTTAATAATGCGTCCGGTCCGTTTTTTCATCATACCACGCATCACACCTTGCGTAAGATTAAATGCTGCCTTCAGATTCACTTGCATCACATCATCCCAATCAGCATCTTTAAGACGCATTGAAATATTATCCCGTGTTATTCCGGCATTATTGACAAGAATATCAATACCACCCATTGCTTCCATCGCTGCCTTTGGAAGGGCAGCCACACTTGCCGGATCAGATAGATTTGCCGGAACAACATATGCATCCTCACCGAGTTCCGTCGCCAGTTTCTTAAGCGGTTCTTCGCGCGTTCCGGATAGGGCAACCTTGGCTCCAGCGCCGTGTAATGCTTTTGCAATTGCGCTACCTAATCCGCCCGATGCACCCGTTACGAGAGCACATTTTCCAGTTAAATCAAACATGTGGATATTTCTCCAATTTTTATTATTTTAATTTTCAGCAAAAGCTTCAATGTCATGAAGGTTTTGTAAACTTTGACCGGCTATATCACGGTTTATGCGACGAACGAGACCGCTTAATACTTTACCAGTACCAACCTCCACCAATTGATCGACCCCAAGTTCACCCATTTTCAATACGGTCTCACGCCAGCGTACTCTGCCTGTGATTTGATCTACAAGCATCCTTCTTAATACTTCCGGATCGGTTTCCGGTTTAGCACTGACATTGGTTATAACCGGAACAGATGGACTGTTGAACGCTGTATTGCCAAGTGCTACAGCCATTTCATCGGCGGCGGGCTGCATAAGCGGGCAGTGAAATGGTGCACTGACCGGTAGCAATATAGCGCGCTTAATTCCCCGCTCTTTTGCGATTTCCATCGCCTTTTCAACGGCTTCTTTATGACCACTGATAACCACTTGCCCGTCTGCATTATCATTTGCCGCAGTGCAAACCCGGTCGCTACCACCATCTTTGCTTGCTTCAGCGGCGATTTCTTCGATCGTTTCAAATTCCCCGCCCATAATTGCGGCCATGGCCCCGATGCCTACCGGCACCGCACGTTGCATTGCTTCACCACGAAGCTTAAGCAAATTGGCTGTATCCGTCAGGCTAAACGTACCGGCTGCCGCATGCGCGGAATATTCACCAAGGGAATGGCCGGCAACAAAGGAAGCGATATCAGCCATTTTAATATCAAATTCACTTTCCAGAACCCGAACCACCGCGATGCTTGCCGCCATTAAGGCCGGCTGCGCGTTATAGGTAAGAGTAAGTTCATCGATGGGACCTTCAAACATAAGTTTGGATAAATTCTGACCTAGGGCATCGTTCACTTCCTCAAATACTGCTCTTGCCGCAGCGGAGCCATCATTTAATTCCTTACCCATTCCAACGGCTTGGCTACCCTGGCCCGGAAATACAAATGCAGTGGTCATATAATATTTTTCCCTCAAACTTTTTAATCATTTACCCAACTCTTAACAAATGGATTAAAACTGTCAAGAAAAGTCGAATTTTATATTATTGTGAAAGACCATGTTTTAATCTATAAAGCCCTTGCGTTCCCTATGCTTTCATGTATATTGCGCGCTTCTCTGAAGAGTCCTTGTGGCTTTAAGAGAATTGTCGGTTAATTTTGTAATGCAATCTTTTGATATTCGCTTTTGCCCCGACGTTAAAAATTAAATATGGAAATTGCTAAATGTCTTTATATGAATACACATATATCGCTAGGCAGGATATCCAACCTCAACAGGTTGATGCGATAACAGAACAATTCACTAAGATCATTGATGATAATGGTGGAAAAGTTGCCAAGACTGAGTCTTGGGGTCTTCGTACTCTTGCTTACCGAATTAAAAAATACAAAAAAGGTCACTACGTTCATTTGAATGTTGACGCACCACACGCCGCGATCGCTGAATTGGAGCGTAACTCTCGTCTTCACGAAGACGTAATCCGTTACATGACAATTCGCGTTGAAGAATTTGAAGAAGGCGACAGTGTAGTCCTTAAATCTCGCGATCGCGATAGCCGCCCACCACGGGATGACCGTGGCTCAAGAGACAGCTATAAACCCCGCGAAAGTACGCCCGTGGCCAAAAAAGCAGATAATGAAGGAGACAAATCATGAGTTTTGATCGTAATTCATCATCGTCATCATCATCCGCAGCAGGCGGACAACAAACACGTAGACCTTTTTTCCGTCGTCGCAAGACTTGCCCGTTTTCCGGCAGTCACGCACAAAAGATTGATTATAAAGATGTGCGCACACTTTCACGATATGTTTCAGAACGTGGAAAAATTGTCCCAAGCCGTATCACCGCTGTTTCAGCAAAGAAACAACGCGAACTTGCCCGTGCTATCAAACGCGCGCGTAACTTGGCCTTGATTTCATACGTTAACCCATAAGGAGATTGAATTATGGATATCATTCTGCTTGAACGCGTAACTAAGCTTGGCCAAATTGGCGATGTTGTAACAGTGAAAAATGGCTATGCCCGTAACTTCCTTTTACCACAAAGAAAAGCTCTTCGTGCAACAAAAGCAAACATGGCCGTGTTTGAAACTCAGCGTAAAGAAATTGAAGCTGATAACTTAAAAGCAAAATCAGAAGCCGAAGCAATTGCAAAGAAAATGGACAATGTTTCCGTTATTCTTATACGTCAAGCCGGCGAAAGTGGGCAGTTATTCGGTTCCGTATCTGCGCGTGACATAAGCCTTTCACTTGAAGAAGCGGGTTATAAAGTCGGTAAAAATCAGATAATTCTTAACCGTTCTCTTAAAGTGCTTGGCCTTTATGACGTGGCCGTACGTCTTCATCCTGAAGTTGATATTACGGTTGTTGCTAATATCGCCCGTTCTGCTGAAGAAGCAGAAATTCAGGCTGCTGGCGGCGACGTTGATGCCGAAGTTACCGAGGAAGAATTTGCAGTTGAAGACTTTTTTGAAAATGAGGAAGACGCGGAAGCTGCGGCTACTGCCGATGCTGAAGAAGAAACCCTTGTTAAAGAAGAGGCTGCTCCTGCTGAAGAAGCTCCAGTTGAGGAAGAAAAATCAGAATAAGTCTTTTCCAGTTAAGTTTTTAAAAAGGCGGGTTTATTGGCCCGCCTTTTTTTGTTGTTCGATATTTTTTTGAAACGACGTCGTCGGGATGCCATCCAGGTGGCATAAATAAATAAGCAACTTTATTACCGACGCCGGATGTGTTCTTGATATCGTTGAGCATTTCGATTGTTTCGCCGAAATATACATCAAACAAACTCCCGGTATCCACGTCGCGGGTAACGCCGTAAATCGGTGCCTCCCCTTCGATCTCGGCCTGATATGTTCCAAACAACCGGTCATAAACTGGTATCAAATTACAAAAATTCTTATCTATATAATTAGGGTTTCTGGAATGATGAACCCGGTGATGTGAAGGGGTCAGCAGAAATTTGCTCAGCAAACCCAGACGGCCATCCGGTAAAATTTCCTCACTCGTGTGAATAAGGTGGCCCCATACTGAATCGATAATGTAGACCATTACCATGATTTCCAGCTCCAGCCCTGCCAGCGCGCATATACCCAGGCGGATAATATCTGCGTAAAAATTTTCAATATAAAAATGCGCCCATGAAACGCTCAGGTTCATATGGGGCGGAACGTGGTGTGTTGAATGTAAGCACCAGAACAGACGTATCCTGTGGGCCATATAATGTTGAAGGAAATGTGAAAAATCATAGACCATAAACCCATAAATAAACCAGTACCACGTGACACTAGTATCTACAAAACGGTATTGATGTAAAAACGCGAATAACGTAAACCCGAGTTGCAGAGTGATTACCTTGCCAACTACACGATTAGTGAAATAAATAAGAACCTGAATTTTGAAATTTTTCCAGCGGAAACTGCCTTTTAGGGCAGAGGCCATCATTTCCAGAAAGATCATCACCGGAAAGAACAATCCCATCATTGCGCCAAACCCCGCGACCGTCAGTACCCACGCGTAATCATCGGTTTTCATCAGTTCAATAAGACTGACCAGACCTTCAAGCCCCGCAAATGAACTAAACTCTGTCTGCAAAAGCGTCAACAGACCTTGAATAAATGCTTCCATCTATCTTTCCCTCTCCCTACCACTTCGAAAAATAAATCTTCCAGCGCGCAATTAATTGCCGGGCAACCATTTTTACACAGGAAAACTGTTCTGGCAACGCATTAGATATTATCACCAATGAAAAAGTGAAGAAAAAGACGTGCTTAACGATCTGCTTTTCAAGAGTGATATTTATCAAGATGAAATATATTTTTGCATAACGACTAATCTACCAAAGTTGCATGGAATGGTGTCTGGCGGTTGCACTTTGCTCGTTTCGATAAACCCTATTGACCGATAAACGTGTCTTGCTCTCTCGTTTGCTTCATATACATCAAGCCAGATTTTTTCATATGAAGTCTGCTGGATTAAATAATTCAGCACAGCTTTCATAAAAGGTTTTCCAAACCCTATGTTTGGAACTTTCGACGCGACCCGCATGTATTCAATGGTTTTTTCATTCGATTTCTTCAATAGTGAATAACCTGCTATCTCGCGGTTTTCATCTAACCCTGACAGATAGATAAAATTCTTATCGCCCATATTTTTCTTGTGAACATCATTGGTCCACGAATGCAGATATTTATGTGTTTCTGAATTTTCGCAACTAATTATGAAGGGAATATCTTCGTGAGTGCTTAACCTAATTGAACCAGTCCATGCCATAATAGTGCAATCTTCCTTGATTAAATCATTATAGAATATTTATAATAATTATTGCAAAACTTGAAACATAATTAAAGCTTCAACTTGATTGCCGTTTATTTTTCTTTTCTCAATATACATTTTGAAAATATTGGAATATAATTCTCTTAATCAAAAAATCGAGTTACTTTATGTCAGATTATTCAGAAATACCGATCGTGCAAGATAACGATCAGCCGGATAATGAGGATATTTCTTATAAAGAAATCCCCCATAACCTTGAAGCTGAGCAAGCGTTGCTTGGGGCAATTCTGGTGAATAATGATACGCTCGAAAAAGTGCAGGATTTCCTGCTGCCGGAACATTTTGCTAACGCGGCGCATAATAAAATATATGAAGCAAGCCAAATAATGATCGAAAAAGGACAACTGGTAACACCAGTTACTTTAAAACCGTTTTTTGAAAAAGATCAGCTTCTTGAGGAAGTCGGCGGTGCAAAATATCTGTCAAAACTTGCGGCGTCTGCGATCACGATAATCAACGCCGTTGATTACGGGTTGCTTATTTATGATTTGGCGATAAGGCGCAATCTGATTGACCTTGGTACAGATATCGTCACTAAAGCGTATGAATTTGATGTTGAAGAAACCTCAAAAGAACAAATTGAGGAAGCCGAAAAGCAGCTTTACAGTATGGCTGAAAATGGTGTTTCCGAAGGCGGATTTAAAAATTTCAAAACATCAGCCATCACAGCCGTAAATGTTATCGGCGCGGCCCTGCACCGAAAAGGTGACCTTGCCGGGATCACAACCGGCTTTGAAAGCATCAACAGGAAAATCGGCGGGCTTCATAAATCAGATTTATTAATCATTGCGGGTCGCCCGGCGATGGGCAAAACCGCGCTTGCAACCAACATCGCATTTAACGCCGCGAAGGCCTATAAGCATGATAAGGATTTAGGGGTTCCTCTGGAAGAAAATAAGGGGGCTGTTGTCGGGTTCTTTTCACTGGAAATGTCATCCGATCAGCTGGCAAGCCGTATTCTTGCTGAACAAGCCGGTCTTTCATCGCAAAACATGCGCCAGGGAAAACTTAATCAGGATCAATTTAATAATCTGTCCCGTGTCGCGATTGAGCTTGAAGAATTACCGCTCTTTATTGATGATACCCCTGGGCTTACTATCGGTGCGCTGCGTACCCGTGCGCGCCGCTTACAACGCCAACATGGTTTGGGCCTTGTGATTGTTGATTATCTTCAATTATTACGTGGAACCGGAACAAAAGGACGCGGTATTGAAAACAGGGTTCAGGAAGTTTCAGAAATTACCCGTGGCTTAAAAGGACTAGCCAAAGAATTATCAATTCCCGTTGTTGCCTTATCCCAGTTAAGCCGGGCTATCGAAAGCCGGGAAAATAAACGCCCGCTTCTTTCCGATCTTCGCGAATCCGGCACCATTGAGCAGGACGCGGACATGGTAACATTTGTTTACCGACCAGAATATTATCATGATCAGCAACAACCCGATCCTGGCACAGCCGAGCATTTGCAGTGGCAAGCAGAAGGCGAGAAGCTTTTCGGTATGGCAGAGTTTATCATCGGCAAGCAAAGACATGGTCCGACAGGCATTATTGAATTAAAATTTGAAGCTGAAATCACAAAATTTAGCGACCTTCCGGTTAGCGATGATTATTTGCCGGAAAAATTTGAATAATGAACTCTAAAAGTATTAACGAAGCCACAGATGTTCTGGAAAGTTCATCCGCCACCCTTAATATCGACCTAAATGCAATAATTGATAACTATCAAACACTTGCCTCGTCGTCTGCAAGCGCGGATTGTGCAGCAGTGGTCAAAGCAAATGCTTACGGAATGGGCATAAAACATGTAGCCCCTGCCCTTTACCATAATACCGAATGCAAAATATTTTTCGTAGCAAACCTTCCAGAGGCTATTGAATTAAGGTCTATATTAAAAGACTCCATCATTTATGTATTTGATGGTTTGTTTGCTGGACACCCTGACTTATATGTCGAGCATAATATTAGACCAATATTAAATGATATTTCACAAATAAAGTTATGGCAAGGTGTCGCATTACCCTGCGCCATTCAATTCGATACTGGCATTAATCGATTAGGATTAAGCGAGGATGAAACAGAACAGTATTTAAACAGTGAATTTGATCTTAACGTTGCTCTTATATTAAGCCACTTTGTTCGGTCGGAAGAAGCAGAACACGAAACAAATAAAATTCAACTTGAAAAATTTAAAAAAATATCTAGCGCACTTCCCAATATTCAAGCAAGCCTTTGTAATTCAGCAGGTATATTCCTCGGTGAAGAATACCATTTTGATTTATTGAGGCCCGGAATAATGCTTTACGGCGGCAATCCGGGTATGTCGCGGCCACCCAACGGAATAAAAGGCGTTTTCGAAATTATCGGTAAAATATTGCAAATAAGGCCGTTAGATACCGGCATGTCCGTTGGCTATAATGCCATCTGGACGGCTGAGCGCCCGTCCCGTGTTGCTTTAGTCAATGTTGGATATGCGGACGGATATTTAAAATTATATGATAATTGCGGGAAGGTTTTTCTAGCTGATCAAATTGCGCTGGTGATCGGGAAAGTTTCAATGGATATGATCGCGATTGATATTACGGGTCCAAAATTTGATAAAGTAAATGTTCAAGACGAAGTAGAATTGATAGGATCAAATATTACACTTGAAATGGCGTCCGAAGTCTCTACTTTAGGACATTATGAAATTTTGACCAATGTTGGGGCAAGATTTCAGAGAAATTATAAAATTAGGACATTAACTTAATGAATTTTTTGGCCTTAATCGGGCGGGTCGTTATAAACTTTTTGCGCGCTGCGGGAAAAATAGGTCTTTTCGCGGTAAACGCCCTTACCCATATGTTATCGCCTCCATATTATCCTCGTGAACTTTTCAAGCAAATGATGAATATCGGCTATTATTCACTTCCGGTGGTTGGGCTTACAACTTTATTTACTGGTGCGGCACTCGCCGTCAATATTTATGAAGGAAGTTCACGGTTTAATGCGGAAAGCACCTTACCAACGATCGTTGTAATCGGTATCGTTCGGGAATTGGGTCCAACTCTTTGCGGGCTTATTGTCGCGGGTCGGGTTAGTGCATCGATGGCTGCCGAACTTGGTACTATGCGCGTTACCGAACAAATTGATGCGCTCGTAACGCTTTCTACGGACCCTTTTAAATATCTTATCGCGCCGCGAATTTTAGCAACCATTATCATGATGCCATTGATGTTGGTGGTTGTTGCGGACACCATTGGTGTTTTAGGCGGATATCTAATCGCAACATCAAAACTGGGTTTTAACAGTGGCAATTATATGAAATCGACAATGGATTTTCTTGAAGCCATTGATGTTATGGCCAGCTTAACCAAAGCCGCTGTATTTGGTTTCTTTATTTCGTTAATGGGATGTTACCATGGTTTTAACACCCACGGCGGCGCGCAAGGTGTTGGTGTTTCCACCACCAACGCCGTTGTATCGGCATGTATCATGATACTTTTATCCAACTATGTTGTGACGGAGATGTTCTTTTCATCATGAGCAATATTCCGAAAATAAGCCTTAAAGGTCTCCACAAACGGTTCGGTACAAAAGTTGTGCTCGATAGTGTTGATCTTGAAGTAATGTCCGGTGAAAGCATGGTCATCATCGGCGGATCCGGTTCCGGCAAATCAGTAACTATTAAATGCATATTGGGGCTTCTTACCGCAAACGGCGGCAGTATCAAAATTGATGGCAAAGAAATGATCGGCATTTCAAATTCCGAACGTAGTGCGATCTTAAATAAATTCGGCATGCTGTTTCAAGGCGGGGCGCTGTTTGACAGCCTTCCCGTTTGGGAAAATGTAGCCTTCGGGCTGCTTGCGCAAAGGCTTCATAACCGCAAGGACGCAAAAGAAATAGCCATCGAAAAATTACGTCGCGTCGGTCTTGGCCCAGACGTCGCAAAATTAAGTCCGGCTGAACTTTCCGGCGGAATGCAAAAGCGTGTCGGCCTTGCGCGCGCCATTGCCACAAACCCTGAAATTATATTCTTTGATGAACCAACAACTGGTCTTGACCCAATTATGTCTGACGTGATTAACGAGCTTATCGTCGAGTGTGTGAAGGATGTCGGTGCCACGGCCCTTACCATCACCCATGACATGTCCAGTGTTAGAAAAATTGCAGATAATGTCGCGATGATATACCACGGCAATATGATATGGACCGGCCCTAAAGAAAATATTGATAAAAGCGGCAGTGATTATATAGACCAATTCATTAATGGTAAGGCCGAAGGTCCGATCAAAATGGAAATACTCAAAGGCTGATTGACCAGATATCATGGCAAAAGCAAAAAGAATATATGTTTGCAACACCTGCGGTTCTACTTTCAACAAATGGATGGGACAATGCGAAGGCTGTAATGAATGGAACACTCTTGTTGAAGAAGCTTCTGAGAATTCACCTTCGGGGCTTGGTAAATCATCAAATGCAAAAGGCAATATTATAGAGCTTAGTGCCCTGCGAGGGGAAGATGAAGCACTGCCGAGAATGCTTTCAAAAATTAGTGAATTTGACCGTGTTACAGGCGGCGGCCTTGTACCAGGCTCAGCAATACTTATTGGCGGCGATCCGGGTATTGGTAAATCTACAATTTTACTGCAAGCCGTTAGCAATCTAGCGAATAATAATGTCAGCACGGTTTATATTTCCGGCGAAGAATCAGTTGCGCAGGTAAGAATGCGCGCCGAACGGCTTGGCCTTTCCAATAGCCCTGTTTCACTGGCATCTGATACCAATTTAAGGGACATATTAGCCACTTTAAGCAAGGGAAAATGCCCCGATGTAGTAGTTATTGATAGTATTCAAACCATGTATGCTGATACGATTGAATCGGCCCCCGGCA
The DNA here is from genome assembly GCA_021774795.1 of Emcibacteraceae bacterium. GTDB lineage: Bacteria > Pseudomonadota > Alphaproteobacteria > Sphingomonadales > Emcibacteraceae > Pseudemcibacter. The sequence continues at coordinate 18,325 of JAJFIR010000048.1, read as the reverse complement.
CCGTTTCACAGGTAAGAACCTGCGCACAGGAGCTAATACGTTTTGCCAAGAAAAAGAATGTTTGTGTACTGCTGGTCGGTCACGTAACAAAGGACGGGCAAATTGCAGGACCCCGCGTTCTTGAGCATATGGTAGATACGGTCCTTTATTTTGAAGGGGACCGCGGTCACCAGTTTAGAATATTACGGGCGGTTAAAAATCGATTTGGCGGCACAGACGAAATTGGTGTTTTTGAAATGAGCGATCTTGGCCTTCAGGAAGTGCCAAACCCGTCTGCACTTTTTCTGGGAGATCGGGGCGGTCAAGTAGTTGGCTCCGCCGTTTTTGCCGGTATGGAAGGGTCACGTCCCATGCTTGTTGAAATACAGGCGCTGGTCGCGCAAAGTTCACTAGGCACGCCGCGCCGTGCCGTTGTCGGCTGGGATAATGCGCGCCTTGCAATGATCATCGCCGTACTTGATGCGCGTTGTGGCCTTGGACTAGGGGCGTTTGATATATATTTAAACGTAGCCGGTGGTTTGAAAATCACAGAACCAGCGGCAGATCTTGCCGTGGCAGCGGCGCTTATTTCGTCACTATCGGGTGATCCTATCGCTGACGAAACCATAGTTTTCGGCGAAATAAGCTTATCCGGTGAAATAAGACCTGTTGGTCAAGCGGACGCACGAATGAAAGAAGCGGCGAAACTCGGGTTTTCTCAGGCCTTTATTCCGTCAAAAATGAAGCATAAAAATAAAAAACTAAAAGTCGCTGAATTGGACCAGTTAATAAAACTGGTTGATATTATTGCCCCAAATCTGGAATAATAGCATTAGTTAGTAAAGGAAAAGACAATTAACGCCATTGATATAATCGTGCTTCTTATAATTGGAGCTTCTATTTTAATCGCCATTACTCGCGGTTTCACGACGGAGGCGCTCAGCTTGGTCGCATGGGCTGCGGCTATCTTTATAACACTTCAAGGCCATCCAATATTATTTCCCTATATCGTCGAATTTGTTCAACCGGACTTTATGGCAAGCATGATAACTTATGCTGCGCTCGGCATATTAAGTTTGATGGTTTTTAAATTTGTAGCGGTGATCGCGGGGAAAACAATCAAAGAAAGCCATATTGGAGCACTTGACCGGGGGCTCGGTGTCTTATTCGGGACTGCGCGCGGCATGCTTCTCGTTAGCTTTCTTTACCTGCTCACTACACCTTTTTATTCCCCAGGAAATTATCCCGAATGGTTTGAAGAAGCGAAGTCAAGACCGCTTATAGAATATGGAGCAAGCGTCATAAATTCCGTTAATCCTTATAAAGATGATATCAATTTTGAGGAAAGGCGTAAAGATATGGAAGCACTTGATCGGCTAAAAGATATGGTCCCTTCGTTCCCCTCCGGCAACAATTCAAATGAAGAAGATGCGCTTTATGAAAAAGAAAACCGTGAGGAACTTGATAAATTGATCAAAGACAGCTCCAAAACTTAAAAAAGAGTTCACAAAAAGTTCAAATAACAATATATACATGAGCATGTTGACCCCTAATGAGTCGGATTAATGACGGATCATATAAATTCCTCTACTAATACCCCCTCTGCTTTAACGACGAATCCATTTGATGATGATAAATTCCACGATGAATGTGGTGTTTTTGGCGTTTTTGATACGCCGGAAGCCTCAACTCATACGGTACTTGGACTTCATTCATTACAGCACCGCGGGCAAGAAGCGGCGGGCATCGTTAGTCATAAAGGTGGTCAATTTTACGCCCATAAATCTTTAGGACAAGTTGCTGATAACTTTAACACTCAACCGGTCATCGAATCGTTACCGGGAAATAGTGCCATCGGCCATGTTAGGTATTCCACATCTGGTGGTGCCGGCCTTCGTAACGTGCAGCCCCTGTTTGCCGATCTGGCCAGTGGCGGTTTTGCCGTTTGTCATAACGGTAATATCACCAATGCCCTAACTCTGAAAAAACATCTTGTTGATAAAGGTGCTATCTTCCAATCAACATCAGATTCAGAAGTTGTTATTCATCTGATCGCGACCAGCACATATCCTAACCTTCAAGATAAATTTATTGATGCTATGCGCCGGATCGAAGGAGCATTTGCGTTTGTGGCATTAAGCGAGGATTTTCTTATTGGCGCAAGGGACCCCCTTGGTGTCAGACCGCTTGTTATTGGCCAGTTACCTAACGACGCATATATTTTTGCGTCCGAAACTTGTGCGTTAGACATCATTGGTGCCGATTATATTCGCGATGTGGAAGCAGGTGAAGTTGTTTGCATAACCAAAGATGGTCTGGTGAGCGTAAAGCCTTTCGCAGTTGCGCATCCCAGACCCTGTATTTTTGAACATGTGTATTTCTCGCGCCCGGATAGCTTAACCAACGGTACGAGCATATACAAAGTACGTAAGAATATTGGTAAAGAACTGGCAAAAGAATGTAAATTAAACGCAGACCTTGTTGTTCCGGTACCGGACAGCGGCGTACCCGCCGCCATCGGCTATGCGCAAGAAGCCGGCATTCCGTTTGAGCTTGGCATTATTCGCAATCATTATGTTGGGCGGACTTTCATCGAACCTTCCGATACCATTCGACATTTGGGTGTAAAACTAAAACATAATGCTAATCGCGGTGAACTTGATGGTAAAATTGTAGTGCTCGTGGATGATAGTATCGTACGCGGCACAACGTCCGTTAAAATCGTTGATATGGTTCGTCATGCCGGTGCAAAAGAAGTCCATATGTACATTGCAAGCCCTCCTACCACTGATCCTTGTTTTTATGGTGTTGATACCCCTAATAAAGATAAATTGCTCGCGTCCAATATGACAGTAGACGAGATGGCAACTCACATAGGCGCCGATAGCCTTAAATTCATATCCATTGACGGGTTATATCGCGCCGTAGGTGAGAAAAACCGAGATAATAAAGTTCCACAATATTGTGATGCCTGCTTTACCGGTGAATATCCTACGCCACTTACCGACAATAACGCCTCTGATGATGATAAACAATTCTCGTTACTCACGGATTATCAAAAATGATGTTTAAGGATTATGTCGCCGTAGTGACCGGCGCATCACGAGGTATAGGATACGCGACTGCGGTTGCACTTGCACGCGAAGGCGCACATGTCATCGCCGTAGCCCGCACCGTCGGGTCACTTGAAGCTCTGGATGATGATATTAAGGCTGCGGGCGGCGAAGCAACTCTTGTTCCACTTGATATCACTGATTATGACGCGATTGATCGATTAGGCGGCGTTATCGCCGACAAATACGGAAAACTTGACATTCTTATTGGTAACGCTGGTACTTTAGGTGACATTACACCGATTAGCCACTTGAAACCGAAAGTCTGGGATCTGCTCTTTAGCATAAACGTAACCGCTAATTATCGCCTGATCCGTTCATTTGATCCGCTGCTTCGCGCCGCTGATAATGGCCGCGCGGTTTTCTTAGGATCATCAAACATTGCTCGCGACCCAAGACATTTTTGGGGTGGATATGCTGCCAGTAAGGCAGCACTGGAATGTTTGGTTAAAACATATGCCCTGGAAGTCGAGAAATCAGCCTTGCGGGTAAATATTTTAAATCCCGGGGCAATTCGAACAGCGATGCGCGCCCGCGCCGTCCCGGGAGAAGATCCGATGAATTTGGACACACCGGCCGACGTTACGCCGCTTATCTTAAAAATCTGTTCACCGGAATTTCAAGATAACGGAAAAATTGTTGACTACCGCAAATTTAAGAGCGGCGAGAAAGATATATTCTTTTAGACTTTATCCAACGTCACCGGAATAATTAAACGCTGCAAATTTATTGCCGTCAGGGTCCCTGAAATAAGCGATGTAAAAACCTTCGTTACGCTCACCTGGCTCACCTTCATCTGTTGCGCCATTTGCCATTGCACAGTCATATACTTCTTTAACTTGTGCCGGTGACATCGCATTGAAAGCCGTCATGACGCCATTTCCAACAGTCGCCGCACTACCATTATGCGGCAGACAAACTGAAAATGACGGCTGGTCAGGCGTTACGCTCCATACGATAAAAGTATCATGGTCCATACTACGCTTGGCGCCCAGTACGCCTAACACTTTATCGAAAAAATCACCCGCTCTTTTGATATCGCCCGTACCAACCATTGTATAACCGATCATTGTTTTCTCCCTTATCTTTTTTATAGATGTTGTTTATTTTCATTATCATAAAAATAGGCTGCTAATTTATTGCCGTCAAGATCGCGAAAATAGCCAATATAATAACCGCCGTCCCGCATTCCTGGTGACCCCTCATCCATCGCACCATTTTCTATAGCACAATCATAAACCTTATGCACATCTTCCGGCTTTTCAACCGGAAAGGCAACCATTGATCCGTTACCCACTGTCGGTGGGTTTCCATCATAAGGAATACAGATTGAAAATGAAGGATTATCAGCAGCATCATTCCATAAAATAAATTTTCCATGATCCATTTTACGGGTGGCCCCCACCGTACCGAGTACCTTATCGTAAAACGCGCCAGATTTTTTTATATCCTTAACACCCAGCATTATATAACCGATCAATTTATTTTCCCCTGCTACGCTTTAAGAAAGAGCATGAAACGCAGCAAATTTATTACCGTCGGTGTCACGGAAATACGCAACATAATATTTTTCACCACGAAGGCCCGGTTCACCTTCATCAGTTGCACCATTATCAATGGCTGTCTGATAAAGCTGGGCTACTTGTGCTTCACTTTCAGCACCAAAAGATATCATTGTGCCGTTGCCGGCAGTAGCTTCATTCCCGTTGTGTGGCAAACAAATTGCAAAAAACGGCTTATCTTCGGCAGAAGCCCAAAAAATTGATGTATCACCATCCATTACACGTTTCGCGCCAACCACGCCCAATACTTTATCGAAAAATTCACCTGATTTCTTAAGATCTTTTGACCCTACCATTGCGTGACTTATCATCTTATTTCTCCTGGTTATTATTCTTGTTTAGTCTTTTTTATAAGGATTATCGCCTTTACGTAACATTATACGAATGGGAACACCGGGCATATCAAAATCCCATCTTAATTCGTTAAGTAAATATCTGGTATAGCTATCGGCAACATCTGAAGGGCGGTTGGTAAAAATCGCAAATGTCGGTGGCCGCGTTTTCACCTGTGTCATGTAACGCATTTTTGTTCGCCTACCTTTTACTGACGGTGCGGGATGATAAGACAATGTTTGAGCCAGCCATTTATTAAGTTTTGCCGTACTTATCCGCCTGTTCCATAACTTATATGTCGCAAATATCTGTGGCATCAACTTTTCAATACCACGACCCGTAAGTGCCGAAATCGGGACCACGGGTATGCCTTTAATCTGCGGCAAAGTATGTTCAAGTTTATGGACAATGTCTTTCATGACTTCTTGCCTATTTTCAAGCAGATCATATTTATTTAGCGCGATCACAAGAGCCCTTCCTTCTTGTACAATCAAGCTTGCGATTGATAAGTCCTGCTTTTCAAGAGGCTGTGTCGCATCAATCATTAAAACAACTACTTCAGCAAAATTTAGCGCACGGATCGTGTCTGCAACCGATAACTTTTCAAGTTTTTCCTGTACTCTTGATTTTCTTCTCATCCCCGCTGTATCAAAAATTCTCAGCTCACGACCTTCGTAATTATAATTTACGCCGATTGAATCCCGTGTAAGGCCCGCTTCCGGGCCAGTGAGCATCCGTTCTTCGCCCAATAGTTTATTAATCAGCGTGGATTTGCCTACGTTTGGCCGACCAACAATAGCAAGTTGCAACGGTAGATCACTATCTTCTTCGCTTAACAGTTCATCTTCTTCTGTTACCTCGCCATGTATAGCGACAGATTTGATACTGACGTCTTCTTGTTCATCTTCAAATGGGTTAATTTCAAGCATGCGCAGTAGTTCTTCAAAACCATCACTTAAATCGGCTAACCCTTCACCATGTTCAGCAGAAAACGGAATAGGATTTCCAAGGCCAAGTGAAAAAGCTTCGTAACGTCCCGCTTCTGCCGCCCGTCCTTCAGATTTATTGGCAATAAGAAGTACCGGTTTTTTACCACGGCGTAGAATATCAGCAAAATGTTTGTCAAGTGGCGTAACACCGGCACGGGCGTCTATCATAAATAAGGAAAAATCAGCTTCTTCAATAGCGATTTCAGTTTGCCTGCGCATGCGCGCTGAAAGCGTATTCCCTTTTCCTTCTTCAAGACCAGCGGTATCAATAATACGAAACTTATATTCACCTAATGATGCCTTAGCGTCCCGCCTATCCCGGGTGACACCCGGGGTATCATCAACAAGTGCAAGTCGTTTTCCAACCAACCGATTAAACAATGTCGACTTGCCAACATTAGGTCGGCCAATAATTGCAACAGTGAAAGTCATTTTATTTCAATTCGATTATTTATAATAATACTGCTGAATGCTTAGCGCATGGCAATAATTTCACCGTTTCTTAAAATGAAATAAATTGTTCCGTTCGAGACGATTGGCGCCAAATCTGTATCACCTGGCAAATCCAATCCGCCTGTAACCTCTCCAGTATAAGGGGAAAGTGAAACTGCATACCCATGGGATGATGTGACGATAACTCTGTCTCCCGCAACCACGGGACCACGCCAATGGACAGGTTCTTTCCTGATTTCCGGGTCCTGAAAACGTTCAAGCTGTGTGATCCACCTTATGCGACCATCGCGTCTGGTTATACAAAGAACTTCTGAATCTGGCGTTACGATATAGATGTAATCACCAATAACCCACGGCATATATCCGGAACCAATATTTTGTTCCCATACTCGAATACCTGTCCGTAAATTAACAGCGGCCATTCTGCCGCTGTGACTTATCAAATATACGTTTCCATCATAAACGACGGGATGGCCATCAATATCGCGCAATGTCGCCATGGCCGTTAAACGCCCCTGACGGTTTAGCGTATCGGTCCATAATACACGCGCATTTTCAACGCGCATCGCGTAAACCTCTCCTGAAGAATAACTTACGATCAACGTATTACCAATAACAGCCGGACTGGCGGCACCAGCGAGACCTGCATTTTCCGCGATTCCAACTTCGCTCCACAGTATTTCACCATCCGCAGCATTCATCGCATAGACTTGATTATCGTGAGATAAACCAAATACACGGCCATCCGCGTAGGTCGGTGCCCCCCTCATCGGCAAGCCAATATCTTCTATCCAGATATCACTACCGTCAACAATATTAAGCGCACCAAAATGTCCGTAACCGGTAGTAAAATAAAGGACGTCATCGCCGACGGCCACACCACCACCATATGCTAACTTATCGGTCTCATTTTCCATTGTCATGGTCCGATCCCAAAGCCTTCTTCCCGTATCAGCATTAATCGCTGAAATTTTGGCATTTGCATCCATTGCATATAATACGCCGTCTTTTACCACGGGCTGAGATACGATAGAACGACGACCATCGGATCCTGAACCGATATCATAACTCCAAATTCGTTGAGGGTTATCAGCCACTTCAAGATGCTGCATGATATGCTGCCTATTCCCGCCAGCCTGCGCCCAATTTTCGTTGACATAGGGTTTTGGCAAAGTGATTTGCAGGCTCGCAAGTTGCGGATCAGCTTCAAGAGCTTGCTCGAATGTAAGCACGGGTATTCTGTCACCTTCGATGGTATCTCTCGAGTTAGCTGTGGAAGTCGTACCACATGACGACAAGAGCGCACATATTGTAAGAAGCCCGGCAATGGTGAAGATAAACTTAAATTTTTCGTTTAATTTCTGATAGACGATGGTCATATAAATTCCTTTATTTTAACCGTTCACTTATTCGTCAATAACACTAAGATACTGCTCGGCACGTGTTTTAACACCATTTGGAACTTCTAAATTTTCGGTAAGTGCTAAAAATCGTTCTTTCGCAGCGTCCACGTCTCCGCCCTTTAATTCCGACAGCGCAATAAGTTCTTCCGCAAGATATTGAAATCCATTACCACTGTTTAACGTCAGTGCCAACCGTGCTCTCAATTGATCGGTCGTTGCTGTATCAAGTTCCAGCATCGAAGCCTGTATGCTCGCCATATCTTTGTATATTTGTGCCACACCCGCAGTCTGAATAAACTGATCGAGGATTTTCACTGCTTCAGCATTATTACCGTCCGTAACAGCAAGTTCAGCTTTTTTAAAAGTTGCGACAATCTTGTAGCCATCAACATCACTCGAAATCACGGGATCCAACGCAGATGAAATCGCCGCTGCTTCCTGTTTCAACGCACTCGAAAAGTTTGCAGCTTGCTCGCTGTATTTGCTTTCAACAACATTGGTATAAATGGCGCGCCCGGCAACGATGACAACAATGCCCACAGCAATACCAATTATAAATTTGCCGAACCTTTTCCATAAATCCTGTAATTGTTTTTGGCGAATATCTTCATCTACTTCGCGGATAAACGAATCTGACACTAAGGTCTCCTGTTTAATCTATTATCTAAAAGCTCAATATAGGCGACAAAATAGCCGACCTTATCCCATAAGGCAATCAAGCATTGCCTATAAAAACAAATAAGATGGCGTTTTTATGGCTTATTCCCACTCTATCGTGCCGGGAGGTTTTGACGTGATATCATATACAACACGGTTGATACCACGAACCTCATTTATTATTCGTGTCGAAACACGACCCAAAAAATCATGTTCGTAAGGATAATAATCAGCGGTCATACCGTCTGTTGAAGTAACAGCACGAAGGCCACAAACATATTCGTACGTGCGCGCATCCCCCATAACACCAACAGTTTTAACCGGAAGCAACACCGTAAATGCTTGCCATATTTCATTATAAAGCCCTGCTTTTTTAATTTCATCAAGATAAATAACATCGGCTTTTCGAAGAATATCGCATTTTTCCCTGGTTACTGCACCGGGAATACGGATCGCCAACCCAGGGCCCGGGAATGGATGCCTTTCAATAAATGCGGCGGGTAATCCAAGCTCACGACCAAGTGCCCTCACTTCGTCCTTAAAAAGCTCACGAAGTGGTTCGACCAAATCCATATTCATTCTGTCTGGCAAACCACCGACATTGTGATGAGATTTGATGGTAACACTAGGCCCTCCTGTAAAAGAAACACTTTCAATTACATCGGGATACAATGTGCCTTGCGCCAAAAAGTCAGCCCCGCCAATTTTTTTGGCTTCTGCGTCAAACACATCAATAAAAAGGCTACCGATGATTTTGCGTTTCTTTTCCGGATCATCAACACCGGATAGCTCGCCAAGAAATAAATCAGCCGCATCATTGTGGATAAGATTAATATGATAATGTTCACGGAACAGTTTAACCACTTCGTTTGCTTCATTAGCCCGCATTAGTCCATGATCAACAAAAACACAGGTTAGCTGATCACCAATGGCTTCGTGCAATAATACGGCAACGACGGAACTATCGACGCCCCCTGATAAGCCGCAAATGACTTTACCCGCGCCAACCTGTTTTCTTATGGATTCAATGGCGGTTTCTTTAAACGAAGCCATTGTCCAATCACCACTACAACCAACGATGTTTTGCACAAAGTTGGATAATAATTTCGCGCCGTCCAGGGTATGAACCACTTCCGGATGAAACTGCACACCGTAAAATTGTTTTTCTTCGTTGGCAATGGCGGCATATGGTGCGTTTCCGCTTGCGGCGATAACCTTAAATCCTTCCGGAATAGAGTCAATTTTATCACCATGGCTCATCCAGACTTGTTGTTTAGTTCCTTTATCCCAGAAGCCTTCAAATAATGGACTTTCATCCTGAATATCAATATAAGCGCGGCCAAATTCGCGTTCATCGGACGTTTCCACCCGGCCTCCCATTTGTTCACACATCGTTTGTTCGCCGTAACAGATTCCTAGCACGGGTACGCCCATCGTGAAAACGGCACCTGGCGCGCGCGGTGTATCCATATCATAAACAGAGTTGGGACCACCCGATAATATAATTCCTTTTGGATTAAATTCTTCCAATATTTCTGAAGCTTTATTGAAGGGTATAATTTCGGAATATACGCCGCTTTCGCGCACACGTCGTGCAATCAACTGGGTAACCTGGGAGCCAAAATCAATAATTAAAATACGGTCAGTCATGGTGCTTATTCAATTCTATCTTAATATGTTGCTAAATATGGTTTCTATATACCTTGTTTCTCTATTATCGCTACAAAAAATCCGTCAGTTTGCCTGCTAAACGGGCTTAACTGAAGTGTTCTTTCCATTGTTTCGATGCCCTGTTTGCGGATCGGTATGAGCTTTGCGTTAGCGTTATGCGCTATGAAGTGTTCAATCTGATCTTCATTTTCCGATTTTAATATTGAGCATGTCATGTAACCTATTCTGCCGCCGATCTTTATCATCGGCCAAGCTTCGTCCAACAGTTCTTTTTGAATTTTATTATAATTTTTCACGCTTTCCGATGTGATGCGCCAACGTGCTTCGGGATTGCGCCGCCAGGTTCCAGTGCCGGTGCACGGCACATCAAGGATTACACGATCCATTTTTCCCTTAAATTCATCCATTATTCTTGATCGGTTTTTCGCCGTTAAAACATGGGACTGGAAAATGTGATTTTTAGATCGTTTAGCCCTAACTTTAAGCTCTTTCAAGCGACTTTCAACAATATCAAAAGCATAAATCTGGCCTTTATTTTTCATGTAACTTGCTGCGGCCAAAGCTTTTCCACCGGCCCCCGCACATAAGTCCATAACTTGATGTCCCGGCTTTAATTCGACAAATTTAACTGCCAATTGCGCCGCTTCATCCTGAATTTCCACTAAACCTTGTCGATATATGGGCCAATCACGAATTTGGATTTGTTCCTCAAGAATTATTGCGCTGTTCGCGTGAACGCCGCGACGATAAACAATTTCTTTATCAACCAAGAACGCTAGAACTTTTTCAGAATTTCGGGCAATGCGAAGTGTAAGTGGCGCCCTTTCATTGAGCGCGGTCAGTTCCTGTATAAACTTGTCTCCAAATCGATCTTTTAGTTCGGCTTGCATCCATAGTGGGTAATTCAGTCTGTGATGTTCTTCCTGCTCGGGTTTTAGTGTTTCTAAAAAACTTTTTTCGTCGTCAATTAATATATCCGGTGCATGAATTTCACCGGTAAAATATGATGATGCGTCTTCACCGGAAAGTTGCAGCTGAGCCATAACCATTCGGCGCGGTTCCGTATTGGTAATATCCGACAAAAAACCCCAGCGGCGAATGATATTGTAAAGCGTTTCGGTGACATACCGGCGATCCTTGGATCCGGCGTATCTTCGGGCGGCAAAATATTTTCGCACCAATACATCCGCAGCAGGGCCATTTTCGTTTACGGAAATAGCAACCTGCGCCGTAAGGTCAATTACAGCTTCAATTCTTGCGGTGGGTAACATACGCCATTCCTAATTTGAGGGGTAGTTGGGTGATTCACGCGTGATCGTCACATCATGAACATGGCTTTCCCTTAATCCTGCACCGGATATTTTTACAAAATCGGCATTTTTATGAAGATCAGAAATGGTTTCACTACCCATATAACCCATCGCAGCTTTTAGTCCACCGACCAGTTGATGGATCATATTTCCTGTTGGACCTTTATAAGGAACCTGCCCTTCAATACCTTCGGGCACAAGTTTCAAGCTATCAGAAACATCTTCCTGAAAATAGCGGTCAGCAGAACCACGCGACATGGAACCCAGTGAACCCATACCGCGATATGACTTATATGACCTGCCATGATGAAGAAACACTTCGCCCGGCGCGTCTTCAGTACCGGCAAGCAATGATCCCACCATCACTGCTGAAGCACCAGCGGCAATTGCTTTTGCTATATCACCCGAAGTTTTAAGTCCACCATCCGCGATGATAGTGACCCCGGCTTTATCGGCCACTTCCACAGCGTCTAGCACAGCGGTTAATTGCGGTACGCCAACACCAGCAACGATACGGGTCGTGCAAATTGACCCTGGGCCAATACCAACTTTCACCACATCGGCCCCAGCATCGATAAGTGCTTTGGTACCGGAACCTGTTGCGACATTCCCGCCAGCAACCTGAACATCGGAATATTGTTTTTTGATCCGGGTAATAGTGTCAAGTACCCCACGTGAATGCCCATGAGCGGTATCTACCACAAGAAAATCAACGCCCGCAGCTATAAGTGCTTCGGCGCGTTCAAAACCGTCATTACCCACTGACGTTGCGGCACCGGTTCTCAATCGACCTTCGACATCTTTGCAGGCATCCGGGTTTAATTTTGCTTTTTCAATATCCTTAACGGTAACAAGACCGACACATTTATAATTGTCATTTACTATAATGATCTTTTCAATCCGGTTTTGATGAAGCAACTGTTTGGCTTCATCCGTCGTCACATTTGATTTCGCCGTTATCAGATTTTCGCTAGTCATAAGCTCGCTAACAGGCTGCTGCATATTTGTAGCAAATCTGACATCTCGGTTCGTTAAAATTCCAACAAGTTTTCCACTGCCGCGTTCCACGACCGGTATCCCGGAAATTTTCGCTTGGCTCATTATTTCAAAAGCCTCATTAAGCGTTTGATCTGGATGAATGGTTAGCGGATCAACAACCATACCGCTTTCAAATTTCTTTACCCGGTGAACTTCAGTAGCCTGCTCCTGGATCGACATATTTTTATGAATAATACCAAGCCCACCGGCCTGCGCCATAGCAATCGCCATATTGGCTTCGGTCACGGTATCCATCGCAGCAGAAACCAGCGGTATATTGAGCATAATGGTTTTTGTGAGTGCGGACTGTGACTGTACCTGGCGCGGGAGAATTTCTGAAGCTTGTGGTACAAGCAAAACATCATCAAATGTTAAGGCTTCGCGAATATTCATAATTTTTATCCTACAAAGAAAAGTCAAATAACAAGATTCGGACCAAAGGTCAAAGATAAAACTATATATTGTGTGAAAAAGATAAAAAAATCATATATTTATGATTTTCGCTTGAATCCCTGAGCCACCATGTATGTTTCTTTGGATTCTGATCGGCTGGCTGGTGGTTTATAATGTCGCACCGTTTTAAAATGGGCCCTTAGGCCCTTAAGTAAAGTGTTATCGGTTCCGCCCGCAAATACTTTGGTGACAAACGTACCATTTTCACCTAGCACCTTTTTGACAAAGTCAAACGCGAGTTCAACCAAACCCAACGTACGAATATAATCGGTATTTTGATGCCCGGTTGTTGCGGCAGCCATATCGCTCATTACCAAATCAACCGGACCATCTATCAAATCGAGCAAAGCTTGTTCCGCTTCACTAGCTGTAAAATCCATCTTAAGCATTTTTGCGCCCGCCACTGGTGCCACTTCCAAAAGGTCTATGCCAATAATACTTACATTTCCAGCGCACTGCTTTGCTGCGACTTGTGTCCAGCCACCAGGAGCGGCACCCAAATCAACTACGGACTTAACACCATGTAGAAAGGAAAACTTTTCATCTAATTCAATTATTTTATAGGCTGCCCGACTTCGATAACCATCACGCTTTGAAGCCGCAACGTACGGGTCGTTGAGTTGACGTTGGAGCCATCTGGTTGACGACGATTTTCTGTATCGCGCCGTTTTAACACGTGTTTTTTCCCCACGAACAATACCGCGCGGATCAGAACGTCTTTCTTTCCCGGTTTTGCTTAATTTTGGTTTTTTAATCATCACCACCCTTATTTGACATGGCGGATTGGTCTTTGTTCTTTTTCTTACGATTTAAATAATACCGTTTACGACTTCTTTTACGGCGGTTGGTATTATTTAATTTTCGTTGCTGATCCATCAAATGATGCAACATGCCTTCTCGAATACCACGATCAGCCACCCGCACATCACCGATCGGCCATACTTCAATAATCGCATCCAAAATTGCACAACCGGCCACGACTAGCTCAGCTCTATCATTGCCTATATTATTAAGGGCCAGACGCTCTTCATAATTTAGTTTTGATAACTCATTGCAAATATTAAGTAAGTCATCAGATTTAATCCATGAGCCATCAACTTTTGAGCGATCATAAACGGTCTGATTCAAATGCATGCTTGTAAGCGTGGTTACGGTTCCCGATGTGCCCATAAGTTGAACATTATTATCGCCAATGTGATCGGCTATATTATGCTGTTCTTCAAACGGCAAAATATGTTCTTTAATTCTATCTTTCATTTCACGGTAATGTTCATCAGGAAGAACTTCTTTTGTACCATATTCTTCCGATAAATTGACAACACCTAAAGGAATGGAAATCCAGTCAATAATTTCCGGATTTCTGTTTTTATTAAATTCGATCCATATAATTTCAGTACTACCGCCACCGATATCAAACACTACGCTACGGTTATATTTTGTATCGAGCAGTGCTTTACAACCCAAAACCGCCAGGCGTGCCTCTTCCTGAGGGTCAATAATATTAAGTTCTATTTCCACATGTTCGTGAACGGCTTTGACAAATTCGTCACCATTTTTTGCTTCACGGCATGCTTGAGTTGCCACATTCCACATACGGGTAACGCCCCGCCTGTTCATTTTATCAACACAAACTTTTAATGCCGATATCGTACGGTCAGTTGCTGACTTACTTATTGTCTTGCTTTCGCTGAACCCTTCACCAAGTCGAACGATGCGTGAAAAGGAATCAATTACTTTAAAACCATTCTGATTTGGAACCGCAACTAATAACCGACAATTATTAGTCCCTAAATCGATTACGCCATAAACATGGTTCTTTTTCTTATTGTTTGCCTTATGTTTGCCCGGGTTTCTTCGACGTGAAGACTTTTCATTTTTTTGACTTTGTGGTCTTTTTTCAGACGAATTATTATTTTTGGTAGTGTTATGCATTCTGAAAATTACCTGATAATGAATTAAAATATACCTATCAATTATATAGTACCGCTGCGCTAAGCTTCCTAGAAAAAACTTTCTATAATTTCATTATTGTCCAAAATTAGTGAAGTTGACACTGGAAATATAATAGTGCTACTTCAAGCTTGGGAAATAATAAAAGGGAAATTTTTACATGAATGATAAAACTAAACTCGATCGCCGGTTTTTTATGAAGACGGCAGGCGCAGCAGCACTATTTGGAAGCGCGCTAGGTACCGTTCCGGCAATGGCCAAAGGAATGGGGCAAAGCATATCTATGTCTACAACAATTAATTTCGATGAAGGGTATAACCGCGTTGGCACGAACAGCATCAAGTTTGATTTGATCAAAATGTTTAATCCCGGCAAAACGTTGGATGTCGGCATGGGAATTGCCGATATGGACTTTAAAACCCTGCCACAGGTGACGGACGCTCTTAAAAAACGCTTAGAGATAGAGAACTGGGGTTATGAAATCCCACCGCTTGATTACCCTGGAAATATTGTTGACTGGAATAAACGTCGTTACGGTGCTGATGTTCCAAAAGGCAATATTCTTAACTGTGTTGGAGTTCTTGATGGTGTATTAAGTATATTAAACGCTTTTGGCGAAGCGGGCGATAATGTCTTGCTCACGACGCCAAACTATTCAAGTTTCTTCACCACAATTCACCACGCGAATATGCATGAAGCCATGAGCGAAATGAAGATGGTCAACGGAAAATATGAAGTTGATTGGGATGATTTTGAAGCCCAGGCAGCCGGTGGTATCAAGCAATACATCCTTTGTAATCCGCAAAACCCCACCGGCAACTGCTGGACTGCCGATGAGCTTCGAAAAATGGGAGATATCTGTAATAAGAATGACGTGTTGGTGATCGCCGATGAGATCCATTGTGATTTCGTGATGGAAGGCCAAACATATGTACCATACGCTTCCATCGGCGAAGAATATGCACAAAATAGCATTACGCTAAAGTCAACAAGCAAATCATTTAACCTTGCTGCGCATCGCACGGGTTATATGTTCTCTCATAATCGCGCTTATATCGACAAGGTACTTAAAGGTGGACACCAACGTTTGCTTCTTAATATTATGGGTATGATTGCTTCAAATGAAGCACTTAAACATGGTGACGCTTATATTGATGAGCAAAATGCTTATCTTACCGAAAATGCCCGGTATGTCGAAAAATATTGCGCCGATAATATTCCACTGATCAAATATAAAGTTCACCAAGGCACGTATCTCGCCTGGCTCGATGTTAGCGCACTTAGCGAAAAGCTCGATGCTAAAAATAAAGCAATCGAGCTTACAGCATATAACGTTGAAAATAATGTGACTGCAACGGATTTTTTTGGTGTAACAAGTATTAAAAAATATGGCACTGGCGATTATCTTAAAGAGTGGTTCATGGATAATGCCAGAATTGATATTAATCCGGGCGAAAATTACGGTAAAGGGGGTATGGGCTATATGCGTATGAACCTCGCAACAAACCGAAAAACACTTACACACGCGCTCGGAAATATTGAAAAAGCAATTAACGCATTATAATATAAGTGTTATTTTATATCATTCCAATAAGCGAGCTCTTTTCAATTGATTAGAGCTTGCTTTTTTATGTTACGTTAACGTTGACAGTGACAATGCATTGATGCAGTCTCATTAGCGGTACTCAAATAAATATAAAACTAAGATGAGGGTATATCCTACATTTTAGAAAATAATTTCTAAATATTACCATATAATCGGGAGAAACTTTATATGACAAATTCAAATAAACTGGACCGCAGATTTTTTATGAAAGGTGCTGGTGCTACCGCACTATTAGGCACGGCGATTACCGGCATCTCAGCAGGTACGGCATCTGCAAAAGGCATGGGACATGTTTCAATGTCCATGACTTATGATTTAAATGAAGAATTTAACCGTATAGGATCAGGTGATAGCAAATGGGACGGCATTCGCCGCAACAACCGGCCGCATAATGTTCCGTTCCCTATGGGGGTTGCGGATATGGATTTCAGAACGTTGCCGCATATCACGGAAGCCTTGATGAAGCGTATGGGCCATGAGAACTGGGGGTATCAACCGCCGCCAGCAGATTTCTATGAAAATATTATTGCGTGGAACAAAGACCGTTATGACCAAACGGTAAAACCAGGCAGCATATTAAATGCTCACGGTGTTTTGGACGGTTGTTTATCCATTCTCAAGCTGCACAATACCGAAGGAGCGCCGGTTATTGTGCAAACACCAGGCTATTCTGGTTTCTTTGGCGTTATCCGTAATGCGCAATTTTCATCTGTCGAAAATCCCCTGAAACTTGTCGATGGCCGTTGGACGATGGATCTTGAAACAATGGCTAATCAAATTGATGAGCATAATTGTAAAGTGATCCTATTCTGCAATCCGCAAAATCCGACAGGAAATTGTTGGACACCGGATGAAATGCGGGCGATGGGTGATTTATGTATTGAAAAAGGCGTGCTGGTCGTGGCGGATGAAATTCATTGCGATTTCGTCAACAAACATGCCACATATACACCATATGCAACACTTGGTGAAAAATATGCGCAAAACAGCTTTACATTAAAATCAACCAGCAAATCCTTTAACCTGGCCGCACAGCATTGTGCCTATCTATTTTCCGATAATCAGGAAATGGTCGATAACCTTAAAGCGAGTGGCCATCAACGTGGCTCGCTAAATGCGCTCGGTATGATTGCCTGCAATGCCGCTTATAAATATGGTCGAACTTACATGGATGATATGCAGGCCTATATTGATGGTAACAGCCACTTCCTTGAGAATTTCTGCGCAGAAAACATGAGCGATGTGAAATATAAAACTCATGAAGGTACCTACCTTGCCTTTATCGATTGTTCTGCTGTTGCTGAGAAACTTGGTGGCCCTAATGGTGATCAACGGGTTGGCGATTTGCTGCAAAGATTTTTCATTGAAAAAGCTGGTGTTAACGTTAATCCGGGCGAAAATTACGGTGCAGCTGGTGTTGGTTATATGCGTATGAACCTTGCAACAACCCATCGCAAACTTCACGGTGCTTTAAACGCTATGAAAAAGGCGATTGACGAAATTTAATCTAATAAAACTATATCAATAAAAAAAGCCCCCTAATTTTAGGGGCTTCAGACTGTTGACAAAGTCCTGGCTTTTGCCGGGACTTTTTGATTCAATGGGTCATGTTAAAGAAAATAGGCCAGAAACAGTTTGCATTCGAGATGGTCCAGATGGAATCTCTTGTGCCGAAGGATCATCTTCTTCGCAAGATCGATCGTTTCATTGACTTTGAGTTTATCCGCGAGAAGGTCGAGCCTTTATATTGCCCCGACAACGGTCGACCGGCGATTGATCCGGTGGTGCTGTTCAAGATCATTTTCCTG
>JAJFIR010000047.1 GCA_021774795.1 Emcibacteraceae bacterium | reverse complement strand
TCCACCTGTCCCATAACTCTTTCTTCTGCTCAGAGCTGTATTTTATTCTCGTTCTATAAGCCATATCAATCACTCCCTCTGTTTCTATACTAAAGTAAAGTGTTGCGTTGACCACTTGAAATGACCATCGAATATGGTCATGTGTCTTTAGTAGTTTTATATTATCGAAACAATGATTGAATAACCTGTTAGAGTTTTTTATGATGTGGCGAAATTACACTTAAATCGGACGGTACAACATGCAAAATATTTTCGTACAAATTAAATGTGAACTTGGCAAAGTTTATGATGTTGCCGAAGCGTTAGTAGATAATCTTGAGGAAGCGGAAGATGTCTATTCGATTTCTGGTACCTACGATTTAATGATTAAATTCCACCTTACGGATGATGAAGACATCGGCCGATATGTAAACGAAAAAGTGCAGACAATTCCCGGAATAAAAGATACTTTTACGTTAATGGCATTCAAGGCATTTAAATAATCTTATAAATCTGACCTGGATCAATTTTTATAGTCATGTCCTTGGTTATAAAATGCCTATGACACAACAAAACATAGCGTTGAAAAATGACGCAGCTGCGCGTTCTCGCCGTCTGCCGCGATATACGAGTTACCCAACCGCGTTGGAATTTGGCAATTTGGATGCCAAAATTTACGACCGATGGCTAACATCATTGCCGACAAATGAACCTGTCAGTCTTTATTTTCATATACCTTATTGTGAAAAGCTTTGTTGGTTCTGTGGCTGCTTTATGACGGTTACCAATAAATACGGACCGGTTGAAAGCTTTCTTGATATAATAAAGAAAGAAGTTCGCCAAACAGCCGCAAAAACTGGCCGCCTCAAAGTTAATCACATTCATTTTGGCGGTGGTTCGCCGTCCATTCTTGAGCCGGAAGATTTTAAAATCCTTATTGATGTTGTGCGTGAATGTTATGATATTGATGAAGCAGAGGAATTCGCCGTTGAAATTGACCCCCGAACCGTCGATGAAGCAAAAATAAATGCTTATGCAGAAGCGGGTGTGAATAGGGCGAGTTTGGGAATTCAGGATTTTAATTTAAAAACCCAACAAGCCATAAACCGGGTTCAGTCGCTGAGCCTTATCAAAGAGAATATGAAGCATTTTAAAAATGCAGGAATAAGTAACGTCAATTTTGATCTCATCTATGGCCTTCCTTATCAGACATTGGAAACCATAAAAGACACCATATATAAAACACTTAAGTTTAAACCGAGCCGAATAGCATTATTTGGTTATGCTCATGTGCCACATATGAAAAAACATCAACAACTTATCGCTAACCATAGTTTGCCAAATCAACAGGAACGTCAGGCCCAATTTGAACTGGCCAGTAAAATATTACAGGAAAATGGCTATACTTCCATTGGCCTTGACCATTTTGCGCTTGCGGATGATCCCCTTTTTAAAACTTTTGACGAAGGTGGTCTAAGGCGTAATTTCCAAGGCTATACCAAAGATAAATCAGATACGCTGATTGGCTTCGGACCTTCGGCGATCAGCAGTATGCCCGGCGGATATGCCCAAAACATACCGTCAATCAAACTTTATAATGAAAAAGTTTCTGCGGGAGTGTCGCCTGTCGTTCGCGGACTTTCTATCAGTAAAACCGATAAAATGTTTCGCGAAATAATATCGACGCTGATGTGTTATTTTGAAGTTGATCCGGTCAAAATCTCTAAAGCTCATCAGATAGATTATGGCTTTGAAAAAGAAATTTCGTCGCTCAATAAGTTGATAACAGCGGGCTATCTGGAACTGAATGATGGGATATATAAAATTACGACCCATGGCCGCCCGTTTCTGCGCGCTATTGCCACCGTTTTCGACCAATATTTTAACCAAGACGGGGATGTTATTGATCGTTGCATTCACGAAAGTGAAGGCTGACAATTATTTTGACTGGGTTACGCAGTCTTTCAACTTATTCAGAATTTTATTAAGCTCATTTTGTTCGGCGTTAGAAAGCGCATTTAATACATCTTTTTCATATGCTTGGACGAGCGGAACTATTTTTTCATAGGTTTCCCGACCTAAATCGGATAATTTAAGCACGGAACGGCGTTTGTCATCATCAGCAAATGTGCGGCTAATATGTTTATTTTCGATCATATTATTAATAGCGCGACTGACGGCTACTTTGTCCATCGCGGTCTTTTCCGCGACGATGGCGGCCGACACACCAGAAGATAAACCGAGCACAGCCATCACTCGCCATTCCGCATGAGCAATACCAAATTTATCCGTATAAAGCCGTGCTAAATCTCGTCCGATAACGTTGGTTAAATAGGATAGCCGGTAAGGGAGAAACTCTTCCAGGTGAAGGTTGGTTTTGGTCATAGGCAAATTTCTTCATGTTTAGGACTTGCAATTAGTTACGAATGAAACTATTATATAGAAATATAATATTTAGGTCAATAGAATATAAATTGAAAGAAAGAATGAAGTCATGAAATTAGCATCGCTGAAACAAGGTAGGGACGGCCAGCTTGTCGTCGTATCAAAAGATCTTTCACAATATGTTAGTGCCGATAGCGTTGCCGCTACTATGCAGGAAGCCCTTGATAATTGGGCGGAAGCAGAACCCAAATTAAAAACCATATATGACGACCTTGAAAATGGTAAATTGTCTGGTCAGCCGTTTAGTCCTGCTGATTGTGATGCACCATTGCCGCGATCTTATCATTGGGTGGACGGTAGCGCATATGTTACCCACGTTGAATTAGTGCGTAAAGCTCGTGGTGCTGAACTTCCGCCAAGTTTCTGGACCGATCCCTTAATGTATATGGGGGCGTCCGATGCCTTTATCGGTCCGCGCGACGATGTTTTCGCGGGGTCAGAAGACTGGGGTATTGATTTTGAAGCGGAAGTTGCGGTTATTACTGACGACGTTCCGGCCGGAACGTCGCCTGAAGGGGCAAAAAAACATATCAAGCTTCTTTCGATTTTAAATGACGTATCACTTCGCAAT
Source organism: Emcibacteraceae bacterium (assembly GCA_021774795.1). Lineage (GTDB taxonomy): Bacteria > Pseudomonadota > Alphaproteobacteria > Sphingomonadales > Emcibacteraceae > Pseudemcibacter. Next base: position 111,752 of record JAJFIR010000047.1, on the reverse strand, counting down.
CTTATCCCCGCCGAACTAGCCAAACAGTTTGGGTTTTATCAATCAAAGCCCTGGACATCATTTGCTCCCGTTTTTGTTACACCGGACGAGCTTGGTGAGGCATGGGACGGAAAAAAACTTTCACTTCCGCTGCACGCTATATTAAACGGTGTAAAAGTTGGCTCCCCGGATGCCGGCATTGATATGACCTTTGATTTTTGTGATCTGATTTCTCATGCGGCGAAAGCAAGGTCCCTGATGGCGGGGACAGTGGTTGGCTCAGGTACTGTTTCCAACAAAGGATCAAAGGAAGGGTCTTGCTGTCTGGCTGAAGTAAGATGTTTGGAAACGATTAAGGACGGAAAGCCATCGACACCTTTCATGAGCTTTGGTGACCGCGTGGAAATTGACATGTTTGACCAAGCAGGAAATACTATTTTCGGACGTATCGACCAAAAGGTTGTTAAATCTAATACACCGTCAAATTAGCGACTATCCGAAAAAAAATTCATCTCAATATTATGCGCCTGTTAGCTGCTGCTAGCGGGCGTTTAAGTTTTTTTTTACACATTTTAATCATTCAACGTGATCAACTCGTGCAAGATCCGGCACACCATGATAAATTGGATTGATCTTTAGAGGGTCAGTTGGTGAAACTGCGTCTTGCTTATTTTAGCCGGTTTCGCTATGGGTTGGTATTGTTGGTGATTTCCCAACATTCCGGGCCAAATCTAAAAATCTGAAACAGGAACACCATGAAAAAAGACAAAAGGTCAAACCTTCGTTTCGACAGCAAAGCGGTTTACTGCCCGCCTGATGAGGAGACGAAGTCAATCGCGCCTAATATTGTGATGTCATCAAGTTTTCAGTATGACGCAGAGATATTTCAGCGCATTGTTGAAGGTGAACGTAAAGACGTAAACATTTATGGCCGTTGCGGCAATCCTACGGAATATCAGTTTGAAGAACAAATGATGATGATAGAAGGCGCGGATGCGTGCCTTGCAACCGCTTCCGGTATGGCCGCTATTTCTATTACATTACTGGGGCTATTAAAAAGCGGCGATCATATTGTGTGTGACTGGACCACCTACAGTTCAACCCATGAAATGCTTGATCACCGTCTAACGGATTACAATATTGAAACGACATTTGTTGATACATCGAATATCGACGCAGTACGCGCGGCAATTCGCCCAAACACCAAGATTATTTATTATGAAACCATCGCAAACCCATCGATGAAGGTGGCGCCCGTTGCGCCATTGGTCGAACTTGCGCATGCACGCGATATTGTTGTGGTGTGTGATAATACCTTTGCCAGTCCCTATGTCATGCGTCCCCTTGAATGGGGTGTTGATATTGTGGTGGAAAGCGCGACTAAATTCATCGGTGGTCACAGCGATGTGATAGGCGGTTCTATTTGCATGAAATCGAAATTGCTACCTAGCGATTTTCTTGAACAAATCCGCTGGAATACAATGGTTAAATTGGGGGCTCCGCTGGCGCCTTTCAATGCCTGGATGTTGATCCGCGGCATACAAACATTAAGTGTCCGTGTTGAACGCCAATGCCAAACTGCGGCGAAGCTCGCCACGCATTTTGAAGGCCATCCTATTATCAAGCAAGTATGGTATCCGGGGCTAACCTCTCACCCGCAGCACGAAGTGGCAAAAAAACAAATGCCCAAATTTGGTGCTATGCTCACTTTTGAAGTGGAAGATGGCGATGCCGCATTAAAAGTTTTGGATAATCTTGAACTAAGTTGTTTTTCCGCAAGCCTCGGCGGTGTAAGGTCAACAACACAAATACCGGCACTTATGGCCTTTCTTGATATACCAAAACCCGAACGTGAAGAAATGGGTATCAGGGACGGCATGATCAGGGTTTCAACCGGCCTTGAAGATGCCTACGATTTGATCGAAGATTTTGATGCAGCACTCTCTAAATTGAAATAAGCGTGACCAACATGGATGATTATTGATGAAATTAAACAAGACACTTAGCTTCTGGGACGTATTTGCAATTGCATTAGGGCAGGTCATCGGCTCAGGAGTTTTGGTTCTTATCGGTATTGGGATCGGATTTACCGCGTATGCGGTTCCGTTCGCCATTTTACTTTCAGCAATATTTTCCATAATCAAACAATTACCCGTTGTATTTATGGGCTCGGCTATGCCGGCGACAGGTGGTCTTTATGTTTATTGCAAACGTGTTTTGGGACCAAAAATTGGTTTCTTTTTTCTTGCGCTTTTGCTTGTCACTCATATTCTTATAGCTTTATTTGCGTTAGGGTTTGCCAAATACGCCATAGCCCTTCTTCCTGAATTAAACGCGCAATATGTTGCGCTTGGCATTCTGGTGACTTTTTATATAGTTAATCTTCTTGGTATTCGTCAGGTAGCGGCAATTCAAAAAATCATGATAGCGTTCCTGCTTTGCGGGTTATCCTCACTCATATTCTTTGGTATCTTGGAAGTGGACTACAGCAATTTTATTGATCAGGAAAAATTATTTCCCGATGGTTGGTATGGTTTCGGCATGGCTTGTGTGCTCATGTCTTTTGCCACGGGTGGTGCTTATTATGTCTCTGAACTCGGCGGTGAAATGAAAAACCCACACCATGATCTTCCTCGCGCCATAATCTACAGCACGCTTCTTGCTGCTTTTTTCATCGCAACGGTTTCTATTGTCGCTGTTGGAATTTTGCCTATCGAGCAAACAGCGGGCAAGACATTGGCTGAAGTCGCAAGAGCAATATTGCCACCTTCACTATATACGGCTTTTATCGTTGGTGCGGCGTTATTCGCTTTTGCGACCAGTATAAATTCAACATTTTCATGGGCGACAAAGTCGGTGATCATTGCTTGTGAGGACGGATGGTTGCCCAAAGGATTAGCGGCCGTCAATCAAAGGTTTAATACACCACATATATTACTGACTATACTTTTGATTGTTGGATCTATCCCAATTATTGCAGGCAAGGAAATGCCTTATATTATTATGCTGGGTAGCGGCCTTGTTTTTATTTACGATATGGTTCCATTGCTTGCTGCATTTTATTTTGCCAAAAAATTACCGGAAGTTTTTGCAAATGCAAAAATAAAGATGTCGGAAACGACAGTCAAAACCATAAGCGTAATCGGTATTCTAATTTTATTCGTTCAGGCCAATTTAGCTTTCTCTGATATTGATAAAACCGGAAGGCAGATGATCGTTGCATATATTACTTTTGTCATTATTTATATTCATTTCAGAGCAAAATATCAAAGTGGCATTACTAACAAACAAAATGCGTAGTAATTAATCATGAATAGTGTCTCAATCGATAACAATCAACCTTATGTCGTGGTCGTTGGCGGTGCAAATATGGATATATGTGGTTGTCCTGACAACGCGTTAAGATTGAACGATTCTAATCAAGGTAATGTGATTATAAGCCCCGGCGGTGTGGCCCGCAACATTGCAGAAAATCTGGTGCGTCTTGGCGTGAGTACGAAGTTAATTTCGGTTGTGGGAGCAGATCAGTTTGGTGAAACTTTATTAACGCAAGGAAACATTATTGGCATTGATATGAGTGATGTAGTGCGCCTTGATGGTCAAAAGACATCCGCATATATAAATGTGCTTGACGGCTCAGGTGATTTGCATGTTGCGATTAACGATATGGCAATTATTAACAAGTTAAACGCAGAGTTTCTTGAGCATCGCTTACAAACGATAAAAAAAGCAAGTGTCGTCATCGCCGATACTAATCTTAGTGAGGAATCTTTATCCTATCTGGCGAAAAGTGTTGCAGCGCAACCGTTTATTGTTGATACAGTTTCCACCGTAAAAGCCATACGGGTCAAATCTCATCTTGGGTGCGTTCATACTTTGAAAGCCAATTTATTAGAAGCTGAGGAGCTATGCGGCATCAAATCATCCACGGACGGATCGTATATTGAAATGGCAACGTGGTTTCATGCGCGTGGGGTTAAGCGTATTTTTATTACGCTAGGACCGCAAGGTGTTTTTTATAGTGATGCTAATGAGCATGGAATAATAGAGAATAGTTTGAAAAGTTCGGTGATAAACGCAAGCGGTGCGGGAGACGCATTTCTAGCAGCGATAGCTTTTGCCTGGCTTAATAATCGGGAAATAAAAGCAACCGCTGAATTCGCGGTTTCCGCTGCTAATGTTGCTTTGTCGCACAGCGCAACCATCAATCCGGATATGTCGGTATCGACGGTTAATGAGATGAGGAAAAAAGAATATGGTGAATGAACTAAAGGCTGCGTATCTTGATGTGACGCCGGAAATTGCCAAAGCAATAGAAAATGAGCAGCCTGTGGTCGCACTCGAATCGACTATTATTTCTCATGGTATGCCTTATCCGAAGAACGTAAAAACCGCACGAGAAGTTGAAGCAATGATCAGGGAAAACGGTGCGGTACCCGCGACAATTGCTATTCTTAATGGCCGTCTAAAAGTGGGTCTTAGTGATGCGGAACTTGAATATTTCGGTAAAAGCGGTCTGAACGTCGCCAAAGCAAGTAGACGCGATATTCCGTTCATCGTTTCGGGCGGTAAAGAAGGTGCGACAACGGTCGCAGCGACAATGATTATAGCGGCAATGGCGGGTATTAGGATATTTGCAACGGGGGGTGTCGGTGGCGTTCATCGTGGCGGTGAGCTGTCAATGGATGTTTCTGCGGACTTAGACGAACTTTCGCGAACAAATGTCGCTGTTGTATGCGCGGGAATGAAATCCATATTGGATATTGGCCGTTCGCTCGAATATTTGGAAACGGTGGGTGTTCCTGTTGTCGGTTATCAGACCGATACAGTGCCAGCCTTTTATGCCCGGAGTAGCGGATTTTCGGTTGATTATAGAATTGATACACCGATAGCTGTGGCAGAGGCACTTTTGTCAAAATATGAACTTGGTATTGATGGATCCATTTTAATCACGAACCCGGTTCCGGAAAAATATGCGCTTGATTCGAATAAAATTGAAAATACAATTGATGAAGCATTAGCGGAAATGGACTCTCGTGGTATTACCGGAAAAGAGACAACCCCCTTTTTGCTAGCAAGAATAGCTGAGCAAACGGGCGGTGAAAGCCTGGAAACCAATATAAAGCTTGTACTGAATAATGCTAAGGTCGCCGCCAGGATCGCGGTTGAATATAGTAATCTTGCGTCGGCATCGAAGCGGGGATGACGATATGTCAGAAAAATTGGACGATCAAAATATACCGGTTGTTGATCTGGGTGCATTTTTAAGTGGAACCGTCGATGAACGACTGAAATTGGCTCAACATGTCGATGAAATTTGTCGTTCTATCGGGTTTTTAATTATCAAAAACCATGACGTACCAAAAAATATTTGCGACGCGGCTTGGTCATCGGCAAAAGCATTTTTTGAACAGAATATTGCATATAAGAACACGACTGGTTCGGACGATGCAGGTTGCCCGAGAGGATATACCCCGATTGAAGGGGAAGCACTTGGTAAAACACTTGGCATTGACGCGCCGCCTGACCGCAAGGAATCTTTCAGTATCGGGCCGCTAAAGCCACCTACGGGATATCACGAGGACGAAAACTTTCATTTCTTTTACGGTCCAAATATCTGGCCTCAGACCCCTGCTGAATTCCGCGAAAACTGGATAGCATACTATAAAGCTATGGAAATTTTGGGAGCGCAAATAATGCAATTGCTCGCCGCAGCACTTGGACTTGAGGATAGTTTTTTTGTTAAATACCATACTCACCATATCAGCGCGTTAAGATCGCAAAACTATCCTTCATTGTCCGGTGATTTATTACCGGGTCAACTGCGTGCAGCGGCCCATTCGGATTATGGTACTGTAACAATTTTAAATGCTGACCCGGATGTTGGCGGTCTTGAAGTAAAATCACCTTCAGGCAATTGGATATCAGCACCAAAAACCCAAGATGCTTTTATCATTAATATTGGTGATCTTATGGCACGGTGGACCAACGATCGTTGGGTATCAACATTACACCGCGTTGTGGACCCTGTGGGCGCATCGGGGCAGCCTATAGCAAAGCGCCAATCGATGGCATATTTCATGAACCCAAATTATGACGCGAGTATTGATGCGATCCCAACGTGCGTTGAAGCCGGTACTTCATCGCTTTATCTACCCGTTCAGGCGGGGCAATATCTGATGAATAAATTTATGGTGTCCAACTAGGGAATTTTTATTCATTCAACCTTAATTCTTCGATGATGAATTTTCCATCTGCAATCAATTGATCCGTTGAACCATTATTGATCAAAATGTGATCAGCGTTAGATTTGATGTTTTCGACATGCTTGAAATATGCGGGTCTGACAAAGTGAACATATTGTTCTGTAACACTTTCCAATGTTCTACCCCGCTCGTTCATGTCTCTTTTTATGCGCCTTAAAAGGGCTAAATCCAGGTCAGCTTCAACAAAAATTTTTAAATTGCTTATCGTTGGTAAAATAGATCCGGCGAATAATCCTTCTATTATGATCACACCGCTGGCGGTTACTTCCTCATAACCAGCTCTTTCACTTATGGTGAAGTCGTATATGGGAACATTTGTTCGGCCGGATGTTTGCAATTCGCTGAGATGTTCTTTTAATAATTCTGCATTTATCGCCGAGGGGTCATCAAAATTGCAAAAACCGTTTTTGTCAACTTGCTCTTTCTTGCTTAAATAATAGCGATCTAAACTCAGAAGCAGACTACCCGGAGTAGATTGATTTATATATTGCGCTAATGTAGTCTTTCCTGATCCGCTTGCTCCGGAAATTGTAATTACATTCATATACTTTCCTGAATTTATAACCTATCCAATATCTTTGAAAGCGCGTCCAAACAGGAAGACCCCAGTTTAATACTGCGCTGCGGTGACCATCCTGTTTCGGGGTTTGGACTATCGACCGTGTCTTTAAACGGCATCTCCAGTGTCATCGCAACGGCGTCAAATCGTGAGGCTATTTGATTTGTACTCATTCCCAAATTGGCTGTTCCTTGCGGGCTTTTGCCGTATCCTTTTTCATTTTGGAAATCCGGGTTACATTTTTCCAGCTCACGTCCAAACATATAAGCCGTGTCCAGATTATATTGATCTAGATTGGGGATGCCTTCAAAGCAGGCAATGAAATTATAAGGAAGGGCTTCATCACCGTGTACATCCAGGCATAACCCCAGGCCAATTTTGTCCATTTTGTTACGCAAATAATAAATTTCAGGACTGTCTAGCCGTGAAGGGTCAGCCCAGTCACGGTTGAGGTTCTGACCTTTGGCATTACATCGAAGATGACCGCGAACACTACCATCCGGATTGACATTAGGCATAACGTAAAAAACGCACTTATCCAGCAGGTCCCGACTTAAGGCATCATCGTCGTCAAGCAAGCGCCCAAGCAGACCTTCCACCAGCCATTCGGCCATGCTCTCGCCGGGATGCTGGCGGGCGATGATCCAGATCTTCTTTTTAGTCTCTCCGGCTTCACCGATAGTTAGCAGATCAAGGTCGCGGCCATCACATGTTTCACCGATAACTTCCAGACGCACGCGGTCATGTGTCGCTGCGCTTGAAACAAGCTCCTGGTGACGATCATAACTATAGGGCGCGAAATAAGCGTAATAAACGCTGTCTGTTTCTGGCACATGTTGGATCGTTAATATGCCATCTTTATAAACGGTGCTAACCCGAAACCAGTTTTCATGATCATAAGATGCCACGGCCTGATAATCGACCCACCCTTGCGGATAAGCGGCTTCATTCATATTTTCAATATTGAGGGCGCAAAGCTGGTTCTTCGCGCCGCTTAAGCGAAAATGAAACCATTGATAAAAATCTGACCCGTTATCCTTGTTAATGGACAAACGGATGTTGCCGGGCATACTTGCTTCAATGACATTAATATTGCCGCTATCAAAATTACTACTGATTTTCATATAGGCCTCTTTCGTTTAATCAATTCTGATTTATAATGCGAAAATTAAAAAACTGATACCAAAAAAATGGATTGAATAAACGCAATGATGACTTTTTTGTTTTGTTCTGGCACAGTATATAAAAAACATCATATAGGGATCAGGAATGTCAGAAACGACTGAAGAAATGTTTGCGGGTTCACAGGAACGCAATTTTATGGGCCATCCCATTGGACTTTCTATTTGTTTTCTAACAGAAATGTGGGAACGCTTTTCTTATTATGGCATGCGAACCATTCTTATACTTTACCTCACGAAATATCATCTTTTCGGCGTTGGCAAAGCCAGCATGATCTACGGGGCATATGCCGGTCTTGTCTATATGATGCCGATCATAGGCGGGTATATGGCCGACCGATATCTAGGCAGCCGAAAAGCGGTAACGTACGGTGCTATTCTTTTGGTCATTGGGCATGGCTTAATGGCCTTTCATGGTGAAGCGGCATATATGGACGGCGACATGGTTGTTCGTGATGATTTCTTCATAAATATATTCTTCTTGGCGCTTGCCTTAATTATTGGTGGCGTCGGGTTTTTAAAAGCCAATATTTCGACTGTTGTTGGCGCATTATACGGCCCTAATGATCCGCGGCGTGACGGCGGGTTTTCTATTTTTTATATGGGAATTAATCTGGGATCTTTTATGTCCATGTTGATTGTCGGCTATGTGGGAGAGACATATGGATGGAACTATGGTTTCTCTATCGCTGGTATAGGCATGCTGTTTGGTCTGTTGGTTTTCTTATGGGGTCAGAAATATCTCGGCGGCCGTGCCGAGCCACCGAAACCTCAGCTCCTAAAAGAGAAATCACCAATAGGGATAAATAAAGAATATACGATCTATTTATTTGGTATTGGTCTGGTTGGTGTAAGTTGGGTGATGATGCAATATGACCAGTTCGTCATTCAGCTTGTTGGCGTTTCCGGTATTTTCATGATCGCGCTTGTGCTTTTTTACGGATACAGAAAATGCAGCAAAATTGAAAGAGAACGCCTTATGGTCGCTCTATTTCTAATCGCACTACAATCGGTTTTCTGGGCGCTGTTTGAACAGCAGGCTGCCAGCCTTACTCTTCTCGCCGATCAACAATTTACACTTAGCTTTTTAGGCATTAATATTCTTGCATCGCAAGTGCAAATGATGAACGCGCTGTTTATTATTATTCTGGCACCGGTAATGGCATGGCTGTGGGTTGCCCTTTCCAAAAAGCGAATTGAACCTTCGACACCGGCTAAATTTGGCTACGCCCTTTTCATTATCGGCCTTGGTTATATTGTCTTTGCATGGGGAATGGGGCTCGATGACAGCACTTCAAAGAGTTTTCTATGGCTTATTTTTATCTATTTTATGTTGACCCTGGCCGAACTTTTCTTAAGCCCGGTTGGCCTTTCAATGGTAACAAAATTAAGTGTACCCAAAATCGTTGGGATGATGATGGGGACATGGTTTTTATTCACCGCTTTGGGAAATAATGTCGCTGGCTGGATTAGCTCGTTAACGGGAAGTGGCGGTCAGGGATCTTCAAGTGGACAATTGGATATGGCTGCGACGATGGAGGTTTATTCAGTCATCGGTTATTCCAGTGTCGCGGTCGGTGTGTTTATTCTAATTTTAACGCCGCTGTTGAAAAAAGGCATGCATGGTGTACATTAGATGCGAGTATTGAGTTTCAGTAAGAGTAGTTTGGGATTTGGGAATGTCCGAGAATAACCAGTACCTTTATAAGGGTTCACAAAAACGTAATTTGATGGGCCATCCGATCGGTATTTATATTTGCTTCCTTACTGAAATGTGGGAACGGTTTTCATATTACGGTATGAGAGCTCTTCTTATTTTATATCTAACAAAATATCATCTTTTTAGCAGCGGCAAAGCCAGCATGATTTACGGTGCATTCGTCGGGCTCGTCTATATGATGCCGATTGTTGGCGGATATTTATCCGATCGGTATCTGGGCAGTCGAAAAGCGGTAACTTACGGCGCTATTTTGCTTGTGCTTGGTCATGGTCTGATGGCGTTTCATGGCACGGCGGCTTATATCGACGGTGATTTGGTCGTCAGGGACGAATTTGCGATTAAAGTATTTTTCTTCGCGCTCGCGCTGATCATCACTGGTGTTGGCTTTTTAAAGGCCAATATTACCACAGTTGTTGGAGCTTTATATGGCCCCAATGATCCGCGTCGTGACAGTGGGTTCACTATTTTTTATATGGGTCTAAATCTCGGCGCGCTCATATCAATGCTAATCGTCGGCTATGTGGGAGAAACATTTGGCTGGAACTATGGTTTTTCGATTGCCGGTATTGGCATGTTCTTGGGCCTTATGGTTTTTTTATGGGGCCAGAAATTACTCGATGGTCATGCGGAGCCACGCGATCCCGAAAAACTGAAAGAAATTGCCTTCGCTGGTATTAATAAAGAAAACGTCATTTACCTTGGTGGGATTGGTATGGTGATAATGAGCTGGTTTTTGATGCAATATCAGGAAGCAGTTGGCCTGCTTCTGGGAACTTCAGGGTTCGTGATGATCGCCGTCATAATTGCTTATGGTTATACTACATGTACAAAGATCGAGCGGGAACGATTGATGGTTGTTTGTTTTTTAATTGTCGTACAGTCTGTGTTTTGGGCCTTATTTGAGCAACAGGCCGCCAGTTTAACCTTGCTTGCGGATCAGCAATTTAACAGAAACGTTTTTGGTTGGGAATTAAAAGCATCGCAGGTTCAAACGATGAATACCTTATTCATCGTTTTGCTTGCTCCGGTTATGGCATGGTTTTGGATTGCGCTTTCTAAACGTGAAATTGAGCCGTCAACACCCACTAAATTTGGCATCGCAATGCTCATTATCGGAATGGGGTATATTATCTTCGCTTTTGGTATGAGCATGGATGACAGCACATCAAAGGATTTTCTCTGGCTGGCATTTATCTATTTCTCGTTATCTTTAGCAGAATTATTCTTAAGCCCTGTCGGACTGTCTATGGTTACAAAAATGAGCGTTTCAAAGATTGTCGGTATGGTTATGGGAACATGGTTTTTATTTATGGCGGTTGGCAACTACGCCGCAGGGTGGATCAGCTCCTTAACCGGCGGCGGCGAACATGGTTCCTCCAGTGCATTATTGGACATGACGGCAACAATGGATGTTTATTCAACCATCGGATATTCAAGTGTTGGTGTCGGTATATTTATTTTTATAATGACACCTCTGCTGAAAAAAGGCATGCACGGCGTTAAGTAAAACAGCGATTTATTGTTTCCAGCCATCCCTTAGAAATACCGGCAAGTCATTTGCCGGTATTTGTTTCGGAATTTGATACATCATATCGCTAACAAATCCCCTATGATAGGTGGCATGGTTGACGACGTGTATTATAATTTCAGCTCTGCTCATTTTACCGTTACCACCACCAACAAATTCGAATTCTATAACTTCTGATAACGCCGGTTCAGTAAGACTACTGGCAAGGTTGATGTACCAGTCATCCATGGTTTTTGTGGCGCGTGTGAGTTCATCTAATGTTGGTGAATTTTTGGTATTACGAGCCGTATATTTATGCGTCTTTCCTGTCAAGTGTGCTTTAAATATGTCATCAACTACATAGACATGATTTAAAGTGTGCAAAATGGTCTTGAAGTTGGTTTCTCTGATTTTAATTATTTCGTCGTACCGTAAAGCGGCTACGGCTGAATATGTCAGTTCATCTGCCCATGCTTTATAATGTGTAAGCATGCTGAGAATATTGTTATGTTGATCCACGGGAATTCTCCGGAAAAGTTAAAGTTGAATATTACAGGCTGTTCTATCTTCGCAAACGTCTAATCAAAAAATAGTCATAATTTCGCCTAGCGGCTTTTTCCATTTGGCATGCTCCGGAACCACCGCATCTTCTGCGGGATGGCCAACGACTAATATCATTTCTGGTTTTTCTGTTGGTGGACGGTCACATAGATCGTTTAGGAATTTCATGGGATTTGGCGTGTGTGTTAAAGTGCTGAGGCCTGCTTTATGCAGTGCGGTAATCAGAAACCCGGTGGCAATACCAACCGATTCATTTACGTAATAATTTTTAAACTTGCGTCCGTTGCGGTCCGTGCTGGTACGCTGTGCGAAAATAACGATCAACCAGGGGGCGATCTCCAAATGTGGCTTTGAATCGTTGGTGCCTATTGGCTCAAGCGCATTTATCCACTCGTCACTGGCGCGACCGGCGTAAAAGGTTCTTTCTTCTTCTTCGGCTGCGGCGCGAATTTGGGTTTTTGCTTGCGCACTTTCAATAACTGCGAAATGCCAAGGTTGGTGATTTGCCCCGCTTGGAGCCAGACCGGCTATTTTAATGCAGTTTTCAATCACTTCTCTTGGAACGCTTCTTGTTGAATAATCCCTAACCGTGTGGCGTTTTTGCATAAGCTGATAAAATTCTTCTGATCTTCTAATCATTTCGTCGTCGGACAAATTCCAACGATCAGGAATAGGAAGTTCTTTATATTCATTATCCAATGGAATTGATGATTGATATTTCTTGTCTATGTTTGACATTATTTACCTTACCTGCTTATGATTTCGTTATTATCATAACGAATTGTTGTTTCAAGTGCATTTATTGTGTTTCTTCTTTTAACATTTCCAGCTCCAACCACTCCTCTTCCTTCGCTTCAAGCTTATTAATTAAACTTTCAAGCTCCTGCGTTGTTTTCTGGAAGTCGCCCGGGTCTTTTGAATAGAAGTCAGGCTTAGCAAGCTTTTGCTCAACAGTTCTTATTGTTGATGAAATTACTTCTATTTCCTTAGGTAAGCTCTCCAACGCATATTGGTGTTTATAACTCAGTTTTTTGTTATTATTTTTTTGCTCTTTCGAAGGGTTTTTATTTGTCTTTATTTTTTTATCCAGAGACGCTTTTGGGTTGTCAATTCGGTTTTTTCTTTGACGTACATAATCACTATACCCGCCGGGATATTCCCTGACATCAGCATTTCCTTCCATGACGATGGTTGATGTGACCAAACGGTCAAGAAAATCCCTGTCATGGCTAACGAGCAGCAAAGTGCCATCATAATCACTAAGAACGTCCTGAAGTAAATCCAGGGTGTCCATATCAAGATCGTTTGTTGGTTCGTCCAGAATTAAAAGATTTGTTGGGTGTGCCAGGGTTTTCGCAAGCAAAAGCCTGTTTTTCTCGCCGCCTGATAGTGAACCGACCGGGCTATGGGCTTGCGAACTTTCAAACAAAAAATCTTTAAGATAAGAAATCAGGTGTTTGGGTTGCCCTCTCACCATTATATGATCGCTGCCGTCGCTCAATGTTTCCCAAACTGTATCTGTATCTTTCAGTATTGAACGATGTTGATCAAGAAAAGTCGGCTCAAGATGGGTACCAAGTTTCACATTTCCCTGATCCGGTTTTAAATCGCCGGTTAGTACTTTGAGCAACGTCGTTTTTCCGGCACCGTTCGGGCCGATAATACCCACACGGTCACCCCGCAAAATTTTTACTGAAAAATTATCTAATATCGGGGTTTTATCAAATGTTATACTAATTTTATGCGCTTCTATTACTTTCTTGCCGGATGATTTGCCGCTGTTTGCCGCAAGACGTGCAGAGCCCACCACTGCTATTTGCTGTTCCCTTTTTTCCCTGAGTTCCCATAAGTTTCGCATGCGACCCATATTGCGTTTTCGCCTTGCCGTAATACCCTTATGGGACCAGTCTGTTTCTTTTTCGATTAACTTATCAAGTTTGATGCGCTCTATTACTTCTTGCTCCAATATAGTGGTTGACCATTTATCAAAATGTGAAAACCCTTTGTCAAGGCGCCGGACTTTACCCCGATCAATCCAAAATGTCGTATTGGTCAGGTAATTGAGAAATGCTCTATCATGGCTGATCATTACAAGCGCGCCACGCCAATTTTTTAATTTTCCCTCCAGCCATTCTATGGTCGCAATGTCCAGGTGATTTGTTGGTTCATCGAGCAGTAAAATATCAGCGTCGCTAATTAACGCTCTTGCGATCGCAGCGCGCCGTCTCTCACCGCCGGACATCGTGCTTGTCATAACTTCGGCTTCTAATCCGATTTCTGCGAGTATGATATCAACTTGAAAATGGTCTTCAGCGGAACTGTGGGTTAAGCCACTTGCCACATAATCATGTGCAGAACTAAATTCTGATAAGTCCGGGTCTTGTTCCAGATAGGTGACATGACATACAGGTTGAATAAATCGTTCGCCGTCATCCGGCTCAACTGTGCCGTGGATAATTTTCATCAAAGTTGATTTACCCGCGCCATTGCGGCCAACTAATGAAATACGGTCCCGTTCTCCGATAGCAAGCTCTGCATTGCTAAAAAGTGGATCAGGACCAAATCTAAGGCTCATATTTGTTAACGTTAAAAGAGGCGGCGCCATTGAGGTTTTTATTCCTGTTTGTTAATATCACTGGCAATAACACAAATGTGATAGGCTGTTAATAGCCTGAATAGAATGTTCAGGATATATATAAAAAAAATCGTCATAAATCACGTAAAAAATCAGGTGAAACTATGTTAATAAAAATTAAAAATTCTTGGGACCTAAATGAAAATGATGTGACTTCGGAAGCTCATTATTTATCGCGACGCAAATTTATCAGGGCTGCGGGTGTTCTTGGCGCGGGAAGTGCCGCTAACCTAATGATACCCAATTTGGGCGTTTCGCAAGAAGAACTGATGCCCGGCACCAATATGTATGGTGGCAGCGAACTTCGGGACGAACAAAACACGCTTGATATCATAACCGGCTATAATAATTTCTATGAGTTTGGCACCAATAAAGATGACCCGGTGGCAAATGCTCACACATTAATTACCGAGCCGTGGTCTGTAACCGTTGATGGTCACTGTGATAACCCCGGAGTTTACAGTGTTGAAGATCTTGTGGATCATAGTAAATTAGAGGAACGTATTTACCGGATGCGCTGCGTCGAAGCATGGTCAATGGTGATCCCATGGGCTGGTGTTTCACTTTCGGAAGTTTTAAACAAGGTAAAACCAAATTCAAAAGCAAAATATGTTTATTTTGAAACATTAGTAGACAAGAAACAAATGCCGGGGCAGGCTGGTAACGTGATCAAATGGCCATACCGTGAAGGACTGCGCATGGATGAAGCAATGCACCCACTTACCATTATGGCGGTAGGCTTATACGGCCGCAAACTCGCCAATCAAAACGGTGCGCCATTGAGACTTGTTGTGCCGTGGAAATATGGTTTTAAAGGCGTAAAATCAATTGTAAAAATTTCTTTTGTTGAAAGAAAACCAAATACAAGTTGGATGCGGCTTGCGCCCAATGAATATGGATTTTATGCAAATGTGAACCCGAAAGTTCCGCACCCGCGCTGGTCACAAGCAAAAGAGCGCCGCATAGGCGATTTCGGCAGACGTAAAACACTAATGTTTAATGGTTACGGTGAACAAGTTGCGTATCTTTACGACGGAATGAATTTAAGAAGAAATTTTTAATGATCACCCTTGAGAAAGTTTTTTCACTTCGTGTTTTATTGCATCTTTTGGCCATTGGCCCCGTCCTGTGGCTGAGCTATCAAATGTGGTTGTGGTTAAGCGGTGCTCCCCATGTTTTAACGGCAAACCCCATAGAATATATTACCGACTTTACGGGGCGGGGTACGGTTCGGATGTTACTGATAACGCTTTGCGTAACGCCGCTCGCCAAACTTGGCAAGTGGCGAATACTTAAATACCGCCGCTTGCTTGGTCTTTACGCTTTCTTATACGGAATGCTTCATTTCCTTAATTATATGGTGCTTGATTATTTCTTTGATTGGGAGTTGATTATTGAAGACGTATTGGAACGTAAGGCCATCACATTTGGCATGATCGCTTTTGCTTGCCTTATCCCCCTTGCAGCTACCTCGTTTAAATTCATGATGAAGAAGATGGGTAAAAATTGGCAGAAACTGCATCGTCTAATATATATTATAACCATACTGGCGGTGACCCATAACTATATGATGGTTAAGGCGGATGTACTTGTTCCTACAATTCATGCTATGATACTTGCTATTCTGCTCTCATACAGAGTTTACGTGAATTGGCTAAAGTATAAAACGAGCAATAAAAAACGGGTGGCATGAAGCAATTTTCTAATGAAATCACTTTTCAAACAACAGGTTCAAGTCTATTGGACATTACTGGTCCGGTCAAAAGTTGGGTAAATGAACAAGCGATAGAACAAGGCTTGTTGACAGTTTTTATTCGCCATACTTCCGCTGCTCTTACGATACAGGAAAATGCTGATCCGGATGTTCTCTACGATCTTAACAGTTTTTTTCGCCGAATTGTTCCTGAAAGCTCCAGTCTTTATCGTCACAATGCAGAAGGGGCCGATGATATGCCCGCACACATCAAATCAGCCCTGACGCAAACTCAGTTGACTATTCCAATTGTTGACGGTGAGTTGGTTTTTGGTGTTTGGCAAGGCCTATATATATTCGAGCATCGTGCACATGCTCATAAGCGAAATATATCTCTTCATATAATCGGCGAATAATTTAAGAAACTTTTCTATATAAATTACGAATTTTGGAGTTATAGTTTCGTTTGAACTATATTTTTTGGATGATCTTATGGATAAAATATTAAGCGAAAATAAATTACTCAATACGCGCCGCAGTTTTATTAAAGGCTCGGCACTAAGCCTACTTGCGGTTGCCGGTGCAAGTCAAACTAAAGCAATTGCGCAAGGCATCGATTTTAACGATAGTAAGAATTATGATGACGATAGATTATTTGCTGCGGTCCGCAGCGAGCTTCTGGTTGATCCTAATCTGAATTATTTGAACACTGGCACATTGGGACCTTCCCCAACGGCAATTGTTGAAAAAGTAACGGCGTTAATGCACCGCTTGGAAATGAATCCCGCAGCAGAAAATTTTGGACCAATGGGTAATGAAATGGAACTGACAAGGGCAAAAGCAGCGAAATTCTTTGGTGCAGACGAAGATGAGATTATCCTGACCCGTAATACAACCGAAGGGATCAGTATGATTTGTTCGGCGATTGACTGGAAGGAAGGCGATGAAATTCTTACCACCAATCATGAGCATGGCGGCGCAAAAACTGGCCTTAATTTTTTAGCGGCGACAAAGGGCGCTGTTATCAAGAAAATAACGATGCCGGTTCCCATTGAAAGTAAACAGCAGTTGCTTGATTTAATTAAATCAAACATAACCGATAAAACAAAATTGTTACTTCTTAGCCATATTGAAACTGTCACCGGGCTTAGGATGCCAATAAAGGAAGTATCGGAACTTATTGCTGATAAAGAAATTCTTTTTGTTGTTGATGGTGCTCAGGCACCGGGAATGATTGAGGTAGATGTTCATGATATGGGCTGTGATGCCTACGCCTGTAGTGGCCATAAATGGATCTTGGGGCCAAAAGAAACGGGCATACTTTATTTGCGAAAAGCAATACAGAATAAAATTAACAATGTTTTTATATCTACGGGATATAGGTCGTATTCCGCCTCATCCGGTACTAGAAACGCTCCTATAATTATTGGGTTTGGCGATGTTCTTGATTGGCATATGGCAATCGGCCAGCAGCGCATCGAAAAAAGATGCATGGCACTTGCACAATATTGTGATGCATGGCACTTGCACAATATTGCCAACAACAACTTCAGGGAATAGATGGATTGGAAATTATAAGTAATGATGTGCCGGAGCTATCCACGGCTATTGTGAGTTTCAGTCTTGATGAGAAATTACATAACCGTGAGCTGTATAATAAAATGCGCGAACAGAAAATTATTATTAAAACACTTCCTCAGTATAATGCCATCCGAATTTCCAATCATATGTTTACTACAAATAAAGATGTGGATCAGATGATAGCAGTACTGAAACAGGCCTTGGTGTAAGCCCCACAGCTACTATACTACGAGGAATTATATTAGAAATCGTAAAGAATTCCGATGCGGGTGATGGTGTCGGTTTTTTTACGTCCAATTGGGGCATCTCTATTATAAAGGACGTCAAAGGAAAGCTTGCCGCTTAACGCACCGCTGATTTGTACTTTATAATCTGACTTATTTTCAAGGACGACTTTATTACCTACATATATTTTAGTTTCATTCTCAAACTCATTACGTTCATTAATAGCCCATGTAAAAAGACTGCTGGCAAATGCAGTCAACGTGGTCTCGTAGCTTACTGTTGCAATTGGTTTCTCAATCAACATGGCCGGCCCTGCTTCAATACTCCATTTATAAGTATCATTGTCAAAAACTCGAAGCCCGTAACCCGCATTAACTGCAAATCGTTTATTAAAAGGTCCAAAACTATCACCCTCAATGCTCGCGAAGCCGGTTACATATGAAACTTCGTTTATGCTATAATCGCTTTTATAGGCAATGCCGTAACGACGTTTGTTGGTTACAGAATTACTGCTATTAAAATCAAAGTAAGTGGTTGCCGTTTGGTGGTATCGCCCCGATTCTCTCTCGAATTTAGTAGCGGCACCAAATGATTTTTGGCTGGTATTACCCGTTGAATATAAGACATTAATTTCAACTTCTTTCTCCCATCCTTGTAAGAAGGATCGAGAAAGTGCATCGGCACCGTCATCAGAAAGAATTGTCCCTTCCACGGGAATTGGCGTTGGTGTCGGCGCAGGCGGCGGCGTTGGTGCTTCTGCCACAGGTGGATTAGCCGACAATATCTGTGCAGCAACTTCCCTGATTTCTACCTCATCATCCGGGTGCGTAGCGACGAGCAAATTCACCAGAACGTTAAAATCCGTACCACCGTCTTTTTTTGCGGCGGTCATAAGGAGATTAAATTGTTCTGGAGTAACTTCTGCGTGGACAATGTTCGGAAGAACGGGGAGGCAAAACAGACCGCATATCAGGGCCGTCTTGCAAATCGTACTATTCATTATTTTTCTTATCCTATTTTGTAAAAGTCAAATAAAATGACATTGGAACGACCGATTCAATGGTATCAAGACCAGCCAAAACACGTAGTTCTTCAAGCGCGTCAAGTAGGTCATAGTCATCTGCATCGATGAATATAACACCATGCGGTGTCACCATAACTTTATTTTCAGCAAGTCTCGTAACAACCAGCATAACATCGTGATCGACTTTTTCACCTACAAGCTCTACACCGATGGTTGCTTCGATCACCCTGCTTGTGCCCACCTCTTGATCGTTATGTGCCTGTAGGCTCATATCGCCCGACAGTTTTGCTGAAGGATTGCCCGCAACTTTAAAAACAATATCTCTCATCCGTTCGTCACGTAACTCGAGTTGCGTATCAACAGATGCCAGATCAATATCTATGTTAATATGTCCGCTGTCGTCGATGGAACCGGAAATTGTTTTAAAACTATTGCTTTCACCAATCATACCATTTTTTATTGTTCCGTATGAGAGGTTCGAATTACCTGCATCTAATGTCCAGTCTGCTAGTGCTGAGTTTGAAATTATGATGCTTGCGGCCAGTGTGATAACTGTGCCGATAAAAATATTGACATTTTTCATGTTTGCTCCCTGAGTTAATTTGATAGTATTCTTTTATTAAAATAATTACTCAATACGATTTATATCCCATATGGGACTTTTTCATGCAACATTTAATCACTCTTATTGTGAGTAAAATTGCTTTCCTTCCTTTTGCATTTTTCTCAATGAATCAGGTATTTTGAAGGCAGGGCCGTGTTTTTCACTCAGGGCGTCGCATTCTGTAACAAACTTATCAATACCGATCGTATCGATCATACTAAGCGGTCCACCCGTCCATGGGGCAAAACCCCAACCAAAGATCGCCCCAATATCAGCGTCTTCGGGCACTGTAACGACATCTTCCTCCATGCAGCGGACGACTTCTAATGCTTGGCGGTACATAAGCCTTTTAGTGACATCTTCTTGTGTTGGTTGTTCGGCTGCCAAAGGATAATGGTCGGCAAGGCCAGGCCACAGGAATTTTTTCCCGTCTTCGGGATAATCGTAGAATCCTTTGCGATTTTTTTTACCCTTACGTCCAAGATCAACAAACAGTTTTTTAATAACGCCGTCACATGCTTCTTCTTTATAAACGTCGCCCAACGCCGCTTTTGTCGCTTCGCCAATATGATAACTTAACTCAATCCCCACCTCATCATTAACGGCAAATGGACCGACAGCCATACCAGCATAAACACCGCTATTTTCAATGAGCGCAGGTGAAATCCCTTCTGATAACATGTTGGATGCCTCAACAGGATAAGTCATGAAACAGCGGCTCGTATAAAAACCGCGGCTGTCATTAACGACAATCGGAGTTTTTCTAATTTGTCGCACATAATCAAGTGCTTTTGCAAGGGCTTCTTCGCCGGTTTCTTTACCCAAAATAATCTCGACTAAAGGCATTTTGTCTACCGGTGAGAAAAAATGAATACCAATAAATTTCGAAGAATCGCGCGAAGATTTTGCCAACATACTTATGGGAAGCGTTGAAGTGTTCGAGCTATATATGCAGTCCGCTGGAATGATCTCTTCTGCTTTTTTTGTGACATCCGCCTTAACTTTTGGATCTTCGAGGACCGCTTCAATAATAAGATCGCATCCTTCCAAATCCGCATAATTGGTGGTTGGCTTTATCAAGCTTAATATCTGGTCCGCCTTTTCCTGTGTTACTTTTTTTCGTTTAATGCCTTTGTCCAAAATCGTTTTCGAGTAATCTTTACCTTTCTCAGCATAATCTAATTCTCGGTCCAGCAATATAACTTCGATGCCTGCTTTAGCAGAGACGTATGCTATGCCGGCTCCCATCAGACCTGCGCCAAGCATGCCTAGCTTTTTGGTTTTCATTTCCGGTATGTTTTTCGGGTGCCGAATAAGTTTATCGGCTTTGTTTTTATTAACAAAAAGTGTGCGGATCATGTTTGGCGCAATGTCACCTGTAATTTGTTGCGTGAAATATTTACTTTCAATTTGAAGCGCAGTATCGAAAGGAAGTTGATGTCCTTCGAACACCGCAGAAAGAATAGCAACTGTTGCCGGATAGTTATTCTTCGTTTGTTTTTGTGTCATGGCCGGTGCGCCCATGAATGTCTGAACGATATTGGGATCAAATACGCCCTGTCCGCCGGGTATTTTAAATCGTTTTTGATCCCATGGCTGTTCGGCTTTGCCACCGTTCAGAATCCACGCCTTCGCTTTATCAATAATTTCGCCCGCTGGGGCAATTTCATGTATCACATTGTTTGAAAGCGCCTGTTTCGGCGTCATATTTTTGCCTTGTAATAAATAAGGAAGTGCAAGTTGAATACCCATCAACCGCGGTAGTCTTTGTGTACCTCCCGCGCCGGGTATAAGCCCAACCTGAACTTCAGGAAGTCCTAATTTGATTTTCTCGTTATCCGCGACAACACGGTAATGGCATGCTATTGCAAGCTCTAGTCCGCCACCAAGCGTTAATCCATTAATGGCAACCGCAATTGGTTTTCCACATGTTTCAAGGGCGCGAAATAATTTGTTAAACGAATATGAAGACTGGAACAGCTCTTCTGGTGTGGCACTATCTCGCATCGCAAGATCTCCAAGCACCATATTAAGGTCGGCACCGGCAAGAAAAGCATTGTCCTTGCCCGATGATATAACCGCTCCTATTATCTTTTCATCGCTCATTATGGTTTTAATGTGGGCTTGCAGATCACTAATGAATTCTTCATTAATAACGTTCATTGACTGGCCTTCAACGTCGATAGAGAGAAGGGCGATACCGTCAGAACCAATATTTATTTTTATAGCTTTATTTGTCATCTGTTCCTCCTCAAACCCGTTCAATAATCGTTGCTGTTGCCATACCACCTGCGACACATAACGTCGTAAGAGCGTATTTCTTATCGGTGCGTTCCAGCTCATCAAGTGCGGTACCCAGAAGCATATTACCTGTTGCACCTAACGGATGGCCCATCGCAATGGCGCCTCCATTTACATTCACGTCTTCAATGGATAGTCCTATTTCCTGACAAAACCGCAGCACAACCGAAGCAAACGCCTCGTTTACTTCCCAAACATCAATATCTTCTTTTTTAAGACCAGCTCTATTGAGTGCTTTTCGGGCGGCTTCACCGGGCCCCGTGAGCATGATACTTGGGTCGGTACCTATATCGGCAAATGAAATCAGTCGTGCGCGAGGTTTCAATCCATATTTTTGCCCGCTCTCTTTGCTACCAATCAGTATCGCGCCAGCACCGTCTACAATACCGCTGGCATTACCCGCATGATGTACATGGTTCATCTGCTCAATTTCGGGGTATTTCTGCATTATAACGCTATCAAAGCCCAATTCCCCCATATCATTAAATGAGCTTTTCAAATTACTAAGGTCTTCTATGGTGGTTTCCGGTCTCATATGTTCGTCATGATCCAAAAGAATTTGGCCTATGCTATCTTTGATCGGAATGATCGAATTTTTAAAGCGGTCTTTATCCCATGCCTTCTTTGTACGTTGCTGGCTTAATACGGCATATTCGTCGCAATCTTTGCGGCTAAACCCATATTTAGTTGCAATCATATCGGCACTGATACCCTGAAGCACAGTGCCAATTTTATTGGACACTTGCGGATCAAAAAGCCATGCACCACCGTCAAACCCCATTTGAACACGTGACATGCTTTCAACGCCGCATCCGATCATAAGGTCCGCTTGCCCGGCCATAACGCGCGCTGCGGAATAATTGGCTGCTACAAGACCCGAAGCGCAAAACCGATTCACATGCAGTCCCGGAACACCATCGCCATAGTCCGCCATTATGGCGGCAAAGCGACCAATATTACCACCTTGTTCACCCACAGCTGTAACACATCCCGCAATCACATCATCAACAGCAGCTACATCGAATTCATTTCTTGTTCTTAGCGCAACTAACATTTGCGTCAAAAGATCTATTGGTGTCACGCTATGAAGGCTACCATCTTTTTTGCCTCGTCCTCTGGGACTTCGTACGTGATCAAAAATATATGCGTCGGTCATAGTTTAATCCTTAGAAAGATTGGGCATCAAGCGCCATAACGTCGTCTGCACCGGCTTCAACTTTAATTCTGAGTGCTGTTGTTTCAGGTAAGATGTGGGTGAAGAAAAAATCCGCCGTGATGATTTTGTTGTTCAGGAAATCAGTATCGCCTTTATTCTCTTTGAGCATTGTTTTCGCTTTATATGCCATCGTAGCCCAGAAATACCCCATCGTAACCAGTGCCATAAGATTCAAATAATAATGTGCCGTGGCACCCGCGTGATCCGGCTTTCCCATCGCATTTTGCATAAGCCACATTGTTGCTGCCTGTTGTCTTTTTAAAGCTTTGTCGAGTAACGTTGTATAATGTTCCATGTCTGGATTATCATTATGATCATCTATAAAAGATTGAACCATGTTAAAATATGCTTTTATCACTTCGCCATTTTTTCGCGGTAATTTACGGCCAACCAGATCCATAGCCTGTATTCCGTTAGTGCCTTCATAGATCGGCGCAATCCGTGCATCGCGCAAAAATTGCTCCATTCCCCATTCGTTAATATATCCATGTCCGCCAAGACATTGCATTGCTCGACTTGCGGCATCGACGCCTTGATCGGTCATATATGATTTTAACACGGGCGTTAATAACGCGAGCATATCATCAGCTTTTTCCCGTGCTTCTTCATCTTCACTATTATTAGTAATATCAGACTGGATTGCGGCCCATAATGCCATTGCTCTGGCGCCTTCCGTGAAGGCTCTATTGGACATAAGCATGCGTCTTACGTCTGGATGAACTATAATTGGATCGGCATCATCGTCCGGAAACTTTGCCCCGGTTAACGCGCGGCCCTGGATGCGTTCTCTAGTATAGTCAGCAGCGTTTTGCTGGGCGACCTCCGCGATGGCAAGCCCTTGTACAGCGACACCAAGTCGTGCTTCGTTCATCATTGTAAACATGGCGCGCATACCTTTATTTTTCGGGCCAAGCAAATACCCTATTGCGCCGTCATAATTCAAAAGGCATGTTGCGTTCGAATGAATGCCCATTTTTTCCTCAAGTGATCCGCAGCTCACACCATTCCGCTCTCCTAATGAACCGTCATCATTAATATTGAATTTTGACACGATGAATAGGCTTATACCGTCAGTTCCTTCCGGTGCGCCGGCAATGCGCGCTAGAACCAGATGAATAATATTTTCTGTCAGGTCATGATCGCCGGCGGAAATAAATATCTTTGTCCCGGTAATACTGTACGATCCGTCATCGTTTGGATCGGCTTTGGTTCGCAGTAACCCAAGATCCGTTCCGCAATGGGGTTCGGTTAAGTTCATGGTACCTGGCCATTCTCCGGATATCATTTTGGGTAAGTATTGATCTTTTTGTTCATCCGAACCCCAGGTTCTTACGGTTTCCGACGCACCCTTGGTAAGACCTGGATACATAGCCAACCCCCAGTTTGATGAAACCATCATTTCATTCAGGGCAATTCCAAGGCTCATCGGAAGGCCCTGTCCACCGTATTGGGGATCTCCGGTTAAGCTTTGCCAACCGCCTTCAACGAATTGATCGTAGGCCTGTTTGAACCCTTTTGGGGTCTTTACTTCACCATTTTCAAGATGGCAGCCCTCTTCACCACCACTTTGATTGATCGGCTGGAATATATTTTCTGTAAGCTTGGCGGCTTCTTCCAGGACGGCGTCTACTAAATCAGGGGTTGCTTCTTTATACGCTTCCATATGGTTATATTGCTGAAGATTAAAAACAGAATGCATGAGAAATTGATAGTCTTTGATAGGGGCATTGTAAGTAGGCATTGGAAATCCTCATTTTAGCGTTATTATTATAGAGTAGGGCATCCATTTGTTTTTTGCTCTATATTTAGAGGTAAATATTATCACTAATATATCAATAGTTATACAAGAACTTTTATTGTGACTATGTTGAAACAAGCTTCGCAATGATTGAAGTTAATGATTTAATGTCCGCACAAATTTGTCCGAGCGAAAATCTGCTTTGAGTGTGATTAAATCAAGTTAAGATTGTTCGCTTGCAGGATGGTCTTTTTGGGTCTATATAAGGCCAAAGATTGATGCTTATCGTCAGTGTTTGCCATATATGTAAACGTGAATTGTGGCAAAAATTTTATAAACACCAAATTAAATAGTTTTTATTATGCAGATTTACCTGCCCATAGCTGAGTTATCCATGAACATTTTTGTTCTTTTAGCCATGGGCGGTGGTGTGGGTTTTTTATCAGGTATGTTTGGTGTTGGTGGCGGGTTCTTGATGACACCACTTCTAATATTTTCTGGCGTCCCGCCTGCCATCGCGGTGGCAACTGAAGCAAACCAAATCACCGCCGCGTCTGTATCGGGTGCCGTGGCGCATTGGCGCCGGGGCGGTGTGGATTTTAAAATGGGTCTCGTGTTAATTGGTGGGGGTATTGTCGGGACCTATTTTGGTGCGATGATCTTCACATATTTGCGTTCGATTGGCCAAGTTGATTTAATGATTTCACTTGCATATGTGGTTTTTCTTGGCAGCGTAGGTGGATTAATGTTTGTGGAAAGTATACGTAGCATGCTGCGCGCCAGCAGAGGAGAAGCTGTTGTCGTCGGTCGACGCCAGCGCACTTGGATAGATGCGCTGCCTTTTAAAATGCGGTTTAGAAAGTCAAAAATGTATATCAGCGTGATTATGCCAGTTGCTATTGGTGCTCTCGTTGGCGTTCTTGCGGCGATAATGGGAGTTGGCGGCGGCTTTATTATGGTACCCGCGATGATTTATTTACTTCACATGCCGACTAATGTGGTGATTGGAACATCTCTCTTTCAAATTACATTTGTCACGGCAGCTGCAACATATCTTCATTCAATAAACACACAAACCGTCGATGTTGTTTTGGCAGTAATACTGTTAACGGCAGCCGTTATTGGTGCCCAGATTGGTGCCGTGTTCGGTGCTAAATTGAAGGGTGAACAGCTTCGTATCCTGCTTGCTGGTATGGTGCTTCTTGTGTGTGCAAAAATGGCTTTTGATCTGATAGTAGAGCCTCAAGAGCTATTCACCGTTTCGCCAATCGCTGTGGAAGGGCATTAAGAGTGATGTGTAATAAAATCATTCGAAATTTGGTCCCATCAGTAGCATTTTTGATGTTGTCATTTTTGCCAGCGCGCGCAGAAACTCTTGTAACAGACCTCTCGCAGCACGTGATTGAAATTACCTCTCAGTTTTCGGGCAGCGAGCTTCTTCTTTTTGGTGCGCTCGAACGTTTTGCAACCGAAAGCCTTCAGACAGATGAAATTTCTGTGCAAGGGTTAGGCTATGATATTATTGTCGTTGTCCAAAGTGAACCTACTGATCTTGTTATTCGTAAGAAAGAAAAAGTGGCCGGGATATGGGTTAACAATGAAAGTTACAGATTAAATAATATTCCTGGATATTATGTCATCGGATCCACCCGTCCATTAAATGAATTTATATCAAAGGAAAAGCAAATTGAATTCAGCTTAGGACTAGATAATTTGGAAATAGCAAGCGAGACGGGTGAAGAAACGGCGGAATATAAAGAAGCCCTAATTAGAAATATGATTGAAAAAGGACTTTACCTGGAGAGCAGTGGTAACGTTACCGTTAAAGATGAGATACTATTTAGAGCCAATCTTAATTTTCCCTCAAATATGCCGGTAGGAAACTATAAAGCAGATGTCTATCTTGTGCGCGATGGCAACGTGATCATCAATCACCGAACTGACCTGCTTGTTGATAAAGGAGGGTTCGAACGGGTGATCTATAATTTCGCCCACGATTATCCGCCATTTTACGGCATTATCGCTGTTTTCGTTGCCATTTCTGCGGGTTTATTCAGCGGGTTTGTGGCTAAGAAAATTTCTTAATTAAATTAATGGATTTTGTTATAATTCTCTTGGTTTAACAGTAGCAGTATATTTGATATTTTAGCCCAAATTTCGGCTGATTCTAAATCTTGGTTAATAATGAAACTTTGCCGAATGGAAATAGAATAGCCGTAGGCCAAATCCCCAAGTTTATCTGATAGATCTTTAGCCGCAATTTCAAGGAATGGATTATAATCAATTCCTAATAAGTTCATTTCCGATAGAATGTTTATATTACCGTTATTTTTTGTTTCATCAAACGTGTGGTCATTATGATGATCGTAATTTGGAATATTCATGTCTGCGCTCCTATCAATCAAATAAAAGCAATATCCGTGCCACTCTTAGGCTGTTGATTTGATTGGCTTTCCGCCGTGTTGAAGAAATGAAGGGCAGAATATACCTGCAAAATACGGACCTAATCGTTAAATTTGCCTACTATTGTGCTTGCAAAATTCAATGATCCTGCAAATATAGGACCCTTAAATTATATAGAGGTAAATATGGACAAAAGATTACGCTCGTTGCGGCAACAATTAAGAGATCAGAATTTAGCTGGGTTATTAATTCCCCATAGTGATGAGCATCAAAGTGAATATACCCCTTCCTATGCAGAAAGACTGGCATGGCTTACCGGTTTTAAGGGTTCGGCGGGCCTCGCTGCTGTAACATTGGATGGTGCGGCTATTTTTGTTGATGGTCGTTACACTTTGCAAGTAAAGGGTCAAGTTGATACGAAAAAATTTGAAACATTAAAATTACATCAAGACAATGTTGAAGATTGGTTTTTTGGAAATTTAAAGAAAGGCGATGTTATTGGTTACGATCCCTGGCTTCATAGCAAGTCCTGGCTTGAAAAGGTACAAAAAAAACTGTCACAAAATGATATCAGCTTAAGACCGCTGGAATCGAATATCATTGATGAAATTTGGCTTAATCGTCCCGCTCCTTCAAAGGCGCCAGCTGTAGTACAGCGGGATCGGTATTCAGGTGAAAGATCGATATTAAAAAGAAAACGAATTATTGAAAGTTTGAAAATACATAACGCCGATGCGCTTGTTATAACGTCGCTTGACAGCATTGCTTGGCTCTTTAACATTCGTGGAACAGATGTGGATTGCACGCCGCTGGTTCTCAGCTTTGCTATTTTGTATAGCTCCGGAAAAGCAGATCTTTTTATTGATCCGGATAAAATAAATGAAGAGGTCTCAAAACATCTTGGAAAACAGGTTCAGCTTTTTTCGAAAAATGAGTTTCTGGAAGTTTTATGTAAGCTGGGGAGCGATGGGCAAACCGTCATGGTTGATCCAAATAAAACTCATGCGGCTGTATTTGAAGCACTGGCAAATACGGATGCAAAAATAATTGAAGCAGATGATCCGGTACAAATCGATAAAGCCTGTAAAAATGATGTGGAGTTGGAAGGTGCGAGAAAAGCCCATATTAGAGATGCTGTCGCTGTATGCAGGTTTTTATGTTGGTTGGATGAGAATGGGCCGACTGGCAGGATAGACGAGCTTGAAGCCGTAAATGAACTGTACGATTTGCGAAAAGAAGTTCCTCTTTTCCAATCAAATAGCTTTGATACCATAAGCGGTGCCGGTCCTAACGGTGCGATCATCCATTATAAAGTGACAGAAGAAACAACGCGAAAATTAAAAACCAATATGATCTATTTGGTTGATTCAGGGGGTCAATATCTGGATGGTACCACTGATATTACGCGTACGGTGGCAATTGGCACACCTACGGAAGAACAGCGCGACCGATTTACGCGGGTATTAAAAGGCCATATTGCCCTTGCTCAGGCTCGTTTTCCGGAGGGGCGTACCGGCGCTCATATTGATACCTTAGCGCGCAAGCCACTATGGGATATCGGGTTGGATTACGATCATGGAACCGGACACGGCGTGGGAAGTTATCTTGGCGTACATGAAGGACCACAAAGTATTTCTCCGGTCGGGCATAAGGTTGCTTTGAAACCGGGGATGATTATATCCAATGAACCCGGATATTATAAAACCGGGGAATATGGCATTCGTATCGAAAATTTGGTCATAGTTCAAATAAGCGATTTCGCAGAAGAAGAGCGCCCGATGCTTACGTTTGAGACGATAACTTTAGCACCGATTGACACACGTCTTATCAACGCACATATGATGACAGCGGCCGAAATAACATGGCTTAATATATATCATGCTAAAGTTAGGGAGAGCATATCACCCTTATTGGATAAGAAAGAAAAAGAGTGGTTGATCCTTGCGACGGAATCAATCACAACACTTTAGAAAATTTTAATAACAATATTAAATTTCAGGAACATAAAATGAAAACCTATGGTCATTACATTAATGGTGCCCACGTAAGCGGCGAAAGTGGTCGATTTGGCAATATATTTAACCCGTCTAGCGGTGAAAAATACACGGAGATAGCATTTGCCAATAAAGAAGAAGTTGAAAATGCAATTGCAGCGGCGCGGGTTGCTTTCACCACTTGGTCTGCCACATCGATCCTGAAACGATCACGCATCATGGCCCGTTTCACACAGAAACTATATGATCATCAGCAAGAACTCGCTGAACTTGTATCAAAAGAACACGGCAAAGTTATAGAAGATGCAATGGGATCCGTTTTAAGAGGCATAGAGGTAGCCGAATTCGCATCCGGTGCGCCGCACCTGCAAAAAGGCGAATTTTCAGATAATGTTGCGAGCGGTGTTGATATTTACTCGATGCGAAAACCACTTGGTGTTGTTGCCGGTATTACGCCATTTAATTTTCCAGCAATGATACCGCTTTGGATGTCATGTATGGCAATGGTTACGGGCAACACTATAATTTTAAAACCTTCTGAAAAAACCCCGGGCTGTGTCTATAGATTGGCGGAACTTTTTATTGAAGCGGGCGGTCCGCCTGGTGTCTTTAATGTCATTGGCGGTGATAAGTATGCGGTTGATGCTCTTCTTTGCGATGACCGGATTAAAGCTGTGAGCTTCGTTGGGTCAACCGCTATTGCGAAATCTGTTTACGATAAAGCGACGGCAAATGGCAAGCGATGTCAGGCGATGGGCGGCGCCAAGAATCATATGGTTGTGATGCCTGATGCTGATTTGAATGCTGTTGCAGATGGCATCATGGGGGCGGCATATGGCTCCGCAGGGGAGCGTTGCATGGCAATATCAGTCGCCGTATGTGTGGGCGATGAAACAGCGGATAAACTGATCGATATATTAAAACCGCGTGTAAGCGGTTTAAAAATCGGTCCTTCGCTCGAATCCGGCTTGGAAATGGGGCCATTGGTGACCAAAGAACATCGCCAAAAAGTTATGGATTATATTCAGATGGCAAAAGACGAGGGCGCCGAATTAATTCTTGATGGCCGTGATTTTGTTATGAAAGGCCATGAACAGGGGTATTTTTTGGGCGGCACTATAATTGACAATGTTACAAAGGATATGAAATCTTATCAGGACGAAATTTTCGGCCCAACGTTGCAGATAATGCGCGTTGGCACATTTGAAGAAGCGATGGCACTCACCAGCGAACATCCCTACGGAAATGGCGCCTCCATTTTCACCCAAAATGGTGCCGCCGCCAGAACATTTGCGGACACTGTGGAAATCGGCATGGTCGGTATTAATGTGCCGATTCCCGTGCCTTTGGCGTTTTATAGTTTTGGCGGTTGGAAAAACTCATCATTTGGTGACCACAACCAGTATGGTATGGAAGGACTTCGTTTTTATACAAAAGTAAAAACAATAACATCCCGCTGGTCCAAAGACGCCATCGGCGCTGATTTCTCAATGCCGGTCCTTAAATAGAGTTTAATCCATGAATAAGTCCAACGTTATTTTTGAAGAAAAGTCCGGTATAGGTTTTATAACCTTGAACAGGCCCGATGTCTTAAACGCACTTTCAACGAATATGTGTTTGCAGATCGATCAAAAATTGCAAATCTGGGAAAATGAATCCGGCATAAAAGCGGTTATCATAAACGGTTCGGGTGATAAGGCTTTCTGTGCCGGCGGTGACGCTAGAAATATTGTGGCGCAGGGACCGGATAATAATATAACTGCTCGCGAATTTTTTGCCGCCGAATATAGAATGAATGCCAGAATTTTTCATTTTCCAAAACCCTATATCGCTTTGCTAGACGGTATTACCATGGGCGGTGGTGTTGGTGTTTCCATCCATGGATCACACCGAATAGTGACGGAAAAGACCTTATTTGCAATGCCCGAAGCGTCAATCGGTCTTTTCCCTGATGTGGGTTCAAGTTATTTTTTAACGCGTTTCCCGGGTTCACTGGGCCTTTATTTGGGTCTAACCGGTGCGCGGTTAAGAGGAGCCGACATTTTATACATTGGCGTTGGAACCGCCTATATGAATTCTGAAAAGTTAACTGATTTTATTGACGCGGTTATCAACGAAAAAGCCATCTCTCATGATAATGTTGATAAAATAATAGCGCGCTTTGCCGAAGATCCCGACGCAGCACCCATAGATGAATATAGAGATTTAATTGACACCGCATTTAGCGAAACAACTATTGAAGATATTTTTGAACATTTAAGCGACATTGACCATGACTGGGCGAAACAAACGCTCGCCGTACTTAAGAAAATGTCACCCATGAGCTTGAAGGTAATTATCGAACAATTATCACGCGGAAAGAAACTGGAATTTGATGACTGTATGTTGATGGAATATCGCATCGCCAACGCTTTGTCTTCTTATGACAGTGATTTTTACGAAGGGGTTCGCGCAGTCCTGATTGATAAGGAGCATAATCCAAAATGGTTACCTGAATCCTTGGATCACGTCACACAAGAAATGGTATTGGCACATTTTGACGTTCCCGCAGACGGTGACCTGTTGATTTAGCAACGTGATTTTAACTAATTTCATAAACTGGATATTTCGAACGACCGTTTGAGATCACCACCCAAAGCGGATACTCGGCGAAGGTCGTATTTATTCTTTACAATATGTGTAAAACGGCCATTTTATTGGCAGAATATTAGGAGCGGTAATCTTGACTACTTTCAAAATTTTAAAACACCCTTTTACAAATTCTAATCCTCGTAATTACTAGCCTTCAGACAGCACGGTTTGATTTATATAAGTGATTTACGTATAGCAAAAACAGGGAATAATAAAATGTCACATACGATAACTCATTTATTATCTCTATTTATCCCTTCTAATCCAAGAATAATGGTTTGGCAAAATATAACTAATTAGACCAAGAAAAATATAACTTAACATCTGATTTACTGAGGACCATTCTTGCAATATGTAATGCCCAAATAACAAACTTAGCATGTAGCCAAACCACCCATATAAAGCATATTTTTTATATTGGTTACTCACCAAACACAAACCAAGAGTTATCTCAATATACGGTATTAACTTGAGATAAAAGTTAACAAGAAAGGGAGGCAGGTTTATTCTCAAATCCCCTTGGAAAAGTTGAGAGTAATAGTCGTAAAAACTACCTTGACTAAATAATTTACTTGTACCTGCGGTTACCAAAATAATTATCATAGTAATGCGAACTATTCTCTCTGCATCCTTAAGTTTTTGCTCCGCTATCATATTGCAAATCTCCAATTTATATAGTTCTCTTACACAAACTTAAATAATAATATGGCTAATTCCTAAATTCGCAACTTTTTTATGAGTGCATCATCTTTGCACAGAAATTCGCTGAATGTTTCGTTCAGCTTTTATATTTGAACGTCTGTTTGAGATCACCACTCGAAGCGGACACTCGGAAAGTTATTACAGGAGCTGTTACATTAGCTCCTTAATCACCTATTTTAATCATTTTGAACAAAACTTGAGTTCCCTAAGTTATCAAAGAATAAGAATGGTATATACGGCTCCAAATCTCGTTGTCAGGGCTTTATATTATTTCTAAGCCGCAACTTCAGCTATTTTTCGCATTTCCATCATGGTTAGACAAGCTTCTGCAACTTCTCGCCCTTTTTCTTTGAAATGATCAAAGAAGAACTGTTTATGGTCTGTCGTTCCGTGAAAATTATGCGGTGTTAATACCGCCGAGAATATCGGCACTCCGGTATCTAACTGTACTCGCATCATCCCATCAATAACCGCTGATGAGACGAAATCATGACGATATATTCCCCCGTTTACCACGAAAGCCGAAGCTATAATCGCGTTATACTGGCCTGATTTCGCCAGATCTTGTGCCAACAAGGGTATTTCAAACGCCCCCGGCACATTAAAAGTATCAATCTGACAGGACACATCTTGTTGTCGTTCAATTTGATTTTTGCAAGCACCATAACATTGATCTACAATGTCCGAATGCCAGCGTGCTTTGATAAAAGCAACCTGAAAGATATCGGGTGAGTTTTGGGATACTTGATCCATGGTTTGCTCCTTAATATTTAACAAATCAGAACCAAGGCGCACGAAAATACCAGCAGATACCATTGAGTATCAGCCACTTACTCTCGTTCTCTTCCATCCGGACTATGACCGTCGGCTTCGGAATTACACCGAATCTGCTGACCCTTTTTTAGCATACAACCATAAAAGGCGCTCGCGGGCTTAAGGCATCAGCCTCACACCGCCGGTGGGGAATTACACCCCGCCCTGAGAACAGCCCTCACACTATGTGAAGGCACCTTCAGGTGTATCATTTAGGGTATGAGATGTCTAGGGATTGTTATATCGAAATTTTCTTAGTTAACTCCGATTTTGGTTGTTGGGAGACACTCAGAGGGTATTACAATTTACGAAGGCTATATTTAATCGAACGGCTCTTTGGGTCGGGCGCAGTCATTTATTTATCAAAAATCCGCTTCACAGTTAAAAGTCATTTTTTCTTTCTTGGTTGGCTGCATGACGGTTAGTGATTTTGAATGAAGGCAAAGTCTATCATGCATATTTAATGCTTCTGCATGAGCATAAAACCGGTCGCCAAGGATGGGGTGATTGATACTCATTAAATGCACTCTTAACTGATGTGATCTGCCGGTGAGTGGTGTCAACAAAAGAAGCGTTTCTTTTTCGCCCCGCTTTATAACCTGCCATTTCGTTTGCGAAGCTTTTCCGTTTTCAAAATCAACCATTTGTTTTGGCCGGTTTGGCCAGTCACATATTAGTGGCAAATCGACTAAACCTTCGTCTTTTTCGATCTTCCCATAAACGCGGGCAATATATGATTTACCCACGTTCCTGTTTTGAAATTGAAGGCTAAGGTGCCTGTGCGCATATTTGGTAAGCCCCATAACGATCAAGCCGGACGTGTCCATATCAAGTCGGTGAACTGTTCTTGCGCCTTCGAATTCATTTTGCGCCCTTGTTTCCAGGCAGTCGCTTAGATGCGCCCCTTTGCCGGGAACGGTAAGTAACCCGGAAGGTTTATTTAACACGAGAATATCATCATCTTGATAGATGATATTGAGATAAGGATTATTTGGTGGTGAATAATTTTCTAACATTATGGAATTATATATACTGGTTTATGTGAAACATTTGAATTTTATTTACTATTGCCTTATCGATATTTTTCACTTATAAACTGAACAAGTGTTCAAATATAATTATAAATATAGGAATAATTAGATGGCTCTAAGCCGAAACTCTTCAACGTCGGCATATGTCGCGATTGCGGCATTTTTAACGGTTAATAACCTTGTTTATAATACGCTACCGATCATTTTGGGTGGGCTTGCCACCCAACGCGGGTTTGATGAAAGTGAAATTGGTTTTCTGGGCTCTGCGTTCCTTGCGGGGCAAATGATCACAAATATTACAGGGCCGCTTTGGGTAGGCCGTGTGAATTGGAAAATTACTGTAAGCCTGGCTATGCTGACTTTCGCAGTTGCAATGTCTCTAAGCACCCACGTGGGTTTTTCGATGATCGCGGTTTCTTATGCTATTGCCGGTGGAATGACCGGTATAGCACTCGCATGCATGTTTTGTCTGATTAGCAATATGAATAACCCGGTTAGAGCCTATTCCTTGGCCCTCATTTCTCAGTGTGTGATCGCAGGAGTGTTGGTAATTATATTGCAGTCGTTCGTTTTACCGCTTTATGGCCTTGAGGGACTTAGCTATCTGATCGCGGCTCTAATTCTGATTGCAACTGTGTTTGCGGGCTGGATCCCAAAGAACCTGAAGACACAGCTCGAAGGTATAAAAAAGGCGGATAACGAAGATAACAAAGAAGGTTCGACGTCTAAGATTAACTTTTCTCTTTGGGCTTTTCTCGGTCTTATCGGTATCATTATTTATTATACAGGGCAAACGGGAGTTTGGGCCTTCGTGGAACGGATCGGCACGTCGCGTGGTTTTGATCCTGATTTCATAGGCGTTGTTGCGGCGGGATCACTTATTCTTTCCGGGCTCGGGGCATGGGCGGCGGATTTAACCGGTAATAAACTCGGTAATTTTAAGCCACTGGTGATTGGTATAATGGTGTTTATAATCGCTATGATCATCTTAGTGGCTACCGCCGATAAATATCTTTATTTTCTTGCTATCATTATTTATTCCGCCGCATGGAATTATATGACGCCATTTCAGCTTCTTGTGGTGAGACATGCGGATGAAAGTGGAACTTATGCGGCGATGATCCCGGCCTTTCAGTCAATCGGCTCCTCCCTTGGTCCGGTGGGGGTTGGCATGCTTATAGTTGATGGCGGTGGTTATACAAATGCTTATCTTATTGCGATTGCCATGGCACTTATTTGCCTTGTGTTCTTCTGGGGCGCGCATTTAAAGGGGCGGAAGGTAGCGACTTAATTTTTTTTGATTGAATTAATCCAAAGCTCGCAAAGTTCTTGCGCTTCATTTGCCGTGAAAGTACCCGACTGAAGACCAAATTCAAGCCATAGGCCGTCCTGCATCGCAGTGAGGCCAATGGCCGCCAATCTGGGTGTCGTCTTAAGTGGCGTTTGTTTATCCAGTTCTGCGAAAATGTTTTCAAGAAACCCTTCAAAAGCCTGATTTGCAATATCATGTGCCTCTTTAACGGGTGGGGAGCTCTCAATCATGCCCCAAAACACGATCCATGCCCGTAATGTGCGTCGGTTCATGGAAATATTATCAAAAGAAGTTTTCAGAAATACAGAAAGTTTTTTCTCGGGTGTGCCGTTTGCGTCATTTGCAGAATTTTTGGCGCGTTCAAGAAGCGATAAAGCAAGATCTTTATAAGAATCTGCAATCAAATTTTGCAGGGAAGGATAATGATAATTGATCAGACCCACTGAAACGCCAGCTTCAGAACATATTTTACGCACGGAAACGCCGTCAGTGCCGTTTTTCATTAAGCATTCTGTCGTGGCTTTGATAAGCTTTTCTTTCGCTTTACCGTAAGATGATTTTTTAGTGTCTTCGTTCATGTGCTTTATAATACTAATATTTTCCAGGAAGTGGCGGATATTTTGATTTTTTTATTGGCATTGTTGTATTTATCATATATAAAACTGAACAATCGTTCAAATTTAAAATGGAGTTTGTGAAAATGATCGAAAAATTTGGGAAAAATGCTGCACTTCTTCTTATAGATGTTCAGGAAGGGGTCGATGTATTTGAACATTGGGGCGGGCCGGCCGGCCGCCGAAATAATTTGGATGCGGAAGACAACATGCGTTCACTGCTTACCAAATGGCGTGATAAAGGGATCAGGGTTGCTTACACCAAACATGACAGCCGCGAAGATGCATCACCGCTCAAGCTTTCAATTCCAACAGGAAATATGAAAGAAGGATTTGGTCCTTCACCAAAAGATATTGTCGTTGAAAAAGATGTAAACAGCGGATTTCTTGGTACGTCACTTGAAATACAGCTGCGCCGTGCCGGTGTCGATCGCCTTGTGGTCGTTGGTTTTTTCACAAATTTCTGTGTTGAAACTACCATACGTATGGCGGGTAATATGGGTTTTGATACATATCTGGTTCACGATTGCTGCGCGACAACGAACCGTATTGGCATTGATGGAACTGATTATGATCCAGAGCTAGTACATAATCTATCGGTGGCGAGCATGCACGGTGAATTTTGCACAGCGATCACCACGGAGGACGCATTAGGATTGTTGGATGGGGATGCTAACCACATAAATAGAGTGCAGGGAAATGAATAAAAATATAGTTGAATTTGGCGTATCTAGCATGGTGGCACCACTGCATAGTGTCGCTCTGCGCAAGCCAGGTAAAGAGATGTTAAATGCTGAAATTGAAAAGTGGCATTATGCAAAGAAACTTATTCCTGCGAAAGTACAAGCCCAATATCAAGGTTTTGTGGAGCTTATTGAAAAATCAGGAGCAGAAATTCTCTGGTTTAACGATAGTGATGATGGTCTGTCGGATTCCGTCTTTACCTATGACCCGTCGTTGGTAACGCCCGCAGGCACCATTTTGATGAACCCCGGCAAAGTGCTGCGTAAGGATGAAGTAACGCTTCACAGATCTTTTTATGATGAACGGGGCATTGACGTCATTGGTCAAATTGAAGCACCGGGAAATGCGGAAGCAGGGGATTGTTTCTGGCTTGATGATAACATCCTCGCGGTCGGTCGTGGTTATCGAACAAATCAGGCTGGAATTGAACAGTTAACCAAAATGCTTGGCGCGCAGAATATAGAAGTCGTTCAATTTGACCTTCCTGTTTACCACGGTAAATCGGCGTGCCTTCATTTGATGTCAGTGGTAAGCTTGCTCGCCGAGAAAGTCGCCCTTGTTTACGCAACACTTATGCCGGTGGCACTATACCAGCTGATGGAAGAAATGGGTTTTACGCTTCTTGAGGCGCCGACCGACGAATTTGAAAATAGTGGCGGCCTTAATCTTAATGTATTGGCAACCGCACCGATGAAGGCGATTGCTTTGGACGGCTTTCCAGAAACTCATAAATTAATGCGTGATGCCGGCTGCGACGTGAGTGTCTTTGACGGGGATGAGATCTGTATTCCGTGCGAAGGCGGGCCTACTTGTATGACACGCCCAATTTTAAGAAAATAGGATTATAATGATGTTTAAGTATGCGATTACACGTAAACCTAGCAGATCGTTAGTTGATGGTTTATCTGATGCGGATTATGGAATACCGGACTACAAAAAAGCGGTGGCTCAGCATAATGATTATATCGATGCTTTAAAAGAATGCGGTCTTGACGTAACAGTTCTGGAAGCGTGCGAAGATTTTCCCGATAGTTGCTTTGTTGAGGACGTTGCTTTAATGACGCCTCACTGTGCGATATTAACCCGCCCCGGTGCGCCAAGTCGTCGCGGTGAAGTAAAACATATTGAAGACACGGTGAAGAGTTTTTATGAAAATATAGAGCGCATAACATCGCCCGGGCAAGTGGAAGCGGGTGATATCATGATGGCCGGCGATCACTACTATATTGGATTATCGGAAAGGACCAATCAAATTGGCGCAGATCAAATGATTTCTATTCTTGAGAAATACGCAATGACCGGTTCTGTCGTTGAAATGTCTGAAGTATTACATTTAAAAACAGGGCTCGGTTATATAGAAGATAATACCTTGCTGGCTTGCGGTGAATTTTTATCGAAACCGGAATTTCAAAAGTATGATATAATTGAAATAGAAGCTGATCATAGCTATTCTGCAAATAGCGTATGGATTAACGGCACAGTACTTGTTCCGAAGGGATATGACAGGACAGTTGCCGTTATCAAGGCGGCGGGTTATAAAGTAAGAGAAGTGGACGTGTCGGAATATCGCAAATTAGACGGTGGATTGAGTTGCTTATCGCTTAGATTTTAAAATAATTTGTGCAGGATTTATTGTTCCACTGCGTATAATAAGATATTGAAGTTAATATTTTTTAACGATTGGAACAGCAATGAACAGTACCATTTTATATGGTCATAAAATTGGTCGTACTTTTTTGCTAATGCTGGGCATAAGCTTGGTGTCTAGCTGTGCGCCAAACATTAATGTTGACGATCAGCTAAATCTGTTGGCTATACCTGCAGCTTGGCAAAGCCCGAACATGACCGCAGTCAGGTCAGAACTAAACTGGCTGAACGCTGACGAAGTCCGTGATCTACCGGAAATTGTCCTTAGGGCACTTGAAAATAATCCTGACCTGAGAGTGTCTGCTAACCGTCTTAGAACGGCGCTGGCTCAACAGTCGATCACGGATGGAGCGCGTAGCATCACCGGTGATATTCGTGTTGGTGCTACACGGAGTGGTGATTTTGAGAGAGGAACGGCAGACAACCAGAGCTTCTCATTGCGCGGTGGCCTCGCATGGGAAGCAGATATCTGGGGTCGACTAGCAAATGATAGTGCCTCTGCTGAACAATCGGTTCTTTCCTTCAAAAATGATCTTGAATTTGCGCGTATGTCGCTTGCGACAAGAACGGCTCAACGCTGGTTTGATGTAACTGAGTCAGTTCTCCAAAATGACCTTCTGGAACTCAATCTTGAAAAACTTCTGCAAGCGGAAGATCTGGTTGACAGCCGCTATGCGCGTGGACTTGTTGATGTTCTGGATTTGCTTCAAATTGAAACCAATGTTGCGACAGCGAGATCAAACCTTTCCAATCAAAGGCAAACGGTAACGGAACGCATGCGGATATTAGAGACCCTCATTGGATCTTATCCTTCCGGACGAGTTCCTCAGGATATAGAATTACCAGGGCTTGATAATCTTATCCAAATGGGAATCCCGGCCAGTTTATTGGCGCAAAGACCGGACATAATGGCCGCTCGAAATAGAGTGCTTGGTGCTAATTATGATCTAAATGTTGCAAAAAAAGCACTTTATCCTTCTTTGAACATCTCCGGGAGTACAACGGCAAGCGGCAGCGATTTGCAGGACATTGTAGATATTGATAATTTGGCATGGAGTGTTGTTGGCAATCTGGTACAACCGATACTTGATGGTAGCAGGCGACGTCAGCAAGTTGTGATTAATGAAGTAGCACTTGATAGTAGCCTCGCAAATTACCTTAGAACAATATTGACCGCGTATCAGGAAGCGGAGAACGCGCTTACCGCAGAAGTGACGCTGGCTGAGCAAGAGGAACATCTGACCATAGCCGTTGACCGCGCCATCGCAAGTGAAGAAAAAGCACTTGAACAATATGCTAAAGGGCTTGTTGACATACTCTCTCTTGTAAATGTCCAAAGAACCAGAATTTCAGCGCAACAAAGTTTGCTGCGGGTAAAGCATCGAAGGCTTTTGAACCGGGCGGACTTGCATTTGGCACTTGGCGGTCAGAATATTGAAGGATATATAAATCAAATGGCAGACGCGGATCAGACCCGTAATAATCAGGAAATTTTATAATGAAAAAATCTAATGCGCAAATAATGATTGTTATGGCCATTATCGGCGTGACCGCGGTTGCGGCAACCGGGATGTATTTATTGCGTCCCACTGCGCCAGTCGAAATACTTGAGGACCGTGTCGAAAGGTTGGATGTGATAACAGCGAAAAAACAGGACGTGTTCCCTACCGTTAGCACGCAAGCTGTTGTTGAAAGCAGACTGAACATTAATCTAAAGTCTCAAGTCGCAGGCCAGATCGTCTACACATCACCAAAATTTTTAACGGGTGGTTTCTTCAACACCGGTGAGATTTTGATGCGCATTGATCCTGCGGATTATGAGCTTGCTCTGGTGCAGGCAGAGGTGAATGTTGCGCGCGCTGAGCAAACCCTGAGCGTTGAAAAAGAACAGTCTGATCTAGCCCGACAGGACTGGGAAAAATACGGTGAAGGTGAAGCGACAGATCTCGTGTTAAGAATACCACAATTGCGCGAAGCGGAGGCAGGACTAAAAGGGGCGCAAGCAAACTACGATACACAGAAAATACGCTTGGAACGAACCGAAATAAAAGCGCCGTTCCCGCTGATGCTTGACGAAAAGCTCGTTGATTTAGGGCAAATAGTCAGCACGAACCAGGACTTGGCAGCAGTTTTTGGAACTGAGGAAGCGGAAATTCGCATGCCCCTAAGTCAGAAACAACTGGATCTAATGAATGTAAAAAGCGTGGGTATTTTGGCAGAAGAAGACATGTTAAATGTCACCGTGCGTGATCTAACCCGTGACGATGAGATTTCCTGGGATGCCAAAATCATGCGTCTTGAAAGCTCAATTGATCGAAAAAGCCGCGTTTATTATGCGATTGCCACCATTTATGATCCTATGAATTTGAAACAAGATAAAGAAACGCCGCCATTGCTGCCCGGCGTATTTGTCGACCTGGAAGTTCAGGGGCCAAAAATTGGCAATGTGTTCCAGGTACCGATTAAAGCAATGCGTGATGACAATAATATATTCATATATTCAGGCGAAAAACTTATCACTAAACGGGTTGAGGTTTTGGACCGCAATGATGATTTTGTTACTATAACAGGGGGGATTGAAGAAGGTGAAACGATAACAACATCACCGCCCTTTTCTTATGTTCCGGGAATGAAAGCGGTAATTGCTAATCTTGATGGTGTGCCTGTTGGTGGTCCGCGTGGCGGTGGTCGTCCTAGTGCCCGTCCCGCTCCTCCTGCTGGCGGTGCTGCTACCGCGGCCGCGGCCGAAGCCCCCGTTGTGGGCCAAGGTGGTGGTAATAGGCCAGACTTAACGCCGGAACAAAGGGCAGCGATAGCAAATATGACACCTGAGCAACGTGCTGCGGCGCGCGCCCAAAGACAGGCAGCCCGCAGTGGTGCTCAAAATGGTGGTGGTCAAACACAAGGAGGAAACCAATGAAAAATTTAATTGCATGGTTTGCGGAAAACCACGTCGCTGCAAATTTATTGATGATATTGATCGTTGTTGGTGGTGTTGTAAGTTTACCTCTTCTTAGAACCGAAGTATTTCCCGTCATAACACCAAATGAAATATCCGTACGGGTTAGCTATCTTGGCGCAGGTCCAAACGAAGTTGAAGAAAATATCACGATACCTATTGAAGATGCACTGCAAGGTGTGGCGAATATTAAAAAAATGTCCTCGCGTTCCTTTCGTGGCAGCTCAAGAGTGACACTTCAAATTGATCGCGGAGCAAGCGTTCAGATCGTGATCGACGAAGTTCAGTCGCGAATTGATGGTAT
Source organism: Emcibacteraceae bacterium (assembly GCA_021774795.1). Lineage (GTDB taxonomy): Bacteria > Pseudomonadota > Alphaproteobacteria > Sphingomonadales > Emcibacteraceae > Pseudemcibacter. The sequence goes on along the minus strand of JAJFIR010000047.1, from coordinate 69,808 downwards.
CCGCTCGTTTCCTCGTGATATTGAACCGCCACGCGTTCAACATAACATTCAAAATGACGATATTATTGACATTATAGTCTCCGGTGACACAGATCAGAAAACATTGGCAGGGGTTGCAAGGCGGGTTCGTTCAGATTTGCTCGGGCTGCCAGAGGTAAATCTTATCGAAGTGCGCGGATTTCCACCCAATACGATTAGCATTGAAGTATCCGAATTTGATCTACGTCGCTTGGGTATTTCCATGGCAACGGTTGCAAAAGCGATCAGTGACAGCTCTGTTGATATTTCTGTGGGATCAATTCGAAATGGCTTTGGTTCATTGCAAATTCGAGCAGAAGGCCGCGCTTACTACGAAAAAGAATTTGCTGAAATAACTTTATTGCAACAGGCCAACGGGACGCGCATCAGGTTAGGTGACATCGCAGAGATCAAAGATGGTGTCAGCGAAAGATTTTTTATTTTTAGGTCCAAAGGCAAACCATCTATTGTCCTTGAAACACAATTAAGTCCCGGTCAGGATGTGTTAGAACTGACCTCAGCCGTCAAAGAATATCTTGTAACAGCGAAAGACACATTTCCACAAGGAATAACCGTCACAACATGGCGCGATGATAGCGTTGAATTTTATCAACGTCTGGAAATGTTAATTTCCAATAGTCTTACCGGTCTGGTGCTCGTGTTTTTCCTTCTTGTCATGTTTTTGCGGCTTGATCTCGCACTCTGGGTTACTTTTGGCATTGTGATCGCTTTTAGTGGCGCTTTCATGATAATGAAACTTTTCGATTTTTCTATAAATCAGATATCGTTATTCGGCTTCCTGCTGGTGCTCGGGATCGTTGTCGATGATGCGATTGTAGTAGGGGAGGGTATTCACGCAACCCAGCGAACGCGGTTCAAAGGACTAAAAGGCGCTATTTACGGCGCACAGACCCTCTCTTTACCCATTATTCTATCTGTATTTACGACTATTTTGGCAGTTGTACCCTTGTTAATGTTCGAATCTGAAACCGGGCAGCAAGCACGAGACATAGCAGTGGTTGTATCTGGCGCACTTATTTTCTCACTGGTAGAATGTCTACTCATTTTGCCGTGCCATTTATCCAGCAAAAAACATTTTGAACCTAACGAGGCCTGGTATCAAAAATTCCGGGTATTTCAAAAAAAGGTCGCCCAGTGGCTGATCGATTTTGCAAGATATAAATATAAACCATTTATTGAAAAATGCTTACGAGCAAAATATCTGACTACCTGCTTATTTTTCTCAGTACTTATTCTATTTTCCACAGCTTATGTGCTCGGGTTTATAAAATCGTCATTTAATCCTGAAATACCCAGCAATCTTCTCCGTTATAGCGTGGATCTCTCAGAGACCGCACCGGAAGGCACAGGTGAAAGACTGCATGATGCAATGGTTGAAGCCATCAGTGGCCCCGGCGGCGTTGAGGAGGAATACGAACAGAAAACAGGAATGGCGAGAAATATTCTATTTCCAAATTATGATAGTTTTGTGTTTGGTAATAATATCCGGATGTCGCTTGAAATGTCATCTGAAGCCATGGCAATCATGGATGCCGAGGAAGTAATGAACGCATGGCAGGAAAGAGTGGGAGAAATTCCTGAAGCAGTAGAAGTAACACTTAAAAACTCAAGAAATACCGGAAGACGTGGTGGTGACTTAAGTTTCTTTGTTTCCGCCAGTAATGATGCTGATATGGAAGAGGCTGTAGAGCGCATAAAAATTGAAATGCGCGACATACAAGGCCTTACTCAAATATATGACAATCGGGACCGGCAGGCGCAGGAATTAAGACTTTCACTAAAACCGGAAGCAGAACATTATGGTTTGACACTGAGTACCCTTAGCGATCAGGTACGTCTTGGATTTTTCGGGCGAATTGTCCAGCGCATACCGCGGGACGGTGAAACAGTTGATATTCATGTGCGGTTTCCACTGGACGCGAGACAAAATCTAAATGCTCTTCGTGAAATGTACATCCAAACTCCTGAGGGGGGTGAAATACCGTTTAATATGGTGGCGGAGATGGATTACGTGCCGATATTAAATTCACCGGAAAGAATTAACGGTCAGAATATCATTAAAGTTCAGGCAAGAATGAATAAGAATATCGTGTCGCCATTTCAGGCATATAAGTATCTGGATGATGGAATATTTATAGACATGAAGGGTGAATATGCCGGTTTTGCCGTTATACCGGACGGACAGGTCGAAGAGCAGGGCATCTTCTTCGATGAGATTGGTTTTTACTTATCACTTGTTCTTCTCGCAATATATGCGTTACTTGCCATCGGCTTAAGATCTTACATTGAACCTGTTATTATCCTTACGGCTGTGCCGTTCGGGTTCGTCGGGGCATTGATAGGTCATTTGATAGTTGATATGCCGGTTAGCCTATATTCCTTCCTTGGTCTTTTTGCTGCGTCCGGTGTGGTAATCAATGACAATCTTGTGCTTGTGGACTGTATTAAACGTCTTAAGAAAGAAGGTATGAAATATACAGAGGCCATCGCTGAAGGCGGAAGAATGCGCTTTCGGGCGATTATTCTGACATCAATAACAACATTTGTTGGACTTGTGCCAATTATGCTTGAAACAAGTTATCAGGCGATCTTTATCATACCTATGGTCGTCTCACTTACTTTTGGCGTGCTCTTTGCTACATTCATCACTTTGATACTTGTTCCATGTCTTTACGATATCAAGGATACCATCGCAGGGAAATTATCATTTCTTAAATCTCATGATGATGAAGTTGAAGGCGATATAGAAGTTGCGGAATAAAGAAAAAAATTAAGCTTGAGGAACTTTGATGATCATACCATCAAGTTCCTCGGACATTTCTATCTGACAGCTTAATCGACTTCCTGTTGTGCGATTATCTAAAAAGTCGAGTAGTACACATTCATCATCGCCAGCTTTTCCGGTTATGGCAATAAATTCTTCGGGTACGATTATATGGCATGTCGCGCAAGCACACGACCCTCCACAATCGGCATCAATGCCGTCCACATCATTATTAACGGCAATCTCCATCAACGTGAGGCCGGTCTCGGCTTTAACAATATATTCTTCATCTTCGGGTGAAATGTATGTAAGGGTAGGCATATTTGGGTCCGTCTGGTTATTATTCACTAACTTTAATCGCACTGCTCGCTTTTATTTCTTCCATAACAACATAAGTATGAGTACTGCTTATGTCTTCTATGCTGGAAAGCTTTTCTCCTAAAAATCTGCGGTAATGTTCCATATCGCTGGTTCTTACTTTAATCAAATAATCAAATCCACCTGCGACCATGTGACATTCCTGCACTTCCTCCATGTGCATTACTTCATCCCTAAAATGGTCCAATGCACGGGTTGTTGTTCGGTCCAGTGAAACTTCTATAAAAGATACAAGTGTTGCGTCAAGCATCTTTGGCTCCAAAATGGCAACATAGCTTTTTATGAAGCCCTCTTTTTCAAGTCTTTTGACACGTTCCAGACACGGCGTAGGGCTAAGATGAACCATCTCCGCCAGTTTTACATTTGAAATTCGGCCGTCACTTTGTAGAAGTCTTAATATCTTTCGATCAATTTTATCCAATTTGCGTATAGCACTCTGACCCGGTAATTGATCAACTAAATTTACCATGGTTTTAATCTCTTTTTATTTTTGAATCATAAGACGAATCAAATATAGAATCACTTATTAACGATATATTATGCTATACACTTGCAAATATACAGATTTAAATATACGTTGATTTTAAGTTGATGAAAAACCTTGAAATTAAAAAGGAATCTTTAGTTGACTTTGATGTTTTAGGGGCGTAGATGGTGTGTTTTCCGGCATCAAATTGCCATATTTAATCTATATTTTATAATTAAGTACAAGTAATTAAGTACCAAAGAACAGGTTTTACCATGAGTGAACAAACTATTGAAGAGCTTGCCAAAAAACTAATCCGTCGTATGGGCCGTAGCCAAGCGATAGAAATATGTCAGGCGAATAAATGGTTAAGGGTATTAGAGCATATTCAGAAACTAGACAAAAGTGCTCACAGCGCGTAAATTGCACGTTAATATCATTTGTTAAGTTAAACTCCCTAAATTATATTTCAAAGGGTGGGGACATGTACTACAGCGTTTTCAACCTTTTCAAAATCGGTATTGGTCCGTCCAGTTCACATACGGTGGGCCCGATGGTAGCGGCTAAACAATTTCTTTTGGCCATCTCGGATATCGCAAATATTGCAACGTTGAAAGTAGATGTGTTCGGCTCTTTGGCCTTAACTGGCCTCGGACATGCGACCGACAAAGCTCTATTACTTGGGCTCGAAGGGTATGAACCAGCAACCATTGATCCCGCGATAATTGATAAGCGATGCGCGGATATAAGATCCTCTAATCGCATTAAGCTACTCAATATTCATGAAATTGATTTTCAAGCGAATAAAGACATGCTTTTTCAAATGGAAAAGTTACTTCCGCATCATAGTAACGGCCTTGGTTTTATGGCCTTTGATAGCAATGGCAATAAAATTGCTTCCGAAAATTACTATTCAGTGGGCGGCGGTGCTGTATTAAGTGAAGCAGATTTTGGCAGAAACACACCGCCACCGGATGAAATTCCGGTGCCATATCCGTTTGACAGCGCGGAGGAGCTGCTAAAACTTTGCAGTGATTCTAATTTATCCATTGCGGATTTAATGTGGGAAAATGAGAAAACATTAATGCCTGAAGGTGAAATCAGGAAAAACCTTGATCAGATTTACCAAGCTATGGAGTATTCTATTGACCGTGGATGTTCTACTGGTGGGAAATTACCGGGAAGCCTCAATGTGGAGCGCAGGGCGAAGCAAGTTTTGACATCATTAAAAGAGGCACAGGAAAAACAACTTGGCGATCCGTCGGTGATACTGGACTGGATTAACTTATGGGCGCTTGCCGTTAACGAAGAAAACGCGGCGGGCGGTCGCGTTGTAACCGCTCCCACGAATGGTGCCGCAGGCATAATCCCTTCGGTGCTGCGCTATTATGACCGTTTTTATAATCGTGATGGCAACAAACAAGCGGTTTATGATTTCTTGCTAACAGCAACAGCCATAGGATCGCTTTATAAAAAGAACGCTTCGATCTCCGGCGCTGAAGTCGGCTGCCAAGGGGAAGTGGGCGTGGCCTGCTCTATGGCGGCGGCAGGACTTACTGCCGTAAAGGGCGGTACGGTTTTACAGGTTGAAAATGCGGCGGAGATCGGCATGGAACATAATTTAGGTCTTACCTGCGACCCGATCGGGGGGCTGGTACAGATCCCCTGTATTGAACGTAATGCCATGGGGGCCGTTAAAGCAATAGACGCGTCGAGGCTCGCGCTGAGGGGCGACGGACAACACCATGTGTCACTCGATAAGGTTATTGAAACCATGCGGCAAACCGGAAAAGACATGCAGGCAAAATATAAAGAAACATCCAAAGGCGGACTTGCGGTTAATATAGTTGAATGTTAACAGCATAAAAAACTGTTTAATTGCTATTATACTAGATAATATATCAGTAAAAACACTATAAAAGTAGGACATTCTGCTATAAAATTGAATATATTCGTGTGATTAAAAATGATTCACATAAAGGTATATGCCATGTATTCTTTAAATGATTATAAAAACATTGAGAAGCTGACCCTATCGGAAATCAGACATAATTTGCGTTTGATGTTTCATAGTGATGAAAAAAAATGTGTGGAAAATTTACTTCATGCAACGGAACTTACCACCGGCGAGCGCAATCGTCTGGTGGACCGCGCACGACGGCTCGTTGAAAAATCGCGCGATGAAAGCGATAATCAGGGAACCATGGATTATTTCCTTCAGGAATTCGATCTTTCTAACAAAGAAGGTGTGGCGTTAATGTGCCTTGCGGAATCGTTGCTCAGAGTTCCGGATGGTGCCACAGCAGACAAACTTATTTCAGAAAAAATCAGTGCTGGTAAATGGTCTGATCATAAAGGACATTCCGAATCCACATTCGTTAATGCATCGACCTGGGGTTTGATGTTAACCGGTGGATTTGTAGATCTCGGATATGACGTAAAGGGTGATACGGATAACTGGTTTAAAAGTTTTATTAAAAAAGCAGGTGAGCCTGTTGTGCGCACGGCCATCATGCAGGCTATGCGTATTATGGGCGGCCAATATGTTCTTGGCCGTAACATCGACGAAGCAATAAGTCGTGGCAAAAAAGAAAATAGCGCGCAAACACGTTTTTCATTTGATATGCTTGGCGAAGGCGCGCGAACCATAGCCGACGCGGAGCGTTATTTTGAAGCCTATAAAGAAGCAATTACAGAAATCGGCACTCAAAATGATCAATCTGATCCTTATTCCGCTAGCGGAATATCGGTAAAATTCTCTGCTCTTCATCCGCGTTATGAAATGTCTCACCATGATATGGTGATGGATATAATGGTGCCACGCATTTTGGAACTGGCAATCCTTGCGAAAGAAAAAAACCTCGGCTTTACCATTGATGCGGAAGAGGCAGACCGGCTTGATATATCCCTGGATATATTTGAAAAACTGGCTCGCGCGGAAATACTGCGGGATTGGGACGGACTGGGCATTGTGGTTCAGGCATACCAAAAACGCGCACCTTACGTAATTGACTGGCTGAAAACTCTTGGCAGGGAATTGGGTCGTAAATTTATGGTTCGTCTTGTTAAAGGGGCCTATTGGGACAGTGAAATTAAACATGCTCAGGAAATGGGGCTTAACGATTATCCTGTTTATACAAGAAAACCATCCACAGATCTTTCTTATCAAGTATGTGCTGAAAGATTAATGGCCGCGCGGGATGTGTTTTATCCACAATATGCAACGCATAATGCCTATTCCGTTGCATTAATATTAGAACTTGCCAATAAATGGAATGTAGGTGCGGTCGAATTCGAATTTCAACGGTTGCACGGTATGGGACATCTTCTCTATGACATTGTCCGTGAAAATACGGATATCGATTTCAATATTCGGGTTTACGCACCGGTTGGTGCCCATAAAGATCTCCTCCCTTATTTGGTCAGACGTCTGCTTGAAAATGGTGCCAACAGCTCTTTCGTTAATCGGTTTATGGATAAAGACGTCACCGTCGAAGATTTAATGCAAGACACTATCAAACTTGTTGAAAATAAAAACCCAAAACGACATAGCATGATCCCGTTGCCCAAAGATATCTTAAGTCACACGATGAGAGAGGCGTACCCTCGTAACAATGCCATTGGTTTTGAGCTTTCCGACCCGCTGGAGATTGCAGTGCTGAATGCGAACCTTTCATCTGAACATGATTGGAAAGCCGGCCCTATTGTTTCAGGAAAAATGGGTTTTAATAATCCTGAGCCGGCGGTAAGCCCAACCACTGGTGAACAAATTGGATTAGTCGGCGCGACCACAGAGGAAGATATTGAACGGGCCTTGACCGCCGCATCAAAATCGCAAAAATTGTGGAATTCTATGGGTGGGGCCGCGCGGGCAGGAATACTTAATGCTGCGGCGGATGCGATGGAAGAAAGATGCCGGGAATTGATGGGCTTAATCGCAGAAGAAGCAGGACGAACATTGGTGGACGGCTTATCCGAAGTTCGAGAAGCCGTAGATTTTCTTCGCTATTATGCGGGCCAGGCGCAGGAAAATTTTGAAGCCGGTAAATTACTCCCCGGCCCAACCGGGGAACGCAATGAATTATTTTTGCAGGGACGTGGTACCTTTTTATGCATTAGCCCGTGGAACTTCCCGCTCGCTATTTTTGTAGGGCAGGTTTCGGCGGCACTGGCCGCCGGGAATGCGGTCATTGCGAAACCTGCCGAACAAACACCTATTGTGGCGGCGGAAGCCGTTAAAATTATGCATAGCTGCGGGGTTCCGGTTGATATTCTGCATTTGCTGCCCGGTGATGGTGCTTCTATTGGAGCGAAACTGGTGGCGGATGAACGAATTGGTGGCGTGGCTTTCACCGGTTCAACGGATACCGCCAAAACTATAAACCGCAGCCTGGCTAGTCGTGAGGGGGCAATTGTGCCTTTGATCGCCGAAACTGGTGGTCAAAATGTTATGATCGTTGACAGCACCGCCTTACCTGAGCAGGTCGTCGACGACGCCATTTCATCAGCTTTTCAGTCGGCAGGCCAACGTTGCTCTGCGCTTCGTGTGCTTTACATACAAGACGACGTCGCGGATATAATCATCCCAATGTTAAAAGGCGCGATGGATTGCCTGGCATTAGGCCACCCCAATCAACTATCTACGGATGTTGGGCCGGTAATTGATCAAGATGCACGTGAATTGCTCGTTGCTCATACTGCAAAAATGAACGAAGAAGCGACACTGCTGCACGCACTTGAAGGACCATCTGAATATGCTAAAGGCACGTTCTTTGGACCACGTCTTTATGAAATCAAGTCGCTCGATGAATTAAAGAAGGAAGTATTTGGCCCTATTTTGCATGTGATCCGTTATAAAGCATCGAAACTTGATGATATTCTTACGCAAATTCAAAACACGGGCTTTGGCCTTACTTTAGGGGTTCACAGCCGTATAGAAGATAGTGCTAAACATATTTTTGATAACCTTGATGTTGGCAACACCTATGTAAACCGAAATATAGTCGGTGCAGTGGTGGGTGTTCAACCTTTTGGTGGGCAGGGGCTATCCGGTACCGGACCAAAGGCTGGCGGACCAAGATACCTGTACCGATTTGCTGCCGAAAAAACATTGACCATTAACACAGTTGCTACCGGCGGTAATACAGAACTATTTGCTATGGAAGAAGAATAGTGGAAGCTTCGGTAAAATATTAGTATGCTGTCTATATTGGTAAACACTAAAGGTCCAAAAATGGTGGTGAAATATAAACGTGTAGGCAGGATACTCGCTTTTGCAGCAGGGCTGATTTTATTGGTTTCTTGCTCGGAACAAGATCTTGCACACATAAAGCTGGTTGCACATTTAAAGAAATATGATCACGCAAAAGAGTTCATGATCGAACGTAATTATCAGCAATCCAATCCAATCTCAAGGGATGATTGGGAAGCAATGTTTGTGATGGGTGATAGTGATAAGTTCACGCCTATTGAAATTGGACTTATCGAAGAAAATCAGAAGCTAATAATTGAACAAAATAAAGCGGAAGCAATTAGAAAATCGAAAATTGACATTGACCCCCTGCGAAATGATCCGGACGGACTGGCAAAATTCTGTCATCAAGTGCCAAAAGGGGGAATGCTACATGTTCATCCTTACGGACTTTTTACCCGGGACGTGGTTTTAGACCTTCTAACAAAATATAACCCGACTATAGTGCCGGAATATTTCATCACCACAGTGCGAAACCAGGGACAGGTTCTTTATGATAATGAGATGGAGGCGTTAAGGACGTTACCGGAATCGTCACCGTTCCTGTCGTTATCTGAAGAACAACAGAAATTATTCCTCAGTTATTTTTTCTTGCCCACGGAACCGGTAGCTCACGATTTTACCCGGTTTGATGCAATTTTTGCTTTTGTCATTTGGCTTGTTGAAGATGAAAATTTAGATGAAAAAATGGAAATTCTTTATCTTGATTTTCTGCACCGAGCGGCTGGCGATGGAATAAGTTATATTGAATTTACCAATGGTTTTCCGCCAAGTGTCGATAGCATAAATAAACTCACCAACTGGTCTGAGAAATTCTTCTCTGAAACGGGTGTTGTTGTACGCTGGAATCTCGGTCAACTAAGATTTCTACCCGCTGAAGCAAATGCCGAAATGATCAAAGCCTGGAACGCTCTTCTTGTTGATAATCCAACGGACGCAGTCGTGGGAACAGATTTATATGCGATAGAAAGAGGTAATCCGGCACTCGAAAAGGCCCAAAATGCATACGGTTATTTAAGTGGATATAACAGTGAGCATCCCGATCACCCGTTACAGATGACCATGCACGCAGGCGAGCTTGGCGATCCACGTAATGTGCGTGATGCCATGTTAATGGGGGTCTCCCGTGTGGGTCACGGGGTGCTTTTAAAAGATGACCTTCTTACGCTTGAATATGCAAGAAATTTGAAAATCGGCATCGAAATGAATATCAATAGTAATCACCAGCTTTCTGTACATGACAAGAATGCGGCACCGCATCCTTTCTTAAGGTTCCTTCGTTTAGGTATTCCCGTGAGCCTATCCACAGATAATGACGGTATTTTTAATACAAATATTTCCAAAGAATGTATCGCCGCAGTCAGCACAACTGATGTCAGTTATGCGGAACTTCAGGCAATGAGCTATAACAGCATCAGCACCAGTTTCGCCAGCCCAAAAACAAAGGATATCCTTACCAATCGCTTGCGCCAGAAGTTTACTTTATTTGAACAGCAATATAGCAATTAGCCTTTAAGGGCACCGGTGGTCAAACCCTGAACAATGAATTTTTGAATATAAGCAAAGAAAATACATACGGGGACGAGCGTGAGGTTCGGATCATCGCTGCCGTCATTTGACCCCGGTCCACCGAAAGGTTTGTCACGAAGTTTATAGCGATCGCTGGAAATCCAATTACGACTAGAGGCTGAATTCCGTTTTTACGGTTACCAGAAAACTGCTTTCTTCCGGGCTTATATCGCCGTCGGAACGGGCGATCTTGGCCAGATAATCATAGATCAGAGCCTTGACATCAGTACTGACTGACTTGGACGCATCCAGTAATGCATCTATTGCGGGGATCGTTTCAGGATGGTGGCAATATTCGCGAAAGTCGATATTGTCAAAATCTGGTGTCAGGGCAAGGCCAATTTCCTCTGCCTTGTCGATCTCTTCCGGTTCCACCTTGCCATCAGCTACGACCATATGAGCACCGAACGCCGCCAGTACCAGTGCCGATGGGTTCATTTGTGCGTCTTCGGGTACTTGGACCCCCAGTGCCATGAAATATCGTTGTTGAATTTCCGTAAGTTGTTGCTCAAGGGTAGCGGGATTATCAAACAGATCAATACAGGTGCTTTCTGGCATATTAAGAAGATCACGTTCAATATTATCGATATTTATGCCTAGTTCGCTTATTCGCGTTGCAGTTGGCGGGTGAGAGTCCGTCGGGTGAGAAATGGTTTGCGCTGCAATACTATCGATCACTTCAGGGACCGTTTCCTCGTTAACATCATATTTAACGATACTGGCAAAAAGTAAAGATAAATTACGGGTAAAACTTCCTTTTTGCATTCGGTCAATCACCCGGTTCTCAAGATTTCTCCATGCCCCTGCGTAAAGTCCAATTTTCAATAGCGAACTGGCAAGAGCCTCCGGATTTGCTACTTCGCTGGCAGCCTGATCAGCTGCAAATTCACGCTTCCGGCTTATGGTGCTGACATTTTTATGAAACACATCGATGATATAGGAAAGAACAGAGTATGCCGGAAGTCTAGCAACCGCCGATATGCCGTCTCGGGACGTTGTTTCCATGGATTGAAGCGCATGAGAAAGACCTGCATAAACCGGTGAAAATTTCAGTGAATAATAGGTGTCATCACCCCGAAAATGGCCGAGTTCATGACCAATAATACTTTTAATTTCCTCAGTAGTTAGGATACGGGCAAGTGGCATCGAGAGATAAAGGGTTTCGCCTTCAAGCTGGCCTATATTGCCAGCGATTTTTACATCGGCACTGGTCACATAAAAATTAGGCTCCAAACCGACAACAACATGGTCAGGATTTCTGGACCCGAGCGTTTCAGAGATGGATTTTATCATGTTAAAAAGTTTTTGGTGTTTGGTAGGGTCAAGCTTCAGTCCGACCACATGCTGTGTTCTTTTTTTTGTAAAATCTGTAGAGGATTTAATCAAGCCATAGGCACCCGCCAACGCACCGATGCCAATGGCTCCGATCAGGTATATATGGAACCGTTCGATAAGCTGAACTTCAGCCAAATATGCACTAAAGGTAAGAATAGTGCCTTGAACAATAACCAGACCAGATAGAGTGACTAAGGTAAGAAATACCATTGGTGGGAATATGTTGGCTATCTTGGTCCTGTTTTCGCCAGCAACACGAGAAGATATGATGAAGGAAATGAGCAGGATGACAGCTACAAAACCGCTGATAATTGACGCCGATCGCATCCACAATATGGGTGCAATGTCCTTGCAAATCGATAGAATTGCTGGTACGCCCTCGATATTCGGTGCCGCACATAGCTCACTTATCGTCTGATGTAGACCGCTGCTAACAAGAGAACTGTTCAGATCACTCAAGACCCAAATGGAAACGAGATATCCGATTACCGGTATCGATATCAGCATTAGAAACGATTTGATTAATGACATGATCATCCCCCCTGAATGACTAGTTGGACTCACTATAGCTAGAAAAGGCCTTAGCTGTCAAACAAGACTGTTTTAAGCTAGATTAAAGAGTTTATATTCGGGTAGAATTGATTAAATTAGCCTTTAAGGGCCCCGGCGGTCAGACCTTGTACAATGAATTTCTGAATATAGGCAAAGAAAATACATACGGGAATTAGAGCGAGGATCATTGCTGCCGCCATTTGTCCCCAGTCCACCGAAAATTTTGTAACAAAATTCATAATGCCAGCAGGGAATGTCATTTGTGATTGACGGTTGATGAACATCAGCGCAAATAAAAGCTCCGACCAAGCCGCTGTAAACACGAACCCAAGCGTTGCACCAATCCCGGGAAGGCAAAGGGGCAAGGTTACTTTTTCAAGAGCTTGAAGACGCGTGCAGCCATCAATCATCGCTGCTTCCTCCAGCTCCTGCGGTGATCCATCAAAAAATGATTGCATCAAAAAACAGGCAAAAGGCAAATTAAACGCCGTATAAACAAGAATAAGACCCGTTAAACTATCCACCAGATTAATGAATGTGAGAACGTTATAAATTGGTGCAATAATCATGACGATCGGGAACATTTGCGTAACGAGTAATAAAGTAATCAAAAACGTTTTCCCGCTAAAACGGAATCTGGAAAGTGCGTAACCGGCGGCGATCGCAATCAGCGTGGTTAGCGCCGCAGTCGTGAATGACACAATAAAACTATTTAGGAAATAATCGGGAAAACTGCCTTCGACAATAACAGCATAATAATGATCGAAGGTAATTTGGCTTGGCCATGCTACAACACCCTCTGAATAAAGCAGGCGATCAGGGGTAAGCGAAATTTTAAACATCCAAAATACCGGAAACAAGGTAAAGATCAGAAAGCCTGTGACAAAGGCATATTTTGAATTATTGATCATCTTTTAAATCTCTTAAACAAATGCGTCAAACATAGGTCGGCATTTTATTTCGGATGCGGCCAACGGCAAACCCGTACACCATCAACAAAAACAGCAGGGCGATTGAAATAACCGACGCATAACCAAAATCCATCTTCTGATAGGCGGTATCATAAATATATGTCGATAATATTTGTGTGGAGTTTGCCGGTCCGCCATTTGTCATAACGATGATAATTTCCGCAAAATTGGCTATCCATATTGCCCGGATCAATAAGGTAATTAGAATGGTCGGCGCAATTAGCGGCACCGTAACATAACGAAATGCCTGAAAATCGCTGACCCCATCCATATTGGCCGCTTCATATATATCAGTCGGTATAGAACGAAGGGCGGCCAGTAACATGATGGTAAAAAACGGGATACCAAACCATACATTGGCAACAATCGGCCCCCACATGGCATGATCAGGATCACTTAATATATTTTCCGGCGTCTCCATTAATCCGATTGCTTCGAATATATAAGGAAGTGGTCCCGTTACCGGATTAAACATCCATATCCACATTAGGCCAATCAGGAACGAGGGTACAGCCCAAGGAATGAACAAGATCGGCTGAATAATTTTAATGCCACGAAATCCGTTATTAAGTAGCAACGCAAGACCAAGACCCAGACTGAACTGGAAAAATAGCGAAGCCGAAGTCCAAAATAACATATTCACAAGGCTCTGAACAAATACAGTGTCTTCGGACAACAATTTTTTAAATTGATCAAGGCCGGCAAATTCTTTGGTCCCGGCTAGCAAGTCAAAACTATAAAATGCATAAGATATTCCGGTGACCAGTGGCACGACAACCAGCAGCGATATAAATAACAAGGTCGGTGCTAAATAGAACCAGGCCGGGCTGAAGGAAGGCATTTTAAATGAAACCGGATTATTCACTGATCAACGCCTTTATTTTTCTTAAGCCACCTTGTTTGCGCTTCTGTCAGGAAATCGGCCCACATCTTCGCAGTTTCCTCCGGTGTTTTATCGCCAAGCAGCATCGCTTGCGCGCTTTGCACAACGGTGATGCTGTCAAATTCAGCTATTTCTGGCAGATAATTTGGATTAATCAAATATGACCACCGATCATCCTGCGTTGTTTTCAGCCAACCTTGGCTGGCGTTGTTCGCGGCAAATATATCTTGGGAAATGCCTGTATAAATGGGGACGAGGCCACCGCGCTCTGCCCATGTTTGATTGTTTTGACGGTTAAGTAAATGCTGAACAAGTTTCCATGCGGCTTCTTTGTTTGAGGACTTCTCAAAAATAGACCAGCCAATATAACCCAGGTGTGGGAATGATTTGCCGCTTGGCCCAAGCGGCATTGGTGCTGATGCAAAATCATCTTCGTCCATTCTTTTTCTCAAGGCCGGGAGGGAATCAGGTGTTTGATGCAGCATGGCGCATGTTCCGGAATAAAAGCCGGATACCGTGTCGTTAAAATTCCAGTTTAAACTGTCCTGAGGCGCATATCCGTTTTGGTATAAATCCCTTATCAGGGTCAGTCCTTTTATCGCGCCTTCGTTATAAAAGGTGCTATTACCATCTTCATCAAAAAATTGATCACTGCCATTCATTGTTGTCATCAACCAGTAATAAAATACCGGTCCGCCGCGTCCGCCGTGGTGACAAAATCCTGAAACACCGTTAAGTTCGGAAACCGTCTTTGCGGTTTGATAAAATTCTTCAATGGTCAGCGGGGGTTTTTCAATACCTGCCTCTTTAAAAATCCGCTTGTTATATATAAGTGCCCGCAAATAATAACCGTAAGGAATGGTATAGAGCTTTTCATTAATGCTTCCGTATTTGAAAGTGTCTCCTTCCAGGTCATCATCAAAATTTGCTTTTTCTATATAAGGGCCAAGGTCGGCGATCTGTCCCGCGTCCGCATACCGCGAAAGCCAGAAGTCCGGCATTTCAATAACATCGGGAATTTGTCCGCCAGCCACCATCATGCTTAATTTTTCAAATGCCTGCCCCCAAGACAGGGAAATGACATCAACCGTCAGGCCGGGATTTGCAGCTTCAAAATCATCCAGTTGATCACGAAGCAACCCCGTCCGCTCAGCAGAGGTGTTCACTTCAACGATTAATAAATTATTCGGGTCGTCAGCCTTTCCTGATGTCGCTTGCCAAACGGCAAAACCAAACACCATAACTATAAATGCGACCGCCCCTTTGATCATAAAATTCCGCCCTTTTTATTTATGAGATTTATTGTAACGAAATTGCCGTAAAATGAAATTCCTTTTTTTTACCTTAGCCGCTATATTGGGCGCCTTAATAACACCGGGCGGGTTTCAATAATGAAAAAGATATATATTACGGCTGATGAACTTCTTTCATCATCCTTTAAACTTGGGGAAATGATCATCAAAAGCGGATTTCGTCCGGATTTTATCGTTGGCGTCTGGCGCGGCGGCACGCCGGTTGGCATTGCCGTGCAGGAATTGCTGGACTTTTGCCACATAAAAACCGACCATTTTGCCATTCGCACGTCGTCCTATACCGGTATTGGCAAACAAAAAGACAAGGTAAAAGTCTACGGCCTTCATTATTTGATCGACCATATGAATAGTGATGATAATTTGCTTATTTTAGATGACGTGTTTGATAGTGGTCGCAGTATCGCCGCCATTATTGATAATCTTAAAAAGCATATGCGTAAAAACATGCCAAATGATGTGCGTGTTGGCACTGTATATTATAAACCGGGAAAGAACCTTACACAGCGAACGCCGGATTATCATGTCCATCAAACCGAAGAATGGCTCATTTTCCCTCATGAGCTAGAAGGCCTCACCGACGAAGATTTGCTTTCTTCAAAACAGGACGCTGAAATGCTCGTTGCGTTAAGAAAATCCTGCGATCAATAAAACCGGAGCAGCTTATTAATCGTTAAAGCTGAATATCTTCTCTTATATACAACACAAAAAAACTGTGATATGGTCCGGTTCATACAGGAAATATTTGAGGGAGGATAATTTATGGAAATATTTTCAAATGTCAATTGGTTGGCCGTTTTTGTCGGCACGATCATTTCCTTTCTAGTGGGCTGGGCGTGGTTTAGCCCGATGTTATTTGGCAAAGGATGGGCCGAAGGCTCACGCGTTGATTTGGATGCCGTTGAGCAAATGCCCGTTTTCGCCATGGTTTCGCAATTAGTCGCATTGTTTTTGCTGGCATTGATTATTGGTCTTACCGCGTTATCGGAGGATATTGTAACCGCTGTTCTGGCGATCCTTGCGGTGGCAGTTTTTTCCGCGTCAAACGGCGCGTTCATGCAAAAAAGCAAATATGCAACGGCTATTGATTTCTTTTATATCATCGCTGTTGGTGCCGCGATGATCGCGTGTCAGGGTTTGCTTTAAAAATAGATACTTATTTTTCATTTAGGGGTATTGGTATGGCAAGGGACAGAAAAACAAATATTTCGAACGTTGTTCAAAAGAATTATGAAATATCAAAATCGTTGCAGGTGAATTGGATTTCAGCAGTATTGTTTGGTATATTCTCACTGATAAATGTTCCTTTCGCTATCCTTAACCCTTCCTTGCTCCAGGGTGTAATAGCGGTGCTTATTACTGCAAATTTGTGGATTTCTATTAGAAATATTCTCGAATTAAGGCTGTTGAGACGGAACCTAATTGACGATCCGGAAAAACATATGACACGGTCCGTTAGACAGCCCCTTTTATACAGAGCCGTTTTCTGGTATTTGCCAAAATAACAAACAACCCGCAATCAGGTCAGAGTGAATATTGAAGTATCCCGGCTTCTACGGCTGATCCGGCTACCTGCACTTTTGCGGCCACACCGTTTTCTTTAAAAATCCGCACTTCAATCACGCCCGGTTTTCCCATTGCTTCACCCTGCTTACCAAGATATGAATATTCATCGTCAAACCTAAAAACATTGTGATGACTTAAATAAAGTCCCGCTGGCCCGTTGCCGTTTCCGGTCACCGGGTCTTCGTTAATGCCAATAGAAGGCGCAAACATCCGCCCGTGGGTTTGGTATTCATCCTGATCACCGGAAATCACCAATGCAAAATAACCGGTATGGCCAATTTTTCGGGTGAGTGCCTTAAGCGAGCCGAAATCCGGGGTTAATCTATGAAGTGTTGAAAGCTCTTTAATCGGGATAATCACCTTGCCATGCCCGGTTGAAACAAACTGCACCGGCAAACCGTGGTGAATTTCACCTCGTGTAATCCTTAATGCCTTTAATGCCTCGTCCACATGTGGCTCGTTTAAAATTTCGCCAATTTCCGGTGTGCCTTGTGTCATGATGATTTTGATATCATCGCCTATTTTTTGAATATCCACCGGCAATATCCCGACCCCGGTTTTAGAAAGCACCGTGCCATTTGAAATGCCGTCCCGCTTGACCCGGAGATAATGGCTGGCGATGGTCGCGTGCCCGCATATGGGCACTTCGCTTGTCGGGGTAAAATAACGCACATGAACATCATATTCACCCCCCTCGTTTAAAGGTCCTGCGCCCGCGTTGATCATAAATGCCGTTTCTGATACATTAGCAAAGGCCGCAATATCCTGCATCTGCGCAGGTGTTAATCCGTCCGCATCAAAGACCACCCCGGCCCGGTTTCCTTCGCCAACTGTGGCGGTAAAGGCATCCATTAAATATATATATCAACCACGCTCATCCGGCTTTCCTCTTTTTAGCGCATTAAATAAACCAAATATGCTAATCACCAGCCACGCAACTTCAATCACAAATGCCGATAAATTGAAGTCCACATAAAGCGAAATAAGAATAAGCAGCGCGCCAACCCCGTTAAAGAGTGAATAGCCCATGCCCTTCACATTAATCCGGTCCACCTGCACCAATCCATAAGTGGTTAGGATCATCAAAACCCCGGTCATTCCAATCCCGTCAAACAACATTCCTTATCCTTCTTTGCGTCCCGATGTACATTTTACGCAAATTTTGTTATTATATCCCGCTTATCGGGTTAACTCTACTGGGAGGAGGGGGATTATGGAAGTCTTTTCAAATGTAAATTGGCTTGCAACGGGCGTTGGTACAATCGTTGCATTTCTTGTTGGCTGGGCATGGTATAGCCCAAAATTATTTGGCGTTAAATGGGCCGAAGGATCGCGGGTTGATCTCGGTACCGCTGATCAAATGCCGGTCTTCGCGCTTGCTTCACAGCTCATCGCCCTTTTGCTGCTGGCGGTGGTCATCGGTATCACCCGCATATCGGAAGACATCATCACCGCAGTGCTTGTGGTCCTCGCGGTCGCGACCTTTAATGCGTCGGGCGGTGCTTTCGTGCAAAAAACCAGCTACGCTATAACCGTTGATTTCTTTTATATCATCGTCTGCGGCGTGGTCTTGATCGCCTGCCAGGGGCTACTGTAGGGATTGCCATAGTAAAGTTGCAACAAATCGTCGTTAATACAATTTTAAGTATAACTCCCTAAACTATTTATAATTTGCTTAACCTGGGGGATAACGATGTTAAACAAGTTTAAAAAAAAGAAATCATCGGCAATTGAACCGTCACTAATTAACGATAAGGTGATCAAAGACATCGCCCTTGCGATGATCGGCCTTAATGATCCCTATACCGCTTCCCATATCGAGGAAGTCGCCGAACTGGTGCAACTCATCGCCGCTAATATGAACATGTCTGTTGATGAAATAGAGCAGCTTGCCCTTGCGGGTTTCTTGCATGATGTCGGAAAGCAGGCGATCCCAAGCTCAATCCTTTCAAAACCCGCTGAGCTTACAGACGAAGAGTTTGCCCTTGTCAAAACCCATGTGGATATCGGCGTTCAGCTTCTTGAATATGCTAACGTCTCCCCGGATATCGTCCGTATCGTATCTGAACATCACGAACGCTTGGACGGCAGCGGCTATCCCCTCGGCTTATCGGGGGCTCAAATATCACTGTCCGGGCAAATTCTCGGTATCGCTGATGTTATCTCGGCCCTGACCAGTAAACGCACATACCGCCTTGCCGCCCCCCGCGAAGAGGTGATCGAGATATTAAACGATAACGATCCTGAAAAATTCGCCCCCGCGGTTGTTGATGCCGCCATTAAATGTCTTTAAAGATTACTTACCAACCCATTATTATTCTTTGCATAACACTTTCCCTAAACTAGTTATGTGAAGACCTTATCAAATTATCTGACAGCGGGCGAGAGGAAAATAAGCCTTAAAAATTAACGGCTAAGGCCATCCATCATCACTAAAATTCCATGGACGTCGTTTCCTTTCCATCTCGATATATTCTGATAATCGGCATAGCACGATAATAAGGAATAACGCGCGGTCCAAAAGCCCATCATTAAGCGCGCGGTGGATCGCTTCGCGAACCGTTTTTTCGCTGTATTCACCGTAGGCTTTAATCACTTCTCTTAAATATTCTCTCGGTGTTGTCACATGCCAGAGGCTCGTTTTCGGCGTCTTTTCCGTTTCCGTTGCCAAATTCGCTGCCGTATGCCCGCGGATCACGTTAATCATCCGCTCAATAAATAAATCGTTTTCGCTGTTCATGAGTACTGCCCCAAAATTGTTTCAAAATACAGGGAAGCATGGGTGAGGGGAATGGCAAACAGCCGGGTGTCAACAAACTCCCTACCGAGATAGGAGAGGCGGGCGTTTAAGCATAGCTCTGGACATTACCACGCCACCCGGCCAACAAGCCGGGATTCGGGCAGTAATATCCGTTGCGCGCTCATGGCCGCTCGGTAATCAGTTAAGAGGGCTGTTGACTCCCCCCACGGGTGCTCCCGTGATGACACCATGTTATGCCAACTTTCAAAAAACATGCAACATTTAATGCAATTGGAACATAATAATGTTCATCAAATATTTAATATGGATATCTCTTGGGCAGAGAAAGAATATTAATTAAATCGTCCTTCATTCCCGTGCTATCGGTGCGACAACACCAAAACAAAAGGCAATAAGGCAAGCCTTCTTAATCCTATTCCCACTTTGCGTTTTGTAATACCACTCTATACCCGTCCGGGTCTTCAAATGTCACGCCGTTTATATCCCAGTAAGGGTTGAATGACGTTACGGGCGCATACCCCGCACCTTGCATTTTGCTGACTGCCTCTTGCCATTTGCCCCGGTTGGGCAAATAAAACACCACCAAATTATCTTCGGTCGGGGCTTTTCCCGCCACATGGCCCCCCACATGATCTTTGAAATGGGTGAATTCAAAATGATACGGCCAGTTTTTATGACCGACCATAATCCCGTCGAACCCATCATGGCTTTTAAACTGGTCAATGACTTTAAGACCCAATCCATTAACGTAGAAATCTTTGAGCGCCTCCAGATCATCACTGGGCCGCGCCACCCTTAATATCGGCGCTTCCATCATGTCACTTTGATCTGTCATTTGCGTATTTCCAATTGAGGAGAATATGAGAGAAATGCATAAAGTAAAAAGGAATTTTTTTGGTAATTTTTTCATGACATTCTCGCTGTGTTTTTTATGCAGCGATCTTACCAAATAAATGAAGGAGCGACGAGAAAAAATTAATATTCAGCATTAGAAAACAACATCAGTTTTTGCCAAAACTTCGGGCAATTTATGCAACAGATACGATTCGTTTATTTCCCTAAATGTACGATTTCAATACTTAACATCTTGAAAGTGGGGGCAAATACCGTAGTAGGTTGTAAGTTTGTGAAGAATATCACGAAAAAAGAGTCATTTGAAAACAAGAAGTTATCCACAGGAACAAAAAAAGTACGAAAATAGCGACATACTAGTTGTTGACATTGTTGCAGTCAAAACACAAAATATAGTAGGTCGAAGAAAATAGGCAGGCTCTATAAAGATAACCTGCCTACCAAAACTTCACTAGGTTCGGGCACTTCCCGAAAAAAGTAGTACAAACCTAATAAAAGCTATTCGCATCTCTTTTATTGCATAAAATTGCATCTGCTTTCAAGAAAATAGTGCCAATTATTAATCGAAATCCAAAATATTAATTTGGGTTCCGACTTTCTAAATATCATTGGCATAAGACTGCTTCTGATTATTTTATTCAATTGATGGAGACTGAAAAATGGTCAAACGTAATACAGAAAGAACAAGCAAAAAAGCTGCAACTTCCGCGTCTAAAACTCTAAGAGGAAAAACAGGGAGCAAAGCCGCAAAGTCGGCTGCTGGGTCAGCCTTGGCGCAAAGTAAGACTTCCAAAGTAACAGGTAGAGCCTCCGGTTCAGCAGCTTCAAAAACTTTGAGAAGTAAGAGCGCTAGCAAAGCCGCGAAATCAGCTGCTGGCTCCACATTAACACAACGCCCAAATAAAAAGAAGTAAAGGCGAACTTGGAGTAGTGAAATGCCAACTAAAAGAGAACTTAAGGAAGACATAGAAGCAGAATTAACAGAAGCAAGAGCGCTGACAGAAGAGTTGCGATCAAGATTAGGGCTCATTTCAAGAGACCAAGGAGATGCAACCAGAAAATTTAACCTAGCAGCAGAAAAAGCAAAGGACGCGGAAAGACTTTTCGAGGAAGCAGTTAAAGTGTGCGCCGAAGTAAAACAAAATTCCACATTTGTTGAGGAAGCAGTAAATAACATTAAGCAAAAAGAAGAAGTAGTAGTTGTTGCAACAACTGATTTAACCAAAAGCAACGCACTTTTTAAAGCATTAGAAGGAGAGGCAAACGAAAATTTGACCACGACGAAAGAATTAACAGCGGAGATTGATGACCTGCATGATATTTTACTTATCGATGATTATGATGATGATGATATCTTGACTAGGAAAAGTTTAAAAGCAAAGTTCGATGATCTGGTGGCCGAAGTTGAAAATAAATTGGAATTGACAGAAGAAGAAAGAGATCGTTTGAAAAGTGAAAATGAAAGTTTTGAATTGTCTCGAAAAAGGGAATTTGACTCGCTACGAAAAGAACTTAAAGAAGAGATATTATCTTTATTGCCAAACGCAGGGACCGCGGGACTCGCATATTCGTATTTTGACGCAAAGAGCCGCTATGGAGTAGTGCCCAACAACAATACAGGGAAAGGTTGGATTCCGAAAATAGTAAATGAAATAGTTCATTTCTTAAGCAACAGAACTAGCATTTTATTTAACTATGGACTTTTTATTGCTCCAATTTGCCTAATAGTCTATTTGTTCTATGATTTTATAGGGTTAAGTTCACAGTATTTGTCAGGTGCTGGTAATGTAATCGCTAATAACAATTCGTTGACAGTTGTTTTTTTAGCGCGTCTTTTTATAAGTATACCGCTTGCTTATTTAAGTTGGTTTGGCATGCTCTCTATCCAATCGAGCAGAAGGTTGTACGAAGAGTATAATCACAAACAACGTGTAATGGAATTGTATCACGGATTTAAAAATGAGCTAGCTGCACCCAAGTACAAAAATATTCAAGAAGATCTCCTAAATATGCTTTTGGAAGTTGTGAAAGATAAACCTTCTCTAGCGCTGAATAAATTTGATGAACAAACACGGAAATCTATTTTCCCAGATATTTTACGTAAAAAGAATACCAACAAAGAAAGTTAAACAATCTCACCACTCTCCGCATCAAACAAATGAAGTTTGTTTTGATCCACTTTTATTTTATATGACCCGCCGACGGTGGTTTCTTGGGCGACGGGGGCGGTGATGTTTATTTTGGCGTCGCCAATTTGCGCGACGATGTTCTTATGATGACCGACATATTCGGCGACTAAAATATTAACGTTCAAATCGCTGCTGTCATCAAATGAGATGTCTTCGGGTCTTATGCCCAATATTATTTTCTGGTCTTTACGCGGCGTGGCATTTTCCGGCAGGGCAATCATGAAATTGGCACCGCTTGCATATTTTATACCATGCTCTTCAACAATTTCGGCGGAAAGGAAATTCATGGTCGGGTTGCCGATAAATCCGGCAACAAATTTGTTGGCTGGCTTCGTGAATATTTCTTCCGGCGTTCCGGCCTGCTGAATAATCCCGTCATGCATGACAATGATCTTATCACCAAGCGTCATCGCTTCCACCTGATCATGGGTCACATAAACCATGTTTTTCTTTAACCGCTGATGTAGCAGAGAAAGCTCAACCCGCATGCCGCCGCGAAGCGCCGCGTCAAGGTTTGAAAGCGGTTCATCAAACAGGAATATGTCGCTGTCTTTTACCACGGCGCGGCCAATGGCCACCCTTTGTCTTTGTCCGCCTGATAAATCCTTGGGTCTGCGCTCCAGTAGCTCTTCAATTTCCAGCATCTTTGCAACCGCAGCCACGCGGGTTTTAATGTTGTCCTTTTGGACCCCGTCAACTTTTAAGGAAAAACCGATATTTTCCGCGACGCTCATGTGCGGGTAAAGGGCGTAATTCTGAAACACCATCGCCATGTTGCGGTCTTTGGGCGCTTTGCCCGTAATATCATCGCCGCCAACCGTTATGCTGCCGCCCGTTGCGGTCTCAAGCCCGGCGAGCAGTCTAAGCGTTGTGCTTTTGCCGCAGCCCGACGGCCCGACAAGAACCGTAAATTCCCCGTCCTTGATGGTCAGGTCAATGGCTTTTAAGACATCCACTTTCCCGTCATATGATTTGCTTAACGATTTAAGTTTTATTTCCGGCAATTATTTTTCCCTATTTTTTCCCATGGTACTTTATTACTTTACCGCTTTTAACGCATTTTCCAAGTCGGCGATTAAATCCTCTACATTTTCAATACCAACCGAAAGCCGGATGATGTTGTCGGTAATGCCGGCCTTTTCCCTTTCTTCTTTTGGGATCGCGGCGTGGGTCATGCTCGCCGGGTGCTGGATTAACGTATCCGCGTTGCCTAAACTAACCGCCAAAGTCGGGATCGTCACCGCGTTGGTCACAGCAATGCCGTTTTCGGCGTCCGTCTTCTTGCCGCTGCCTTTTACCTTAAACGACACCATGCCGCCATATCCATTAATCAACTGCCTTTTCGCAAGCTGATGATACGGATCATTACCAAGCCCCGGGTAACACACTTCTTCGACCGCAGGGTGGCTTTGCAGGAATGTGGCAACCGCCATGGCGTTTTTGCTGTGGCGCTGCATGCGAAGCTCAAATGTTTTAAGGCCGACATTAATCTGCCATGCGTCCTGCGGGCTTGGTGCAACCCCGAGCATTTTATAAGTAAGGCCAACCCCGTTGCCGCCCGGCGCCATATAATCCAAATGCGTGCTGACAATCGCCCCGCCAATGGTGGTGCCGTGGCCACAAATATATTTTGTTGTTGAATGCACCACCACATCACAGCCAAACATTAATGGCCGTTGGTGATACGGGGTGGCGAAGGTGTTATCAACCATCACCCACATATCCGCCGCGTGTGCCGCGGTAACGAGCTTGGTTAAATCAATAAGTTCCATGCGCGGGTTTGACGGCGTTTCAATAAATATTAATTTCGCGTCTTTGTTGGCGTCTATGATTTTTTTAAAACTGGCCGGGCTTAAATCACTGACCCATACCACTTCGATGCCAAGCCGCGGGGCGAGGGCATACCAAAATTTATGGGTGTTTCCGTAAAGTCCTTGTTGCACGATCACTTTATCGCCTGACCCCACATAACCCAAAACCGCCGCCGATGTCGCCGCCATACCGCTTGATGTGACTTTGCCCATCACCAGCTCCGCCGGGTCCTTATCCGGGTTTGCCTTGATCAGGTCGATCCCTTCCATATAAGCAATTTTATCCGCAAGATGGTCAAAGTTGGGGTTATGGGTGCGGGTATAGGCATATCCCTTAACCCGGCCCGCGAACACATCCGCCGCGTCGTCCACCGTGTCAAACCCGAATGTCGATGTTTGATATATGGGCATTAAATGGGAATGCAGATCATGGGCGCCTTCACCAACATGATTAACCACTGTGCCCATGCCGTGTTCTGGTTTTACTTTACTACTCATTTTGTCTGCTCGTTTCTGTGGTCATTACTGGTTTCTAAATATCGCTTAAAGCAATTTTGGCCTAAAGTAACTTCGGAATGTGACATTCATCGTCGCTGGTGCTTTTTAATACGTCCAGCATTAAATTGATCATGTTGCCCCGCACGTCTTCAATATTATCTTCGACGATGGTAATTTTTTCTTCCAGTCCCGCCGCGAGGTTTATCGGCAGCGCCACGGCGGCGAAGCTCATCCCCAATTCCCCGGCAAGATATATTTCCGGGCAGGCGGTCATGCCAACCACATCCCCGCCGAGCATTTGATACATTTTAATTTCCGCCGGGCTTTCAAAGCGCGGGCCGTTTGTCGCCACATATGTCGCCCCGTCGTGGCATTTAATATTATGCTTGGTCCCGAGCTCCAATATCTTCGCGCTCATCACCGCACAAAATGGTGCGCTCATTTCCACATGGCCGACCCCGCGTTCAATCTCATCAAAAAATGAAAATTCCCGCCCTGATGTAAAATCAAGAAAATCCCGCAGCACCCCCAGCTCCATCACCGGATAGCCCGTGGTAATCGCCCCCACGGCATATGTCGCCATAATCCGTGTCACGCCTAAATCTTTTAATGCCTTAATGTTGGCACGGTAATTAACTTTATGGGGCGGGGTGGTGTGTTTAATGCCGTGCCGGGTCAGGAACACAACATCCGAATGCGCGCCTTTGCCTAAATAAACCTGCGCCGTGCCATATTGATTGCTCACTTGCTTTGCGTCTACCTCTATACCCGGCAGGTTATATATTCCTGTGCCGCCAAGAATTGCAACGGTCATATTGATTTCCTTTTTACCAGTTTTTATAATTTTTTAATGTGTAGGGGCTGACCACGCCGTTTACCGTAACCACGCCCGCCACATATTTGGGCGGGGTGATATCGAATGTCGGGTATCGGGCGTCTATGGCGTCAATGGTGGTTGGCGTGCCCAGTGCCTGCCTTATTTCGGCGGGGTCGCGTTCTTCAATCTCAACATCGCTGCGTACTTGTTTTTCATCATCACGGCCCCACGCGAACGCAAAAAACGGAATATCATGGGCGTGGGCGGTGATCGCATTCTGGTAAGTACCGATTTTATTACACACATGCCCATCGACGGTGATTAAGTCCGCGGCGGTGATATATTTCTGAATATTGCCTTCCGACATAATGTGTGCCGGCATGTTATCGGTGATCAGGTTTACTTTAACCCCCAGCTCATGAATGCTTGGCGCGGTTAGCTTGGCGCCCTGCAAATACGGCCTTGTTTCGGGAACATATGCAGTGAGATTTTTACCATCCCTTTTTGCCAGAGCAAGGGCGAGCAAAAATCCAGCCTCAGCAAAACACATAGTTAGAATACCGTCGCCATCTTCAATTAAATCAGCCATGGCCCGGGCGCGCAAAGCATAGTTATCATAAAGTGTGCTTATGATCGCGTCTATTTTATTGGTGATCGCTTCATCGACGTTGGTTCCGAGCTCTTCAGCGGCATGTGCGGCATCCAAAATATCATCAAGCCGAAGTTTCATTGCTGTGTTGGTTGGGCGGGTAGCAACGAGTGTGTCTCTCGCCCTTTTAAGTTCATCACTTCCGTTACTGGCAACAAGTCTCAACGCATTTGCAGCGGCCATCCACGGACCAGCACCTTGTGTCACCATGTCTTTTATTGCCTGCGCAACTTCTTCAACATTATTACAAGTTACGAAGGATTGCTCGAACGGATATTTGCTTCTGTTTCCGATCAATACTCTGCCATTTTCAAAGCGAGAAATATTTGTTGGATTAACCACAAATGGTAGCAGCTCATATATGCCTTCCTTGGCGGCGGGGGATTTGCCGCGAGATTTTTCAACTGTTGCACCGCCGGTTTCTGCCCATGCAGAATAGCCTCCGTCTATATGGGCGACATTTTTAAGACCCACATCCTGCGCTGCCTTAGTGGCAAGCGCGCTTCTCCAGCCCGATTTGCAATACAGGACAAAATTGTTTCCTGATGAAAAGATTTTTTTGTAATAGGGGCTTTGTGGATCAACCCAAAATTCTGTCATTCCACGTGGCATGTGAAAGGCACCGGGTATGGTTCCCTCTGCCTGAAGTTCCCGAATATCGCGAATGTCGACAAAAGTCGTTCCTGGATCGTTTAGTGCTAGTTTGGCTTCGTCAACTGAGATCGTTTTGATTTCCTTGTTGGCGCTTTCGACCATTTCCTTCGTTGTTTTTGTCATTTGGCTTTTATTTATCCGTTATTTTAAGATATGGTTCTGACCATATAGATAAAACAAAAATTTGGGAATAGAGGATGATAAAAAACTGGTTGGCACCAATATTAACGATACCGCTTGTTTCACTTGCAGCTTGCGCACAGGAAAGTGAAATAAACAGCCAGGACACGCAGTTTCTTGTTGTTGGCAAAACAGCCAACTATAGACAGACTGATAATGCAAGCCAGGAAATGATAAATTATCATTTCTTTGCAGAAATATTCGTCAAGGAAGGCGGTCATGTGATAGATGGGACGTTGAGTAACCCTGCTATTGATACTATGAATTTCGCTGATCATCCGGCGGTTCTAGAAACCCATGGCGGACGTTATAGCACTGAAGTAGACTTGAACGCGCTTTATCCCAACGGCGAGTATATGTTTGAATACACAGAAAGCAGTGGAAATACGCTTCATATCCCAGTGGTTATGTCGCAAAAGGATGATGGTAAAACACGAATTCCCGCTTCACCGATTATTACGTTAAGTCAAAATGGTTTGGATGCATCCGGTGCTTTAATCGATCCAGATCAAGACCTGGTGATTTTGTGGACGCCGTTCAACGAAGGTGGTCCAGACGAAAATGGATTTGTTGACGATTTAATTTTCGCCGTAGTTGGCAATTGTAAGGGTGAAAAAATTTCGCATAGTGGCGTTCCATTCGGTGGCGGTGAACATTTAACATACGCTGATCAGCAAGTGACTATTAGCAGTGATTTGTTTAACCCTGGCGAAGTTTATCAGGTTTCCGTGGAGCACGCCGTCATGGACACAAATTACGTGGGTAATGTTCCGACCATAGCGACATATGCATCAACATCCTTTCTTGATTTTAATACCAGTGGCGACAGTCAAAATGATTGTACAGCTTTACCCGTGCAAATGGACAAGGGCCAAACAGACAGGAGTTTAACAGGGACAATGGATTTACCAAAAATTGATGAGCAGATTACCATGCTTTATTATAGTGTCGAAGATTTTGATAAGGCCGTGGCGTTTTATGGCAATGATCTCAAACTGGAAGCAACGTTTGATGATGTCTGGGTGAAAATTTACAAGCTGACTGAAACGGCATTTGTCGGTGTGGTTAAGGACAGCGACGGCGGCTTTCATCACCCCAATAAAGAAAGCGCGGTAATGGTCAGCATTGTATCAAAAGCAGTTGATCGTTGGTACGGTGCTATTAAAAATGCAAAGAACATTAAAATTGAACATGAGATTTATAACAGTACCGCTGCGCCGATCAGAGCATTTCTTATTCGTGATCCCGGCGGATATACCATTGAATTTTTCCAGTGGAATATAGACTAAAGTAAATAAAAAAGACGCTGAAGTTAACTGGCGCCTTTTTCGTGTAAATCAAGATATAAATCTTAAATTATTAGTTTCCGGACGGCATTCTTTGCGCACGAACGTCAACTTCAATAAGCCATCCGTCAACAGCAAGTCCTGCAACTTCAACAACGGCACGAACCGGCTTGTTCGGTTGATCTTCTGTTCCAAAGAACTCGAGGAATGCTTTATTAAATCCGGAGAAATCCATTTTGCCCATTGATGGGTCAGCGACAAGATAAACACGGGCCATTACAACATCGCTGATGCTCCAACCGGCTTTTTCAATAGCCATTTTAATGCTGTTGAAGGTGCTGCGTGCTTGTGTTTCGGTATCGCCGTATGTGCGCTCAGCACGTGGGGCGTCCGGGTTTAGAGCACCCGGGCCTTTACCACTTACATATAGTGTATCGGCATGTGCTGGTACTTCGATCGTTGAATAGAACATGCGCCCTTCATCGTTACGTTTTATGGCGTCTTGTGCCGCTGCTGAAAACACTGTTCCCAGAACCATTGCGCTGCCAAGTGCAATAGCGGTGATGATTTTATTTAGTTTAGGCATTATTTTCTCCTTTGGAATTTACTGTTTAGGCATACGAATGGCGCGAGCTTCCACTTCAACCAACCATCCTGGCACCACAAGAGAGTGGATTCCCACGAAAGTGCGTGACGGTAGATTTGTGTTACCACTTGTCGAATCTTCTCCGAAATATTCGCGGTACGCTTTATTGAAAGCGGCAGAATCAACTTTACCATCCTCGCCCGGCACACCATAAATGCGAAGCATTACAACATCGCTAAGTGACCAGCCAGCTTCTTCGAGTTGAGTTTTGAAGGCAGCAAAAACGGCTTTTCCTTGTTCATACATATCGCCCGGTTTGCATTCGTCACCTTTTGCAGCGCGTTCATCTCGTGTCATGCAGCCTTCGCCCCATGCATGATTTCCCTTACCACTCATATAATAGGTCTCAGCTCCTACAGGGATTGCAATTCCCGGATCAAGAAACCCTTTACTTGATCTTTCGATCATTTGCGCGTTAGCAGTAAGTGTTGCAACTCCACTGATAATAAGTGCAGCAGCAAATTTAGTGAGCTTTGACATGATTATCTCCCTTGAAATTTTTCTTCAAGTACTCATAGAGCACCTTCGGTGGTTAGATTAATGGATTCTTTTTTTTTAGCAATGATTTCTCGAATTATCGTAAAGCAAACATTAATCAGAGCTAGTTTCCTCCACCAAACCCGTCATCTTCTTCGGCGATAAACTCATATGCTTCATCCATTTGTGCTTGCTCAATTGCGTCCGCTTTATTACCCCAACTACTTCTAATATAATTGACAATAGTTGTAAGCTGCTCTACGTCAAGATCAGCAATGAAAGTAGGCATTCCTGCCCGGCCTTCGAGCATCAGGTATATGAGTTCCTCTTTGTCACCAAGTACGAACTCGTTATCCTTTAGTGGAGGATAAGTATCTTCGAAACCTTCACCGTTAGGTTGGTGACATGCTTCACAGAATTCTTCGTAAATAGTCGCACCTTCGCCGGCCATATCCTGTGCAAAAGCTGACGTGAATAATGCTGTTATACCCCATATGACGATTAACTGTTTTGTAATTTTTTTCATTTTAACCACACTTTTTTTTGTATTTAATCATTACTACTTTTGAATATTTTGAAAGTTTATGACGATTTTATGTCCTCAATTTTAATCTATAAAAATTAGGTTTGTTGTGCAACCCGCTTGTCAATTACCTCAAGGGTAGACCATGCGCCTTCGATAGCACCAGCCATCCAGCCACTAAGGGCCGGGGACGCGGCGTCACCAGAAATAAAGATCCGATTGTCGCCTTTTTGCATAATCGGAAAGGCCCTTTTTCGTCCGCGACTTGACCAGGCCTGCCATCCTGCCATTGCGTATTCCATTTTATGCCATGCGACCGACATTGCTTCTCCGGTGAAGTGTTTTTTATAATTTTCTGGATGAATTTTTTCACCACACGCGATTGCAAAATCTGTTCGCTCTTTAATGCTCAAATTACTTATTGGCACTGACGACGCGCCGATTGGATAATATCCAAGAAGAACACCCGTATCACCATGCGCATGTCCAAAAATATTACCCGAAGGGTAACTTATTTGACGGTGTCCCGGGATGTCGGTTTTTGAAACGCCGCCATATATCATATCGTCCTGTTCCCAAAAACGACGGTTCATTTCAATGCCTATCTTACAAACTGTGGTACCGCGGGTCGATTTTAATGAGTTTCTAAACTCTTCGCTCATATTGGTATTGATTTTGGATATTACACCAAGAGGGATCGTCGAAATAACGTAATCACCTTTTTCAGTTCTAACCTTGCCTGACTTTGTGTCTTTATAAGTAATTTCAACACCATTATTGTCTTGAATTATGTCTGTTACTTCAGAATTGTACCTGATTGTTCTTCTGCTCAGTGCTTTTCTCAAACCTTGGGCAATTTGATCCATGCCACCAACCGCCTGAAACATTACGGCCGGATGGTCGGCTGTTTCATTTCGGCTCGCTTCCGGAACCGACAAAACTTCTGCCATTGAAAAGGGATCAGAAAGTTTTCCGAAATTCGTGCCGCCGCCCGGATAAGCACTATGCCCGCGGGCACGGTTCGCCCGGTAGTTGAGCTCCTTTTTATCAATTAGGCCGGATGCCTTTAAGTGTTCAAGAAGTTTATCTTTATCTTCTGGTTTTACAAACTGATCTAACCCGCCCTGATCAGCGACCTTTGCTAATAATTCCGTTTCATAACCTTTAAAGTCGGTTTCCACATCGCCCTGGCGTATGTTTCTATTTTTAAACGGACCTTCTTTATTTTCTGCGTAATAATAAGCTTTGCTTGACTTGTTGATCATCACTTCAAGGGGCACACCTAATGTCTGACAATAATAAATTGTCGATTTATGCTCTGCTGGAATACGCCACGGGCCATAATTTATGTAATTTCCCTCTGCAAAATTACAAACTTGTTTATCTGCGCCAATCTCTTGAATGACAGAACCTTTGCGTGCGGATACGCATCGCCCGCCCGCATAATCCTGTGCCTCAATAATCTGACAGTCGTATCCCTTTTTGCTCATTTCAAAGGCAAGTACCATACCGGCAAGTCCTGAACCAAGAATTACAACTTTTTTGCCTTTACCATCTGATAAAAGCTCGGGAGGGCGCTCCATTTCAGAAGCAAAACCAATATCCCAGCCGCGCATTGCGGTCATAACTGCTGCGGTACCACCAACCATACCGACAGTTTGCAAAAATGATCGTTTTGTCATCTCCGTTTGCTGCGGGTTGTCTATTTTCGTCATCTTTTTCCCTTAATATAATGCTTTAAAAATTTTAGCTATTTCAATAGTTTTCCATATAGTGAAGGATATTGAAATAGCCAAGATTTACTTTCTACACATATAATGTAACATTATCATATA
The DNA here is from genome assembly GCA_021774795.1 of Emcibacteraceae bacterium. GTDB lineage: Bacteria > Pseudomonadota > Alphaproteobacteria > Sphingomonadales > Emcibacteraceae > Pseudemcibacter. The sequence continues at coordinate 37,546 of JAJFIR010000047.1, read as the reverse complement.
ACATAAATAAATGATTTGCAAATATGATGTATTAAATATAATTTATCCGGTTTTAAAATACTATTAAGTTATTGTTTTATATGATAAAAAGGAAATTATTTTCTAGATAACTCTGGATTTTCCACCTAGAGGTGATTTCTTAATATCGACTTCAAAAACGACCCGATGCGTCATATCGTTCACTGTTGGGAAGTCAAAAATAAGCCCAATTTTACTGGGTTTGTGATTTTCAATTTTCCGACGCTTTAAAACGAATTGGATATCATTTTCGACAAAGTCAAATGACTGTTCGTCGCCTAATCTTAATGTAAAATTCAAGTGATTGCCGCCTGGGAACAGGGTCTGTTCTGACAAAAATTTCTTGTCTTTTAAACGCTGAAATTCATTTTTATCAATTCGAATACTCGTTTTATTTGGCTCAAACCTGATTTTAATAACTTATCCTCCGGTAGAAGAGAGATTAGTCATTATTCCAGTATCACCCATAGCCAGGAAATGAGAAGAAGCTTTAAATTCAAGTTGTTTTCTGATGGCAGCTTTAAGGGATTCTTTTTGATCATCATCCTGAAGCATATGACGAAGCGGAATACCAACATTTCCAAATAAGCAAAGACGCAGATCACCTGTTGAAGTAATTCTCAATCTATTACACGCTGTACAAAAGTCTTTTGAATATGGTGCGATAAGGCCAACCGATCCTGCGTAGTCGGAGTGGGTGAAGTTAACGGCCGGACCTGCGCCCGGCGTACGGATATTTTCAACCCAACCACGGTCCACCAGTTGATCTTTGACATGATCAGCAGAGAGATGAAATTTATTAAAATAAGTAAGATTATCGCCAGTTTGCATCAATTCAATATAACGAACACTCACAGGAGTATCTTTTACATATGCCAGATATTGATCCACCTCATCATCATTTACACCTTTTAAAAGAACCACATTAATCTTCACCTTTTCGAACCCAACTTCAAGTGCTTTATCTATACCGTCGCGAACTTCCTGCATTCTGTTATGGCCGGTTATTTGGTGAAAATTTTTGGCATTTAGACTGTCAATGCTGATATTTATGGCATTCAGTCCTGCATCATACCATTCTTGAGCACGGTCTTTTAAACGGTAGCCATTTGTCGTAAATGCCATAGTCTCAACCTGGGGCTTAGATGCGATCATTTGTGCAATTTCAGTGAAATCCTTTCGTATGGTTGGTTCACCGCCTGTAAGGCGTATTTTCCAAACACCTAGCTCGACAAAAGCGTCAACCAGTCGGTTGATTTCATCTATGCGTAAAAAATGTTCTTTTCCGGTCTTTTGATAGCCATTGGGCAAACAATATTGACAACTGAAATTGCAAACTTCAGTGATTGATAGGCGAAGATAGGGGAAACTTCTATTGAAATTGTCTACTAGCATGTTTTATCTCTTTTCCAAATGCGGGAGGCTATGTTGTTTCCAACAAAACCCGGTGGAGTAATTTCCACGGCCAGTCTGCCATATCAATTCGAGAGTTAGGCAAAAAGGCTTCAGAGTCGTTAACGAGAATTAGCTTATAGGCAAATTGGGTTAAATTCCAGTAACAAATATTTTTATATTCGTGATAATGATTATTGAAATTGACTTAAGCCAGTTCTTCGCGGAAAGTTGCTATATTCTCCTCCCACTTATCGCCGTCAAAGCTACCGTATTTTATGAATTTGAAAGTTGATTGGTCAAGACAGTTTACGTTAACGCTGAACCCGTCAGGATGCGAACGAGGTGTATAAAAAGATTTAATCCCACAATGTTTGCAAAATGTATGCTTCGCCGTGTGTGTATTAAATGAATATGTTGAAATATCCGCAGCACCGGAGAGTAAGGTAAAATCTTTCTGCTCTACAATCAAATGAACATATCGGCTTAATTTACAAATGCTGCAATTACATTCATTCACTTCAATTTCATCCGGTGCTTCAACTGTGAAAGTAACAGCCTTGCAGTGGCATGATCCAGTATGTGTTGCCATTCTCAAAAAGGTCTCCGTGAATTTAAAGCCGTGGTTAGAGTCCCATCGTCCAAATAATCTAGTTCACCGCCAATAGGAACGCCATGGGCGAGCCGGGAAACAATAATATCAAAATCTTTTAATTGCTCGGTAATATAATGTGCGGTAGTTTGTCCGTCAACAGTGGCATTTGTTGCGATTATCACTTCTTTGAGATTCGGATCTCCTGCGCGATCCATTAGGGAATTAATATTTAAGTCGCTCGGGCTAACACCGTCCAAAGCAGACAACGTCCCGCCGATTACATGGTATAGCCCACGAAATGATCCGGAACGCTCTAACGCCCAGAGATCAGACACATCTTCGATCGCACAAATAATGGATCGATCGCGTTTTGTGCTATCGCAAATATGACATGGATTTTCTACATCGAGATTACTGCATATTGCGCAAGGATGAACATTTTCTGCGACACTGGCTAAGGCGGATGAAAGAGGACGCATCAAACTGTCTTTTTTCTTAATAAGCTGAAGAGCCGCGCGTCTTGCAGATCTCGGGCCTAGGCCAGGAATTTTACTAAGTAGGCTGATTAAGTGATCAAGTTCATTATTGTTGGCAGGCGATTTATACATATTGCTTTGAATTAGTTCCTAAAAAGGTAAGTTCAGACCCTCAGGTAGATCAATACCTCCGGTTAGTTTAGCCATTTCATTTTTGTTGAATTCGTCAACTTTGCGTTTCGCATCATTAAAAGCGGCAACAATTAAGTCTTCAACCATTTCAGCGTCATCGCCGCTAAATATGCTTGGATCGATATCAAGTGCGCGCATTTCGAATTTTCCATTTAGTTTGACGCTCACTAGACCACCACCTGACGTGCCAACATGCTCTGATTTCTTTAACTCTTCTTGCATCAGTGTCATTTTTGATTGCATTTCTTGAGCCTGCTTCATCATTTTACCTAGATTTTTCATCACGCCGTCCTTATTTTGTCGGAATCTTTATATTGATATATCGTCTTAGTCGTTTTCATCAAGACCGAATTCATTTGAACTGATAAGAAAATCAATATTATCACTTTCATCTGGCAATAAAAACTCGTTCTTGATCTTTCGGATGTCGGATATTTTGGCACCCTTGAAAGTATTTAAAATAGATATCACTAACTCATTATTGAGGGCAATGTCATTGAGAGCCGATTGTTCCGTCAAGTCTTGCTCATAAAGGCTATCTTTACCAGTTTCCTGTGACAAGGAAATGACCCAATTTTCCCCGGTCCAATTTTTAAGAAGTAATGACATTTTGCTGGCAAGGTTTTTTGGGACTTTATCGTTAGGCTTAATATCCAACCGGCCCAAATCATAACTAACCAAGCGCACATTATCATTTAATTGGAACGCTATATCCGGCTCGCCTTGCTGTTCGAATAACTTAACCATTGCTTCGAAACTACTTGGCGAAGCGATAAATTCCTCATCGGTGTGCGGTACGGGATCGGCGGCATGCCTTGCCGCTTGTCCTGATCCGCGAACGACATTGAATGCTTGCGGCGTATTTTGTTCGACAGCAGCATTACTTTCAGAGGCTCCATTACCAAAGTTCGGCGGGGACCCGGCACTAGTGACTGTGCCGCCAGAAGGTGGCTGTTCAGATTGTGTGGAAGAAGGTGAGTTATTCCCGCGCGGCTCATTCTTAATCTGCTTTATAAGATCTTCCGGTGTAGGCAGGCTAGAGCTGTATGTTAGTCGCACTATCACCATTTCCGCTGCCGAAATAGGGTTTGGAGAAATGCGTACTTCTTCCGTTCCTTTAAGTAACATTTGCCATGTGCGTGTTAATATAGGAATACTTAGTCCCTGCGCCATCTCCAGCCCTTGTTTGCGTTCAGCTTCAGACGTCACAAGATCGTCGCCCGCATCGGGCACGACCTTTAATCTTGTTAACCAGTGTGTGAGTTCAAGCATATCCTGAATAATGACTGCGGGATCTGCACCATGGTGAAATTGGTGGCGAAGCTTTGCTAAAGCGTCAGCGGTTTTTCCTTCAAGAATATCTTTATAAAGATCAAAAATCTGTGCGCGGTCAGCCAGGCCAAGCATATTACGGACCTGTTCTTCGCTTACTTTTCCTGCGCCGTGGGCAAATGCCTGATCAAGCAATGATAATCCGTCACGTACGGACCCTTCGGCGGCTCTTGCTATCGTCGCGAGTGCTGGCTCTTCTATTTCGCAATTTTCTTTCTCGGCGATACTTGAATAATGTCCAATTAATTCTTCTATAGAAATGCGCCGAAGGTCAAAGCGTTGACAGCGGCTCAGGACGGTCACAGGAACTTTACGAATTTCTGTTGTTGCAAAAATAAACTTTACATGTTCCGGCGGTTCTTCGAGTGTTTTCAGCAATGCATTAAATGCATTGCGCGACAGCATATGCACTTCGTCAATAATATATATTTTAAATCGAGCCGATACCGACGCATATTTTACACCGTCAATAATTTCGCGGATATCGTCAATACCCGTCCGACTTGCGGCATCCATTTCCATGACATCTACATGGCGCGATTCACTAATGGAAACGCAATTTTCGCATTCACCGCACGGCTCAATCGTGGCGGATCCTTTTCCATCAATTCCGATACAATTAAGTGCTTTGGCGATGATTCGTGCCGTCGTAGTTTTACCAATTCCACGGACACCTGTTAAGATAAAAGCATGCGCAATGCGTCCCGTTTCAATCGCATTTGACAAAGTTCGTACCATGGCATCCTGGCCGATGAGTTCGGCGAAATCGAGAGGCCTATATTTGCGGGCAAGTACTTTATAGTGTTCGTCTTTATCGTTTAATTCTGACATAAAAATTAGTGTCCTAATGCGCAAATGAATCAGTCATGGGATGACTATAAAATTAGTGCAGCACGATTGCTATAGGGGATGTAGAAAAAAATGTTTTTTTAAAGAAAAGTGAGAGGTTGAACGACCCAGCGATCTCGTTACGGTTGCTCCCTTCCGGGCCTGGCCGGATTAGCGAGTAAACTGTCCGCCAACCTCTCGCGCTCTATATGATCTTTTTCATATAATAATTCAAGAAGATTTTTCCTATCATCAATTTATGTTCTGGTCACGGATTAATAAATGTGGCATTTTCTCTCTTTTAAGGAAGTATAAATGTTCCATAAAGATCCGTGCGTTTTTGCAGGTTATCCTATTGACCCCCTTGACGAATTAAGGGGTAACGAAAAAATACTTAATTCAATGTTTCGGGCAGATAGCACACGTTTTATAATTTATCGTGACGGAAGTCCGATGATGGACGTATCGGCAGGGTTAGAGCCTTGTTATTTTAATCTTTCCGAGATTGATGTCATAAATCATGTTTTTTTGGGTAAAGACGAAAACTTCACATATTTTGCAGCTGAGGTCACTAATGTGATTGAAGAACACACGAACCGAAAATATGTTGATCTAAGAACCATAGCGCGGGAAATAGCGGCAAATGGCTTTTCCGGTATGCCTTCGTTGCTGGCAAAGGGAAAAATGCTACTTGACTGGCACACGCGTCATAATTACTGCGCGAATTGCGGCGCAAAAACCAATTGTATAAAAGGCGGACATTCAAGATTATGTGGCGAATGTGAAACAGAGCATTTCCCACGCGTCGATCCGGTTGTCATCATGATGGTTGTAAGGGGTGATAAATGCCTTCTCGGGCGCAGTCCTCACTTCTTGCCTGGGGTGTATTCTGCCCTCGCAGGATTTATGGAGCCCGGAGAAACCATAGAAGAAGCAGTCCGCCGCGAGGTATGGGAAGAAGCAGGTATTGAAGTAGGTAAAGTTGATTATATTAAAAGCCAACCTTGGCCATTTCCATCGTCATTAATGATCGGGACGATCTGCGAAGCACTAAATGAAGATATAAATATTGATAATGATGAACTGGAAGACGCCAAGTGGTTTGATAAAAAAGTCCTTCAAGAAGTATTGGATGAAGGGGGTAATGATCAGTTTAGGGTACCTGAAAGATTAGCCATCGCCCGTCATTTGCTGGAATATCATTTATTGGAAACCTGGATAAAAGACCAAGTTGATTAAGCAAACCATATATTGTTTTCTGCTGCTATGTTTCTCTTCATCAAATTTTACTTTCGAAAACGCAGAGCATGATTTCCAAAGAAGATAGAATATTTATTTGAAGAATATAAAAAACTTCACGTTAATGTCAGTGGCGAAGGTGCAGACAATTTCAAAAATAATTTTGAAATTGTCCCGTAATGTTACTCAGCCGCGCTTATCTATTCTATATTGTGATTGCGGGTAACTTCCTAATATCCGAAACTCGTTTGTGAAAAAGTCTAATTCTTCGAATGCGTTCTGAACGCCTTTTTCGGATGGGTGGCCCTCGATATCGGCGTAAAACTGTGTAGCACTTATCGCGCCGCCCAACTGATAACTTTCAAGTTTCGTCATGTTAACACCGTTTGTTGCAAAGCCGCCCATCACTTTGTAGAGCGCGGCAGGTGTGTTTCTAACTTGAAAAATAAAAGATGTCATTGTCGGTGTATCATCGGTTAGATTTTCAAGTGGTTCTCTGGAAAATACTACAAATCGTGTCGTGTTATGGCTCGCATCTTCGATATCTTTCTTAATCGTTTGCAAACCGTATATTTCGCCGGCTAAGGACGAAGCGATGGCCCCGATGGTTGGATCACCTAACTCCGCGACATGTTTAGCCGCTGCTGCTGTGTCGGCAAATACTTCGCGCCTGATGCCCCAACTATCGAGGTTGCGTCTGCATTGCCCAAGTGCCTGCTCGTGGCTGCGAACGGCCTTTAATTCTTCTAGCTTTGTTCCAGGCACAACAAGTAAATTATGATTTATTCGTAAAAAATATTCGCCAATTATATGTAAGTTGGAGTGGGGTATTAAATAATGAATGTCAGCTACCCGCCCTGCAACACTATTTTCAATTGGGATTACCGCATATTTGACTTTTCCTTCATCTACAGCGGCAAGTGCATCTTCAAACGTACGGCACGGAATAACGGTCATGTCAGGAAATAATGCTTTACCTGCGATGTTGGAATAGGCACCCCGCTCGCCTTGAAACGAGATCAAATTTTCAGTGTCGGTATCGGTCATTTTTGTTATTCTCCAAATATGACGGCAGTATTCATTTTTAGGCAGATTCTGTCAATGGAAGAGAAAAGATAATTTTTTTGGTAAAAATTAAGGATATTTAATAACTTTATGTTTAAATCACTCTTGTCGGATAAGAAAAATATCTGTACATAGTAAACAACGTTAAGAGCCACGATTCTGAATTTTTGAAGTTATTCTTAGCTCTTTTTTTTAATTAACATTAATTGTGACGGGGATTTACCGTGAATTCACATGATCTGAATAAAGTAGCAATGGGTGTTTTAATGGCATTGCTTTTCGTGCTCGGCCTTAACAACCTTTCAGAAGTTATCTTCCATCAAGACCCAATGGCCGCAAATGCATACCCAATTGATGTTGCCTCTGTTGCTTCTGCGTCTGTTGCAGATGTTGTAATGGAAGAAGGGCCAACAATTGCTGAAATGATGCAAACAGCTAACATAGAAAAAGGCATGTCGGTCTTTAAGAAATGTGCTGCATGCCACACGGTTGATAACGGTGGTGCCAAGAAGATTGGCCCTAATTTATATGGTGTGCTTGGAAACGATATAGCGACAAAGGCTGACTTTGGTTATTCAGATGCTATGCTCGCTGTGGAAGGCGCATGGACTTATGAATTTTTGAACACCTATCTGACGAAGCCAAAAAACGCGATCCCTAAGAATAAAATGGTATTTGCCGGTCTTAAAAAAGCATCTGACCGTGCATCTGTAATCTTGTACTTACGCTCACTTTCCGACGCGCCAATGGATTTGCCTGTTGTCGCTGCTGTCGAAGAAGTGGTTGAAGACGCTGCTGAGGCAATGCCAGATACAATGTGATCTTTCGGATATTTTAATTTGAAAGTCGCTGGATAAAGTTCAGCGGCTTTTTTATGTGTTCGTACCTAACCGTTTAATACAAGTAAGCGGTGGTTTGTCGGTTTGAAAACTGACTATATCTATGACTTCTCTGAGAGGGTCAATACTCACCCGCATATGATGCGCATTTGCGTGTAAAAGATGCATGTCGTCTAACATGAAGCCAACATGTCCCGGGAAAAAGGCGATATCGCCATGCATTAATTCCTGATCGTCATCCAGTGGGTCTCCAAACTGTTCTTCTTGCATATCTGAATCGCGAGGCACGCTTATACCAACGGAAGCAAAAGCCAATTGAATAAGTCCGCTACAGTCAATGCCTGCGTTGCTTCTACCACCCCAAAGATAGGGCGTATAAAGATATTTAAGGGCTTCCGATACCGGATCATTGCCAAAATCTTTTGCGATATGAGTGGCAAATATCCAATTGCCGTCGGCGAGCGGGATAAACCCGTTTGTTTGTTTTTCATCTATGACCGAAACACCGGACATTAAATGCACGAGATCCATGGGATGGGATTTGAGGTCGGGTTCTGGATATATATGTGTGCTTAACGCACTGACATGGTGAGTAATGCTGTGTAAGTCAGGGGTTAAGTTATTAATCGGACAATATCCTACATAGTTATCTTTTAATGACTGGCCCCAAGCCCACCCATTCTTGATTTCAAAGACGTTAAAATATTCGCCGTATAAGAGCTGGCTGGCTAGTGGAGTAGAGTGATCCGGCATTTTAAAGAGGGGTGCAATGCCGGAGGCTGTCTGGTATTGTTCACCAGCAACATAGTTTTCAGCCATTACATCTTCTTTCAACGCTATATTCGCAATATCATCGCGATAGGCATGTATTCGTTTATCTAATTCCACTGTTTCCATTTCCAAATCCAAATGTTTTTATTGACAAACCTAAATCTGACTTTAATCGTTAATTTCATCGTTCGAATTTTCGATCATCTCAGCAAAGTCGGTCAGAAAAACTGCCCCTTTTACAGTGCGCTGAATAAAGACACTTCTTCTATCATCTTCGTCTCGCACTCTTTTTAAAAAACCGAGTATACTTAAGCTATCAATGCAGCGTGTAATAACCGGTTTAGAAACTGCTATGGCTGCTGCCAGACCCCTAATAGTATGTTTCTTTGGTTCCAAATAAACGGTCAGCAATACCGTGAGCTGCCTTGTTGTTAGGTCCGGTCCCTTCTTTAGAACAGTATTTGTCAGCGTCTGTTTCCACAAACGAAGTCCCGCATGACCACTTAATTCAAACTCCATATCCCATCCGCTTAACTATAATTGTGGATAAATACTGCCAAGTAATGATAGATTTATCAACTCATTATTTAATTTGAACACTGGTTATGCTTTGTATTTATTGGCTAAATATTCAAATATAGCTCTAATTCCCATCGCTTCTCCTCCTTTGGGGCGTCCGGGTCTTGCACTGGCGTTCCAGGCATACACATCAAAATGGATCCAGGGAATGTTGTCGCCTACAAAATGTTTTAAAAACAAAGCTGCTGTAATTGCACCGCCAAATCCTGAACTTGCGACATTATTAAGATCTGCCACAGGACTGCTTAATAGTTTTTTATATGGCGCATATAGAGGTAACGGCCAAAGGGGGTCGTGTTCTTCCAACGAGTATTTAGGTAGATCAATATTTAATTGCTCGTCGTCGGTGAAAAAAGGTGGCACATCCGCACCGAGTGCGACACGCGCCGCCCCCGTTAACGTCGCAAAGTCAATTATCAGATCAGGATTTTCTTCGCTAGCAAGCGCCAAAGCATCACATAAAACCAGCCTGCCTTCTGCGTCCGTGTTACCGACTTCGATAGTTGTCCCTTCGTAACTTGTAATAATATCTCCGGGCCTAAAGGCATTGCCGGCGATATTATTCTCTACTGCCGGAATCAATATTCGAAGACGAATATTGAGACCACTTTCCATAATCATTTGTCCTAAACCCAGAACATGTGCTGCACCGCCCATATCTTTTTTCATCGTAAGCATTGCCCCGGAAGGTTTAATATCAAGTCCGCCTGTGTCAAAACAGACGCCTTTACCGACCAAGGTAACTTTTGCATGCTTTTCATCACCCCAAGTTATATCAATTAACCGGGGTTCTTTTTCCGCTGCGCGTCCGACAGCGTGGATTGTGTTTAAACTTTTTGTAAGAAGATCATCACCTGTTGTTACAGAAATTTCTGCGCCGAATGCTTTTGCGAGATCAACGCCAACATCCTCAAGCTCATTTGGCCCTAGATCACAGGTCGGCATATTAACCAGGTCCCGAACCAGAGTAGTACCTCTTACTTGACTATTGACGCGGTTGAGATCACAATTTTTAGGAACGAACAGGACTTTATTATTTTTGTTTTTATCTTTTAAATAATGGTCAAAGTTATAGTGGGCCATTGCCCAACCGAATGCCGCTAAATTCGCCTCTTGATCTTTCAGTTCATTTTTAAAGTAATATTTTCCATTTGGCAGGTTTGCTGCTAATTTAGCGATAACCCATGGATCAATCTCGTTTGAACCCAGTCCTAACGCCACCATTTCTATGGCCCCTAAAGCGTTCGCGAATATTAATACTTCTTCTCTGTTGGCCTCAAACTTATTTAATTTTAGCCATGCTTTTTGCTCGTTGTTAAGGGTTTTTCGCCAACTCGAAAGGTCCTTTTTCTTGACAAGGCGAATAGAGGCCGCATTTTTATGTGAACCTGATTTGATATAATTAGCATCTTCGCATTTGACGTGATTGAACACTTGAATTCCTCTTAATGTAGTTTATCTTCGCATAGTAATATCAGAATTATTATTTGTTGGGATACATAAATGTCAAATTTCACTTTATATATTGGAAATAAAAATAACTCCACGTGGTCACTCAGGGGTTATCTTGCTTTAAAACATGCGGGTGTTGAATTTGATGAAGTTCTTATTTTACTAAGGCCAACAATTGATAGAAAGAAATTAGACCTGTTAACGCCAACAGGCAAGGTCCCAACCCTTAAACATGATGAGCAATATATATGGGATAGTTTGGCCATCGGGGAATATTTAAATGATCTTTATCCTGAAAAATCATTTTGGCCAGATGACATTAGCGCGAGGGCACATGCGCGGTGTGTTTCAGCAGAAATGCATTCGGGATTTGTTTCGTTGCGCTCAGTCATGCCCATGGCATGTCATAGTCAATTTAATACTCCGGAAGTTTCGGACGACTTGAAAAAAGATATTGAACGTGTGATTGATATTTGGATGGATTGTCGATCGAAATACGGTGGCAAAGGGCCATTCTTATTTGGCTCTTATTCTATTGCGGACATGATGTTTGCACCTGTCGTTTTTCGCTTTAAAAGCTATCAGGTAAAATTGCCCGAAATATTGGAAGAGTATTGCGATGCAATAGTGATGCACCCAGCGGTACAAGAATGGTTGGATGATGCCGATCCCAACGACGCTGTGGAGCCTGATGATCGCTGAATTAACTATATGCGATTTACTTAAAGGTCACATTGCTGGACGCTCGCGTCAACAAAACTCGTTCTTCCCGCAGTGATGCTAAAACGGTATTCCGAACCTCCCGTAATAACACTGTGATATAGAGGAAGCGTGCCGCTGACTTTTTGCTGGTCGCCATTTTGTATCATAAAATTGACCGTCACTTCATTGGTTGGATCGAACCACGCTTCGGGGCTGCCATTTTCATTCAAGCTGGGGACACCCGTTCCCGCTAAAGTAATAAGGCCTCTATAAAAACTGACAGTTGAAGCATCTTCTGTTGAAACAGGGGTAAGTACAATAAACCGCTTAGTATCGATTTCGCCAGAACATTTGGCATCTTTCGTAATGCCGCTGATTATGTTTTCCATACGACTAAGCTCAACACCATCATTTGCTTTTCGAGTAACGACGCCAATCAGCTGCCTAATTTCATCGTTCGGTAAAAGTTGTGAAAGTTGATCAACAGTCGCTTTATCTTTTCCCAACTCAATTTTGAGCTTATCATTTTCTGCAACCTGGCTTTCATAACTTGATTTCCACCTTAAAACCTCAGCTTCGGCAAATGAAATGCCTATCTGGTATCCATAATATCCGACACCACTGCAAAGTCCGACAACGAGAAGAAATTTAACCAGTCCCCAAATACGTCTATTGCGTCTCTTTTGCAGCTCTTTTCTATGCACCATTCCTATAGACATAAATTCATTTTATCCTGTGTTAAAATCGAGATCCTATATTATGGGAATAAATCTAAAGTTAAAGTTAAAATATATTTTGTTATATTTATGACGGTAAATTTACTATGGTTATCAAAATAATAAATAAAAAAATAATTCACAAAATTAGGGAATTGTATGAACAACGATGTTGAAGGGCCTGGCAATGATGCCAAGCTGAAGCGCGATATTGGCCCGCTCGCCGCGGGGTTCTTGGTTTTAAATGGTGTGATTGGAGCCGGGATATTTGGCTTGCCAGGAAGGGTGGCTGAAAAAGCGGGGGTCTTTAGCCCTTGGTTGATCGTTATTTTGGGCGCTTTGATGCTCAGTATTGTTTGGACGTTCGCCGTTATAGCGAGTTATTTTAGTAAAACCGGTGGACCAGTGGCCTATGCCAATCGTGCATTTGGTCCCTTGATTGGTTTTCAAACGGGATGGCTTCTTTATATTAGCCGCTGCGCAGCGACGGCAGCTAACATTAACGTACTTTTTAATTATGCAGCTTATTTCTGGGATGGTCTATCAGGTGAATTAATCAGGGGCGTCATGTTTTTCATCATTATTGGCTCCCTGACGATAATCAACGTAATGGGGATTAAACAGGCAATCAAAGCAATTAATGTAATCACACTCTTTAAAACATTACCTGTTTTGGTTTTAATACTGCTTTCGGTTCCGTATTTGACACCTGAAGGTGTGTTGCCAACGGATTTCCCAACAATGGATGATACCGGTGGACTTGTACTGCTTATTCTATATGCGTTCATTGGCTTTGAAGGAGTATTGGTAACCGCTGGGGAGACCAAAAACCCAAGAAAAACAATTCCTCGAGCGTTGATCAGTACGGTTCTTATTATCACCGGCATATATTTTATGGTCGTTCTCACATATGTGAATGTCGTCACCGAAGGCGGGGGTGATGCTCCGCTTGTTGAAATGGCGGAAATTCTTGCGGGTCCAATTGGTGGCGTAGTTATCATTATCGCGGCGATATTTTCGATACCTGGTAATGCAACAAGTATTATTATCGCCGCGCCGCGAATGACATTTGCGATGGCTGAGGAAGGTTCGTTACCGAAATGGTTTGGCAAAGTTCATCACAAATATAATACACCTGCAAATTCAGTTATCTTCCTTGGTGTGATTTCGTTCTTACTTGCGATCTCTGGCACTTTTGTATATCTCGCTATTGCGAGCACTTTATCCAGGATGATTGCTTATGGGATATGTATGTTGGCATTGCCTATTATTCGAAAAAAAGCAGATGCCGAAACACTCAAAACGGCGACCAGATTGACGGGCGGGTACCTAATCCCTGCTATCGGTTTTGTTGTGACAGTTTTTGCCGCGACACAGTCAACATTTCTGTCATGGCAATATACTGCCCTATTTGTGGCGATCGGTAGCGCGCTCTATTTTGCCAATAAGAGAGTGTCCAAAAGTGACTAAACCGAGTAACTGGAACTCAGTGTGAACATGGAAAATAATGACGCAAAATTAAAACGTGACATCGGGATGCTTGCAGCGAGCTTTCTTGTGTTAAATGGGATAATTGGTGCAGGTATATTCGGATTGCCAGGAAGATTGGCAGAAGTGGCGGGTACGTTTAGTCCCCGTTATTCATCATTTTTGGTATTCTTATCCTTACAGTTGTTTGGCCGTTTGCAGTGCTATCCAGCTATTTTAGCACAACCGGTGGACCTGTCGTTTATGTAACGAATGCATTTGGGCCACTCCTCGGTTTTCAAACCGGGTGGTTATTTTATGTTGGCCGTGTTGCGACGTTCGCTGCAAATATCAACCTTTTATTTGATTATGCGGCTTACCTGTGGGATGGCGCTTCTGTCGGGCTCATTCGAAACATCATGATTTTTGTACTTGTCGGCGGTTTAGCGGTAATCAACATACTCGGTGTAAAAAAAGCCATTCAGGCAATAAATGTGCTGACCTTTCTGAAACTTATTCCCATTTTTTTAGTGATCCTTCTTGGTGTGCAATATCTTGCGCCAGAAAATATGTTGCCGCCTGAAATGCCTCAGTTTGATGATGCCGGGGCAGTTATTTTGCTTATTTTCTTCGCCTTTACAGGATTTGAATCAGTATTGGCATCCGCAGGTGAAACAAAGAATCCTAAGAAAAATATTCCGCGCGCGTTGCTCACAGTGTTTATTGCCGTGACACTTATTTATTTTCTACTTCAACTTGTATATGTCACGGTTGCTCCTGATATTGATGCTGCTTCGCCTCTTATCGGCTTAGGTAATAGCCTGATTGGGCCGGTTGGTGGCGTCATTATCATTATGACAGCTATTTTTTCAATTTTGGGTAATGTCGCCGGGATTGCTATTTTTGCGTCTCGTTCAACCTTTGGAATGGCTCACTACGGATTACTGCCAATGTGGTTTGGTAAAGTACATAAAAAATACAGCACACCTGCAAATTCGGTTATTTTTCAGACGTTGTTTGTATTTGTGCTGGCGATTTCCGGAACCTTTGTCTACCTCGCGATAGCAGGTACGCTTGCCAGAATGATCGGGTACTCTATATGCATCCTTGCGCTTCCCAGGGTGAGAAAAAACGCCGATCCCGAAACCGCAAAAGAAGCACTAAAGGTACCCGGGGGTTTTATCATACCTATTATTGGGCTATCCGTTTGTGTGTTCGCGATGACCCAGTCGCAAACGCTTAACTGGCAATATTTAGCCGGATTTGTTGCGCTGGGAACATTACTTTATTTTGTTAATAACAAATTGAAAAAAAAGGCAGCTGAATAAGCCGCCTTTTTCTGATTTTTTTCAGAAACGATTATTCTTCCGGTAACGTAGGGTAGGTGATCCCAAGCTGCTCTAAATATGTGTCATATCTACTTGCATCATAATAAAGCTTTTTCAGCTCGGGTTTGAACTTGGCCATAATATCTACATTTTTCTCAATCGCCGGTTTCTCAGTAGCACTGATGAAAGGCACGTAAGTTGTGTCGGCCAACTGTACATCATTGAAATATGTATGTGCCTCTTCAAGGAGCTCCGGTTTAAGCAATAGATCAACCATTGTTTGGGCAATTACTTTGGCACCTACAATTGATCCTTTGTGGGCAACTGGCGTCGCCATGGCAATAGTATTGCGCCAGTTGTGACCACCAAGATTGCCAATATTTGCGGGGTAATTTAAGGTGATCGTTGGCACGAGCCACGAAATATCACCAATATCATCTGATCCGCCGCTCACCGGATATTCTGATGGTGCCCTAATCTCGCTAACTTCCGTATCAAGCCCTTTTTGCTCGGTATCGGCAAGTATCTGCACCGCCTTTGCAAAAACCTGATCCTTCTCATCCCAATCGGGCATACCAACGGCTTCAATATTGCTCTGAACCGCTTCCGCCATTGGTCTATTGTAATGCCGTGGCCATGCGCCGCCAACGACCCGATGCGAAACGGTTGTGTCTGTCATAAGTGCTGCGCCGTCTGCAGTTTTATTAAGTTTATCGTAATTTTCCAGAATATTTTCCGCTGTCATTTCCCGGATATAATACCAAACTGATGCTGTTTGTGGCACGACATTAGGTTGATCGCCGCCATCAGAAATAATGTAATGGGATCGTTGAAGCGGGTGAAGATGTTCGCGTCGTGCGTTCCATCCCGCATTCATTAATTCGACCGCATCAAGCGCACTTTTACCCCGCCAAGGCGCACCGGCACTATGGGAACTTTCACCCTTGAATGTATATTCGACAGAAATAAGTCCTGTACCGCGCGCTTGACCCCAACTTACGGCACTGGAGCTACCAACATGGGTAAACAGAACCGCATCCACGTTTTCAAATTTCCCCTCGCGGGTAAAAAAAGCTTTTCCGGCAAGTAATTCTTCAGCGATCCCGGGCCAAATAACAATCGTTCCAGGTATATCGTCGCGCTTCATAACATCTTGTAGAGCGAGTGCCGCGGTTATAAGCACGGCCATGCCTGAATTATGACCTTCGCCGTGGCCAGGGGCTCCTTCGATAAGAGGTTCCTTATATGCAACGCCCGGTTTTTGTGATGCTTTGGGAATACCGTCTACATCTGTTCCCAAGGCGATAATGGGATGTCCGGAACCCCAAGTGGCCCAAAATCCAGAAGGAAGACCTGCCACCCCTTTTTCAACTTCAAAACCGTTACTTTCCAACAAATCACCGACGTAGCGTTGAGTTTCATATTCCTGAAATCCAAGCTCTGAAAAGCTAAACAAGCTATCGACGATTTCCTGTACCATTTTCTTGTTGTCGTCAACTTTTTGTGTAACTTCGGCTTTGAGTGCTTCGATTCTATCGTTGTCCTGCGCATTCACAGCTGCGTTAAATGGCAGGTAAATCAATACCATCGCGAGTAATATTCGCATATTCATTCTCCCTTTTATGATTTGAATTTATTTTAGGGCAACTAACTTGTCTGGGTCAATCCTTACGACCATGTAATCAATTGCCTTGGTAATTTCACTGAACCCGTGGGCGATCCCAGCTGGTATAATGACAATGTCTCCTTTGGAAACCGTTTGACTATTTTCGACATGAACAATTTTACCAAAATCGCTAGGTCCGGTTAGATTGATAACAGTAAAGCCAACTGGATCAAGTGGCCTGACTTCCGTCATATTGGAACTTGTAGCAAGCGTGCCTTTGCCAGCCATGATACGGTATACTTCTGACTGATTGTGGTGCAATATTGCACTAATAGCACCCTCAGATTTCATAACGGGTCTATGGAGTACGCCAATACCGATGTTCCCGCCGGGTGCTTCCACATGCTTTACGGCAATATCTATAATTTTATCTTGTTCTGCTTTTCTTGCCGTTTCTTCGAGGGTTGCCGATTTTATGACAGTTATAACCTGAGCATTCTGTGCGAAAACGAATGTCGTAGATGAAATAAATAAAAGTACGATTGCTAGAAAGAGGTGCATAAACCAAATTATCCTAATTATTGTTGAAGAAAGACAGTATGGTTTAAGAAAATTGTTTAGTAAAGCAAAGCCACAAAAAAAGCCGGATTAACATTTGTTAATCTGGCCTCCTTTTTAGAAGAATATATTACTTAGATATTAGAATGAACCTTGAAGGGATAATTTGAAAACTCGGGCACGTGATGCTTCACGAATTTCATTAAAGGCTAAATTGTTTAGAGAAATATTTCCTGTATACCTGAGTCTATCCCAACCGCTTTTTGCTTTGAAAATATTTTTAACGTCAAATCGAAGTTTTAAATCACCGAATATTTTTTGCTCAACATATGCGCTGGCTCTGGGTTCAATAGTTTGTTCCCATTGTTCTCTGACATCGGTTCTAAAACCAATAGTGCCGCCTGCCGGGCCCTGAGGACCCTTATTAGTGACGCTGAAACCATAAGAAGTGCCTGTTTCCGTAAGGTCATGTTGGAAGTTAACCAACCATTCGTGCTTTTGTTTATATTCAATCGGGCGCTCTATCATCAAGAACGGGTCAGTTGTTTCTGTTTCACGCAAAATATATTTGGCTGTAATAATAGCGTTGGGAAGATCAATAGCCTTCAGGCGCCAGTTACCGTTCACTTCAACACCATATTCTTTGGCGTTACCGATATTGCCCGGTACCGAAATAGTAGCCACCTGGTTAATGTTATCTGGTATCGGAGGTAAGCCGGAGAAAACTCCGATTTTCGCTATGTGGTCGCGGATTGCGTTATAGAAACCTTTGACGGATATAGAACCTTGGTCATCGGCAAAACGGTTTTCATAGGCGACTGAGAATTCCCAACGATCTTCCGGAACAAGTTCACCGTTGCCACCATCGACTTCGCCGTCCTCGAGATCAAAACTTTGACCGAAAGCTCCAAAGTCAAGTTGGCTGATTTTCCGTTCAACAGTCACGCGGATCTGATTTTGCGTGTCAACATCATAGCGAAGATTCCAGCGCGGCTTTAGGTAAAAGAAATCGCGGCTGAATTCCGGCGTGGCTGTATTAATATTGTCATTTTGTGAAATTTCTGAATATTCGGCATTCAATGAACTTTGAAGGGATATATCTGAGGCGATAGACCAGTTATGACTGACAAATCCTTCAAAGCGAACTTCTTTAATTCCAGTGTCGCTTTGTGACGCGGTTACGTCAATCAGGTTTTCGCTGTCGTCCACAGCCCTTGGTAAATTACTAACTCGTACTTTATTGATCGCCGCCTCTCCGCCAATTTCAACAGTGTGTACTTCTGCGAATGTATTGATTAGTGAGGACCGTATAATTTTTTCACTATGATCACGTTCTGCAAAATTTCCGGCCAAATTTGCCAGTTCCGCTCCGTTTGTTGCGGATCGGAAAGTTGTATCAAAATCATGTTTGCCGTCATTAACAACAAACAGGATTTTTAATAGGCCAGCACTATCGAAGCGGTGCTGGTAATCACCTCCGATTTCCCAATGGAGTGGGTCATGATCAAAGTTTCTATCAAGTAAGAAAGAGTCGCCCGCAGAAAAATCTAATGGAACGCCAGCTACCCTTTCAGAATTGTCCAGTAGGTTATTTCGATTATCAATTTCAACAGTATCCTGGTCATCAAATTCGATCTGGCCATTTAGACGAAAAATATCACCGTTGCTCGCGTTATATTCGATACCGCCATTAATGAATATTTTTTCTCTGTCACGAACGCTGGTTAGGCTGTTGTCTTGAAACTGTGTACCATTTGCAAAAAAGAATTCATCTTCAAACGCCCTTCTTGTTTCTTCCAGTGCGAAATCAACTCCCAATGTGTATTTAAGATTATCAATTTCACCTGTATGGTTTACTTTTGCGAGCGGGTTTAACTGCCCGCCGTCCGCATATTCGCCGCCGACAGTCCAAGTTGTATTTGATTTTGATGCGCTTTCCCTAAGCACAACGTTAATGATCAGGCCTTCCGATTGAACGTCAAGGCCCGCTTTTGTGCCACGGATAAGTTCTATATAACTCACTGATGTCGCCTGTATTCTTTTAAGCTGAAGACCAAGTGAGTTTGTTTTACCGGCAATTCTTTTACCATCAATTAATATCTGATCACCACTTGAACCAAAACCACGAACACGCCGACCAGCGAGTTCCTCGTCCGCTTGCGCAAGCAGCGCGGCAGTTCCGGGTACACTACGAAGCATATCATGAAGTGTCACAGGCTTAAATTCAGTAAAGTAATCGCCTTGATAGGTAACAGTCGAGGAATTACCGTCTGTAACGGATTCCTGAGCCACCGTTATAGTAGACATTAGCGCTGCAAGTGTTAAGCCGATTAACGAAGTTTTTGAAAGAACCACGATGGTCTCCTAAGTAAATTTTATGATACATAACGATATGCTTATGTTTGAGGTGAATACATTCTTTAAAAATGAAAGTCAATCGAAATTTTGTAACGTAATAACATAACAATTATTTATTTCCAAAAATCCCTTAAATTTACAACGAAATATGCTATTTAGAGCCAGATTTTGAAAAGAGATGCTAAAGATTTATCGAAAATACTCAAAAATAAAAAATATTTCTACTTATTCTGTGTTAGCTTCTCTTAAAATTATAGCACGAGTTAAATTCAGTTAATGAATTCGATATATTTGTGCGGGTATCAATAATAAAAATTTCGGTATTTTAATTTATGCAAAAAATCAATGAAACGGAAGTAAAATCAACAACTTGCTATATGTGTGCTTGTCGTTGCGGTATCAATGTTCACTTAAAAAATAACCGCATTAAATATATCGAAGGGAACCCAAATCACCCCGTAAATAAAGGGGTGCTTTGCGCCAAAGGTTCAGCAGGTATAATGCAGCATTATTCCCCCGCTCGACTGACTGCACCTATGAAAAGAATTGGTCCGCGCGGAAGTGGTGAATTCGAGGAAATTTCCTGGGATGAAGCCATGGAAATAGCGACGGAGAAACTGCGAAAGGTTCGTGAAAAGGACCCAAAAAAATTAGCATTTTTCACCGGCCGCGATCAAAGTCAAGCGCTTACGGGATGGTTCTCAGCAAAATTCGGCACTCATAATTACGCCGCACACGGAGGTTTTTGTTCCGTGAATATGGCGGCCGCAGGTCTTTATACAATTGGCGGATCCTTTTGGGAATTTGGTGAACCAGACTGGCACAAAACAAAATACTTCATGATGTTTGGTGTAGCTGAAGATCACGATTCAAACCCCATCAAAAAAGGTATTGGGACCATCAAATCACGTAAAGGGACCAAATATATTTCTGTTAATCCTGTGCAATCGGGTTACGCTGCCATCGCTGATGAATGGCTGAGTATCCGCCCGGGTACAGACGGCTTATTCATTGGTGCGCTTATCGCAGAGCTTCTAAAAGCAGAAAAAATTGATTGGCAATTTCTAACGCGATACACCAACAGCCCGTGGCTTGTAATTGATAACCCAGGAGCAGCTTATCACGGCTTATTTGCGCGCGACGGCGACGGCACACCGCTTTGCTTTGACACCAATGAAAATAAAATTACTCCTATGAGGGTGGGGAAAACTAAACCAGCAATGGTCGGCGAATATACGCTTGATGACGGCACAAAGGCGGTCCCGGCTTTTCAGCACGTTATCAAAGAATTTCTATGCGACAAATATAAATTAAGTGAAGTTGAAAAACAAACGGGTATCGCCGCAGAAGATATAGAGCGCATAGCGGCGGAAATGGCTCAGGTCGCGTTCAGTGAGGAAATTGTCATCGATATGCCGTGGACGGATAGTTACGGTAATAAGCATGATCAAGTCATCGGTCGACCGGTTTCGTTTCACGCTATGCGCGGAATAGCGGCCCATAAAAACGGCTTTGAAACATGCCGAATGCTACATATGCTTCAAATGTTACTTGGTGCCATAGATGGTCCGGGTTCATTTCGTTATAAACCGCCGTTTCCCCGGCCTTGTCCGCCACACAAAAAAATGGCTAAAGCTTCCGCGCAGCCTCTTGGATCATTGGCTTTGGAGCCACTTGGCTTTCCAGCAGGTCCAGAAGATTTGGCTGTCGATAAGAACGGCGAACCCACCAGACTTGATAAAGCTTTCTCATGGGAATATCCGCTTGCCATCCACGGTATGATGCATATGGCACTTCATAATGCCTGGGCGGGGGACCCGTATAAAGTCGATGTTCTCATGATGTATATGGCGAATATGGCGTGGAATTCTTCGATGAACGTCAAAAATGCCATTAAATATATGACTGATAAAGACCCGGAGACCAATGAATATAAAATTCCCTATATTATATATTCGGACGCATTTTATTCTGAAACAGTTCCGTACGCTGACTTAATTTTGCCGGATACAACATATCTTGAAAGGTGGGATGCTATATCAATGCTTGACCGGCCGATCGGCACGGCGGAGGCAGCCGCGGATTCAATTCGCCAACCCGTAATTGAACCGGATCGGGATGTGCGGCCTTTCCAAGATGTGGTTCTTGATCTAGGCGCGCGCCTTGGGCTGGCCGGCATGGTCGATGAAGATGGGAACGCGCTTTATCCCGGCGGTTACAGCGATTATCTGGCAAACCACGAAAGGGCTCCCGGCGTTGGGCCGTTATCAGGTTGGCGCGGCAAGGACGGCAAAAGCCAAGGCAAAGGTGAACCAAATCCGGACCAGTTACAGAAATATGTCGATAATGGGTGTTACTGGGAATTCCAGCTTAAAGAAGAGGAGCAGTATAACCGCTTCGCCAATCAGGCCTATCTGGAAACGGCCACGAAAATGGGTTGGATGGGCTCGCCGGAGCCTATCGTACTTAATATGTATAACGAAATGTTGCAAAAATTTCATTTAGCGGCCGACGGGTACGGCGATCATGTACCTCCCGATCATGCAAAAGAGCGTATAAAGAAATATTTTAATCCTGTTGCTACTTGGTACGCGCCGCAAGAACATGTTGACAATAATAGCGATGAATATCCACTTTCCGCACTCACGCAGCGCCCAGCACATATGTATCATTCGTGGGGCGGCCAAAATGCATGGCTGCGGCAAATTACGTCTCGTAATTATTTATATGTGAACGGTAACTGGGCCAAAAACAACGATATTGAAGACTTGGACTGGGTTTGGGTGAAAAGTCCTCACGGTGAAGTAAAAGTGCAAGTTAAGTATATGAACGGCCTGAACGAAGGAACGGTTTGGACTTGGAACGCCATTGGAAAGCGTCGCGGTGCATGGGCACTCGACGAAAATTCTCCTGAATATAAGAAAGCGTTCCTTTTAAATCATGTAATATCAGAAAACTTGATGAGTGATGATGGCGAAATTAGATCAAATTCTGATCCGGTGACGGGGCAGGGAGCGTGGTTTGATACGCGGGTAAAAATAGAAAAAGCCACTGATCAATCAAACGATGAAACAGTGCCATTATTTGATCAATTTAAGGCGCATACGAAGCATGATCGACCCGATACCTTAAGATATGGATTTGAAAAGGATATGACTTTTGAGGAATATGAGCGTTCATTGGGTACTAAAAAGGAACTTACCGAATGACTTGCCTTCCGGAAAAAACAGATAAAAAGCTAGGACTTTTGATCGACCTTAACATCTGTGTTGGGTGTCATGCTTGCGCAGTGAACTGTAAAGAATGGAATACCAGCGGTATCACTGGCCCGATGGAAGATTTAAAGCCTTACGGCGATGATCCCAGCGGCGTTTGGTATAACCGTATTCATAGTTACGAATTTAAAAAGGAAAATGAGGTAGATCGTACAGTATATTTTCCAAAATCATGTCTTCATTGTGAAGACGCACCTTGTGTTACTGTATGCCCTACGGGAGCATCCCTAAAGCGGGCCGAAGACGGTATCGTGCTTGTGAACCCTGATGTTTGCATTGGTTGTAAACTTTGTTCCTGGGCTTGTCCTTATGGCGCGCGGGAATATGATACTTCGGCAGGGGTTATGCAAAAATGCACTCTTTGTGTTGATAAAATATATGATGAAACAATTGATGAAGAGCGACGAGTACCGTCATGTGTTTCAACATGTCCCGCCGGCGCCCGTCATTTTGGCGATTTTGCAAATCCTAAATCTAATGTGTCCGTTCTGGCGGCAGAAAATGATGCGCGTGACTTATTTCCCGAAATGGACACAAAACCCGTAAATCAATATTTGCCGCCCCAAAAAAGAGAACATAATGAAGGTAAGAAACTCGATCAGAAAGTTTCGACTGTGAAAGACGCCCTGCTAAAATGGGCCACTTTGGATTTTTCAGGATAGAGCCATGCATCCAGCATTATCAGTTATTATTTTTACAACATTTTCCGGCATGGGCTACGGTTTGTTTATCTGGCTGTGTGCTATTTTAATCGCCGGCACACCGCCCGATGACACTCAAATTATTGCCGGAACAGTGTTATCAATAATCTTTGTTGGGACGGGTCTTCTGTCATCGACTTTACATTTGGGGCATCCGGAGCGAGCGTGGCGTGCTTTTAGCCAGTGGCGCTCATCGTGGCTCAGTCGCGAAGGAATATTATCCATACTTACTTTCGGTCCTATGGTTTTTATTGGTGGAGAAAAGTATTTCTCTTTGGGTATGGAGTTTCTGATCTTGCCAATGGCTATTCTTGGATTGGTTGGGGCGGTAGCGACCGTATTTACGACCAGTATGATTTATGCGTCGTTAAAAGCTATTCCTGCGTGGCACAATGTGTGGGTGATCATCGGTTACCAGGTTTATGCTATTTCGTCCGGCGGTGTTGCTTATATTATGATTGCTGACTGGCTTTATTATAAGCTTGTTATCGCAACGCTTATACTCGCACTTATCGTAAAAATCATCACCTGGATATATGTTGACAGACACCGCGGCAAATATACGCGGGAAAGCGCCTTGGGCCTTCCTGACTTTGGTAAAGCAAAACCTTTTGAGCCCGCTCACTCTCAGAAAAATTATCTTGAGCGTGAAATGGGATATAATCTTGGTAAATCACGTCGTGCTATCATGCGCTGGCTCGCGCTGGGATGTGGTTTTATTTTACCAGCAGGGTTACTTTATATTGGATTTCCCATCGCTATTTTCATCGCACTTATTTGTTTGGGTGGGATGATGGCGGAACGTTGGCTGTTTTTTGCGGAAGCCGAGCATGTGGTTCGCCTCTATTATGATAAAGATACTGTTTGAAATAAATTAGTTCGCATAACTAAAAATCTTTTGATATAAAGTAACATCTTTACGAAGGGTGGTTGAATGATGTCCAAGCCGCTGTTGATGAGCGTGTTACTATGCTCTATAGCGATGGGGTCAACGAGTGCGTTGGGCCAAACGGTTTCGGGCGACCAGTCAGTCGTTACTTACGACAAAGATTATTTCATTAAATATGATCCGGTGACGTTGCTCGATATGCTTCAGCGGGTACCCGGAGTTCAAGCAATATTGGATGCTAATCGTCGCGCCGGCGGTAGTGGTACTAATCGAGGCGGTCAACAAGAGCGCGGTTTTGGATCAGGTGGCGATCAAATACTGATTAACAATAAACGCTTGTCTGGTAAGGCCAATAACATCAGTGATACTTTACAGCGAATTTCTGCTGGGCAAGTGCAACGTGTCGAAATTATTCGTGGTGCATCCAGCGATTTAGACGTTCAAAGTCAAGGCCTTGTCGTTAATGTGGTAATGGATGAAAGTGCATCAACATCGAGTACTTTCTGGAAAATTGGTGGCCGCTATTCTGAAACATACGTATTTTCACCTGATTTCCAGATTTCACGCAATGGATCACTTGGAAATATAGATTATATCCTGGGTGTTGAGGCAAAGCAAAGCCAGCATATAGAACATCGATTAGATAAAATTTTTACACCAAATAATGTCTTAACCGGTGATGCGGGACGAAATACCGATAATATCACCAAGTATCTTAGATTTAACGCAAACATTACATATAGTGGTGAGAATGGTGATGAGCTTCGTCTTAACGGACAGTTTGAACCAGGAAAATATACGAAGCGAGAGCCCCGTTTTAAGCAGACCATTAATCAACTACGAGAATTGCAGAATTGGGATGAGGACCAGAAGACGCAAAAGTGGGAAGTTGGCGGCGACTATACCAGAAATATTGATGGTATTGGTTCATGGAAAACATTGTTTATCGCTAATCGCGACCGGATTGATAAACAGGAATTGTTTGAAGAAAACTTAACCACAGGTGACGTGCCATTTTTTAGGAACGATCAATATCGCGTCAGGAAAGAAAAAATTCTTCGCACGTCTTTAACACACGGATTTATGCAGGATCAGGTTATCGAAGTGGGTGTTGAAGCGGCCACTAATAATTTTGATAAGATGTTCATTAGCGAAGATTATGATATGGGGGCATTTGTTACAAAAGTTAATGATGACGTCGCCGTCAAAGAAAACCGATATGAGATTTTCGCTAATCATACCTATAATATTTCATCAAATATGGTATTGCAAAGTTCACTTACCGGTGAGTTCTCAAAAATTACTTCTGTGTCCGTTCCCCTTACGGGGGCCAACATTGAGCGTAGCAAGAATTTCAGTTTTCTAAAACCGCGTATTGATTTTCGGTACGACTTTACGGAAAATGATCAACTCCGCGCCTCCGTTGAGAAAAAAGTGAGCCAGTTGGATTTTCAAAACTTCGTTGCTACCTTTGACGCGACCAACGATATTTTAAGATTGGGAAATACCGGAATTGTCCCTGAAAAATCATGGAACTACAGCCTCGCTTACGAGCATCGGTTGCCAAATGATAGCGGGGCACTTCAACTGGAGGTCTTTTACCGCGATATCAAAGATTATATTGAATTGGTGGATTTCACGGCTTTTATTGACGCAAATGGAAATCCAATTGCCCGTGTTAATATTGATCCAATATCAGTTTCCGGTAACATTCCGACCGCAGAATCGTATGGTATTAAAGCGACGGGTAATTTGCGTTTAGGGTTTATTGGCGTTCCTGAAGCCGTATTCAGTGTTGATTACGCGTGGGAAAACACTGATGTTATCGATCAATTTAGTGGTGTTCATAGGCCGTTTAAATGGAAATCGGAACATGAAGTTACCATCAATTTCCGCCACGATGTAACGGCTTGGAATTTGTCTTATGGATTTAAGGGTAGAATTAAAAGCGATAGCTCTCGTCATGAAATTAATCAGGTAGCCAACACTTATAATGGCGATTTATACGAAGCTTTTGCGGAAATCAAAATATTTAGCGACCTAAAATTAATTTTCCGATTTGAACATATTACACCGCTTAAATTTACGACTGATCTGAAGTTTTATAACGATCATATTCGTTATGATGACCTAAACCGCCTTGAAAACAGGCAGTGGAAATATGTGCGGGAATATTCAGTATTCTTACAAGGCACTTTCTAACGCTTTATTCAGAAAGCATTAATGCCCGTTTGTAAACGCCCGAGAATAAGCGCATGAACATCATGAGTACCTTCGTAAGTATTGACCGCTTCCAAATTCATCACGTGACGGATCACATGAAACTCGTCCGCGATACCATTGCCGCCGTGCATATCTCTGGAATTTCTTGCGATATCAAGTGATTTACCGCAATTGTTTCTTTTAAGTAGTGAAATGGCATCAGGGGATAATTTTTTATCATCCAGTAAGCGACCAGCTTGCAAGCAGCCGTGTAAACCAAGGGTAATTTCCGTTTGCATATCCGCTAACTTCTTCTGGATAAGCTGATTTGCCGCAAGTGGCTTACCAAATTGTTTGCGGTCGAGTGTATACTGGCGTGCGGCATGCCAACAAAACTCTGCGGCCCCGATGACGCCCCAAGCAATCCCGTAGCGCGCATTTGAAAGACATCCAAGCGGTCCTTTCATTCCTATTACGTTTGGAAGAATGTTTTCTTTTGGAACAAAAACATCTTCCATAACAATTTCACCAGTTATCGAGGCCCGTAGTGAAAACTTCCCTTCAATTTTAGGCGCACTTAAACCGTCCATCTCTTTTTCAAGAATGAAACCGCGAACTTCCCCCTCATCATCTTTTGCCCAGACGATAAAAACGTCAGCAATGGGACTATTGGTAATCCACATCTTTGTACCGTTAAGAATATAACCGCCGTCTGTAGACTTGGCGCGGGTTTGCATGCTTGACGGATCTGAACCAGAGTTTGGTTCCGTAAGACCAAAACAACCCACCAGTTCCGCGCTGGCAAGTTTAGGCAAGTATTTTTCTTTTTGTTCCTCTGATCCATATGCGTAAATTGGATACATTACCAGCGAACTTTGCACGGACATGGCACTTCGGTACCCGCTGTCAATACGTTCAACTTCGCGGGCAATAAGGCCATATGAAACATATCCCACGCCCGCACAGCCATACCCTTCAATTGTCGGGCCTAAAAACCCCATTTCACCCATTTTTACGAGAATGTTTTTGTCAAAAACTTCATGTCTATTGGCCTCCAAAATCCCGGGCATAAGCTCAGTTTGACAAAAGGAAGCGGCTTGATCGCGGATCATCCTTTCTTCTTCGTTTAGAAATTCTTCAAATAAAAGTACATCATCCCAAGGGGCGGATTTCCATTTTGTAGCTGTCATTATCTATTCTCTCCGGGTATCCAAAGTACATCTTTTTTGCCGCCATCATTGGTCCTTCTGCTTATCACAAATAGATGATCCGATAGACGGTTTAAATATTTTATCGCGAGTGGTGAAATTTCTTCTTCTTCTGACACTTTGACAAGCAATCTTTCGGCGCGTCTTACCATTGTTCGTGCTAAGTGAAGATACGCTGAGGCCGGTGAACCTCCCGGTAAGACAAAAGAAGTTAACGGCTCTATATCTGCGTTCATTTGGTCAATTTCTTGCTCAAGGCGGTCAATCTGAACCTGATCAATGCGAAGTGCTGAGGCGGCATATTTGCTATCCGCCGGGGTAGATACATCGGCACCTAAATCAAACAAGTCATTTTGAATACGTTCAAGCATCACATCGTCTGCACCAAAAGTATGAAGGCGCGCCATGCCAATCGCGGCATTACTTTCATCAACTGTTCCATACGCTTCAATGCGTGGTGCGTATTTTTTCATACGTTTGCCGTCCGATAATGACGTTTCGCCGCCATCTCCACCACGGGTGTATATTTTATCTAATTTTACCATGTCAATTAAGCCATAAATAAAGCACGATCAGCAACACAGTTATTAGCTGTGATACCACCCGGTAACGCATCAGCATATTGCTTCTTCTGCCGTCACTTTCCGCACGCGTCATTGAAAAGGTGCCGGCAAATAAAATACCGATTGTTATAACTACGCTAATACCGATGAGGATTTTCAAAACCAACAAAATATATCTTCCTGCTATTATGTAATTTTTCGAATATACGCCAATGCCCAACAATATCTAGCGTTTATTTAATGAAACTGAGGTCTGCCAGTTCTTGTTCCGTCAATACCCTGTTAAAAACAGCAACGCCATCAAGATACAATTCCACTGATCCATGATCGATGGAACCTTCGTCCAGGCCAAGAGCCCTTCCTAATGTAAAGGGCGCCCCTTCCATGATGTGACGTTCAATTGGTGTACCGACTTTCGTCCATTTGTTACCCTCAGCCGTTTCCAGGGCTGTAATAATTATATCGCCCGGTTTCGTTGGTGTGGTCAGCGGAATAATGATGTTATCCCCAGGTGTGATATTTTCCCGTACAGGAAAATTCAGGATACTTTTTCCTTCCCGCAAAATATCAAAATTTATGCGAAAACTTTGCCCTTGATCGTTACCTTCAATAGCATAACTGATTTCTGCACGATCAAGATCGACCCATATTCGGTGTTCTTTAATATCTTCGTTATGAAAGTCGTAACCGTTATATTTAACTTGAAATGCAGTAGGTGAATATAAGGGATGTTTATGTTCAAACGGATTTGCGGGTAGCGCCGAAGGAAGTTGCATAACATCCTGCGTTACCGGATCTTGCAACGAAAGTGTCGTTATTTTTCCATTTAGATATGCATTTACTTTGTTGTTTTTTGGGTCGTAACTCATAGCGACCGCGACCCATTCATCGTTCTCAAATGCTTGTCCGTCTATGGCTCTTAGTCTTGCATATTGTGCTCCGTCTACAGCGGATTGCGGGAAACTGGCTGCCCCGGTGGACGAAATATGTCCGATCACACCCTTTTGATTAAAAAGACCGGCAAATAAGGCCGCTTGCCGCCGACCAGAATATTTATTCCATCCTCCTTCATCCCATATGCCGGCGATCATGTGACGATTTCCTGAGAATTTTGCCCATGCGATCATTGTGAATGGCTTTCGACCGTTTAAATCCAATAATGTATGATCAAACTCGCCGCGGGGTACTTCGCCATAAATATAACCTTGGTTGAACCGGACCGCGTACCCGAATGGCCCGCCTTTATCAATTCTTAGTTGAGCTTTATCGTTATTATAGGGCCATTGACCACTGTTATATCGCATTGGGTCGCCTATTTGGCGAAGGTACATCGAAAAAGACCGATCGATAATCGCTTTGTCATAATAGGACTGCCACGCTTGGTCGTCCGAATTTTGAAAATCCCAAAAGGCAACAAGCCCGTTTATGTTTGCGACCTGTTCAACCCGGGAAGACACGTTATCATCGCAGCCAGAGAGCAAAGCAAATGGCAACATAAAAATTGTAGATATTATAAGTCTCATTATTTTTCTTTTGGTATAATCGCGTAGACACGTGCCGGAAAACCGTCACCGTTTTTGGGAATTGACCATGAGGCGACTATGTAAGCCCCGAATTCCGGAACTTGATCAAGCGACCTCATATTCTCTATTTGATAATGATTAAGTCCCATATAATAGTCTTGCAAAGGCCAAGTTCCGGAACCCGCCTGAACGCCGGGATCGGTGTCTAAAGTTTCATGACCGATCGCCGTAATATTTCGGGTTTTAATTAGATAATCGATTACCTCTCTGCTCCACCCGGGGGAATGGCTTACGCCATCTTTATCGCGGTTACGCATTTTGTCTAAACTCGGCCAGCGTTTTGACCAGTCCGTTCTAAGTGCTACGAAAGTTTTCTCGGGAACAAGTCCGTGTTCGGCTTCCCATACTTTGATATCTTCCATTGTGACTTGATAGTCGTTATTTTCCAGCACCTTTTCGTGGATATCAATTACCACTAACGGAAGAATCATTTCATCATGACGGATTTCTTCGATGGTTCTTGTGTTATTAATAAAGTGAATGGGCGCATCAATATGGGTTCCCCATTGACCGGGAAATGAGTAGCGATGGATAGACCCTCCAGTGGGTAAAATACCTATCCCGGGTTCATGACTGCGTAATATCTGTATCGTCGGTGCTTCCGGGCCCGGGCCCGGTGGCATTCCTTCTTCAAGAGCGTGTGTTAATTCTACATATGTTGCGCCGTCTAAAAAACTGGACAAATCAGCCGGTATAGCTGACTTTAAATTGTTAACGGCCGCCATATAACCGCCGCCAGCAGCGATAGCAACAAAAATCAGATTTAGCCATGACCTCATTTCTTTTCTCCCATTTTATACGGTGAAGCATAACGTTATGATATTAATATAGGAAGGAAATTGTCGGGTTACATATGGTGTTTTCTGAAAAAAGCTGCAATAATATTTTAAAATAACTTAAAGGGGTGCAAGATGAAAAAAATACTTTATTCACTATCAATAATGATGGGTCTAATCACATCGGCAATCGCCAATGATAATATAACATTCGCAATAGATTTTCCGGCTTCCATGGGCGGCGAGCAAGATGGAAGATTGATGGTAATGTTGGCTAATAATGATAGCTCGGAACCACGGTTTCAAATTAACCCCGGACCAAAGGGGCAACTGATTTTTGGACAGGATGTTGTTGACTGGAAACCGGATACGGAAATGATAATTGGTAATAATGCTCTCGGTTTTCCGTTTCACAGTTTAAAAGATATTCCCGCCGGGGATTATTATATTCAAGCCATTATCAACCGTTATAAAGATTTCCATCTTTTCAACGGGAAAACTGTTTCCTTACCACCAGAAATGGGAGAGGGACAAAAATGGAATAGAAAGCCCGGTAATTTTTATAGTGCGCCAATGAAGATAACGATTGCTGAAAGTGGAGTGCAAAATATTAAGATAACGATGGATCAGGAAATCGCGCCCATCGAGCCGCCAAAAGATACAAAATATATCAAGCATGTGAAAATGAAGAGTGAAATGCTCAGTAAATTCTGGGGTGAGGATGTGGAACTTGGTGCCCATGTACTGTTACCTGAAGGGTTTGATGAACATCCCGAGGCAAAATATCCGTTGATGATATTTCATGGCCATTTTCCTGCTGACTTTGGAGGGTTTAGCGAAACACCGCCGGATCCGAATATGACACCCACATATAGTGCACGTTTTGGGTTTGAAGGATATAATATCTACCAGGCACAAGCAGCCCATGATTTCTATAAAAAATGGATCAGCGATAATTTTCCACGATTTATTGTAATCGAAATTCAGCACGCTACGCCTTATTATGATGACAGCTATGCCGTGAATTCTGCCAGCCAAGGTCCATACGGCGACGCGCTAACCTATGAACTCATTCCTTATCTGGAGGAAAAATACCGCGGCATTGGAGAAGGGTGGTCACGCTTTACTTACGGCGGCTCGACTGGCGGCTGGGAAGCGCTCGCCGTTCAGATTTTTTATCCTGATGACTATAATGGAGCCTTCGCGGCCTGTCCCGATCCGATTGATTTTCGTGCTTATACGGCGATCAACATATACGACGATAAAAACGCGTACTACTATGATAGTGATTTTCAAAAGAAACCTCGCCCAGGACAAAGGGATTATCTTGGTAATATTAGCTACACAATTGCCGAAGATAACCGGCTTGAAGCCGTTGTTGGAAGCAAAACCCGTAGTGGTCGACAATATGATATTTGGGAAGCCACATATTCCCCTATGGGTGAAGACGGCTACCCAGTCCGTCTTTGGAACAAGACGACAGGCGAAATAGACCATAATGTTGCCGAATATTGGAAAGAGAATTACGATATTAGACATATTCTTGAAAGAGACTGGAAAACGCTGGGTCCGAAACTAAAAGGCAAGCTTAATATTTATGTTGGTGATATGGACAATTATTACCTTAATAATGCTGTCTATCTTATGGAGGACTTCCTTGAGAAAACCACATCCCCATATTATGACGGCGATGTAGATTATGGTGACCGTGCCGAACATTGTTGGAATGGCGACCATAATAATTCTAATGCCATTTCAAGGCTGAATTATAATTTTATGTATGTTGAAAAAATTATGAAACGCATAGCTGAATCAGCACCTGACGGTGCTGATCTGACGAGCTGGCGTTATTAAGAGGAAACAATAAATGACGGAAGAACTATTTCGAGAAGACGCTTATCTTAAAACTTGTGAAGCCAAGGTCATTAAAATAAATGATCTTGGCGGCATCATATTGGACCGGACAGTGTTTTACCCAACCGGCGGAGGGCAGCCAGGCGATAGTGGCACTTTGCAAACATCAGGAATTAATACAGCAATCGCAATCACGGTATATGATCGTGAAACTGGTGAGATTATTCACGTTCCTGCTGAAAATCAGGTGTTGCCAGACGTGGGAAGTAGGGTCACCGCAACGCTTGATTGGGACCGGCGCTATCTCCACATGCGTATGCATACGGGTCTTCATCTTCTTTGTGCTTCAGTGCCGTGCGGTGTGACGGGCGGACAAATTGGTGCGGTTAAAAGCCGACTTGATTTTGACATTGGTGATATGACCCTTGATAAAGAAGAAATCACGAAAAAAATTAATACCTTTTCCAGTGAAAATCATGATGTTTCATTTTATTGGATATCAGATCAGGAAATGGACGATAATCCAGAGCTTGTGCGTACCATGTCTGTTGCGCCGCCACGTAAAGGGGGTCGCGTTCGTTTATTAAAAGTGGGTGATGGGGTTGATCTGCAGCCGTGCGGCGGCACTCATGTAAAGAACACATCAGAAATTGGAACGCTGCGTGTTTCAAAAATAGAAAATAAGGGAAGAAGGAACCGACGCGTTAATATCGTCTTTGAAGAATAAAATAGGGAAATAAAAATGAGATCTATTTATATAACATTAATGGCGTTTGGTATTATGCTGGCGCCATTGCAAGCACAGGATATGAGTGCCGATGAAAAAGCCGTAATCGCTGTGCTTGATGATTTTCATGACGCTGCTTCCAAAGGTGATAATGAACGTTATCTCGGCCATTTCACCGATAGTGGCGTGTTTCTTGGAACAGACGAATGGGAACGTTGGCCGTTAAAACCTGAATTTACTGATTATGTCGCCGGACGCTTTAAAAATGGTGTGGGATGGGTTTATAAATCGGAAAAAAAGGAAATTGACTTTTCCAAAGACGGTAATGTAGCGTGGTTTGATGAAACAAGTGTTTCGCAACGAAATGACAGCCGCTTTCGTGGTTCCGGGGTGCTAGAGAAAATTGACGGAGAATGGAAAGTTGCTCAATATGTTTTAAGTGTTCTTGTCTATAACGAAGTAGCGGGTGAAGTCGGTAAAATTATTGCCGCCGAAAAAGCCAAACGCGAACAATAGGGTTCGTGCTACTTCAATAGATTAAAGATATTCTTGAACGAGATCATTAATTTCATCAGGCAAGACGCCGCTTTCTTTTATTGATTTTATAGTGATGGATTTATCTCTTTTGGCCAGTCTGTTCCCGTCTTTTGTGACCAATAGGGAATGATGGTCGTAGGTCACCGCATTTAACCCAAGTAGATGCTGTAATACCCGCTGAAAATGGCTGGCATAATATAAATCTTCGCCTCTGATCACATGAGAAATTTGTTGAATGTGATCGTCAACAACCACGGAAAGATGATAACTGGCTGGAAAATCTTTTCGGGCCAGCACGACATCACCAAGTAGTGCCGGATCGGCTTCTTGTTTCCCTGTTTTAAGGTCGGTCCAGTAAAGCGGTTCGTTGATCAACTTCATCGCTTTTTCCATATCAATCCTGAGCGCATGGGGTATACCTTCTGCGAGTTTCTTGGTGCGCACATCCGAACTTAGCGTTCTGCAAATGCCCGGATATATAACGCCTTCCGGCCCACGTTTCGGCTTTAAATGTGGGGCGCGATTGCTTTCTTCAATTTCATTGCGAATGTCTTTACGGGTACAAAAACAGGGATATAAAATATCCAGGCCTTCCAGCATCTTCATTGCTTTGGCATATTCGTCAAAATGTTCAGACTGGCACCGCACAGGAGTGGCCCATATTAACCCCAGCCAACGCAAATCATCAAAAATACTTTGCTCAAACTCGGGCTTACATCTCAGGTGATCGATATCTTCAATGCGTAAAATAAATTCGCCACCATGTTCACGTGCGAAGTCATAGTTCAATTTTGCACTATACGCATGCCCCAGATGCAGGTTACCACTTGGGCTTGGAGCAAATCGGGTTTTTGTTGTAGTGGATTGCTTCATAGGGACCGGTACTGTAAAAAGGCTTTATATAAAAAGTGCTAAATTTATATTTTATAATAATATTTTTGATTAAAATAGAGACCTCATGAGCGAATTACCAGAATTAAATGGCCCACGTATCGAGCCGAAAAATGGCGTTAAGCCAGAAAAGTTAGTGATATTGTGTCATGGCTTTGGCTCAAACGGGGATGATCTTATTGGGCTGGTGCCTCATCTACAACAAGCTCTACCTAACGCCGTATATGTCTCTCCCAATGCGCCGGAGCCCTGTTACGGCGCACTAAATGGGTTTCAGTGGTTTGCGCTTAGTACTCTCAGTAAAGAAGAAAGACTCAGGGGTACTTTGAAAGCTGCGCCGGTTCTTGATCATTTTATTGACGCTGAGTTGGAACGCTACGGACTTTCTAACAAAGATCTTATTCTTGTTGGTTTTTCACAAGGCACGATGATGTCTTTGCATGTTGGGTTGCGCCGCTCTTCTGATATCGGGAGAATAGTTGGCTTTTCCGGTGCAATGACGCTTCCCGATAACTGGCAGGACGAGATTACATCAAAACCCCCCATAGTGCTTATTCATGGAGATATGGATAATGTAGTACCTGTGCAACATATGTACGAAGCGTATCAGAATTTAAAAGATGCCGGATTGAAAGTTGACCAACATGTCTCGCCGGGCATTACCCATAGTATAGGTCCCGGCGGACTTCAAAAAGCACTTGATTTTCTGGCTGAAATTTAAATGCGTTCTGCGACTTTGATTACCGTTTTAACACCGATTTTTATAGCGCCATAAAGAAGGCCATGTGCTGGTACTTCTTGGGCACCATTATCAATCGCGATTTGCTTATGCTCGACTTCTTCCTGTCGGAACTTTTCCAATGTTTCCGCAAGGGCATTTTCATCTTCATCCAGACTTTCGATTTGCGCCGTATAATGTTTGTCGATTACTTCTTCTACCGCTTCAGTACATGCCATCGCCGCTTTGGTACCAAGCAAGGCCGTACCTGCGCCAAGCGCAAATCCGGCCATGTGCCATAGCGGGGTAATCAGCGTTGGTCGTGCGTCATATTGGCGAATAAGTTTATTAAAACGTTCCAGATGAACGTCTTCCTGTTCCTTCATATGTTTTATGGTATCTGACATTGGGTGGTTATCACCAAAAACCGCAAGCTGACCTTCGTAAATTCGCACGGCACCATATTCACCGGCATGATCGACCCGGATGATCCGGTCCAGTTGCTCTTCTTTGGTCGACGGCTTCGGTATATGTTTGTCTTTAAGCTTATTCATTTTCTTAAATCCTGCCTTAAACTCAAGGATAACATAATTGAAAGCACAAGCGAAATAAGAAAATTATAACCGGCCATGGAAATACCAAATAATTCCCAGGGAATTTCATCACATCTTATAAATGTAACTCCCTGAAGTTGTTCGAAAAACTGTGCTGCTGACTGTTCCCCGTCACTTGTTTGCAATGTACAGCTATCCGGACCTTCCCACCACTTTTGCTCCACACCGGCGTGATAGCCGGAATACCCTACGCTGATAAAATAAGAAAACGCGGTCATCACTTTGAAGCGAAGCCACTTAACATTATCTGATTTCTTTAGATAAAGCGCAAAACCTGCAAATATAATAACCGCCATGTGGGCATAACGTTGTGGCCAGCATAAATCACACGGGAAAAGGCCACCGATATATTCAAAACCGTATGCACCGCTCAGCATAAAAACAGAAGCAAGCAGGCCGATTTCCAAAATATTGTTAAAGGTAAATCGCCAAAGTTTAGTTACGTAATCCATAATAGGTTAAACATACTTTAGAAGCACAAAAGCACCAACCAGAAATATGCAAAAAAGCATCGTGAGTTTTGCAAGATGTTTTTCAATAAATTCCCTGATCGGTTCGCCGTATTTCCATAGCAGAAGAGCGACAAGGAAGAACCGTGCACTTCTTGAAACGGCACTTGCAATGATGAAGGTCGTCAAATCCAGGTTTGTAACCCCGCTGGCGATCGTAAACACTTTGTAGGGAACGGGGGAAAAGCCTGCGACCGCTACGATAATGGCGCCATATTCATTATAAGACTGCTGGAACCGCTCAAACTGCGCCTGCAGATGGTAAAAATCCACGATGGGTTGCCCGACTAATTCAAAGAAATATGCACCAATGATATATCCAAATATACCGCCGAACAACGAACTGACCGAACAAAAAAACGCTATTTTCCACGCTCGGGTTGGCACCGCGATTACCATGGGAATTAACAAAACATCAGGCGGAATAGGGAAAAAAGAACTTTCTGCAAAGGACATGATGGCAAGGATCCACAGTGCTTTTGGATGGTCAGCCAGATCCATAACTTTATCATATAATTTTTTTAGCATGGGTACATTTGTACTCGATAATTATTAATGTTCATTGTTCTACAGCATTTCTTTAAAGAAAAAGTAATTTTATTTGGTAGTATAGTAATCTGTTGCTTGACGATATAAAAGTTCGCGTTATGATGCGCCGACAATATACGTTACCGTATAGTCAATCCTTACCCGGGGCCCCTGTGGTGGAATTGGTAGACGCGCTGGATTCAAAATCCAGTATCCTTTGGATGTGTCGGTTCGAGTCCGACTGGGGGCACCACTATCTCAAAAAACACTATAATATCAGCCACTCCCACTAACTTGTATTAGAGTAAAGCGTTGCGTTGACCATTTGAGATCACCCGGTAAAGCTTTACGATTTATAGCTTGATCCCGTTTATGAACCCAACTGGGTGGTGTGCTGTGAGGCTTCTGTTCGAAAGGAGCTTTCGAGTTTACGGTAGATTGATTTTATGTGACAAGCC
>JAJFIR010000046.1 GCA_021774795.1 Emcibacteraceae bacterium | reverse complement strand
TGTTGTTAGCAAGTTCGGAACCAAGTACACCTTGTGCGACTGACTGAAGACCAATATAGAGCACGAATATCAATACTATTCCCAACAGAATACCCCTCGGCACTGTTTTTTCAGGGTCTTTGATTTCTCCACTTGAATTAAAGCAGGCATCTGACATCCCAGAAAGTACTAGATTATTGCCTTCCGCCATATAAACTCTCAAATAGTGATCCTCTGTTTTAATCGCTAAGGTCGGTCCGTTTATTCCTTCCGGTTTTCTCCGCAACATCGATACAGTTGCAATGTTGTTAACTTCAGATTAAACATTAGTAATTAACATATGAATGTTTCTTTATGGTAGAAAATATTGATGAACAAAAGTCACGTTTATAAAACTTGATCCATGACCTCAATAATGACTAAAATTTTAGTTATTGACGATAACAATGAACTAAGACGTTCGATGCAAGCTCTATTAATGGCAGTTGGCCACGACGTTACTCTTGTAAATGTATAGCCCACTATAAATCAAATAGATTTGATGTGGTTATCACGGATATACTTACTGCACGGTGCCTTGATCTATGAACCAATCATGCGTTCACGCATTTAAAAGTATAACGTGCCTCTCTACTGGATTTAATTGATGAATGAATAATAGGACTTAAAGTAATGAGTGAAA
Organism: Emcibacteraceae bacterium; assembly: GCA_021774795.1. Taxonomy (GTDB): domain Bacteria; phylum Pseudomonadota; class Alphaproteobacteria; order Sphingomonadales; family Emcibacteraceae; genus Pseudemcibacter. Next base: position 4,919 of record JAJFIR010000046.1, on the reverse strand, counting down.
AATCAGTTCGGTCAAAAAGAAGTGGTAAAATCGATTTATCGAAATTAAACGTTTTGATAGTTGACGACCAGAATTTTGTATTAGCTGTTCTGCGCCAAAGTCTATTATATGCAGGTGTAGCGAATGTAAAGGTTGCAAATCATCCACGGTTAGCCCTTAAAATTCTACAAACAGAAAAAGTAGACCTGGCCATTATAGATTTCAAAATGCCAGAAATAAATGGCCTTGAACTATTGAGGTTAATCAGATCAAACAAAATAGATGTGGTACGAAAATTACCGGTAATTATGCAAACGGCCTTCTCCGATACAGCGGTCTTCAGGATTGCTCTTCAATTAGATGTTTCGGGGTTTATTGCAAAACCCGCTTCAAATGAAGTAATAATGCAAAGACTTTATTTAACTTTATCGCAAAATAAAAAGATACAGGAGGCAAAATATTATTCAAAATTTGTCATTCCCAAACTTGCTGAAAATTCTATAAGTTCAAACAAAGGTGAAAATGACAAGTATGATAATTTTGAGGTCATAAAATTAAACGGACGGCATGTTAGCATATCTGAATTAAAGCCTGGAAATGTCCTAAAAGGTGATATAGTTGACAATAGGGGCCAATTATTGCTAGCAAAAAATACTAAAATTTCACCGTCTCTTATTGAGAAATTGAACCAAATCAATGATATAGCCCGTCTTGAAGATATACATATTAAATGAGGAGTTTTAGTAATTTCTATTAGTAAAGCGAAGAAAATATAGGGAGCAAATCATTAAAGGAAAAAACCAATACCATTAAACTGATAGTATAACATTTTTAAACTAATTCTAAAAAATCATCTGCACAACACAACTGCGTAAAAGCTGCGTATTAAAAAGGGTAAATATATGGATGACACACCAATTAATAAAGCTATATTAGAAAGCATGATTGGTGAAATTAATGACGAAGAACTAAAGAGTTTTGTTGTTATATTTCAGGAATCAACTGCCCTTGACCTAGAGAGAATTAAACAAGCTATAGCCAATAAGGATAACAATGAACTCATAGAGGCTTCACATTCTGCTAAGGGTGCTGCAGCTTCGGTTGGCGCAGAGAAAATTTCCAAAATATTAGTTACTATCCACAATAATTCACAGAGTAACGACTGGGAAACACTAGAAGAGCAGTGCCATATTTTAGTAAGGGAGTTTGAATTATTAGATGAATACATCAAACAACTCTAATTAATAATCTAATGTCATGCTCATATCCCGTCGATTACTGCAAATTAGCAAGCTTACTTCAGCACATAAAAATATGCCCCCAATTTATCATATTTTAACCATTTGAGACTCTAATGATAAAATAGCAATGGGGACTAATTAAATGTTTTGTAGAAAAACAGAACGTACTAGATTATATATTCGCTGCAATAAGATATTAGTGCTTCTGATTTTACCTCTAATCTCAGCATCATATTCGCTTGCACAAAGCAACTCCCAAAATCAAGATGAACTAGATCTCACACCCGAAGAAATTAGTTGGTTATCACATCATAAAGTCATCAGAGTTGCGGTTGATCCAACCATTAGACCAATAGAATTTATCGACCAAGATGGTAATATTAGTGGGATCGCAGGCTCTTATCTAAAAGAAATATCACAAAAACTTAATGTTGAATTTGTCTGGTCAGGTGGTCAAAGCCTTGAAATGAATTTTGAGCAAATAAAATCTGGTGAAGCTCATATGATTTCCGCATTGGTAAACACCGAGGAGCGGCGTAAGTCCTTTAATTTTACGAGTCCCTATACGAGCATAACACAAGTAGTTTTTTCTCTAAAAGGAAATGATCAATATAGCGACCTAACCAAACTTTCTGGCAAAAAAGTTTCTCAAATAAAAGGCTTCGCTCTTATAAATAGGATTAAAAACGATTTTCCTGAAATTGAAATTATCGAAGTTGCCTCTTTAGAGAAGGCACTAAAAAGCATTTCAACGGGAGAAGCCGATGCATATGTTGGCGATATTCTCTCAACTCTTGAAGTCATCGCAGCAGATGGTCTGGGCCAATTAGATATCGTGGGTGAGACTCCATATAAAGCAGATCTTGCAATGGCAATTAGGAAGGATTTTCCATTACTTGCAAGTTCTTTGAACAAAGCACTTGCATCACTCAAACCAGAAGAGCGATTAAAAATTTCAAGAGAATGGCTTGCGATTAATGTTGAAAGCAAAACGGACTATGAACTGTTTATAAAAATTATTGGCGCGATCATTGTATTAACGATCCTTATCGTCATATGGAATATTATTCTGAGAAAAGAAGTTGCTCGAAGAATATCTGTTGAGAAGCAATTGTTACGTGAGCGAGAAAAAGAAAACTCTCTGAAACATGATGAAAAGGAACGAGAACGTAAAGGGCTACTGAATATTTTCGCAAACAGCCCTGTTGGAGCTTCCGTGACACGAATTGAAGATGGCATCGTATTATATTGCAATAATAAAATGGCTGAAATGTTGGAGACTAAATCAAAAGATATAATTGGCAAGGTTGAGTTTTTAAGTCTAAAGAACCGAAAAGATATAAACAACATCCTTGATAAAGAAGGTTCCGTGCATGATAAGGAAATATCTATCCCTCGCAAAAGTGGTAAGGATATTGAGGTAATGTGCTCTTCTTCACCTATAATGTTTGACGGTATAGAAGCACGCTTAACCTGGTTAATAGATGTATCTTCTCACAAAAAAATCCAAAGAAATTTGGAACTCTCTATGATCACAGCTGAAGAAGCAAACAACTCAAAATCAATATTTCTTGCAACTATGAGCCACGAGATCCGTACTCCTATGAACGGAATTATTGGCATTATCGATTTATTAACGGAAACGCCGCTGAACCAAGAACAGCAACAAATGATTAATACTACAAAAAATTCTGCATACGCTTTACTGCGGATTATTGATGATATTCTTGAATTCTCGAAAGTCGAAGCCGGTAAACTAGAAATTGAAGCGACAAAGTGTAATTTACAAAAAATTGTTGAAGATGTTGGAGAGACATTATCTGGCAGTGCAAATATCAAATCATTAGAATTAAATACTTATATCGATCCAAAAATCCCAGAAAATATTTTAAGCGATGGTTTAAGAATAAGTCAAATTTTACTTAATTTAGCTGGAAATGCCATAAAATTCACAGAGACGACAGACGAACAAGTTGGCACAATAGATATTCAGGCTATCCTTAAAATGATAGACACAGAACCAGACAATATTGCAACAGTACAACTGTCCGTTTCTGACAATGGTATTGGAATTGCTAAAGAACAAATCAAAAACCTTTTTAAACCCTTCCATCAGCTTGAAGCATCCACCACAAGACGATTTGGAGGAACCGGACTTGGACTAGCAATATGCTCTAGCCTTGCCGAACTTTTAAAGGGTAAATTTTCAGTTGAAAGTGAAGAAGGCAAAGGGACTAAATTCATATTAGACCTTCCTCTAAAATTTGAGGCAGGTAATGCGCTGGAAGACAACCTCTTACCCTTAAAAGATCTCAAGTGCCTTATTATTCAAAACAATACTTTATTTTCAAAAACAGTAGAGGAATACCTTGTATCTTCAGGTTGTACAATCGAGGCAACAAGCGAATTAGAGAATATATTAGAAAAAGTAAAAGAAGCACAAACCGCTGTTAAACCCTATGACTTTATAATCGTTGAACCAGCCGATAATTTGAATGATATATACCAGACACTAATACAATGCTCAGAAGACGTTAATTGGGACCTACAACGCAGTGTAGTAATTCAAAATAGATCCGAATGGTCACAAAGAATGGAAAACACCGTTCTTAAATTCATCAAAGGTAACCCAATGAGGCACAATGATCTCATCTGGACTGCTGCGCAAGCGGCTAAAAAGGTTAGGACTCCAAATATCGAGACTAACACGACAAATGAAACATTACCGCCCAAAGTCGAAAAAGTATCAAGAGACGATGAACGTGATGCTGGTCGATTAATATTGGTTGCAGAAGATAACGTAACAAATCAGGTAGTTCTAAAAATGCAGCTTACCCGTTTAGGGTATGCATTTGATATTGTAGATAATGGTCATGAAGCCCTTAAAGCGTTGGAGAAGGAAAGTTATAACCTAATTCTGACGGACTGCCATATGCCTTTACTGGATGGTTATGGTTTGGCCGAAAACATCAGGAAATCAGAAGAAAGTACTAACCAGCGCATCCCGATTATTGCTATTACGGCAAACGCTTTAAAACTGGAAACGGAACGATGTATAAGTAAGGGTATGGATCACGTAATACACAAACCAGTAAACATAAATGATTTATATAAGGTTCTCAATCATTGGCTTCCGAAGGATAATGAAAAAAAAGTGGCCAACTAATAGATTGAATGGCACATCAATATTTCAAAGAATTAAAGTGGTCAATAATCAAATAATTTAAAGAATATGCCAATTAAACCCATTTTCTCGTTGTAAGAAACGACCAAATATCATTGTTTATTCTATGTTTTGCGGAACTTATATTAATTTATTTATCAGGTCAAAATGACTAATCGTGAATGTCCGACTTAGGTGCGGGTCTCAGTTGGGGAGCGCAATACTTTACTTTAAAATAGAATTGTGCAAATTTAATTTTTACACCAGAACTACGCCAAAATCATATAAATAGCTGTAAGTAAATATTTTTAAGTGCTGACTGGGGGCACCACTATCTCAAAAAACGCTATAATATCAGTCGCTCCCTCTAACTTGTATTAAAGTAAAGTGTTGCATTGACCATTTGAGATCACCCGGTAAAGCTTTACGATTTATAGCTTGATCCCGTTTATGAACCCAACTGGGTGGTGTGCTGTGAGGCTTCTGTTCGAAAGGAGCTTTCGAGTTTACGGTAGATTGATTTTATGTGACAAGCC
>JAJFIR010000045.1 GCA_021774795.1 Emcibacteraceae bacterium | reverse complement strand
CATACTGTCCGACAATTGCTTGCAGCATGTAACACTATGAAATGACTGCGTAAAGGAGCGTGACCCACATGAGCGACAGACAATAAAAAAGACCTATACTAAAACAACTTGACAAATACGCCCGATTAAAGGAGCAGACATTCGAAATATTCAGAGAATGAGTAGATCAATCTTTGTCGCACTCTAAATTCTTTACTCGCTCGTTATATTTTGTCGACAATGCCTCACTAACATAAACACTCGAATAGCTCTCACTAATGTTTTCACGACTTGTTTTAGCAATATTTTTATACTCGCAAATTCGATCTTGTTGTTTCATAACATTAGCATTTTGCACCGCTAGGATAGTTATAATAGCGTTATAAATATTCAAAACTTCTGCCATACAACTTTCTGATAAGGCCGATGTATGTTTTATTAAAAAGTCTATCTCTTTGTCTGCAGATAGACCGTGAGCCGTCCTTAATTGACCGTTTCTAAGTATTCCTTGCCCGTTTTCAAGTAACATTTCCATTCCTTCTGCGAACGCCTTCTTTAGTTGAAGTGTGTTTGGCTTGGAGCTTGGGTACTTTGGTTGTTTATCAGGCAACCCCATCCTATAGTTAAAGTATTGATTTTCTTCATTTATATTCCAATATTCTCGGTCAATCTTTTGGATATTTTTGTAACTATCTTCATCGAACTTTTCGTTCTTCTCAGATATAAAGTTGGCATAGCTGATGTCATCATCCAACGATGAATCAAATTCACTCAAATAGAAGATAGGAGGTATATCATCTCCCCTGCCGCCCATAAAAGTATTTGTCATATATTCTGGCAGAAAAGAAAAAGTATCTTTCAAAAGAAGTCTTGATTTATTCATGCTGTCAATAAACTGTTGTTCTCTTGTAAGATACCATAACCAATAATCAACTCTTGCAGCTATTCCGTAGCGTTTATACCAGATTTCATTCTCTTCATAAAAAAGAGACTGTTCTACGTAATCGAGATTGTTAACCAATGAAAGCTCATCGCTCATCAAAATTACGGGGCCAAGAGCACCCTTGACTTGTTTAAGTCGCTCGATATTAGCAGTGAAAAAATACATCGCCGCTTGAAAATACAGCCGAACTACCGCTTCATTTTTGTCTTTAATATTGTCTTGTAGGTTATCTGATAATTCAGAAACATACTTATCAAATTCTAAATCAAACAAATAATTAATGGCATTTCCATTATATCGTTTTTTCTTGCCATCGTAAATTTCTACAATATCGAACGAAAGTCCATCTACGCACTTGTACTTTTCTATAACTAGATTTTCTTCAGCAAAAACATCCCTGCTTAGAAACAAAGAAAGTGCAATAAATACGGATAACATTAGTTTCAAGTTTATATTCCCCAAATTGCTTTAACTGCTTGTTATTTTATTTTATCAATTCCAGTTATACTTTCAAGTTTTATAGCTGTTGGGGTCAATTTTGAATGCCTGCTCTGTGACGAGTAAGTATTTGAATTTCTTTTACATGTCTAACAGATATCTTCTCTACGACATTGACCTTCCCAATTGTCAGCAGCCTTTTCTAATTCTACCAACTCTGTTTTCGAAAAATCACGGCGCATGTTTCTTTGAATATCAATTAAATCATCAGGAAGTGGTCCATCAGAATAACGTAGAATAGCTTTTTGAACCGCCAAAATATACGTGTATGCTTTCTGCTTGTCGTGCCTAACCCCAATGCCGTTTAAATACATATTATAAAGAGCAATGAATGATTGATAATCTTCATTTAGTGCACCCTGAACATAATAGTCTTTAGCTTTTTGAAAATCCTGCTCTACATATATGCCTTTTTCATATAAGTTGCCAAGGCGTCGAAGAGCTTCATCATCATTAACTTCTTTCGTCGCTTCTAAATATAACTCTATGGCTTTATCTACATCCTTCGAGACACCTAGACCATTTTCGTATAAATAACCTAATTTGATACCTGATCTATTTTTACCCTGAGCATAAGCTTTAGTGAAATAATCAAATGCCAGTTCGTAATCCTGATCTATAGCAGTTCCCTCGAGATATTTCTCCCCAAGCATCATTTGCACATCATCACGATCTAAGAAAATGGGGCGGTGAGAATCTTCATATTGTTTTTCCAAATATTCTAAAGCTTTTGAAGCAGACTCATAACCATTTAATTTCGATATATAAAGCCATACATATTTTGGCCCTGCTGGATCGGGCCACCCAAACATTGTGAATTCATCCTCAATCACAATATCAACGCCCCTAGCAGCTCTTTCGGCCATAACTCGGCCCTCATAAAGACGCATTTGCCGTATAGACAAATCTCTCCGTTTCATCGCATAAAGATATTGGGCTTCTGGATTTCCACTGTTGGCAATCTCGAACATTGCGTTTCTTAGCCAATAATATTCTATTTCGAGTTCAGGTTCACGGACGATTATCGTATCATAAACAGGATATTCTTTTTCATCATATATTCTTGCAGCTTTAATAAACTCTTCTTTAGAGAGATCAGTTCTTTTTACGGTGCCAATACCCATCTTATAATACCATCCAAGCATAATTTGTGCGGTATAATGGTCATTTTCAGAAAGCATCTTCAACCATTCTATTGCTCTATATGCATACTTATTTTCTCCTCCAAGTTCCGTATACATATTCACCAAAAACTTTTGTGCGGCAGATGAATTATTATTTGCGGCTTTATTCATCCATGCGAGCGCTTGGGTTAAGTTTTTTTCAACTCCGATACCATTAAGATAAAGAATTCCAATATTAAACTGAGCATCACTATTATTACTTTTTGCTGCTTGCGATAATAAATTGAATGTTTTTTTGTAATCTCGGGTAATAGCTTTGCCCTCTTTATACATAATCGCTAAACGGATTAACGCGTTGCTATTTCCTTGTTCAGCTGCCTTAGTAAACCAGTCAAAAGCCTTATAACGATCGCTTTGAATACCCCAATCATAAAACTCAAAGTATCTACCTGCATAAATGTCACCTAGCATATATTGTGCTTTGACATATCCTTGCTTGGCGGCTTGGTTCAAATAATTAAAAGCTTTCTTATAGTCAGCATCTATATCTTCAAGGTTTCTAATTTTTTCATAAATTTCAGCTAGCGTATATTGTGAGTTGTAATTACCAGCATCAGAAGCCTTTATCAGCCAATTCACTGCTTCCGTTGTATTTTGTTCCACTCCAATACCTTCGAGTTTCATCATTCCCAACGTATGTACTGCAGCCACATCACCATTTTCCGCGCTTACTAAATTCTTGCGATAAGCTTTTTGGGCATCTACAGGGCTTAACGTGCTCAGGCCAGTGATACTAGATTGTTGACATCCTACAAGAGAGAAAATCAAGATTATGAATATAATTTTTTGAAAAAACGTCATCTATTTCCTCTCGATGTAGTCGCCATTTTAAAGTATCTCTCAGCTTTTTTATAATCTCTTTCTACACCATCACCTTCTGCATAAATTTTCGATAACAGTAATTGAGCTTCTTTATGACCCGGGTATGGATTTGATTTAGGAAGCGAAAGAACGGAACCATATTTTTGACCCCCGACAGGAGGCATATAAATGTGACTAAGTGCAGTATCAGGTGAAGCAGCCTTTTTAAGCCATTTAATTGCTGTTTCTATATTGCCTATTTCATAAGCAGCAAGACCCAATTCATATTGCGCATTACTATTACCATTTTTCGCCTGACATTCTTGAAATGCAGCTGGATTATCCGTAATCCGACTACAATTGTATAGTCCTGCGCAGCCAGATAGGGTTATAGAAACAACAATTAGTATCAAGAATTTTATTGTGAAATGCATAACTTCCCCAATCAATAATATCCTACAATAACAAACTTCCTCAAATTTTCAAATAATGAGTGCATGATTGCTTTCGACGGTCATTTCAAGTGGTCAACGCAACACATTGGTTAAATCTCATCGCCGGGGTTCTGAAGTCCAGCGTTTTTCTTGGTCTTTCATTTAATTCACGCGCCACCCTGTTAAGTTGTGCTTGCGAGTGAACCGATAAATCCGTTCCTTTGGGAAAATATTGTCTC
>JAJFIR010000044.1 GCA_021774795.1 Emcibacteraceae bacterium | reverse complement strand
CCAAGTGGGGTAGAACCCGCCTATGACGGGTTGGTCTTAAATAATTAGAGTTCGGGGTAAAGTCATGGATAATGTAAAACGTAATATCTTTCTTCTTTCTATGGCACAGTTTATTACTCTGGCTTCTGTGGTAACTGTCATAACCTATTCCAGTTTGGTAGCGAAAATGATGACCGGTGATACGGGTCTTGCTACCATTCCATCGGCAACAGCGTTTATTGCAACAGCAGCATTTGCCTTTCCCGCGTCGCTTTTTATGAAAAAATTTGGCCGCAAAAGAGGCTTTTATTTTGGTGCGCTTTGCGCAGGGCTTGCCGGAATATTGGCTGTGGTTTCCATTTATTTAAATAATTATTATCTTCTTTGCGTCGCTACTTTCTCCCACGGTATATATCAGGCATTTGCCAATTATTACCGCTTCACTGCAATGGAAGTGTCCCCGCCAAGCTTTCATAAGCAGGCGGTTTCATATGTTATCCTCGGTGGGGTTTTGGCGGGACTTTGTGCACCGACGCTCGCTTTTTTGTTTGAAAGCAATTATTTCGAACCCGTTCAGTATGCGGGGACATATTGTCTTGTTATCGCGCTTAGTTTAGTGGCCCATTTCTTAATTTTCATGATCAAGTTGCCGCCACGCAAAGTTATGCCCGCCGATCATGTCCCGGCTGCAAACCCGAAATTATGGGATGTTTTAAAAAGGCCTGCGTTTATCTGCGCCTCATTAAGTGGGGCATGTGCGTATGTATCTATGTCATTTATTATGACGGCAACTCCGCTTGAAGTGGTTGAGGTATGTGGTTTCTTAGTTGCCGACGCTGCCGGTGTCATCCAGTGGCATTCCATGTCGATGTTTGCGCCGGCGATTATCACGGGGACGTTGATTGCGCGATTTGGATCAATTAAAATTATTCTTAGTGGCATGTTGATCATGCTTGTTTCTACTTTCACGGCAAAGGCGGGGATCGAACTTTTTAATTTTTATGTTGCCCTTATTTTGATGGGTGTTGGTTGGAATTTTATGTTTACAGCGGGTACTACGCTTTTGGAACACGCTTATAACGAGGATGAAAAAGCTTATGTTCAGGGTTTGAATGACTTGGTTGTTTTCGGCCTTGCAGCACTCGCAACACTAGCGTCCGGTTTTATGCTCGAAGGAGTTGGATGGGATAATATGAATAATATTGTTATCGGCGTTCTTGCCTTCCTGATAGTTGTTATATTATGGTTTGTAAAAGTAAGGGATACTAAGCCCAAAGACAGAGCAGGCTCAATTATATAATTAAAGGACAGATCATGTTTCGAACTTTTAAAATTACACTTGTGACGCTCGTTATGATATTGGGTGGCACGCTATTTGGTGCAGCCGAAACAATAAAAGTAAAACTCGAAACTACAATGGGTGATATTCACATTGACTTATATGAAGATAAAGCACTGATCACTGTGGCTAATTTTTTAAGATATATTGACGGTGGTCATTTTAACGGCGGTGCTTTCTACCGCGTTGTTCGAATGGATAATCAGGCCCAGAATAATATTAAAATTGAAGTCATTCAGGGCGGGATGAGCGGTAACAGCGATATAGGGTTATTTGATCCGATTAAACTGGAACGCACCAGCGAAACGGGTATCAAACATCTTGACGGCGCCATTTCAATGGCAAGAGGCGAACCTGATACGGCATCATCAGAATTTTTCATCTGCGTGAACGATCAACCCAGTCTTGATTTTGGCGGTATGAGAAATGCTGACGGTCAAGGGTTTGCTGCTTTTGGTATAGTGACGAAAGGAATGGATGTTGTGCGCGCCATTCAAAATGTTAAAACCGATATCCCTGAAGGCGCGCTCGAATATACAAGCGGACAGTCGGTACTTGAGCCGGTTATGATTAATTCATTTAGTAGAGAGTAGACTGTGAGCAAACCATTAGAAGTAACGATCACCATTGATACGGAGTTTAGTATCGGTGGCGCGTTTGGTGATCCAACTAAAAAACCAGTGGCGGAACCGTCTGCTCTTTGTGAGGTAGAGGGAAAAGGCCACGGTGTCGATTTTCTTCTGGACACTTTCGCAAAATATAATATTAAAGCGAGCTTCTTTATTGAATGTGTCAATTATTACTATTTCGGTGATGAACCGATGAGATCAATCGTTAAAAAAATTATCGACGCCGGGCAGGACACTCAACTGCATGTTCATCCTTGCTGGCTTAATTTTAATAATGATCCGGAAATTGGCACTTATAGCACGAATGATTCCTGTAAAGGACGGGGCTACGAAGAACTTAAAAAAATATTTGAATTATCGATCAAAATTTTTGAAAGGTGGACCGGCAGAACACCTGATGCAATTCGCACAGGAAGCCTTCACGTTGACCGTAACGTTTATAAAGTGATGAGTGACCTTAAAGTTCCATTGGCTTCTAATATCGGACTTGGTATCTATAGACCGGAAGAAGGGGAACTTCAGCTGCACGCAGGACGCACTAAAATTGATGATGTGATGGAAGTGCCAGTTTTTACCTATCAGGATAAAGACTTAATGGGAAGGGTGCCATATAAGACATTGCAAATCACCAGCTGTTCATGGCCAGAGATGAGGCATATTTTAATCAAAGCAAGAAAACGTGGTATTGAAAATATCGTTGTTTTGACACATCCATTTGAATTTATTAAAAAAAGCGACTATCAGTTCACAAAAATTACCCCAAATAGGGTGAACCAGGAGCGGTTAAGCAAGTTATGTGAATTTATTGATGAACATGATCAGGATTACACATCGGCAGATTTTGGCACAAACGCAGAAATTTGGAAAAACACACCACTTAGAAATGTGCCGCATTTTAAAATTCCCCCTTATTATCGTCTAGGTCGAATGGCTCATAATTTCATTAATGATAGAATTTGGAATTATTAATTGACGTTAATTTTATCTTCATACGACATAAATTTAGCGGTTTTCAAGCCATTCAAAACATCTATTCCATATCTACTATTTACAATGTTGGATAATTAGGTAAATTAAAATGAATTTTTACCTAAAAAGCATTGCAAAATGTAGTTAATATAGGTAAATAAGTCTCGCATAGTATGCGATGGGTAAGGGGAATTTAACGACTTTGATTTAATATTATAAATCAAAGGTTTTTCCTTTACACATTAAATAAATGCGAAAGCGTTAATTAATTAACTAGAACCCCTTACGAGGTTTATGTATGACCACACATAATGACGTTGTTGAAGAAAGACGTAATTTTCTTTATATAGCCACAACCACCGTTGGTGCCGTTGCCGTAGGCGCAGCTGCCTGGCCCTTAGTGGATCAAATGAATCCTTCTAAAGATGTTTTGGCTCTGTCTTCGATCGAAGTAGATCTTAATGCCATTCCCGTAGGGCAAAGCGTTGTATTCTTATGGCGAAATAACCCGATTTTCATCCGTCACCGTACAGCGGAAGAAATCGCAAGAGCGGAAGCAGATGATACGGCAGATGACTTGATTGATCCGGAAAGTGATGCCGACCGTGTTCAAAAACCGGAATGGCTCATAATGAGTGGTGTGTGTACCCATCTTGGATGTGTTCCGCTTGATCAACAAGGTGAGTTTGGCGGATGGTATTGCCCGTGCCACGGATCGCATTACGATATTTCCGGGCGAATTCGTAAGGGGCCAGCGCCAACAAACTTGCCGGTTATGGAATATGTATTCTTAGATGATACGACAGTGAAGATCGGATAGGACAAAAAATGGCTTCAGAAAACAAATTCGAACCTACAAATCCGGCAGTGAAATGGGTGGAAGACCGTCTGCCTATTATGGGACTGATTTATAGTGCGGTTGGTGCAGGATATAATGTACCTCGCAATCTTAATTACTGGTGGAACTTTGGTGTTCTTGCCGGCTTTATGATGGTTGTGCAAATCGTTACCGGGATTGTGCTTGCAATGCATTATATCCCCCATATTGATCTTGCATTCGATAGTGTTCAGCATATTAAACGTGATGTAAACTATGGTTGGCTCATTCAAGCTATCCATGCCAACGGCGCATCAATGTTCTTTATCGCCGTATATATCCATATATTACGCGGATTTTACTTTGGATCATATAAAGCCCCACGGGAAATACTCTGGTTCCTCGGGGTTATTATTTACCTGATAATGATGGCAACGGGTTTTATGGGATACGTCCTTCCTTGGGGACAAATGAGTTTCTGGGGTGCCAAGGTAATCACTAACTTATTTAGTGCCTTTGATTTTATTCCCATCATCGGTGACGGTATTGTTGAATGGCTTTGGGGTGGCTTTGCCGTTGATCAGCCGACGCTGAACCGTTTTTATAGCTTACATTATCTATTACCATTTGTGCTTGTCGGTGTGGTTATTCTTCATATTTGGGCTTTGCATATCCCGGGTTCAACAAACCCGCTGGGTATTGATGCAAAAGGACCACATGATAAAATACCGTTTCATCCATATTACACAGCAAAAGATGCATTTGGCCTGGGCGTGTTTATTATGTTCTTCGCGGCATTCGTTTTCTATATGCCGGACTTTCTTGGCCATCCAGATAACTACATTAAAGCAAATGCACTTGTTACGCCGGAACATATTGTACCCGAATGGTATTATTTACCGTTCTATGCAATTTTGCGTGCTATCCCGGATAAGCTTCTGGGTGTGGTCGCGATGTTCTCGTCAATACTGATCCTTTTTGCAATGCCCTGGCTTGATGGTGCAAGAATTCGTTCAATGCGTTTTCGCCCGCTTTCAAAGTTTTTCTTCTGGCTGTTCGTTGTAAACGGCTTATTCCTTGGATATCTCGGGCAAATACCAACCGACCAGATAGTTACGATGGGCATTGACGCGCTTACATTTGCACAATTCGCTACGTTATTTTACTTCGCTTATTTTATAGTGATTATGCCGCTTGTAAGCCGAATGGAAACAACCAAGCCGGTACCGGTCAGCATTGCTGCTGCGGTGCTTGATGCCAACAAGAAGAAGGGCTAATAAAATGATGAATAGCATCAAAATAAAAGGCCTGATGGCTACTATCGCTTCGGCAACAATTTTGTTTTCTACATTAAGTGCAAATGCTGCCGATACCGGTTTGCCGCATCCTGAAAGGCACGATTACAAATCAGCGGGCGTATTTGGAAAGTTTGATTTGCCGTCACTTCAACGGGGTCTTCAGATTTATCAGGAAGTATGCGCAGCCTGTCATTCACTTGACCTTGTGGCTTTTCGTTCTTTGGCCGATTTGGGTTATAATGAAGATGAAATTAAAGCAATCGCCATTGAATATGAATATGAAATAATTGATGACGAAGGTGATGTTCAGTTTCGCACCGGCATCCCGGCTGACTATTTTCCGGCTCCTTTCGCCAACGAACAAATGGCACGGGCTTCAAACTTCGGGGCATTGCCACCTGACTTTTCAACGCTTGTTAAGGCACGCGAACATTTATCATTCTTACCATGGTCAAGCGTTTACGGAGAAGATTATATAGTAGCATTAATGATGGGTTACGAAGAAGAAGCACCCGAAGGCGTTGAAATGAATGAAGGGCTTTATTTCAACCATTATTTCGCAGGCAACCAAATTGCCATGGCACCGCCGTTATTTGAAGAAATGGTCGAATATGCTGACGGAACATCGGCATCGATTGAACAAATGTCCTATGACGTTGCGAATTTTATGGCATGGGCATCTGATCCAACAATGCAGGAGCGCAAGGAAATGGGCCTTAAAGTAATGTTGTTCATGGTCGTTTTTGTAATCTTGTTATATTTCACAAATAAGCGAGTTTGGAAAAAAGTTAAGAAGGGCGAGGATATCGATCCTGCTAATCTTTAATTCAATAAAAAATTAATTATAAATGTTTGGGCTGCCCTCTATTCACTTAGTGGGTGGCCCTTAATTTTTTCCGGAAGGTAGTATAAATAATGACAAAGGTTTTGGGTATAATTGGCGGTAGTGGTATTTACGAAATTGATGGTATAGAAAATGGCCAGTGGATCCCTGTTGAAAGTACATTTGGAAATCCATCTGATGAATTGTTGGTAGGGACTGTTCAGGATTTAAAAGTCGTGTTCTTGCCGCGCCACGGAAGAGGCCATAAACTTTCGCCGTCAACTATTAACTACCGGGCGAATATCGATGCATTAAAACGAGCAGGCGTGACCGACCTTGTTAGCATCAGTGCTTGTGGTTCTTTTCAGGAAGAAATGGCACCGGGTGATTTTGTGCTCGTGGACCAATTTATTGATCGGACGTTTGCCCGCGAAAAAAGTTTTTTTACGGATGGTTTGGTTGCCCATGTATCAGTAGCCCATCCTACTTGCGGAAAACTTGGTGAAATCATTATAAATGCAGCAGAGCACATTGAAAATAAATTGCATGATGGCGGAACATATCTGGCGATGGAGGGGCCGCAATTTTCTACCCTCGCCGAATCTCACCTTTATAGGAGTTGGGGTTGTGATGTCATAGGTATGACCAATATGCCGGAAGCAAAGCTCGCTCGCGAAGCAGAGGTTTGTTACGCTACGGTAGCGATGGTTACAGATTATGATAGCTGGCATCCTGAACACGGGGAAGTAGATGTCGTCGCCATTAGGAAAACCCTAACGGCAAACGCGATAAATGCTCGTGAATTGATAAAAAATATTATACCACTTTTAAGTAGTGATCAGCAGCGTCATCCCTGCGCACAAGGGTGTGATCATGCACTGGAATATGCATTAATTACAACAGGTGAAATAGACCCGAAAAGTAAGGTTAAAATTTCTGCGATAGCCGGGAGAGTACTTTAATGTCCTGGATTAAGGAATATGTGAGAACCATACCTGATTATCCCAAGCCCGGCATTATGTTTCGCGACGTGACCACCATATTTGAAAATGATGTGGCTTTTCCAAAAATGATTACAGAATTTGCGGACAGGTATAAAGATAACGGTATTGATAAAGTAGCGGGAATTGAAGCTCGTGGTTTCATATTAGGTGGTGCCATTGCCCATATTTTGGGTGTTGGCTTTATCACCATAAGAAAAGAAGGAAAATTACCGCGCGAAACCCATAATGAGCGTTATTTACTTGAATATGGTGAAGATGCATTAGAAATTCATAAGGATGCGCTGAACGAGGGCGATAATATATTATTGGTCGATGATCTTATCGCAACGGGAGGTACGGCAGTTGCCGCTTTAAAGTTAATCGAAAAAGCGGGCGGAAGCGTCACTGATGCTTGTTTTATAATTGACCTGCCGGAACTTGGCGGTTGTTCAGCGTTGCAGGCAAAAGAATGTAATATATTCACGCTAGCGACATATGAAGAGCTGTGATCTTCTAATGGCGGATTTTAAAGATTATTTCTCAATTCAAAGTAATGCATATAGTCGATACCGCCCCGAATATCCGCAAGAGTTATATACGTATCTAGCAAATGTGTGCGATAAAAATGATCTTGTTTGGGACTGTGCAACAGGGAACGGGCAAGCGGCACGGGGGCTTTCAAAACTGTTTAAAAAAGTTCATGCTACCGACGCAAGCGCTGCACAAATCAGGTCTGCTGATGGCCCGGATAATATTTATTTCAAAACGGCGGATGCAGCAAATTCCGGATTAATGGGCGATGCCGTTGATCTTATCACTGTCGCACAAGCGTTGCACTGGTTTGATCTTGATAAATTTTACGGTGAAGTCGGACGCGTTTTAAAACCAAATGGTTTGCTCGCCGTGTGGTGTTATGGTTTGATGGCCATTGACGAAAATGTTGATCCGCTATTTATGGAGTTTTACGAAAACGTTGCTGGTGATTATTGGCCCAAGGAAAGAATACATATTGAAAATGGATATCAGGATTTGGCCTTTCCCTTTGATAAGATTAACTGTCCTGACTTTAATATAGAGGTCAACTGGTCATTAGATGAGTTTTTAGGATACTTAAGAACATGGTCGGCAACCACCCGTTACATTCAGAATAATGACTATGACCCCGTATATTTATGGCACGACAAATTTGCAAAAGCATGGGGCGTCGCACCTTTAAAAAGCATATCGTGGCCGTTGACGTTAATAGCAGGTCGGGTGGATAAATAACGGATTATTCGTTTTCCTTTGCCTGGCTACCCATTGCGTTAATGGCATCTCTCAAAAGTTCGTTATGTTCAGTCGCCACTTTTTTATATTCATCATTTTTGTAAACTTCGATCTTTGGGTCATAAACCTGTGCTAATTTCACAAGAACTTTTCTGTCATGTGCAACAAACAAGGTTGATATTTCTTCTGCTTTCTTCGCATTGCCGCTTATGGCTTCTAGTGTATATTTTCCTGCGCGGACGGCTGAATCAAATGTTTCACGTACGATATCGTTGGCACCGGCTTGATAAAGTTCATAAACATGGTGACGGTCAACGGCCCGGGCTACGATATGGATATCGGGACGTTCTCTTCGCACGAAATGTACCATTTCTATTGCGCGGTCTTGATCGTCGATTGCAATGACGATCGCGTTGGCTTCTTTTAAGCCAGCTGAATGCAGTAAATCCGGACGTGACGCATCACCATAATATGTGCTGACACCAAATTGCCGCATGCCGTCAACCAGTGAGCTTTTATGATCAAGGACAACGGTTTTATATCCCGACGATATCAGCATCCTGTTGACCACTTGTCCGAACCGTCCATGTCCGGCGACGATAACACATCCCGCATCATCAATGTCATCTGCCGCACGACCATCAGTGTTTGCAGGACGTCCGGCGATCAATTTATCATACAAAATAAACAGAAACGGTGTTACAAGCATTGATAAGGCGACCACTAATGAAAATATGTTGGCGAGCACCATATTGATGGCATTGTTTTGCATGCTGAAATTAATCAATACAAAGCCAAATTCGCCGACCTGCGAAAGACCAAGTGCGATAAGCCAACAACCCGCCGCAGGAATTTTCATAATACGCGCTATAGAATATAGAATTACCAATTTTGCAATTAATATGGCAGCGGTAATGCTGATTATCATATTAAATTCATCAACCAGTAAATCAAGGTTAATGCTGGCCCCGACGGTGATAAAAAATAGCCCTAATAATAATCCTTTGAAAGGTGCAATATCGCTTTCCAGTTCATGCTTATATTCGTTGTTGGCCAGCACAACACCCGCTAAAAACGTGCCGAGCGCAGGCGACAGCCCAACCAGTTCCATAAGCAAAGCGATTGCGATTACGAAAAAAAGTGCCGCCGCAGTAAATATTTCGCGTAAGCGAGACTCTGCAATAAACCTGAAAAGAGGCCTAGCTAAAAAGTGACCGCCAAAAATAACAGCGGCTATCGCGCCAAGGGTTGCAAGTGCGGCGGCCCAATTTGGCAAATCCGTTAACAAGTTATGTGACGTTTCAACGGCATCCGCACCGGACGGTGACATAAATTCGGCTATTGACAGAAGTGGAATAAGCGCAAGCATAGGAATAACGGCGATATCCTGGAATAATAATATTGAAAAACTACCTTGACCGCCTTCCGATTTAATAAGGCCTTTTTCGTTTAAAGTTTGCAGTGCGATCGCGGTTGATGACAACGACCCTATCAACCCAATAGCAAGAGAGGTCTGCCATGCGAGGCCAAAAAACAATGCAGCAGCCGATATGATTGCCGTTGTCAGGCCGACTTGCAAACCACCTAACCCCAACAATTTGGAGCGCATTTCCCAAAGCAATCGGGGTTCAACTTCTAATCCTACCAAAAACAACATCATGACAACGCCAAATTCGGCAAAATGCTGTAGGTCTTGTGTTTCGGTACCAACCAGCCCGATAATCGGACCAATGATAATGCCAGCGATTAAATAACCGAGGACCGACCCGTGTCCGAACCGTTTTGCAATTGGAACGGCGATAACGGCCGCCGTTAAATACACAAATGCCTGAAATAAAAATCCGCCCATTGCAAATTTTCCCTTTTTTATAATCACTCTTTAGATGAGCATAATGAGATATTAACGAAGTTAGGTAAACTGTCAACGTGGCTCAACAGAGATTGCTCGTCTGAAAATTGCTGAAGAGGATTCGACTCTGACCCCTATTTGGTATACAATTCGGTGACTTTAAGATCACATTATATATAGGTGCAGATAAACTGTGCTGACACTATCGTGAAACACAGTTAAAAAATAGAGAAGTTGATTTCAATAGATCAGTTGCGGGGAGCAGGCGATATGAGACAACGGGGAAACGGGTACACTGAAAATAATAAAATAACATTAGATTTGGCAAAGCCCACGAAAAAGCATAATTCTTCGATTAGCATTCTAAAGAAATGCGCGCTGCAACTCTGTGTTTATGCGATGATGTGTGTCGCACTTCTATTATCCTCTGGACCGTCATGGTCACAAGAAACATTGGCTGTTCCATCTTATTATGGTGGTAAAGGAACGACCACTTCTACGTCTAATAACAATGTTCAGCAACAATCCTCTTTAAATAATTATCAGAATCTCGTTAGCAAAATTCAAATCAACCAAGGTTTGATGTCTCAACTTTCAGAAAGCAGTGAAGTTGTAGCCAATCCCAATACGGGTGAAATTAGAACGGTAGGGATAAGCGATCCCACACCGACTGGCTGGATGCGGCTCGACGTGACACCATCGGAAAATGGATACACCATCGGCAGTAAAGGTAATGGAACGAATGCCGGGCAATTTAATTATACAATTACGCAACAACCGACCAAATATCAATCCGGCGTGGCTATCGGTGCGCATTCACCAAATTTTTCGGTGGCGCAAAATACACCGACTTTTAATAACTTGCAAACCGCGCCTACAGCGGGTGGTGTCACGACCACGACGAGCGATAGTCAAACAACTGTTGGCGCGACGAATGTAGAATTGCAAAGTGACGGAACAAAGATTACATCAACACCAACGGAGACTGTTGATACCGAAGTTACGACCATAAGAACCGCCGACAGCGAAACGATTATAACAGAAACCACAACAACTACATTGGTTGAAGGTACGATAGAATCACCTGTGGTTTATACAGAAGTTGGAGGTTCGGGTGGTGGACTTGCGACCCAAGCTACCCAGGCGGGAACCAGCCA
Source organism: Emcibacteraceae bacterium (assembly GCA_021774795.1). GTDB lineage: Bacteria > Pseudomonadota > Alphaproteobacteria > Sphingomonadales > Emcibacteraceae > Pseudemcibacter. The sequence goes on along the minus strand of JAJFIR010000044.1, from coordinate 103,450 downwards.
AAGCAGAGTTGGAATAGAAAATAATGGAACCGGAGGATTTGCTGCGCCCAGTACACCTGTTTTTCAAGTGGGTACATCGCCAAGTACCATCGTAGCAACGCCTGTTCCAACGAAAGGCGCGTCAGCTCCATTGGTTTCTACCCCGGTTTCTGTTGGTTCAGACAACGGTGCATCAACCACTACGTTTGAATTGGGTGATGGTTCGACACAAATCACGGATTTCCAGCATGAATATAATCTGTCAGAACAGGAGCCATCCATAAACGTTGAGTTGGAAATACAGCAGAGTGCCTGTCAGGGTCCTGACTGTCGGTCGATTACACCAACGGCGGTTGGCTCAGCCCAAGGTAGACAGGGTCCACTGGGCGTAGCAACCCCTGCATTTGCGGGTTCTTCCGGTACTGGACCAACTATTGCTGTTGGTAATACAGGTATACCTGTTTCAGACGGCGGCGTGGGTGAAGGAAGCAGTATAAGTGATTCTGACGCGTCTAAAACTGCGGTCAACGAAGGTAGTAGCCTTGACGTTGTTACGGATGATGCAGAGGTCGAAACAGCAAGTGTGGATGACAGTGCCGCCGCGGATGCCTCGAAAACGGCAGCGACAGAAGGAAGTCCTCCTGAAACTTCTAGCGAAAGTACGGAGACCGAAGTGACGGACAGTTCATCACCGGCTGTGGTTGCAAATGAAGTAAGTCCCGCCGCATCAGGGCCGTCACAAGCGGAACGAGAGCTGGCTGCGGCGAGGGCGGCCGAAGAAGCACGTATCAGACGCCAAGAAGACATAAGACGCACGGAAGAAGCATCAGAGTTGCGGGTCGGCGCACAAAATAGAGCGATGCAATTGCTTGAAGATGAAAGTCCGGGCATATCCTCTGGTATGAACAATGGTTTGAGCAGCCAGTTGGACAATAATTCCGGCGATATCGCAGATCCGGAAAGAATGAGCATATACAATCAAAATATGCGAATTCGCGCGGGAAATAATGGCGGTAATCTTTCGGCGCAAATAGCCAGTTTATCAAACACGGTAGCCAGCGTATCCGATGACCTTGGAAATGTTATAAATGGAGATGGTCCGGTACCCTGTCCACCAATACTCGCTAACGCGTGTGATGAAGCTGCGGACCGCGCGGCTGATTTGATTGAAGAAGAGTTAAGAAAAGCGAGGGAAAAAGCGCGAAAAGAAGCTGAAGAAGAACTTGATGGACTTGATGAGGATATTGACGAAGGCGAAAAGAAAGCTGGCGAAGAGCAAGAAGAACGCGACAACCGCACTGATAGAGAAAAAGCAAGAGACAAACTTGAAGAAGAACAAAGAGAGAGAGCCGATAAAATCCAGGAAGAAGCTGACCGTATAGAGGAAGAAAGCGAGAGACAAAAAGAATTACGTGAAAGACTGGAACGTGAAGAAGGTGATCTTAGACGCGAGGAACAGAGAGCACGGCGTAACGGCGATCCAAATTGCCGTGGTCCTGAATGCCAAAGGATAAGAGCAGAACGCCAAGCAAATTCAAGGGCAACAACGGATCTGGCACGTCAGGAAGGCATGCTACAGCGTGATCAAAGTAATTTCTCAGGTGCCATGCGTGAGTTTAGAATCAAACAGGCGGAAATTGATGCGTTATGGCAAGGTGACCCCGTCTATGAAGCGAAGAACATGCAAGCGGATGCTCACGAACGCGCGAGAAACGCGCAAAGTGAGGCAGACCGGCTTCGTGAAGAACAGCTAAACCTTCGTCGTCAGGGTGGCTCTGGCTCACGACAGGATAGAGCATATGACCGTGCGATCGAACGCGCACAAAATCAGGCCGACGCTGCCGCTCGCGGTGCGTCAACAGCAGATAAATTGGTGTTACAAGCTCAGTTCTACGACGCAGGAATGCAGGAAGAGTGGAGGGAATACGAAAATGCCCGTGAAGCCTCAAATGCGTTTAACGGCTTTTTGAATGCTGAACGTGACGTAAAAGATATTTCTGAACGAAGAAACGCAACTCAGGACGCGTTCGATGCTGCAAGTCAGGATGACGATTTTGATCGAGACAGCCTGGAATCTTTGCAGGAAGACCTCGCGGACCTGAATAAACAACTTAACGATGCCACAAGGGCCAGGGATGGATTTAGAACTGATATCGGCACTACCACGGAGGAATTAACCGGCACACCGATGTCCGCGACAAACGCAACCAGTCGGGTGCTCACGGACAAGCTTAGAACAATATCCAGTGATTTTGCCGAACGTCAGCGCCTAAGCAGATTGACTGACACCGAATTGCAAACGGAAATTGATATGCTTGGTGAGGCGAAGCAGCGTGTCGCCGCGGCGAGGGGTGGTCTGGATGGGAACGTCCAGGATCCCGGTGGCCCGCTTACGACCCGGTTTAATGAACTGACAGCGCAGCGTCAGGACCTTCAAGAACGGATCAATAATTTTGATCCGGGTGGAAATGGAACCGGTATTGTTTTTGGTGCTGATCAAGCGTACCGAGATATGCAAAGTGAGCTTAACAGGCTTGATGGTGAATTGGGTAAAATGGCACCACTTGCCGCAGCAGACAGTGCCTTTGACCGTGTTAACGCCCACAATGAATGGTCAGACGGATTAATGGATGGCTTTCCAACAGATGGCCAGGGTAATATTGATCGGATCGCCTTCCGTGAGCAGGTAGCGGAAGTGGCGCAGTTGCAGATGGACTTTGTCCAGGCCAATAATAACCTTCAGCAAGCGAGAAGCGAGCTGGAGCAGGCGGAAGCATCGGGAAATCCGGCACGCGTGCAACAAGCGCAGTTAAATTATAATGATATGCAACAAAACCTTGGCAGCCTAAGCAATCAATTTGAGCTCAGGGACATCAATATAATGGTTAGCCCAGACGGTGAATTTGCACTGGATGTAGAAAATATTGGTGCTTCTGCGGCTTGGTCTGCCGCCGCCGAAGGTGTCAGTAGATTTGAAGCGGATGCTGCGACAGCGCGCGCCCAACTTGCCAGTGCACGGGCAGGGACTGTTCCCGATCCTGCTTCAGATGTGGTATTTGGCCCGCCACCACCACCCAATGTGAGCACAGGGAATAATGGTGATGGAACCGTCGTGAGGGAAATTGTAGAGGGAAGATCGTCCCCTAGACCGATTGGCAGCGGGGCGGGTGAACAGGAAATTGTAGAAGTAAGGTCGGCCCCAAGGCCCATTAACGGCGGCGGTACAGTCGTGCGGGAAATTGTGGAAGTTAGAATGGTGGAAAATTATTCACCACCAATCGACCCACCCGGCGGTTTTATTGGCCCGCTTCAAATGCAAGAGCAAAGGATTGTTGAACTACGCCAGCAAGCCACCGCAGGGACCGTTGCTCGAAATTCAGCACCACCACCGACTGTTGAGCAACTAGCAGAAGCGACAGCGGCCGCCAAGGAAGCGGCGCGACGAAAATTTAATGAGGCGCGAAGTGTCGCCAGAGACGCTGAAGAGGCGAAGTACGGTGTTAAAACGGCCGAACAGGAAGCAGAATTCAGGAGGAATTTGTCCGATGATAATGCTGGTACAAGAGAACGTCAGGCCGACGAATATGTGGAGCTTGCTGAATCTGCGGCGGGACAAGCCGACGACCAGAAAGACCGGGCAGCTGATCTTGAAGCCCAAGCAGACAGGTTACGGGCTTCGGCGCAAAGAAATCAAAGGCTTGCTGACAATACGGATGATAGATCATTGGCAAGAGATGCTCAAACAGCGGCCGATAATAATAGAAGCGACGCTGCCGCGAGAGATGCGGAAGCAGATCAGATCAGATCAGATGCGACCAGCGATGATGAACGCGCGGAACGACTTGCGACCAGAGGTCAAGAAGTCAAGAGTGATGCGGATAAATTAAGAGAGGATGCAGACACCGCAGAGACGGATGCAGAAAATGCAAGAAAAGAAGCTGCAAGACTAGATGCAGAAGTATTGAGGCTCACCGAAGAAGCAGATCGCCTAACTGAACGAGCGACTGCAACGTCGACTGAAATGGCGCGCCTTCAAACCAACGCATTTAACGAGTTAATGAAAAATCCACCGGAAGGTTGGCGTTGGTCGGCACTGGATTCAGACGAAAGATCAGATTGGCTAAATAAAAATATTCCACAGTGGGATACACTAAATACTGCACAGCGCATTGATTTTCTTGAACGTTTAGAGCTTGGCGAAGCCAGAAAAGACTTTATCGATCAAAATGCCCGTTACACTGAATTTAATGAAAGTGCCCAAGGTCAGCGCTCTACACCTGAAATGCTAGAAAGTAGGGGGCGTGATTTAGGTCGGGTTCAGGCGCGCATCAAAGAACTTGACGACATGACGTTTTGGAATGATGAAGAAGAAGCCGAGCATAAAACGCTCAAAGAAGGTTTGGAAACCGGTGTAGCGAGACTGCGTTCTGATCAACGGGCACGAAGAACGGAAGAAACATTAAGGTATGAGACGTGGCAGGAAGCTAATCGGAAACTGTGGGCGGCTGACGATGGGGCACGGGCCGAAGAAGTTCAAAAACAGGTCAATACGTATGTTACGGCACTAGAAAGAGTGGATACTGCAAGAAATATGGCAGCAGCGCGCACATCGGCATTTGATACGCGTGAAACAGCCATTCGAAACCGTATCAATAACCCGACAAGCGCGGAAGATGCAGAAGCGGCGCGCGGGGAATTAACAAAACTGACCGAGGCCCGCAAATTTTGGGGTGAACAAGACCAAAGCACCATAAGGGTTACACAAACATTTGCAGATGATGTTCGCAGGGAAGTAACCCATTTTGGAACTATGAATGGGCTCGGTGAAATTGGTTTTGATGATCAGTTGGAGGCACGTGCCAACGTTACAAGGATATCAACAACGATCATGGGGGCGATGCTTGGGTTACCACCACAACCGGATCAGACAACAAGTATCCAGGCTGCGGTAAACGGTCTTGATTTCAAAGAGCCTGCATTTGATCCTTATATGTCGATGATTAACGGCTACGACGCAACAGCGAAGGCGGTTTCGGATATTGGTGTTAGTTTTGGCGTTGTCGGTGGTGGTTTGTACGGAACCGGTAAAGGTATCGTCAAAGGTGTGGTCGGTATGGTTGACGTATTTATTGTTGAACCTCTGGATTTATATTATGAAATTCTGGAATCAACCGCCGAAGACCTCACTGGCACTGAAATCGATGTATTTGGTTCCGATAATTTGGACTTTATCAACTCAGCAGCCGATGGCGAGCCCGGTGCATTAATTGACTTGGGCGTGAAGTTCGCTGTCAGTCAAGGCAAGATAATATCGGAAGGTCTGGATAGAATCGAAAATGCCTACGCCACAGGATCGGCCACTGACGGGTTTTCTGGTGCTGCGGACGTAACGACGGTTGGCGCGGAATTATTCGTTGATCCTACGTTAGCGGCTATGGGCGTTACGAAAATAGCAACAGTACTACGCGCGGTCGATAAGGTTGATGACATCGCTCATGCTGGAAGTGTTCTCGATGATGTGGCGCGCGGACTTGATGCCGCCGGGGATTTTACCAGATCTGGTAATGCCGCACAGGATGCTGCCCGTACCGGCGAAGTTGTAGGCGATAGTGTGAGATTTGCCGACAGAGCCCACGCAGGAGAAGCCAGTGGCGCATATCGGGGACTCGATGAGTTATTGGGTCCGGAATTTGCAAATGCGTTTGGCACAACACCAAGAGCGCCGGTGTTGCCGCCAGCGCGGCCAACACCACTTCGCGCCGGTGGGAACGCGCCAAGAACACCGCTACCCCCGAGGGACGGCCCTTACCAGGGTTTAGATGAATTATTGGGGCCAGAATTTAGAAATGCGTTTGATGATGTGCCGCTTACGCCGCGAGACGGGCCGGCACCGTATCAAGGATTAGATGAATTGCTCGGGCCAGAATTTGCAAATGCATTTGGTTCTGCGCCGAGACCGCCGGTTTATCCGCCGGTTCGCCCAGTGCCCCTACGCGGTACGCCAACGGGCGGGCCGCCTTTAAGGCCGGCACCTGCACCAGATGGACCGTTCCAGGGATTAGATGAATTGCTGGGTCCTGAGTTCAGAAATGCGTTTAATGATGCCCCCGGTGCGCCACGTAATGGCCCGTTACCTTATCAGGGCCTGGACGAATTGTTGGGGCCAGAGTTTTCTAATGCATTTGGCACAGCACCGCGTTCACCTGTTTATCCGCCACCCAGAGCACCTCTTCCCGCTGGCCCGACGCCGAGATCCCCATCTGCACCATCAGGTTTAGCCGATGGGCCTTATCAGGGTTTGGACGAATTATTAGGCCCGGAATTCAGAAACGCGCTTGATGAACCGTTAAGTGCGGGACGTACCGGACCAGGAGATACGTTACCCATTCCGCGTGACGGACCGGGTGGTACATTGCCTATTCCAAGAGACGGCCCGGGAGGAACTTTACCTGTTACGAGGAATGGCCCCGGTGGAACCGCGCCGCTTGCAGCCAACGGTCCGAACGGCATTCCTCCTACCATAAGGGATGGAATCCCGCCAACTATAAGAGACGGTATTCCGCCTACCAACGCACCAAGGGGAAATCAACAGGTTGCTAACGCCATACCGGATAGTAATCCACCGCTCATTGCTGACAGGGGGCCGACAGGCACTTTCCGTGATGGGCCTGTTCCTGCGGGAAGGGGACCAACGGGAACATTCCGTGATGGTCCTGCCCCAGGGAATGGACTTCCGCCAGGGGGCGGCAGGGGTGATATCCCGCCGTCCTTCAGGGATGGTGCATCCCCCGCTAGTGGAAGCGGGATCCCGCCAACCAACGCGCCGAGAGGACGCCAACCTATTGCTAATGCAATTCCAGACAGTAACCCACCACTTGCTGCCGGACAGGCCGGCGAAGCGGCTAACGTGCCACGTGTTCAAATACCGGATAATCCCGCGCCAATTGTTGCTGCAAAACAATATGGTGATGTGATAGTTGTGCATTTACAGGACGGTTCGAGCTTTTCATTGGCCAAGGGCGAAGTATTGGGTGCTGGGTCGTTCACAGAAGTATCTTCGTTAAGAGGTGCCAATCAAGGCCGTGTTCTTAAAGAAGCTAAGGATTTGACTAGCGTCGGTTTACCGGCCGCAGAAGCAACGGAGCTCTCCAATATTGCTGCGAGATTGGACAAAGTTGGTACAGATGGGTTGCGCGCTTTGCCGAAGTGGGTGCAGGATAACATCATCTATACCCCTGAAGTTTTCGGAGAATTCAAAGTGATCGCGGCCAATGACAATATTGCTGATGCGGCGAGAATTGCTGATGAAGCGGGTGATTTGGCGGGTAAAAGTTTACGTGTCACAGAAAGAGCACCTGTTCCAACATATGCCGATGCAAAAGGATGGCAAACGCCGATGTCACCATCGGAAGTCAGGTCCTTTAGCCGTGCACAACAGTTCACAAATGAAGGTGGATTGGTGATGTTTGATATTAAGGGTAACAACTTCGGGTTTGAGGATTTGGCCAACGGTATCAAAAGAACAATGGTTCATGATAATGGTGGCGTACTTCCCACAATAGGCCGTTCACCAGCCGAGCGAGCCGCCAATGCCAAGTTAATTCAACGGGCATTGCTAACACCGGATGAGGCGTTGGTTACGTCATTTAGAAATGCATCAGCCGCAGCACAAAGATTTCGTGTTGCGGAAGCGGAAGCGAATGCGATCGGAGATGCTGCTGGTGCGGCAAGGGCCAGAAGAGGGGCTAATGCAGCAAGTGAAGAGATGTTCAATATTACTACCGGACACGGACAAAGAGTCATGGAGCGTTATGGCGGCTTACTTGATGTGGAGAAAATTGGGGTTCCACTTGATAAAATACCGTTTAATCCAACACTTGGCTTTACTCAGGACGGTGTTCGCGCTGCGAACAGGGCAAATGCAGCACGTGCCGCGAATGACAATATTGCCGGATTGGGTAATGTGGCCGGGGGTGGATAATATTTATTTATACTGTGTTTGAAATTTAAGGAGAGTTCGTTGATAGAACATAAATTAAGACTAGTACTTGCGATGGGTTTGATTGCTTTGGTTGGCGTTATGTCGTTGCAGGCGAGCGCCCAGCAAAACAGACAGCCGCAAGATATTCAGGAACGGAATTTTGAGCGTGCAGATTTTTATCGCGAGCGGGCGAAATTAAATGCTCAATCAAATCTGGATTATCCTTTTATCCCGTATCAAACGGGTAGGGGAAGCCAAATTGATTATGTGGGACTTACTCACCAAATTCAAATGCTCGCTGCGCAATTACAAGCGGTAGCAGCAGAGGCAGCAGCCAAGAAAATGCAGGAAGGAAGCGCACCTGGTCTTGATTTACCGGTGGCAAGTGGCGCAAAAGAAGGAACTTATGGCCCCGATGGGCCGACGGAAAAGTCGGTGGCTGTACTTCTTGAATACAGATTGATGGTTTCCGGTAATCCGAGGCTCAAAGTAGGGCCGATTAAAGATGAAGGCGATAATATACGGGCAAATATTGTCACAGAAAATGGTGCTGTGGTGGACGAATATTTGGTAAATAAATCTAATGGCGTCTGGTCACCAGTACGTTGATGAAAGTGGGAGCGAAGTTGATGAAATATAAAAATATAGAAAGAATGTGCAGTTCTCTTGCCCGTTATTTGGTTTTGATTGCGTTTGTAATAGGGATACCGTTAAGTGCAAATGCGCAAGATGAAAGCGTCGCCGCCGCTGAAGAAGGCATTCTGGATGGTAAAATTCCGAAAGTACGTGGTCCAAAAAGAACGGTCGCGGTTGGAAAGTTTGATTCAATTGGCTCGTTCGCTGCCAGCTATGGTGACTGGTCGATTGGTGGAGGGCTTTCATCTATGTTTGTAACAGCACTTCGCGAAGCAGACAGGTTTATCGTGGTTGAGCGTGCTAACTTGCAGCAGGTACTTGCCGAACAGGAATTGGCAGCAGGCGGGCTAACAAGGCAAGAAGGGAGACCACAATCCGGAAACCTACAAAATGCTCAGATTATTATTTACGGCGCTGTTACGGAATTTAGCACTGGAAGCAAAGGTGGTGGCCTTAATTTAGGGGTTGCTAGCGGAGCACTTGGTAGTTTGCTTGGTGGCGGTGCGTCTTTGCAGGGTAAAAGCGGTACGGTGGCCTTTGATATTCGTCTTGTTGATACATCTAGCGGAGAAATAATTGATAGCTTTACCGTAAAAGAAACAGCCAAAAGCAGATCATTTGATGTGAATGCAGGATATAAAGGTATAAACTTGGGTACGAACCAATTCTATAAAACCCCGCTTGGGCAAGCATCACGCAAAGCGATTACCAAAGCGGTGCAGAAGATAGCCAGACAATCAAGCGATGTTGACTGGTCAAGTTCTGTCGTCGAATATGATGCCGGTGAAGTTTACATTAACTTTGGTGAAAATGCCGGGCTCAAATCTGGTGATAAGTTTGTTGTAGAGCGTGTTGTTAAACGTTTAACGGACCCGGTAACCGGCGAACTTCTCAGTGTTCGTAAGAAAGAACTGGGTGTAGTAACACTCACGGGTGTTGAACAACGTTTATCATATGGTGATTATGCGGCGATTGATCCCATATTGCCGGTGCGCGGTGATATGGTTGTGAAAGTATCACGCTAATTTAACAGAGTTATAGATTTCAGGTTTGCTAATTAGCGAACCTAAAATGCATTACGTCACCGTCAGCGACAATATATTCCTTACCTTCCAGTCGCATTTTACCGGCATCCTTTACGCCTGCTTCGCCGTTAAATTCTGCATAATCGTCGTAAGATGTTGTTTCAGCGCGAATAAACCCCTGTTCAAAGTCCGTATGAATGACGCCGGCCGCTTGTGGGGCTTTGGTTTTTCGTGTAATGGTCCAGGCGCGGGCTTCTTTTGGGCCAACGGTGAAATAGGTTATAAGATGAAGAAGGTCATATCCCGCCCGAATAACCCGCCCGAGACCAGTTTCTCCAAGACCAAGATCAGCAAGAAATTCTTTTTGCTCTTCCGGATCATCAAGTTGCGCGATTTCTTCTTCTAGTGATGCGCATATGTTCACGGTAACGGCACCCTCGGCTGCTGCTTTAGCCGCTACTTTTTTCGTAAACTCGTTTCCGTCCACGGTATCGTCTTCATTGACATTACACACGTAAAGAACAGGCTTTGTTGTGATAAGCTGCAATCCGTCAATGAGAACTTGTTCCTCTGCATCGGCTGCTTTGACTTTACGAGCAGGTTGGCCATCCTCCAGCATAGAAAGACAGCGATCTAGCATTTCCATAATAACTTTGGCCTCTTTATCCTGACCACGAATGCGGCGTTCAAGACCGGCTTTTCTTTTGCCCAGACTTTCCATATCCGATAGCATCAGTTCTGTTTCGACGGTTTCAGCATCAGCGATCGGGTCTATAATACCTTCGACATGTGTGATGTCATCGTTTTCGAAGCAGCGCAATACATGGATAATGGCGTCAACTTCGCGTATATTACCGAGAAACTGATTACCCAAACCTTCTCCTTTTGAAGCACCGCGAACCAATCCAGCGATATCAACAAAAGACAATTGCGTTGGAATGGTTTCCTTGGATCCTGCAATTACAGCCAATTTGTTAAGGCGTGGGTCAGGGACGGGGACTTGCCCGACATTTGGTTCAATGGTGCAAAAGGGATAATTTGCCGCTGCCGCTTGTGCCGTGTTGGTTAACGCATTGAAAAGGGTTGATTTTCCGACATTTGGAAGCCCAACAATACCACACTTAAATCCCATTACTTTTTATCCTTTTCATTCGGCTTTAAAATCAAACCGATTTCATTTAAAAAATCCACACCATTTCCCGATATGAGTTTATCTGCGGAATCGGCGATTGCGCCCAGGACTAGATCAAGCCAGATATTATCCGTGTTCGTAAAATCACCCAGTACATGTCCGTGGACGCGTTCTTTATCACCCGGATGGCTGATACCGATACGAATGCGATGATAATTGTTAGTGATATATTGATCGATACTTTTGATGCCATTATGTCCGACGGCACCGCCGCCGGTTTTGAATTTTATTTTACCCGCCGCCAAATCGAGTTCGTCATAAAATACAAATATCTGTTCTGAAGGTATTTTATAAAAACGAGCGACTTGGGAAACAGATTTCCCCGATAAGTTCATAAAGGTGAGGGGCTTTAATATGAAAGCTTTTTCGCCGCCGATCCGACCTTCGTATAGAGCACCTTGAAATTTAATTTTTGGTTCGGAAAAATTATGGCGATGAATGATCTCATCCACCGCCATAAATCCAATATTATGCCGATTGTTGTCATATTTTTTTCCGGGATTACCCAGACCAACAAATAGCAACATGGCAGTATCCTTTAGTTTCCGGGCTTATTCCTCAGATTTTTGTGAAGTGGCTTCTACTTCAACGCTATGCTCTTCTGCGCCTTCTTCACCTTCTTCACCTTCTTCGCCTTCAACACCTTCTTCATCTTCTTCCTCATCATCTTTTAGTCCGCTTGGTGCGGCAATGGTTGCGATGGTAAAGTCGCGGTCATCGATGACTGAAGTTACGCCGTCAGGCAACGTGATAGAAGAGATGTGAACGCTGTCGCCAAGTTCAAGACCGGTAAGATCAATCTCGATTGCTTCCGGTATGTCATTTGCAGGACAGCTGAGTTCAATATCATGTTTCACAACGTTAATAATACCGCCTTGTTTAATACCGGGACATTCTTCTTCATTAAGGAAATGTACAGGAACGTTAATAGCGATAGTTGCATTTTGCGCGAGACGCAGGAAGTCAACATGCAGCGGTTTGTCGCTTACGGGATGGAATTGAACATCACGTGGAAGAACCATTTCCTTCTTCCCCTCAATCTCAACATCATATGTTGTGTTAAGGAAACCTCCGGTGTTTAAAAGTTTCACAACTGCGATATGATCAACCGTGATCATGGTTACATCTTTTTTTGCGCCGTAAACTACTGCTGGAACCAGTCCGTCTCTACGTATTGCACGAGAGGACCCCTTACCCGCTTTTGTGCGCAATTCAGCTTTAATTACTTCATTAGCCATTGTCTTGTTTCTCCAAAATTTTTCAAACTGATATCAGCCTCCAGGGGTGCTAATATCAAAGGGCCTGTGATCATACAAGATACAGACCCTTATGAGCGCCGCTTTTAACGCTTTATTACTTAAAACTCAATCTTTATTTTATCTTTTTATCTTATTAACTGAATAGTACCGAAACTGAGCTTTCTTCGTGAATTCGCCTGATTGCTTTGGCAAAAAGAGGGGCGATACTGATTTGAATAATTTTCTCACAGCCCCTGACTGCGTCCGTGCCGGCAATAGAGTTGGTTGTAACCACATGTTCGAGAACTGAATTGTTTATTCTGTCAATCGCCGGGCCGGAAAATACGCCGTGCGAAACATAAGCACTTGCTGAAGTCGCGCCTTGTGCAATAAGCGCGCCAGCAGCATTACTGAGTGTCCCCGCGCTATCAACAATATCATCTACAAATACACAGTGATATCCTTTTACATCACCAATAACATTCATAACTTCGGACGTGCCGGCTTTTTCGCGGCGCTTATCAATAATGGCAAGTGGGACGCCAATTTTGCTGGCGTAGGCGCGGGCGCGTACCACACCACCAACGTCCGGTGACACGACCATAATTTTGTCGTAGTCGGCATATCTTTTTTGGATATCTTCTACCAGCACCGGAGAGGCGAATAAGTTATCGGTAGGAATATCAAAGAAGCCTTGGATCTGTCCTGCGTGTAAATCCATTGTAAGGACTTTATTAGCGCCAGCAGTTGTTATGAGATTAGCGACGAGTTTTGCGCTGATTGGCGTTCTTGGTCCGGGCTTCCGGTCTTGTCTAGCATAGCCAAAGTAGGGTATCACCGCAACGATACGTTTTGCAGATGCTCTTTTTAAAGCGTCAATAATGATAAGTAATTCCATCACATTATCATTTGTCGGATTTGAAGTTGGCTGAATTACATAAACATCCTCACCGCGCACATTTTCCTGAATTTCAACCCAGATTTCCTGATCGGAAAACCTTTTTATGTTGGCTTTAGTAAGTTCCATCCCTAAATGAGTAGCAATGGATTCAGCAAGCGGAATATTGCTGTTTCCTGAAAGTAGTTTCATATTTTAAAAAATCCCATTTTAAAAATTTACTTTTGAAATCACCTAAATTTTATAAGTTTCTTATACAGAATTAATTGAAAAAAGCGAGCGTCAAAATACAAATTTTTGATTTATTTTTGTAAAATGATCGAAATCTGCCTGCCATAATCATTTTCCTTTAAATGCGTGGTTCTCCGGTAGCTAAAAAAACCATTTTCAGATTTGTAGGTGTCAATTTTTAAACGGTCAATTTGGCCGATAGCTGCGGTTTTTAATTTGCTGACCACGAAACTTTCCAAATCAAATAAGTAGTGATGTTTTTTTTCGCCATCCTTAAAGTATTTTTTTTCATCGAATTTACCGTAAAAATCTTCCCCTACCTCATAAGATTCTTGTGAAATACAGGGTCCAACTGCTGCTATAATATCATTACGTGTTGCTCCCAAATTACACATAGCAGTAATCGTATTTTCTAAAACACCTGTCCGTGCACCCTGCCATCCTGCGTGTGCAGCACCGATTACATTTGATATGGGGTCAGCAAGTAACACCGGTGCGCAGTCCGCGGTGACAATGGATAGGGCAATATTATTCCGTTTGGTGACAACGCCATCTGCGTCGACAATATCCAGGTCCTTGTCAATTATATGGATAATGTTGCTGTGAGTTTGATGAATTTCTGCAAGGGTTGAATTTTCACACAGATAATTTATGCACCGGGTTCGATTTTTAATGACGTTTTTTGCTACATCGTCTGAATGGGTGCCGCAATTAAGCGAGTTATAAAGCCCCGATGAAACACCGCCATCGCGACCAAAAAAACCATGATAAATGTGCTTCGAGGTTTGAAGAGTGTTTCCGTGTTCACATCTAATCATCATTAAATCCGGAAACTTCGATATCGGCTTCAGAAAGTATGCCGACCACCTTAAAAAGGGTACCCATTTCATCCGGCGCCACCAAACGGTTCAAAGCGTTCAGAATGTCTTTTGATTGTTCTGCGGTAGCTTGTTTCGTGAGAATTTTTACGCGTTCTTCTATTCCCATATCGCTGAGAAATTTCCCCTGGTAGACCGGACCAAGACTAACTAGTCCGGATGCTTCAATAATGTCCATTACCTTTTTAAAATTCACGTGTGCAGAAAGATCAGCCAATCCCGGATTTTTATAAATATTTGCGTATTTATGTTTTTCAATGGCTTGCAGTGTTTCGCCGGTGCGATGAATAGTATAACCATAATCAATAAATAATGCGGTGCCGTTATAGAGCTTAAGATGTTTGCAAATTTCGTCAGTGATAAATTCTGTCATCGGTGATACTTCGATTACGCTGTGAAGTTCACCCATTTTTAGATGTTCCGGAAGTCTTACCTCTTGAACCGGAAACGGGGATAGCATGGTTGTAAGGCCGTCACCTTTTTCATTCACTGTGACCATGCGTTCGTGCCATCCGAGCTCGCCCTTTTGAAATTGCCGGACCGGCAAAGCATCAAAAAATTCATTTGCAATAATAAATGTAGGTTCCAAATCATTTTCAGCTGCATTAAGAGCAGATTTAACTGTTTCGTGCCAATTTATTGTGCCTTCGAACTTTGACATTTTCTTTTTTTGGATATCTGCCATTTGCGGGGAAGCTTCGACAAAATGAAGCTCTATAACATTTAAAAATTCAGGTAGAACCCTAAGTACCCTGATGAAATCCGCCATCAGCGTCCCGCGCCCGGGGCCAAGCTCGATAAGATGGATCTTGTGCGGTCTATCCATTTTGAGCCATACGTCAGCAAACCATAGACCGATTAATTCGCCGAACATCTGGCTAATCTCGGGTGCCGTCGTAAAATCACCCTCGACGCCAAACGCTTTTTGATTGACGTAATAACCATATTTTGGATTGGTTAAAACTTCGGTCATATAACTGCTTATAGGAATAGGGCCATGCAGTTTTATAAGATTTATGAGATGATTATTAAGGCCCGTCATAAACTTGATTTCTTTGGACGAAATATAAGATAAAGGCCAAACAAAATCATCGGTGTGCTTAAAAGCTGACCCATGGTCAGTATATCGGTACCAAATAAAAATCCAATATGATTATCGGGCTCTCGGAACTGCTCAACGAAAGTTCTCGCCAGTGCGTATCCTATAACGAATATGCCGGTGAGTAATCCGGGCTTATGTCGTGCTTTTGTAAAGTTATATAAAAAATAGAGGATGAAAAAGAGCAGGAACCCTTCAAGCATTGCCTCATAAAGCTGGCTGGGGTGGCGCGGGAGGGGACCGCCGCCCGGGAAGATCATACCAATAGATGCGTCTGTAGTGCGGCCATATAATTCCCCATTTACGAAATTTGCGAACCGACCCAACATAAGACCAATAGGGCTGGCGCAGGCTATAATGTCGGCAAATCTAAATAAGGGTATTTTATTTTTTCGGCAAAATAATATCGTGGCGATACATACACCTGCAAAACCACCATGAAAAGACATACCGCCGTCCCAAACAGCAAAGGCATCACCAATATTACTTAAATAATAGGAAGGATTATAAAAAAGCACATAGCCAAGCCGACCACCCAAAATGATCCCCATCATTGCCCAAAAAATATAATCACTCACATGTTCCTGAGTGCAAGGCGCGGCCTTTACTTTTATAAGTCGTGACATGTAATGCCAGGCAAAACCGAGTCCAACAATATAAGCGAGCGAATACCAGCGAATCGCTATGGGACCAAATTGAAATAAAATTGGATCGATATCCGGATAAGTGAGTGCGGAAAATAATAAAATTTCAGTCATATATCCTGACCATTAACCATTGAAAATCAAGTGAAACAAAGCATTAGGATGTGTGCGTAGGTTCCTTGAACTTCTCCCATATTTAATGTTACTTGGCAACAGCTAAATGTTTGTCCATAGTGCAAAAATTATATGTTAGTATTTACCCCTTAACCGACCCTTAAAATTAGTGAGGATTTTATCGTGCAATCTGACAATAAATTGTTAAGTGACCTGGCCAAACTTGGTCAGAGTGCCGCCGGAACCATTCATGGCGTTAAAAGTGAAGTGGAAGGCCAGTTTAAATCCCGGCTTCAAACTGTACTTGCCGATATGGATTTGGTGACACGAGAGGAATATGAAGTGGTGCGCGAAATGGCCGTAGCCGCCCGTCAGGAAAATGCTGAACTTTTGCAGCGTTTGGACATTTTAGAACAAGAAATATCAAAGCTTAAGAAAAAGAAGAAATAGTAATGTTATCAGTGAATGAACTGAACGAAGACCAAAATAATCCATTGGATATTCTTGAATTTATCGTTGGGCAAAACGAATGGCCCTATGAAAGATTAGGTAACGAGGAAATCGTTGCGGCAATTACCGGTGAATGGTGTGATTTCCATTTGCGATATTTATGGTTGCCTGAAAAAAATATTCTTCAGTGCGCGGGACAACTGGATATCCGTGTAACCGATAAGCATCGCTTTAAAATTCTGGAGGTTATAACTCTGATCAATGAGCGGCTTGATATGGGACATTTTTCCGTTTGGAGTGATGACGATACGGTGATGTACAGAAATTCAATCATACCGCCGTCCAACGCTACGGATATAGCTGGTGCGTGTGATTTTGCTACAAAAACTATTATGGCTGAAATTGATCGTTATTTTCCGGTATTTCAATTTGTGATTTGGGGCGGAAAATCACCACAGGACGCAATAGAAGCCACCATGCTTGATACCGTGGGTAACGCTTAAGGTAGTTTTATGTCTAAATTTGAGGCCGTTTCATCGTCCACGCCAATATTACTTGTTGGTTGCGGGAAAATGGGAAGTGCTATGCTGGGGGGTTGGTTAAAAAAAGGTCTTGGGGAAGACGCGGTTTATATTGTTGATCCTTATCTTGACCATATAAAGGAAAATTTCCCTAATATACCAAAAAAACAGTTGCACAAAGAAATCCTGACTCTCTCAAAAGAAATACATCCTTCGATTATTATTGCGGCAGTAAAACCGCAGATGATGGATGACGCGCTTGATGCTCTCAATTCCTTAGACATTTCGAAATCAGTAATATTATCGATTGCCGCTGGTAAAACCATTAGTTATTTCGAAGATAATATTTCCAGGGAATGTGCAGTAATTCGTGCGATGCCAAACATACCTGCATCTATTGGAAAAGGCATAACTGTTTGTGTTGCAAACGACCCGGTAACGGAAATCCAAAAAAAGATGTGCACATTTTTACTTGAAACGATTGGCGTCGTTGAATGGATTGAAGATGAAAACTTAATAGATGCTGTCACAGCTTTAAGCGGTAGCGGCCCTGCTTATGTGTTTTATCTGGTAGAGGCGATGGCGGCGGTTGGGGAAACCATTGGGCTCTCTAATGAATTGAGCCGCAAGCTCGCCCGCCAGACCGTGAGCGGTGCAGGGGCTTTGCTTGATGCATCGGAAGATAGCGCATCGAAACTACGTGAAAATGTAACCAGCCCGGGCGGAACAACGGCAGCAGCCCTTGATGTCTTAATGTCAGATGATGGTATGGTAAAATTAATTCGCCGCGCCATGTTGGAAGCAAAACGCCGGTCCAAAGAACTCGCGAATTAATGACCCAATATGATGTTGTGATAATCGGCGGGGGAGCGGCAGGGTTAATGTGCTCTATCGAGGCGGGTAAACGCGGGCGGTCCGTACTTCTTCTGGAGAGCAATAAATCTGTCGCGGGTAAGATTCGTATTTCAGGAGGCGGGCGGTGTAATTTTACCAATATCCACTGTAAAGCCGGTAATTTTTATTCAGATAATCCACATTTTTGCAAATCTGCACTTAAAAGATATGGTCCGAGGGACTTTATTGCTCTGGTTGAAAAATATGAGATTGCTTATCACGAAAAGACATTAGGGCAGCTATTTTGTGACAATAGTGCTCATGATATCATAGATATGCTGCTCGCGGAGTGTGAAGAAGTTGGGGTAAAGGTACATGTAAACACCCAAGTGAAAAATATTAAAAAGACCATTGAAGGGTTTGATGTTAGTTTTGGCGAAGAGCCAATAAAAGCACATTCACTCGTTATAGCGACAGGCGGGCTTTCCATTCCAAAAATGGGTGCCACCGGCTTCGGCTTTGATATAGCGAAACAATTTAAATTAAAGATCGTTGATCCGGTGCCTGCACTGGTGCCTCTTACATTTGGTGAAGAGTTTATTTTTGATTTTAGAACGCTTTCAGGGGTCGCCGTTGATGTCGATGTAAAGTGCGGGAAAACATCTTTCCACGAAGCTCTTTTATTCACTCATAGAGGGCTCAGCGGCCCGGCTATACTGCAAATCTCGTCTTTTTGGCGTAGTGGACAGGAAATAATAGTTAACCTCGCCCCGGGACGTGATTCATTCGGGGAACTAAAAGCATTAAAATTAAGCCAACCGAAACAAGAAATACAAACGGCACTTTCAACAATATTACCAAAAAGATTGGCTGTGTATTTATGTGAACGCGCAAATATACAAGGGACGATGGCGGATTTATCCCATAAGAATATTAAAATTGTAGCGGATGTGGTGAGTGAATGGCGTTTAAAACCCAATGGTACGGAGGGTTTCGCAACGGCAGAGGTGACAAGGGGCGGAGTGAGCACCAGTGAGCTATCCTCAAAAACAATGGAAGCAATTAAGGTAAAGGGGCTTTATTTTATTGGCGAAGTGGTTGATGTCACCGGCCACTTGGGCGGTTTTAATTTTCAGTGGGCCTGGGCATCGGGTCATGCAGCGGGGCAATATGTCTAAATTTCTAAACTATTACATTAATAAAATGATATAACTATTTATTATTAAAAATTAACTGTAAAATTTTACCTCTGTCATTTTCGCTAATTAAGGCGATCAATACTTTCCAAAAACCCTCTGTTGCCTCGACACCACAGGCCTCGCTGGCTTTTAATATTTGCTCTTTTTGATGTTCGGATACTTCTGCAAGTAATGTTTTGCCTTTATCAGTCAAATATAGAAGGCGTTGGCGTCTGTCTTCTTCGCCGATATTCTGAATGATATATTTTTGGTCAATTAACGTGCTCAATACCCGGGATAAACTTTGTTTGGTAATGTTTAACAGGGTCAGGAGTTCAGCAACCGTCATGCCTGGATTTTGACTTACAAAGAATAAAACCCGATGATGAGCGCGGCCAAACCCATATGTTTGTAGGACATCGTCGGGCCAGGCAATAAAATCACGGTACGCGAAATAGAGCAGCTCAGTTGTTTTTATGGTTAATTGTTCTTCGTCGATTTTTGATAAATCGATATCCGGGAAATATATGTCAGCCATGTTGACATATATTAGTCATAATGTTACACAGATCAAGAAGAATGTGAAATATTTTAATTTTTATGTTGATAATTTAAGGATTTAAGTGATGTCTGCACCTGCATTTGATGATCGTGATGGCGTAATATGGTATAATGGAAAGCTGATTGATTGGCGTGATGCAAATTTTCATGTGCTAACCCATGCCCTGCATTATGCCAGTAGTGTGTTTGAAGGACAAAGGGCATACGGCGGAAAAATCTTTAAATTACATGAACATAGTGTACGTCTTATTAAATCAGGTCAAATACTCGGTTTCGAAAATCCATATACGGCGGATGAACTGGATGCGGCGGCAAATGAGGTGGTTGCAGCAAATGGACTGGTTGATGCTTATGTGCGCCCGGTTGCCTGGCGCGGATCAGAAATGATGGGTGTTGCGACAAAAGGGACTAAAATTCACACGGCTATCGCCGCGTGGGAATGGCCGGCATATTTCAGCTTGGATGTTCGTATGAGGGGCCTTCGTCTCGAATTTGCAAAATGGCAACGCCCCGCACCAAACACAGCACCAACGGCTTCAAAGGCCGCGGGGCTATATATGATAGCATCGATGTGTAAGGATGCGTCGACGGAAAATGGCTATGATGATGCATTGATGCTTGACTACCGGGGTCAAGTAGCCGAAGCAACGGGCGCGAACATATTCTTTTATAAGGACGGAGAGCTACATACACCGACACCTGACTGTTTTTTAGATGGCATTACCCGCAGGACGGCAATGGAACTTGCAAAAAAACGTGGTATAAAAGTTATCGAACGAGCAATTATGCCTGAAGAAATGGCAGATTTTGAGCAAGCGTTCCTCACCGGAACGGCTGCTGAAATATCTCCACTTAGTGAAATTGGTGATTATAAGTTTGTTGTAGGGGATGTGTGCAAGAATATGATGAAAGATTATGATGACCTGGTTAATGGTCGGCAGGTGTAATTTTACCAACGATCTTTTTTGTCATCATCTTCCGTTTTAGCCGCGACCCAGTGTACACCTTCGGGCGTTTCTTCTTTTTTCCAAAAAGGTGCATCGGTTTTTAGCCAATCCATTACAAATTGAGCGGCTTCAAAGGCTGCTTCCCGGTGTTGGGACGTTGTAACAACGAGCACGATATTATCACCGGGCAACAGTTCGCCGTAGCGATGAATAATAGATATGCCTTGCAAAGGCCAACGATCATTTGCGAGCCTGGCAATTTTTTCAAGCTCTTTCGTCGCCATCTCGGGGAAGTGTTCCAATGTTAATTTCCTGATTTTTTTATCACCGTGAATATCACGAACCAACCCGGTGAATGTCGCGATGGCACCGATATCTTTACGGTTATGAGTAAGTTTACCAATTTCTATGGCGATATCAAAATCTTCTGTCTGAACGGAAACATGCATTTTAACCGCCTGTCATCGGCGGAAATATGGCGATTTCATCGGCATTTGTAACCGCATGGTTTAGGCCGACATATTCTTGATTAACCGCGACACGAATAAGGTCATCTTGAGCAAAGGCTGAAATATAATTATCACCTTTTGATTCCAAATAAGTAAGAAGCCCAGATACAGATTTGACATGGTCCGGTAGATCAATTGTTTCAGATGATTTACCGATGCTTTCTCGTATCATTGCAAAGTAAAGTAAGTTCATTTAATGCTCACATGTGTTTTAACCCGGATTTAAGATAATCATATCCGGTATATAATGTTAATACGGCTGCCGCCCACAAGCAAATATCGCCAATAAGAACCGCCGGCACGATCTCTGGTGCTGCATCGCCGACGAGTAGAAAGCCAATAGCCAAAATTTGTAGTGTGGTCTTCCATTTGGCCAAATATGTCACAGGAACACTTACTTTCAAATCGGCAAGAAATTCTCTTAAGCCGGAAACGGCAAACTCGCGGCACATAATGACGATGGCGGCGAGCACCGAGTTTCCTTCAATTCTATCAAAAGCAACCATCATCATAAGGGCAGCCGCTATTAATAACTTATCGGCAATAGGGTCCATAAAAGCCCCAAGTTTAGATATCTGATCAAAACGACGAGCAACATAACCGTCGAAAAAGTCAGTAATTCCGGCGACAATGAATATGGAAAAGCTGACCCAATTGCCCATTTCCCCTTTGATATAAAATGATGCGACCATTAGCGGGATCATCAAAATTCGGGAAAAAGTTAAAATATTGGCAAAGTTATTCATGCACTGCACTTAGGTTGGTTATTAAAGTTATTTGATTTTAGATAATTTGATGACCAAGGCAACGAATATTATGCTATGGATGAAAATAATCATAAATTTGAGTGGCGAGGGCTCTGCTAATGCCATTTGCCTTTTCCAAATCCTGAATTGCGGCACCGGATACCGCCTTGGCAGAACCAAAATGCAGTAACAGTGCCTTTTTGCGCATTGCTCCGACGCCGGGTAAGCCGTCAAGGAGCGATTTATGCATTTTTTTCGCACGTCTTGTTCGGTGCGACCCAATAACGAATCTATGGGATTCGTCGCGAAGCCTTTGTAAAAAATAAAGCACGGGATCATTAGGTGGTAATTTAAATGGTTTTTTTCCATCTTGGTAAAAGTCTTCCCGCCCCGCGTTTCGGTCAACCCCTTTTGCAATGGATACAACAGGAATATTTGTCAAGCCAAGATCTTCGAGTACACCAAGAACCGCGCTCAACTGGCCTTTACCGCCATCAATTAACAGCAGGTCGGGCCATGTTGGTGCGCTTCTATCCGGGTCTTCGCTAAGTTGCCTTTTAAATCGACGGGTCATAACTTCACGCATCATCCCAAAATCATCGCCGGGGGCAAGGTCTTCTGATTTTATATTAAATTTTCGATATGACGCTTTTTCAAAACCTTCAGGACCAGCAACGATCATTGCACCGAGCGCGCTTGTGCCAGAGATATGACTATTATCATAAACTTCTATGCGGGCAGGGGGCTGTTCCAGATCAAATAGCTCTGCGACGCCCTTTAATAACCGTTGTTGCGATGATGTCTCTGCTACTTTTCGTTCCAACGCCTCCCGGGCATTTTTTTCCACCATATTAATCAGCGATAGAGTATCGCCGCGTTGCGGTTTACTGATAGCAACTTTACGTTCTGCTTTTATGCACAGGGCTTTTTGCAATAATGATTTTTGCTCTATATCATGGTTGATAAATATTTTCTTCGGTGGCAGCTTATTATCATAAAACTGCGACATAAAAGCAGGTAGAACCAGATCTACCGATTGGTCTTTATCGTGTCTTGGAAAATAGGCTTTATTACCCCAGTTTTGCCCTGCGCGATAGAAAAACACTTGTACACAGGTTTGACCACCACTTTGGAATGCTGCAATAACATCCGCTTCTTCGATTTTGCCTTGTGTCGCATCCTGACGACTTTGAACTGTCGCCAAGGACTTAAGCCTGTCTCTATAAACGGCGGCAAGTTCATATTTTTTTTCCCGACTTGCCTCTTCCATTTTTATGGTAAAGCGGCCTTTGATAGCATCGCTTTTTCCGCTTAAAAAGTCGTGTGCTTCGTCAACAAGGGCGTCATAATCCCGGGTTGATATCTTATCCACACAGGGGGCTGAGCACCTTTTTATCTGATAAAGAAGACAGGGTCTGCTCCGGCTGTTAAAAACACTATCAGTACACGTTCTAAGGGAAAAATCCTTTTGCAATATATTCAAACTGGAATTTACCGCGCCGACCGAGGCAAAGGGGCCAAAATAAAATCCTTTTCTTTTTTTAGCACCGCGATGCTTCAAAACCCTTGGGCTATTATGTGTAGTATCAATTAGAATATAGGGAAATGATTTATCGTCTCGAAGGAGAATATTATAATGTGGTTTATAATGCCTAATAAGATTTGCTTCTAAGAGCAATGCTTCCACTTCGGTGTGGGTCGTTACGAACTCCATGGAACGAATAAGCGACACCATTTTAGCAATACGGTGTGATAAACCTTTTAAATTTGTATAGCTTTTAACACGATTAGACAGGTTTTTGGCTTTACCGACGTAAAGGACGTTTTCGTCCGCATCTAGCATGCGGTATACGCCTGGATTTGTGCCAAGGTTCTTGAGATAAGACTTTATGATATTTACGCCGTCGATCATGGTTATAATTTATATCCAAGCTTAGCGGGTTTACCAAGCTAAAATCATTTCATTTTATGATCGTGCAATATACTTTATGATTAACAAAATATAAATATGTAAGTGAATCAATGACTAAACTTTCACCAAGAGATTCGCGAAAAACTTATCCACGATTTATGTGGATAAACTGGTGCATAACTTTTTATTGTTAATCAAACATGGCAGAACCATTGAGTTTGTAGCATATTGCCTAAATTTTAGGCAAACGAAATAAGTTATTGAATTATATGAATATATTCAATGTCAATAAGCTTTTTATTTATATTTTTAAATAAATTAAAATCGTCATTATTTATAGGAAGTGTAAAACTTTGGCTGTTAACAACTCGAATAAAAAGAACAAAAAAGAACAGCTAAATATATGCAACCTTTTCAATGATTTAACGATATTACAATAACGAAATATTTGACTTGGACAATTGTTTAATTTCTTCGGTGGCGTTCGATTTCAACGCCGACACTGGTCGTGTTTTCGATGGCTTGAAGCTTTTCAATTCGTACCCGCACCGAAACGACACGCGGATCAATCAGATTAAAATCAGCAATTTTCTCTGCTAATGTTTCCACGAGACGCACGTGGCCGGAGTTAACGATATTTTTGATTGCATTTACAACTTTTTCATAACAAACCACATTGCCATAATCATCGTTAAGGGACACAGAATCTTCTTTAACGCAAAGGTCGATATTTATGCGTATATTTTGAGGATTTTCTTTTTCATGATCATAGATTCCTATGGAACAGGAAAGTAGTAAATCGCGAACAAAAACATGACGTACACTTCTTGATGCATCTGCGTACTTCATCGGGGTTAAATTATTTTTCTTAACTGTATGGGGCATTTGTTATAATCCTACTATGAAACGCCAAACGAAATTAAATATATAATATAGGCACCGGTAAATGCAAAGCCAATTACACGTGTAAAGCGTATTTTCCAGACTATAAAGGGAATTAGAGCGGCAGAAGAAAGCGCCATGACCCAAAGGTCAAGATGCAAAAAGTTTTGCGGTATTGGGATTGGAGCGACGAAAGCTGTGCCTGCCATAATCGCATAAAGATTAAATATGTTACTACCAATCACATTGCCTAGTGCAACGTCACCATGCCCGTGCCTGGCGGCAACAAAGGCTGTTACCAGCTCAGGTAGACTGGTTCCAATAGCGATGATGGTAAGGCCAATGACTGCTTCCGATACCTGAAATGATTGTGCTATCGATATGCTGCCTTCGACGAGTATATTTGCACCATAGATAAGGCCAATTAAGCCGATTAACACATAAAATGATGCGCGCGGCGTTTTGAGTGGTTTTTCTGGCAATGCATCCAGGTCTTCGTATGCTTCATCCGCAATTTGTTGATCATCTTCTATCTGGCTTTTGCTAAGTCGTCCGACTTGATAAGAATTCACAAGGAAGGCGATCAGAAGAATAAGCAGTAAAGTTGCGTGAAAATGACCGAAAGGTGACGTTAAGCAAAGTGCCATAAAAAATACCGTTCCGCCGAGCATTATGAAATAATTTCGTCGAACTTCGCTGCTATCGCAAACAAAGGGGTAAAACATCGCAGGCATACCAATAACCAGCAAGATATTTGCGATGTTGCTGCCAACTACGTTACCGAGTGCAAGAGTTGGAGCACCAGCAAGGGCTGCATCGATGCCAACGACTAATTCAGGCGCGGATGTGCCAAAGGCAATTACAGTCAAGCCAATGACAAGTTTACTCAGACCTAAATTTTCGGCGATTGACACAGCACCGCGGATCATTACATCGCCGGCTACTACTAACAATATTAGTCCTGCAACGACTTCAAAATATGCCACTTATTCATTTCCGATCAATTTATAGTATATCAGAACTTATATAGTTATTAAGTTGGAAGTTTGCAAAGTGTAATTCTACCGATATCGTATTATCCTTTGATTATAGTTGTATTTTTTGATGACGTAACCTCAAATTAAACAAATCTTGTCCTTTAAAATAAGACTGGAAATATTTGTTTAACTTGTGTTGAGTAAAAAGGTCTTGTCAGGTTGAATATATTTCATTTTCTGTTACAGTAATCTTACCGTCCTTTGAGGGAAGGACCAAACATATCTTAAATATATTAGTAATTAGCATAGTAAATTAGTACTTTCCCTATGAGGGCTTCGAATTATTTTGTAAATCAAATAATAGGGAATAATTATGTTGAGAAAAATCGTTACACTTATTGTAGCCGGGACATTTGTCTGGTTACAAACGTCAATTTCATATGCAGAGAACCGGCATTTCAATGCGTTTGATAATATGAAATTCAATAATTCTTATAGTAAGCTTCAATCGCGTGGTTTGACAGCGCAATTCGGGTTCAGCGTTCCATTTGGTGCAAAAGACAAAAAACCAAAACCAAGTTATTATGGTTTTAAGCTTTCTTACGGCCAACGCTATAGCCAATCGGATCCGTTCCAATATGCGAATGTACGGCAAATAAATCTGCTGGAGAGCAAGCATAATAGAGCAGGTATGTTGAATTTTAAAGTTGCTCAATTTGAATTTGTTGATAATCAGGATAGAAATTACATTTTCGGTAACGGAAACGGCAATGGTTTTGCAAATGGAAACGGAAATATAATTTTAATACTGGGCGCAATAGCCATCGGTGTTGGTATTTATTTCTTAGTTGACGGCGATGATAACGACACCAACACTAGCAGCAGTAGTTAATAAAGTAACTAATGCATATGCATAACTTAAGAGAATGCTTGATCATTTTCGTATCTTGTCTTTTGATAAGCGCGTGTGGACACACCACGGCGGAAAAGGTCAAGGCATCCGTTAATGCACCGAAAGCGGAAATCGCCTTATTCAGCCATTGTTCTTCTTATGGCTGTCAGAAAGTACAGCAGGTATCTTTTGAGCCGGATGAATGGCAGTCTATCATTTCCAGTTTCGATAAAATGCCGGATTCAGCAGAAGCGGAACGCGAATTATTGCCTCAAGCTATTGCATTGATGGAAAAAGTTGTGGGACCGAAAACCGGAACTGAGGATGACATCGGGAAATCGTGGTTATTTACCCTGATGCCAAAAGGGCAACTGGATTGCATTGATGAGAGCATCAATACGACAACTTATCTGGAACTTTTAAATGATGCCGGATTTATTAAATATCACAATATCGGTCGGATTGCTCTGCGGGGTGGCGGTATTGATTTTAAAATGCTTCATAATACTGCGACGCTTATCCAAAAGGATAATGGTGATAGCTACGCCATCGATAGTTGGTTTCGTGCCAACGGTGTTAAACCTGACGTCATGCCGTTAAATATATGGCTAGATGGTTGGGGGCCAAATAGCTGAGTTAAGATTCAATTTTCCTAAAAAATAAATCTTGAAATGAGTTATATATTATTATATTACTAGTTATATAATTAGTAATATAAGTGTGAAAAACTATGACAGATGAGTTATTTATGGAAATTGGTATTGGGACCAGATGCCGCAGAAACTATGAAACATTGTCCACAGAAATGGACAAAATATATAAATCTGAACAAGTGGATTTAAGTGTAAGAGAATTCCCTATTCTTTATAGCTTGATGAAAAAAGGCTCTCTCGCCATCGCGGAGATCCAAAAATTATCAGGATTGTCGCATTCAGCGGTTAGCCAGACGGTTAAGAAACTTGCCGCAAAAGATTTGCTCTCCCTTAAGAAGGCTGATGATGCCCGAAGTAAAATTGTCACCCTAACGCGAAAGGGAAAAAGATTAATTGAAAAGTTAAAACCAATTTGGCAAACGGCAAGAAGAGCGATGAATACTGTTTTAAGAGAAAGCAATACCAATATTTTAGATGCTTTTGGTGATTTTGAAACTGCGCTTAAACGAAAATCATTCACCCAGCGTTATCAAGGTTGTAAAGGTGAAGTCTCAACTTGCTCAAAAGTGGAGATAATCTCTTATCACATGAAATATAGTGATGACTGGCGGCGTATCAATCAATACTGGATTGATAAATACTTTAAAATGGAAGAAGAAGATATCGTTAGCTTACTGGCGCCGGAAGAAAATATTCTGGCGCAAGGAGGCGAGATATATATGGGACTATTAAATGGTAAGCCTGTGGGTGCCATTGCCCTTAAATATGATAGCCCCGGTAATTTTGAGCTTAGTAAAATGGGTGTGTTGCCAAGTGCGCACGGACACGGTATCGCTAAGTCTTTGATCAAAAAGGTAATTGAGCGCTACAAAGCCCGTGCCGGAAAAAAACTATTTCTGGAAACCAATAGTATATTAGTGCCTGCGATCACTCTTTATAAAAAAATGGGATTTGTAGAAGTACCAAGGTTTGATACACCTTTTGAAAGAGCTGACTATTTTATGGTTTATAAAGGTAAGTGATCCTCATTGTCGGGTTCGGTATCACTGTTGGCATCTGCACCGGTTTCGGTATCAATGTTAAGAGTTTTCTTGGGTTTCGGGCGACTGGGCTTAGATAGAATGAACACGGCACCATATAACATTATCCCAAGTGAGAGTATTAATACCAGATTGGGAATGGTTGAAAAAAATATAAGATAAACCGCGCTTAATGACATCATTGAAACCGCGGTTATCTTCGCTTTCATTGGGATAATCCGATATTTGTCCCAATCGCGGAGAGTATCTCCGAATTTTGGGTGATTATAGAGCCAATCATGTAATGTTTCCGATCCCCGGGAAAATCCCCATAGTGCCAGTAGCATAAATGGAGTTGTTGGTAAAACCGGCAAAAAGGTACCAATAAAACCGATGGTAAACATCAACCACCCAAAACTAAGAAAAAGGTATCTTTTTGTATTATTTTCCAATTGAATTCCTATTTTTTGACCATATTCACGTGATGGAAGTCATAACTGAAATCAGTTCTCGGTGAAATAGCTTCCATAGTAAAGCCGTTTATTTTGCCGCTGTCATTTGCGCTAAATAGAATGAAAGCATCGGCTTCGTGGGTTCTGTCATCCCAACGGACAATAAATCTGTCGCCTTCAAAATGTACCAGATTACCACGCAAACTTGGTGATCTTTGTGAAATAAAATATAAGTCCCCATCTAATTCACTAATTGTGACGTCATGCCACCAGGGATCATTATAAGTACCTGTATAAGAGACATTTTCTTTCGCCGATGTGCCGTCACCGCGCAAATTCCTTAACCGTCTGGCTTCTTTTTTCCGTGATGTTTCACCGGCATCAAATATTTGCTCAGCGGTTGGGCCGCCCGTAATATCCATAATGTGGTCGCGAATTTGATTATTGATAGCCGCATAGGCAGCAGCCGATTGCTGATTAGTGGTAATCGCAATAGCAACGCCCAGTTCAGGGATCATCGAAAGATAGGAATACATTCCGATCAAGGCACCACCGTGGGAAATTACGCGTGATCCGAAATAATCGCTTATATTATAACCAAGGCCATATCCGCGAAAATTAATGCCGTTTTGAACATTATTTTCGGTAACGTTTATCGGCGTATTTATTTGCCATAGCTGATCATGAATATTTTTTGGCAACAGTCCTTTTCCATGATTAATGTGCATCATTTCCCATTTAAGAAGGTCATCAATGCTGCACTGGATGCCTGCGGCAGCCACAGAGCCAGCAACTTGATCAATTGCAAGATATCTTTTTATTTGGGTAAGGTCTTTATTAAGAACGGCATGAGGCTCAGCAATATTGTTATCATTTGCCATCATCGGAGTATTTGCCGTACAGCGGGCCATATTAAGCGGCTTGAAAATACGTTCGGCAAGAAATTGTTCGTAAGTTTTTCCCGTTACCGCAGGAATAATGGCACCTGCGACGATAAACGGCACATTATTATATTCATATGTGGTCCTAAATTCGCGGTTTGGCTTTAAATAGCGCATGTTCTTAATGATCTCATCGGCTGAATAGTTGCTGTCGGGCCACCACATCAAATCACCGGACCCAAGTGGCAGGCCGGTACTATGGGATAATAAATCGCGGATGGTAAAATGATCCGTGAGCCACGGGTCTGACATCTGGAAATGTTCCAAGTGATCCTTTACTTTATCATCCCAGGTTATTTTACCGTCGGCGACAAGCAGGGCGAGGGCGGTCGCTGTAAAACCTTTGCTGTTTGATGCGATACCAAAATAAGTTTGTGTATTTACAGTTGCAGCATCAGTAATCGTGAGATGGCCATAACCTTTTGCATGAATGATTTTTCCTTCATTAATCACCCCAACTGCTGCTCCGGGGACAGAAAAAATATTCATTACATCTTCGACGATCCTGTCAATTTGGCGGCTGGATATATCCTTGGAATGACTTAAACTTGTGGGAAAAACTAAGCATATAAATATAAATGTCTTACAGATGTTCACAATGCACTCATTCAGGGTCGATGATGTGATATTCGGTCTGCCGACCTGCGATATAACGGAATGTCGTACCATCATAGAAGCCATCTTGCTCCAGCATCATTTTCATAGGCTCTACGCTCCATGTGTCCGGTACATCGACATTTGCTGTGAGTTCAATTGAATAGGCGGTATTAGCGTGCATGGGATAGTCGCCGCTTCCCGGCACGCCTTCCTGTTTGTCCCACATACCGATTGTCGTTCCCGCCGCGTGGCCATGCAGGCCGATAGGATGAGTATAAATAACGGGTCCAATGCCATTTGCAATTGCCTGATCGCGGGTGCGCTTTAAAATATCGTTTCCGGTACGGCCTACTTGAAAATTGCCCGTGAGCATGTCCTGAAGGGCATTACCGCCCCTGAGTGCAATTTTAAGTTCTTCCGGAACGTCAGTTTCACCGTCCCTCAGGATATAAGCATTCTGCTGTGTATCCGTTTGTAGGCTTAAGTATGAAATACCAAAATCGATATGAACGTGATCGCCTTTATAAAGTATATTAGGATCAAGACCATTGGCCTCAATATCAGCTTTTGAGCGGTCTGATCTTTCGGGGGTTATGCTGGTATGGAACCAGGTATCCAGACCAAGGTCATTAATACGTTGTCTAAACCACCAAACAAGATCATCAGTTGTGGTTACACCCGGTGTAACCACTTTTCCAGAAAAGCCCTCGGCGATAATGCCGTGAGCAATTTCCATGACATCTTCATATATTTCCATTTCTTTTGGCGTCCGTGTTTCAAGCCAGCCAACGGATAATCTTTCACCGGATACAATGCGCGTGCGCAGCCGGTCAGGGATATTTGCGATGAAATCGCGTTGTTCGGAATATGTAAGGCCATCAGCATGCGCCCAATCATCCGAGTAATTTAGTGCGATGTTTTTTGGATCAAATTCATTCATTATTTGCGCTATATAACGCCATTGGTCCGGCTCTTCTTCGGGGGCCCAGCTGCCTTTAAAAATATCACTGACGCCATATCGAGCTGCGGCCATGCGTTCTACGCCACCATTTGCTTCTCCGTGGTCCAGAAAAATAAGAACGGTGCGCCGCCGTGCGCTGAGCCATGTTGCGGGTAGCATAGTTTTAAGAACGGGGTCTTCGTTATATTCGCGGGAAATAATGACCCATGCATCAATGCCCTCACGGCGCATTAACATTGGCACTAATGTATCCAGTCGGTCTTTCAACAGATCATCTTCAACTTTTGCCCGTTCACGAAGTGGCAGAATGCGGTCATCCAGTTGTAATTCTTCAATTGTGATCTCCTGAGCGTTTGTATTTGTTATCGCTGTTAAAAACCCAAGTAAGACAATGAGCGTTTTTTTCATACTGTTGTGTTTCCTATTTCATTCATTTTTTACACTTCCACTCACTTTATTTCATTCATTAGTGACTGTTCATGTTTGTTTTGATTTTCTTCTATAAGGTCTAGTTCTTGATCTCTTTGGCTTCGCCAAATACCCATGGTATATTCGTTGCCGATAATGGTAAATATAATAATCAGGTAAGGTACCCAAGGCCACACTTTGAAGCCAAATGTAAGCTCGGAGGAGGCTAATGTAAATGCCACTAAAGTAAAAATAATCATAATTGTTATGCGCTCAATCTGAGGCTTCCATATCCAATATTCTTTTGCCACTTCTCTGCGCCGCATAATAAAAGCCTTATGTAAGTCACTGTCCAGAGGGATATGTTTCTTATTTTCGAAATGCAAGGTCAAATTTTGCCGCATTAGATTATTTCCTCTCACATCCATTAGATTCAGCAGTAACATGATTAAACAGAACTTCATGATATCGTCAATAAACCATGCCATAGCAAGGAAAGCGAGAGTAATGCCCACCGACAAAACCGGCACCCATTTTTGGCCAAGTAACTCCTCCCATCCTTGCGGCGGGTTAAATTGTGAATATAATCTTACAAGGATTTCAGTTTCATTTTTAACAGCGATTTTATAAAGTAAGTACCAAATAAAGACGAAAAGTGCGAACGTTAAAAGTAGCCACTGTGAGTTAAGAAAATTAAGCAGATTAGTAAGGAATGAAGGGTCGGTTATTTCTGAGAGGTTAGCACTACCGAAATAATCTGTGACATTGAGTTTCACTGAAAAGATCATCGAAAACAGACCTGCCGATACAATCAGATCACTGATCCGGGTATAATAACGAAGATTTTCACCCACGTCGGTGCTTTTATTTTTTTTTAATATTTTTCGAAAAATATCGATCATTTTTCAACTCCGATGTAAGTTTCGATAGTATATTAACTTATTTTAGTTTGTATTTTCTGTAATCTTTTGTCTAGTCGAAATTGGTTTTTACAAAAATCGGGCCTAAGTTTATAAAAAAACACTAATAAATTAGCTTAAAATATGTATATAAATGAGGCAGCAAACAAACTTATAAATAATTAGGATAAATAATGAAAGCCGTTGGATCATATAAAGCCCTTACCGTTAATGAAGCAGAAGCATTTTTGGATGTTGAAATAGATAGACAGGTCGCTACTGCCCGTAATTTACTGGTCAATGTCAAAGCTGTTTCCGTTAACCCCGTTGATACAAAGGTGCGAAAACGACCCCATCCGGATGAAACACTTCGTATTCTTGGCTGGGATGCATCAGGTGTGGTGACGGCTGTTGGTGACGATGTTACCGGGTTCAGGGTTGGTGATGAAATATATTATGCGGGTTGCATCACTAAACCGGGTTCTAACAGTGAATATCAGCTCGTCGATGAGCGCATAGCGGCGAAAAAACCAACTTCGCTTGGGTTTGCTGAAAGCGCGGCGTTACCACTTACGACGATAACAGCCTGGGAAGCTTTATTTGAACGGTTGGGTATTTCAAAGACAGGAACAGATGCTGGAAAAACGATTTTAATGATTGGTGGGGCCGGAGGTGTTGGCTCGATCGCTATTCAACTTGCAAAAAAATTAAGCCAGCTAAATGTCATTGCAACGGCTTCCCGCCCTGAATCTTCTGACTGGTGTAAGGCACGGGGTGCAGATCATGTTATCAACCATTACGAAAATATTCCCGCGCAGCTTGAAGCCATTGGTCACGCTAATGTGGATTATGTTCTGTGTCTAACAAATATTGCGGGATACTGGAAAACGATTACTGATGTAATTAAGCCACAAGGCGATATTTGTACAATTGTTGATTTCTTCGAAGATAGCAATCTTGATTTATTAAAACCAAAATCGGCAAGGTTTTCATTTGAATTTATGTTTGTGCGTTCGATGCACGAGACCGATGACATGGGTGAAGTTGGAAAACTTCTTTCTGAAACAGCGGCACTCATAGATAATGGTGATTTAATTACTACTGTGACGGAAGTGGTAGGTCCGATTAATGCAGAAAACATGCGCAAAATCCACGCAACGATCGAAGAAGGCCGCGCTATAGGCAAATATGTAATTGAGGGCTGGGGCTAATCTATCCCTCGTGTGAGGTTTTCTCTAACCGAAAAATTTTACGGTGCTTTAATTTGAGCCGTTTTGGCCAGTATCGGGTAAGAAAAAGAAGTTTTAAGTAATTTTTTTCATCTGTTCTTCCATCCGGATGGCCAAGCGGTTGTGGTTGAATAGGCACGCCGTCTTTTTTTGGGAAATAATAAGTGCCAAGAATCCGGTCCCAGAGAATAAATCCTACACCGTAGTTTACCGAATATTTATGGCCATCTGGAACCACTTTTGCGTGATGCCAACGGTGTAATTCGGGTGTAACGAAAATATAACTTAACCAGCCACTGCTGACATTCGCACCGCAATGAGAAAAAATGCTTGCAGTGCCAAGTAAACTGGCACTGATGAAGACGGCCTCTGGATCAAACCCGACTATACCAAGAATTAGTGCCGGTAAGATATTTCGAAGCGAGTAATCTAGCGGATGGGAAACGAGCGTATTGGACGCTCTAAGGTCTGTTATACCATGATGATAGGAGTGAAGTTCCCATAGGAAGGGTATGATGTGTTGAAGGCGATGAATGTAGTAACGAATAAAACCATAAAAGAATAAAACCAGGATTAACTGTAACCAGAAAGGACCTAAATCGGTTGGTAATGCAAAAAATACCGGACGGCCAAACAATAGGCTTGGAAAGAATAATACGAATGGCACGAAAACCATACGCATTACATTCCCGGTGAATAACGCGTTGACGAGCGTCGACGCTATGTCCCTAAATACCACAGATTTTTGAGATACAGCATTTTTATAAACAAATATTTGCTCAAGCCCCAACAAAATGGCTAGTGACAAAAATAAATCAAAATTTGGAATATTATCCCTTACACCGTGACCTATATATACGAAGTTGATAAGATATATGCCTAGGAAACAAATCGGAAATATCACTAAAGCACTTACGCAAATGAGCCTTTTTATGGACATATTTATGGATATAACCAAGCTCCTCTTCTACAAAAATAAAAAACAACCAGAGTGGTGCAAACATCGGTGACGAAGATAACGATATACAATTATTTGAAAAAAATCAATGTTTCTGCCGTTTTTTGGGAATTATCTTGTCCATCGCAAAAGAAGCTACACTGTTCAATAATGGCTAGTACCTGTTAAAACTTAACTGATTTGTATGTTATTTTGGTAAATTTATTATTTGTACTCAATGAATTAGCTGTGTAAGATTTCTACTAATATAAAAATACAAAATAACGGGGAGTAATATTGAATACTCATAAAATTCCGAACTTTTGGCAAGCGCTATTGTGCTTCGGTGGCATACTGACGATCATCGTCGCCGGTGTTATAGCATTTAACATAAATATTCATGTGTTATTGATCGTCAGCATCATTTGGACTTGCTTTCACAGTTATTCCCTCGGATATAAGTTTAAAGAAATAAAACAGTTGATGTCGGACGGGATATCTAACGGTCTTGGGGCCGCGTATGTTTTTATCCTGATAGGTGTTGTTGTCGCGGCATTTCTGGAAAGTGGCACCATTGCCAGCATTGTTTATTACAGTCTTGACCTTATTCACCCAGCGGTGTTTTTGCCAGCGGGATTATTGTTATGCAGTTTTATGTCTGTTTCTGTGGGAACCCTTATGGGGACAGTGGCAACAGCGGGTGTTATATTAATCGGTATTGGTGCAGCGATGGGGGTCCCACTTCCGATCGTCGCGGGTATGGTGATTGCCGGTGCCAGTTTTGGTGATAAAATGTCGCCGGTATCCGATACCACAAATCTAGCGGCAATTTCAGCGGGAACAGATTTATATACGCATATTAAATCAATGCTTTATACGACAGTTCCCACATATATAATTTGCCTTATTTTATTTACGTTCATTGGTTTTCAATATTCTGCGGATGCGCTAGCTACCAACGATATTCAGTTATTTCAAGAGGCTATAAAAAATAATTATGTGGTTAGCGTTTGGGGGTTTGTGCCTGTTATTGTTCTTTTCGGGCTTAGCCTTAAAAAAATACCGGCTGAGCCTGCGATGATGGCCGCATCCAGTGTTGCTATATTGATGGCAGTATTTCAACAAGGGCACGATATTCTTGGAATATTAGCTAGCCTTCAGGATGGCTATAAAGCAGAAACCGGCCATCCCGGGCTTGATACGTTGGTCAATCGGGGCGGAATACAAAGTATGATGCGAACATTTTCACTTGCTCTATTTGCTATGGCACTTGGTGGGTTGCTAGACAAAGTTGGAATTTTAACTTCGATGTTGCAGGGCATATTAAAACATCTTAAAAGCGTCATATCGCTTTTATTTGCAACGATGCTCACCGGGATTGTCAGCAGTATAGCGACCGGTCAATCCTACATTTCCATTGTTCTTACGTCGCAGTTGTTCAGGAAGAAATTTGAAGATATGGGTCTTAAACGCCGGATGCTTTCCAGAACCGTTGAGGAAAGTACAACGCTTATAACACCGCTGATGCCGTGGTCTTTGGGTGGTGCGTTTTACTCGGGTGTAATGGGGGTCGCGGTTGTTGACTACCTGCCCTGGGCATTTTTAAATTATTTGAACTTTATTGTCGCGCTTATTATAGCGTCGTTGGGTTTAGCAATCTTTAGGAAAGAACCTGAAAAAGAGGCCGTGTAATAGAATTGAGGGGAATAGAAAGTGCGAATAGTTCTTCTGGGAATTTTTTGGATTACGGTTGCTTTTATTTTGACGTCTTGTGGAGAAAGCCAAGATAGACCCGAACAGGTTGCCAAGTGGGATTCTGCCGAGTGGATATGGCATCCTGATGTTATTCCAATGGCGATGAACCGATTTACCTATTTTAAGAAGACCTTTAATTATAACGTCAGCGACAACGACATAATGGCGTATTTCGCAGCAGATTCTACTGCCCGGCTATATGTGAATGATAAAATAGTTCGCAGGAAAGTAACGAGATATCATCCGAGTAAAGTTCGCCCCGAGCAAATCACCCTCAGTCCATATTTGAAGGACGGGGAAAATGAAATTTTGATCCTTCATCATAACTGGGGTGACGTGAAGAACTTTCAGCGCGATGAAATACGCCGTGGCGGGGTGTTTTTCTTTGTTCCTAAAATACCGGAGCTGGGGACAAATGAAAATTGGCAAACGGCAGAGGCAAAACAGTTTACCCACCATGAACAACAAATAATTGGTGTAATCGGGGATTTACGTATTCGTTTTCCACTTATTATCGATGGTTCAAAAATTGATGAAGAACTGGAATGGCGCAGCGCGATCATAATCAATGACGGACCGTGGACATTTTCCCATGATTTATACCCGAA
Organism: Emcibacteraceae bacterium; assembly: GCA_021774795.1. Classification (GTDB taxonomy): domain Bacteria; phylum Pseudomonadota; class Alphaproteobacteria; order Sphingomonadales; family Emcibacteraceae; genus Pseudemcibacter. Next base: position 66,667 of record JAJFIR010000044.1, on the reverse strand, counting down.
AGGACAGCGCGAAGAATATGTTGGGGTTAAAAATATTATTGCTGCCGGTTTAATCAATTATCCTGCCGAATTTTCAACGCTTTCTGAAAAATTGTTAAGTGATGTTTCGTTTCCATCATATATGGAGAATGCTGAGTATTTACCCGATCAGCAACTGACCGAGAAATTTGCTGATTTATTTTCGGATCAGGCCGTTAAATTACAATTGAAGGCGGGGGAAACAAAATATGCAACATTTGATCTGCATATGCCTGTTCACGGTTATCCGGCATTCGAATTGGAAACCGAAAATGCCGGCATCGCAGTCAGTTTCGGTTACGGCGAACTCAATGTTTCCCTTTATGACGCAAGCCACCATGTGGACGCGGATACAGGATGGATTAAAACAGAGGGTGTTGTCGGTAAACATTACGGTGACAGGTACATAACATCAGGTAATGGCACTCAATCCGTCGAAATTCCGGAAGAGCGCACAGCGCGTTATATGACAATGCATATTACGGCTCCGACAAATGCTTCGATAAAAATTAAAAAGCTAGGTATTGTCAAATCACAATATCCGGTGGACTGGCGCGGTGATTTTGAAGCAAATGATACTCTACTTGATCAAATTATTACTCTTTCGAAAATCCATGCGGAAGTAACGATGAGCGATGTTTATATCGATACGCCGGGCCGTGAAGACGGTCAGTGGCTTGAAGATATCCGCCTTAGAGCGTTGATTGCTGAAGGGTGGATTGGTGATACGGACCTTCGTTATTTGACCCTGGCCCATTCGCAGGAATCCAGCGTCGATGGCAAGTTCTTAAGCTTTGCGCCGCAATCCTTTATTGAATTGGTCTCGTGGGATTGGGGGATGCAGTGGATAACAATGCTTCATGATCATTTAATGTGGTTTGCCATGACCAACCAGGATACCGCAAGGCAACTTGCAAACTATTTCGCTATTGCACTAACAAATTACGTTGAATTGTTGATAGCGCAGGTTGATGACGACGGGCTGTTTAGAACAAATAACATCTTCGCCGATATTCGCGTTGGTGAGCATGCCAGTGATCCCGAAGATGTCAGTGTTATAGCCCATACCTGGCTTATTAAACGGTTAGGCGAAGCCATAGAAATAGCTGATACATATGAGATTGCGGGTGCTGATATTATTGGATGGATCGAAACCAGAGAACGTATGATAGATGCGTTTCATAGTTATCTGGTCATAGACGGTGACGTGCCTTATGCGGCGGATGTTCTTTATGCAAGTGATGGTCGCTTAGCCGGCAAAAGTCAAGCCGCGCAGCTTTCGGCTATTGACGCGGGATTATTTGCTCAGGATCAAGCAGGAAGGTTAATGGATAATTTTTTCCCGGCTCCCGTTGGCAGAGCCCCGGAAGGTGTAACGCCGTGGAATAACCCAACTTATTTATATAGATCATTAAAAGTACTGACCGATAATGGATTGGCGATAAGAGCGATGGCACATTTAAAATGGAGGATGAGCCCATATTTACCGGGATCACCGGATAATCTGACGCCAAAAAACCTGCAAGGGCCGTACGGCGGACCGCTTCCGGAATATTTTGTTCGACATGAGGATATTGGATTATCTACCGACGCTATTAATACGGCACAACCCCAAGACCCAACCGGTTCACATGGCTGGGCTGCGGTTGGCATGGTCTGGTTGCAGGATAGTGTACTGGGCATAACATGGGACGGCGACGGGTTAGGCGGTAATATGCTGCATATTAGCCCGGATGCACATGGCTTGGATCATATTAGTGGTGCCGCGATAACACCGTGGGGCAAAGTTGAGGTTGATTGGCGCGAAGAAGAAGGAGCATTCAAAATTAGCATACCGGATAACGTAAAAGCAAACATACATCTTCCCGGCGAGATTGGGTGTTCGTCGAGGCCAGATAATAATTCATTCTGCGCGGGAACTGGTGACCAGATTATTATTGAAGGTGGCGGTGAGTACCTGTTAAATTAATGCTTATTCGGTCTCGCCTAAGGCAAGATAATCTTCTTTAGGAATATCGATAATATCTTTTATCATTAATTTTTTGCGGACATCATTCGGAAGATTCCTAATGGCACCCTTGATGGCATAAAAAAACAAATCTTTTACGCCGCGTTTGGCTGTAATATAGGGAAGGCCGGGTGTCGGTTTTGTCCAGCAAAGAACTTTTAAATTCTCCATGAAATCTTCATATTGTGACATCAACGTGAGTGATACGGCGTCAATCGCTGCAATATCGGCGCGCCCGTCACTTACCATTTTTGCGCTATTAACATGATCGCCGGAGCATATTTGCCTTTCAAAGAAAAACCCCAGTGGTTCGGCTTCAAAGCGCGCAGCGAAATATCCTGACTGAGATATTTCGTCATTATAAGCAAATAAAGCATTTTTAAAATCCCGCAGATCGTCACGAATTTCGTTTTCCCGAATGATAAAACCGCTTCTGTAATATCCGGGCGGACAACCGTTTACGCCGAAATCAGCAGTACCAATTAAAGTGACATGTGGGTGAAGGACCGTTCGGTAAGGCAGCCCACATGTTTGACTAAGCACCAGGTTTGGGTCACCCCATACTTCCATTTCATCTGCGTCTTGTGATAAATGTTCCGGGCTTCGCATATTAACTTCGGCCAATTTTTGCCTTATCAATTGCCAATATAGGTCATGGGCATCCACAAGTTCCGGCCTTTGATACATTGGTAGATTAGCAATCATTAAAAAAGTTCCATTAATTGGTGCAGTATTCAGAGGCTACGACATGTTTGCGGCAACAGCAAGATGAAGTAATAGGTAAATCTGTTTTTGATTGCGCGAGCTTAATTTTTTTTGTTATTTCGCCAAGTTCTCTGGTTCCGCCGTGTTTATCTTAGCTCTCAGAATAGGCATCTCATCCCTTACATTATCCGTACCATCAGCGTATAGCCTCTCTGGCTGTAACATTGCCAAACAGCCAATAAATGTTAAAAGTAACGATTTCGTCGCTCTCATCATCTAACCCCCTAACTCGATAACTTTACGTGTCCCTGTTTTTGGATCAGTATGATGGAATGTTATCGCCATATTAATTCTCATATTAGTTCCCTGCCATCTTTCTGTATTTTTTTGCTTTGTTAATATCCACATCGACACCCAGTCCTTCTTCATATATTTTACCAAGAAGCAATTGAGCTTTTTTATGTCCAGGAGTTTTCGGCCCGCGTTCATACATCTGGATTCTGACATCGCCGTTATTGCCGGTCGGAATAAAATCGGGGATTCTATCGCTTTTCGGTTCTGCTGCTTTCTCCAGCCATTTTATGGCATTTTTTGTATCGCCTAGTTCCATTGTATCAACCGCGATATTATATTGAGCCTCTTCATCACCCTGATCCGCCAAGCAGTAACGTTGCGCAATCGGGTCATCGGTGAATGAGTCGCAATTCCTGAATGTCGCACAGCCCGAAAGGCATACAGATAGCATAATAATTGCCAGGAATTTTAGTGTGATTTGCATAACTTCCCCAATTAATAAAATTCAATAATAGAGCATATTTTAAAAATGGCAATTTTCTAAGAAGTTAATATTTGCTTCTGGCCAAAGCGGTCATTTACCATCAATTAAATGCACCTTTTATTGACAATGTTATAAATAAGTTTAAACTTATATAATTATTAACTTATATTTTGTTTGGAAAATAAAATGAAAGATTTGCTTACTTTGGCAGAAGCTGTAACCCGACGCGTTGAAAAAAGAGACATAAGCGGCAGAACAGCTTGTGCTACGATACTGGAATCTGTGTATGATACCGAAATCAATGATTTATGGGATGCCCTAACGAACAAACAGCGTTTGCCGAAATGGTTTGCACCAGTTGAAGGGGACTTTAAACTTGGGGGTAGGTTTCAAATTAAAGGTAATGCTGGAGGAGAAATCACTCATTGTGAAAATGAAAAGCGCTTCGACCTTACTTGGGAGTTTGGGGGTGATACGAGTTGGGTAAAAGTTGAGCTTCTGTCGGAGAGTGGTAAGACACATCTATACATGGAACATCTTGCACATGCTGAAGGTAAACATTTCGAAACCTATGGTCCAGCTGCAACGGGCGTTGGTTGGGATCTTGCGTTAATGGGGCTAGGATACTATGTGCGAACCGCACAATCAATTGATGATACAGCATTTATGGCTTTGCCAGAAGCAAAGAACATTATCTCATTTTGTTCTAAAGATTGGGGAGAGGCGACGACAAAGGCTGGATTTGATAGACAAGAGTCCATTGCGGCAGCGAGGAATACTGAGAAATTCTATTTGGGAGAGGAATAATCATGAATGCCTTTCAGATTCTCGGAGACCCGGTAAAGAGAAAAATTCTTGAAATACTGGCAGATTCAGAACTTAGTGCTGGTGAAGTTGTTACTGACATAAAAAACGAATTTGGAATTACACAAGCTGCCGTTTCACAGCATCTAAAAATTCTTCGTGAGGCCGGATTTGCGCATGTACGCGGGGAAGGTGCGAAAAGAATTTATGTACTTGACGCTTCCCCAATGAGAGAAGTTGATAACTGGGTTTCTCCTTTTAGAGCTTTCTTCGAACAACGGCTTCACGCACTTCATACTGAAATCGCCCGTGGTAAGAAAGGGAACAAAAAGGCTTAAATCTTTGAGCGAGCATAGTACGGAGATTTCAGCGGCGCACAGAAATTATTCGCTTCGGGTCGAAAGCAATCGAAAGCAAGTGACGCTGTGCAGGATGGTGAGGCCTAGGAACCTTCGGAATAAACCACAGGAAACCAGTCTTCTCTTAATCGGTCACCGTCTGCCATATTATGTCCGGGGTAGGGCGGGGATGTCGGACCGGGTCTGCTGATATAGCGCGCGTCATCGCCGACAAAACGAACTGAGAAAGCGCGTCTTCGTGTCGTAAGATCATTACCGCGCGCGCCATGAAGGATTTTATAATTAAACGCGACCGCATCACCCGGTTCCATCTCCCATTCAACAATTTTATAACGGTCCGGATCACTATCGGGATCAGGGACAGGCATATATTTATTATCATCCGGGAAAAAATTATCTTCGGAGAGCCATTTTGTCGGCAGCACCGGTTTTGGCCAAAGGTGTGAACCAGATATACACCGCAATGTAGCGTTTGTTACGTGATCCATCGGCGACCAAAAGCTTACATGCTGGTCCCCATCAACGAAATAATAAGGGGAGTCCTGATGCCACGGCGTTGGCTTCGAAGTACCAGGTTCCTTAACCAAAACATGATCATGAAATATTTGCACCGCTTTTGATTTCATCAGTGCTGCGGCCGTTTTTCCGGCCTCGGAGTTTTTAATAACATCTTCAAATTCAGTTATTCTCGGCCAATTGCAATAATCATCAAAAAAACGACCATTTTCGCCGTCCTTAAGGTTTTCTGCGGCGTAGGGACCGGGGTTTTCCATATTATAATCAATACCGGCGCGTATGATATCCACCCAATCCTTAAAAAGACCCTTGATTAATATAACGCCTTCCTTTTGGAATGTTTCAATTTGTTTCTTATTGATATTAATGTTATTTTTCAATAGATTATCTTTAATATTTAATTTAATACTTTAAGATATATCAATAATCTTATGTGTTTGAATACTAATTCTCCATTTTGGATTATCTAAACAATAATTTGTTACGGCCTTTGTATGATCGGTCCCGATTTCGTCAAGGGGTTGAAGAAAATAATGTTTGAATTTCAAATGTTCGACGTCGTGCGGTTGAACTTTTAACTGTGGGTAGACTAGTTTTAGCTCGTCACCGGATAATTGCACCAATTGATCCATGGTTTTGGGGCTGACACACACCCAATCAAGCTCTTTTGGTGCGGCGATGGTACCATTTGTTTCAACGGCGACTTCAAACCCCACTTTTTGCAAAGCTTTTATGAGCGTTACGTCTAACTGCAGTAATGGCTCACCGCCCGTGCAAACGATATAGGGATCACCGCCGCCGGGCCATTTTGCGAAAGCTTTAGCGGCTAGTTCCTGAGCATTTTTGAATTTACCGCCGCCGGTTCCGTCCATGCCGACAAAATCGGTGTCGCAAAAATTACAAATGGCGTCCTTGCGATCCTTTTCCAGCCCTGACCAAAGGTTGCAGCCGCTAAACCGGCAGAATATTGCGGCGCGCCCTGATTGTGCGCCTTCACCTTGCAATGTATAAAAAAGTTCTTTGACGCTATAAGTCATGCGTTACTCTGATATGTTATAGGGTCTATACTTCCGGCTTCTTTAAATCCTTTTAACCTGAGCAGGCAGCTATCACACTGACCGCAGGCGACACCGTTTTCAGAAGGGTCATAACAGCTTGTAGTCAGGCTGTAATCTACACCAAGCTTAAGTCCGGTTTTAACGATGTCTGCCTTGGACATGTCAATGAGCGGTGTGTTAATCTTAACGCCGACATCACCTTCTACGCCGATTTTAGTGGCGAGTTTTGCCATTTTCTGAAACGCTTTGATATATTCCGGGCGGCAATCGGGATAACCGCTATAATCGAGTGCGTTAACACCGATGAAAATATCGTTGCTTTTCAAGGTTTCGGCGTAAGCGAGGGCGAATGACAGAAATATTGTATTTCGTGCCGGAACATAGGTAACCGGAATTTCATCTTCCATTTCATCGTCGCTGCGGCCTTTAGGGACATCAATATCGTCCGTTAAAGCGGAGCCACCAAAAGCACGCAAATCTATATCAATTATCACGTGGCGTTTAAGTCGCATTGCTTTTGCAACGCGTTCTGCGGCGTCGAGTTCATGGGTGTCACGTTGTCCGTAGCGGAAACTTAGGCCGTAGACCTCAAAACCCTGTTTTTGGGCGATAGCGGTGCAGGTGCTGCTATCAAGGCCGCCACTTAAAAGGAGAACCGCTTTTTTTACTGACATTTGTTTAATTCTCATGTTTCTTTTGCATCACATACAATAAATGATATTAGATTTCCATGACTATTATTAAATCATATTATATAACACTATCATATATTCATAATTCAGGTGACAGTAATGCCATTATCAAATGCCGCTCCGCGAAAAAAACTTCACACCCGTTCGATTGAATTAAACGGTTATCAACGTGAAGATAATCTTTGGGACATTGAAGCCCATCTGACGGACATAAAGACCTATCCCATTAAAAATCAGTACAGAGACGGCATAGAACCTGGTGAAGCCGTTCATGAAATGTGGGTGCGCATTACGCTTGACGATAGCTATACCATTGTTGACGCAGAGGCGGTGACGGACAACAGCCCGTTTGAAACATGCCCTAGCATCACAAGCGTATATAAAGAATTAATAGGAATTCGCATTGGTGTTGGCTGGCGGCGCGCTTTAAACGAAAAAGTGAAGGGGCGACTTGGCTGCACGCATATCAATGAATTGATGGGCCCGATTGCGACAGTGGCATTTCAAACAATGATCGGGCCATTGCAGCGCAAAAAAGCCAAGAAAGATCACGCAGAACTATTTAAACCAATGATTATAAATAGCTGCCATGCATGGGCTGACGATGGAAATGTGGTAAAGACCCATTTTCCGGAATTTTATAAAGGCAAGGAAGCTGATTAATAGATTAGTTGAATAATTTACACTCAAAAGATCAGTCAATTTTATGATCATCTATTTTTTTACTGAGTTTTTTAGCTTTTGCTTTTGATAGCTGTTTTTCGGCTTTACTTCTGCCGAATTTTATACGATTTTCTTTTGCGTGTTTCTCTTGATCTGTCCTGGCCTTTGATTTTCTGGCTTTGCTGAAACTTAGTATCTTATTCATTTAAAATACGGATCCTAATCTTAGCAAAAATGTAGTGGCATCTGGTATATTCTGACTATGCCCGGGATTAATTTGATGAAGAACATTCAAACGCACAGACCGACCATATAAATTACCAACGCCATACGATATTTCAATATCTCGTTCGCGTCCCGTCGGTGTTAGCGATAGCCGTTCCAACGACATATTATAAACGTCGTTAACATAGTCCCGACTTAAAACTTTACTTATTGATGCATTTCCGCCCGATAATAATAGAGGCTGGCTGAATGTTAAAGAAAACTGATCATTGTTTAGGAATAGTGCACTCTTTTTAAGTCCGATCAAGTAACTATGAGACTTGAGTGTGCTGATGTTGCCTAAAATACCACTAAAGCTTGCCTCGACATCGGTAATGCCGTATGACGCGCGGGCAAATAATTCTATACTGTTCGAAATTTTAAAATCAACGCGACCCCCGACAAATGCCGTCCTTGCGCCGCGACCAATTTCCATGGCACCTCTGGATACGCTTCCAAGAACGCTGCCTTGTTCCTGTAACATACCGATGTCAAAAACCAACGACAGTTGATCTGTCGCCTGATGGCTAAAGCGATTTAGAAGCAATGAATTTCTCACTCTGATATTTTGCGCGAATAACAGGGGGTCATACTTAATATTGTTATTGGAAAAAGCGACTTGGTAAGCCGTGTTTTTACCAACCATTGTCTTATATGCTACAGCGCGATTATTATTTGGCGAAACTAAAGATTCAAAACCGTGTTTATTGGGTGTCATAAAGTCATCAGGACGATAATCTTCAAGCATTTCTGCAATGGACATACCGCTTGACACTTTCGCTGAACGATCATCATCAATTTGGAAGGATAATAACATTCGCAGGTCAGATACGGTTTTATCTCGATCTGATTGAAGGTTGAAATAACCTTTATTAATGTCTTCAAATTGATCATCGGACCGCCAGGCAAGCTTCATATTTGCCCTATCACTAAGGCTGAATGCCTGCTGTCTATGTTGGGTTCCGCCATCAAGAAATCCTTCCAAGCTGAGTGCGGCTTGCCCGGTATAAACACTTTGGGTTAGATCCAGTGAGAATGACCTGTCATATTTATCGAGCACCATAATATCGTTAAAGGAGCTGGAAAATGGCATATCCGCGCCAAACGCACCGCCGGCGATCATTAAACTGGAAGAACCGCCACCCGTGCCAATCTGCGCGCCGCTGCCAAACCCGGTTCCGGCGATAACCGTATTACCCTGGGCGGTGAAGGCACCTTGCAGATTAAGCAGTCCGCGACCATATATATCATCGACACCCGGAGCACCAAGGTCGGTGGCGGTCGTGAATAAAAGGTCGGCGGTTTCATTTGCACTTAAACTTGGAAAGGCTTCTCTTAGAAGTGCTACAGCCCCCGATATTTGCGCGGTTGATGCGGATGTCCCCGATATTAAAAAATATGTGCTACCGGTGCCAGGGGAGCCATTCGGTGTCGTTATTGACTGCCCGCCAGCCATCAAATAAAAATTCCTTGCCGCTGCGCCGGCTTTATAACTGAAACCGGATATAACATCATTGGAATCCACGGATCCCGCGATAATTATCTGCCCGTTCGCCCAACTTGCCAATGCAACCTCTGCGGACCTTTGCACAGCGTCACCGGTTCCTGCTGGATCACCCGCATCGATGTTTCCGGCAGGCACAACGATAACAATGTCATCGTTTACGGCACGTTCCACAGCTTGTTGCAGGGCAAGGCTACTTAGGTTGTTGGAGCCAAGGCTTTCATTGATAACCTTTGCGCCGTGGGTTCGGGCGTAATCATAGCCCGCAGCGATATCCGAATGTAAAAAGGTGCAGTTGGAAAAACTTGTGCATGTGGCGGCTGTTGTGGCGTTTATCGCCAATATTTTTGAATTGAACGCGACGCCGTGCATGTTATTGGGATCATTATTTGTGTCATGATCCTGCAATGCGGCAATAATGCTGGCCATCGCAGTTCCGTGACCGTTAAAATCGCCTACGTCCGAGGGATTGCCGAGGGCAGATACATTGGTGCTGTCAGCATGTAGCTGTCCGACGAGCTCAGGAACAACTGTAACACCGGAATCTATAACCGCAACTACGATGCCGTTTCCTGATGCGCCATTAGAATAAGCTACGCCGGCCTTCATTTGATCCAGTGAATAATTTTCTCTAAATTCAGCGGTATCAAAAACTATTGGTGGAAGGGCTGGGGGTGCGGGTGGCGGAGTTACTATTGTGGATGGTATTGATCCGCCGCCAGTACCGCCCCCGCCGCCACATGCGCAAAGGCAAAGTAAAGACAGAAAAATGATAATACGTGTATGGTAATAACTTTGTGTTGATTTCATAAACGTGTTGTTCTTTTAAGTTCAATATTAACCGTATCATATTAAAACCAATCCTAAAACAAATGGTTAACAATATTTAAAATTTGCGACTGTTTTCGTTTCACGTTAGAAATAAATCATGCTGACTAAAAATAGGATACTCATCATCCATAACCCCTATGCGGGCGGGCGTGACCGTGAAAAATTTATGGCTATATTTGATGGCTTACGAAATAATCAGATATCCATTGAACTTATCATGACCGAATATGCGGGGCACGGGACTGAATTAGCAAAACAATATTGTACGAAAAAAGATATTGATATGATCGTAGCGGCAGGTGGCGATGGAACAATAAATGAAGTCATAAATGGGTTATATGGCTCAGATATGCCACTGGGCATTATCCCGACGGGTACTGTGAATGTCCTTGCAAAAGAAATAGGGCTTAAAAATACAAGTACGCACATTATTGATACGATAGTGCGGGGCAATTGCCAGAAAATTTATATAGCAAAAATAAATGAACGTTATTTTGCCCTGATGGCGAGTGTAGGTTTGGATGCACTGTCAGTGAAGAATGTAAACTTGACATTAAAAAAATATTTAGGTGAGTTCGCGTATTTTATATCTTTCGTAAAACAGTTGATAATTTCGAAGAATACTGAATATAAAGTCACTATAGATGGCAATGACCATATTTGCTTTGGTGCGATTGTCAGTAACGGTAAATATTATGCCGGTAAATATATTTGTGCGCCCGGCTCTGATATAAAAGATGATAAACTTTACGTGGTTTTGATGAAGAATAAAGGACGGTTCAATTTATTGAGGTATTTTGTGTCAATCATCACCAACCGTGTTGCCACTTTGGATGACATAGAGTTATACCCAGCAAAATCAATTTCAATTTCTTGCGCCGAAGCCGCGCCTATTCAGGTGGACGGGGACGATTTTGGTGATCTCCCGGTACAGATATCTATATCAACAAAAACCATTTCACTGGTATCACCAAAACCCTAATTAGCGACGATTCCAAAGGCGCGAACCGGGAAAGTGCCCATGCCTTTTACTTTTACAGGTACGGCAAAAAACTTGAAGTCGTTTTCTGGAAGTTCAGCTAACCCCGTCATGTGCTCGCATATGGGGATATCGTTATGCAATAATATACTGTGACAAGGGCGTTTATTGCCGCGGGTATCGTCAATATTATAACTATCTATACCGACGAAAATTGCGCCGTTGTCGCGTAAATATTGCGCCGCCTTTTCGTTAACGAACGGATGATTTTCAAAATATTGATCTTGACCCCAATGCCTTGACCAATTTGTTTCAATAAGAACGGCTTTATTTTTAATATCGGTACCGTGAAAATGTTCTTCATCAATTTCCAATATGTCTTTTGGTATACATATTTTTACTGCGTCCAGATCAGCAAGTGATGTTAATGCAAGCTCCGACAGGTCTTTTCCATCCTCGTACCTATGAAATGGTGCGTCTACGTATGTGCCGGTGTTGGACGCCATTGTTATGGTGCCAATTTGAAATGAAGTCCCTTCTTCATAATGCTTTTTGGATGCTTCACGATTTAAATAATCACAAATAATCGGTGCGGGCAGGCCTTTATATGTTATCAAACCGTCTTTTACTGTGTGGCTTACGTCGATAAGTGTATAACCGTCTTTCATAAATTTATTCATTACTTTGCTCCTTCGGTTTCCTAATCATAGTATTAAATGTATAGATGCCTATCATCACCCAGATGACATTCAATATGACTGACGGCATGGCACCATAATAAAATGAATTTAAAACAAGACCGAAGCTACCTACGGTATTTAGTCCTTGATATAAGTATGATTTGCCAGCAATTCTATCATTAGAAATAAGAAGGTAAGCGCATAATAATGACCCCGCGCCGACCCAGCCAACGATATCCATAAATAGCTGTGTGTTATTCATTTTAGATCCTTTGTTAAAGATGAAACAGGTTTACAGAATATTTTAATTCAATTAAATAGAATTAAATAGAAACATACATTCGAAAAAAGTGAATCATGAAAATCACCGAACTTAAAAGCTTTCTTGAAATTGCAAGTCGCAAAAGTTTTTCCAAAGCGGCTCATAATTTAAATTATGCGCATTCCAGCATAACAGCGCAAATCAAATCGTTAGAATATTCATTGGGTGCGGATTTATTTGTGCGGGACCGTAAGGGTGTGACACTTACGGACGCCGGCAAAAGATTTCACAAATACGCACGCCAGATCATTGATTTAAGCCGCGACGGAAAAGAGGCGGTTGCCCTGTCACCGAAGATTTCCGGAACACTCACGATTGGTGCTGTGGAAACGATAAGTACGTACAGACTGCCGGATTTGCTTCGTAAATTTCAGAAAAAGGCACCGGATGTTCATATTTCGTTTAAAATAATGAGCGACAAGGAACTTTACGAAAGCATTAAAATGGGTACCCTTGACGTGGGATTTTTGGTAGAACAGGATTTAAGTGTCGCCAATACACAGATCGTCAAAATATGCGAAGAACCGGTTTCGCTTTATGCGCTGCCGGATCATCCGCTTGCGGGCAAGAATTTTGAAACCGCAGAACTGGCGGAATATCACCATCTTTTATGGGCGATGGAATGTTGCTATAGTTCAGTGTTTCAAAAACGGATGCATAAAGCAGGCATTCATTTGTTCAGTTTCATGGAATTTATTAACACGGAAACCATCAAACAATGTGCGTTATCCGGACTTGGCATTGCTACGTTGACCGATATTACGGTAAAGAAGGAACTGGAAGAAGGAAGACTGGTTAAACTTGATTGGGAAATCGGCGAAGAATTCCATTCCTTCATGTTATGGAATAAATACCGTGCTGATTATCCTGCGTTAAAATATTTTATTGAAATGTCAGTCGAGCATTTTAAACTGGGATAAAAAATTATAAAAGGACCATGATGAAGCGGACTAGATTATTTTGGGTATTGTTGAGCGTATTACTATTTTGCAATGGTTCACTGGCGCAGGGAAGGCCGAATGTACTTATTTTATTGGTTGATGATCTGGGCAGCGTTGATTTATCAAGTTATGGATCAACCTTTCACGAAACACCAAATATAGATGCACTGGCGGCGTCGGGCATGCGTTTCACAGATGCTTATTCAGCATCGACTGTATGTTCTTCAACAAGAGCTGCTCTTCAAACCGGAAAGTCTCCTGAAAGATTAAAAATTACCGATTGGATTCCGGGAAATTCTGAAATTGAATTGACGAAACCGATAACGACACCAGCAATATTAAATGAATTGCCCCATTCGGAAATTACACTGGCGGAAGCTTTTAAAGATGCGGGCTATAAGACATTTTACGCTGGCAAGTGGCATCTGGGTGCAGAAGGATACCATCCTGATCAACATGGCTATGATATTAATAAAGGCGGTTACCACGCAGGACAGCCCGCAAGTTACTACGCGCCTTATACTAACCCACGCCTTAAAGATGGACTGGAAGGTGAATATCTTACGGACCGCCTAACCGACGAAACTCTCACATTCATGAAAGAACAAGGGGATGATCCTTTTTTCGCTATGTTGTCTTTTTACACTGTGCACACGCCAATTACGGCCGCTAAACCATATTTGGCGTACTACGAAAATAAAGCCGCGAAGCTTCCTGATCAAATATCCAATACCCATATGGAAAAAAATGACGCAATGAGCCGTATCAGACAAGATAGCCCTGAATATGCGTCTATGGTTCACGCGCTTGATGTAAATGTCGGGCGATTGCTGGATGGATTAGATGATCTGGGTCTTGATAAAAATACAATCGTCATATTGACGTCGGACAATGGCGGTCTTTCGACGTTGCGCCGATTGGCACCAACTTCAGTCAAACCTTTTAGGGCCGGAAAGGGATGGGTATATGAAGGCGGTATACGCATACCATTAATGATCCGCGCACCGGGTATTACGGCAGCGGGAACAGAAAGCAGTATACCAACTATTTCGATGGATATTGCACCTACATTGATGGGGCTCGCTGGTATAGAAAAGCATAATATGGAAACACCGGACGGTGTCAGCCTCGAGGGTATATTATCAAATGAAAGTGAACCGGACCGTAAGGCGATTAGAGTATATTATCCCCATTATCATGGTTCATATTCCGAGCCTTCTTATATGGTGAGGGAAGGGGACTGGAAATTGATTTATTTTTATGAGCGCGATGAAACGGAGCTTTATAATCTTGCAGATGATATTGGCGAACAAAATAACCTTGTTGATGACCATTTTGATATGGTAACTCGTATAAAGTCGGAAATGCAAAGCTGGCTCAATTCTGTTGGCGCCGAGCAGCCAAAACGTAAATAATTGAATTAAATCATCCTCTTGTTTTACCCCTATAAATTGCAATTCAACATTGAAAAACTAAAATGCATATGTAATAATCTATCTATTGATATTCGAAACGAGGGGAAAATTATGAGTATTATACGTTCATTTACATCACTATTGGTTTTATTGATTGTGTTTTCAGTTAATTCACAAGCACAAGATAAAATTGCGGCAGATGCAAAAATATTTGGAAAACTTCCTGAATATCAAAATTTAAAAATATCACCCGATGGCACTAAAATACTTATGTTCCAAAACTATCAGGGCAGAAAAATTCTTGTTACCCGTTCCTTAACAGACCCAAATGCAAAACAAAATGGAATACCCCCGTTTGAAAATCAGGAATTTATATGGGCAAGATGGGCAAATAATGAGCGTATTCTTGCCGGCGTTCGATTTGCTGCCAGAGGAAATTTTAGAGAATTAAGAGATGATGTTTTAAGTGTAGACACGGTTGAGACGAGATTAATTTCGATGAAATGGGATGGTGAGGACGCATTAAACCCTATACGACAAAATACTAAAAGACGTAGGCAATCTCAAATACAAGCTAATGTTGTTGATATGTTGAGGGATGAACCAAATCATGTTCTTGTAGGATTAGATTATCATGAACAATTTGAAAGAGGTGTTTACAAAATTGATATTAGAAGTGATAAGCTACCGAGAAGGGTTGTTAAAGGCAGACCAGTAATACAGTCTTGGTATTCGGACAGTGACGGTATCGTCAGATTTGGGCAGGGTGAAACAGATAGGCAAGGTTCACTTAAGGCAAGAGAAGTAGCATACTATCGCAAATCCGAAGATAGCCCTTGGATCACATTATATGACTTCGACAGTATCAAAGAAGATATACCATATTATTTTGAAGGATTTACAGACGATCCAAATATTATTTATGTTACGAAAAATGATGAAAATGGTAGAAGTTCTGCATATACTTATAATGTTGATACAAATGAGTTCCTGGAAAAAATAGTAAGTAACGATCAATACGACATCGTAAATTTAATGTTTACTGATGAAGGGGAAATTTCCGGATATACCTTTTATGATAAACAGCCAAGAATGGTATTTCTTATTGATAAATATCAAAAAGATCTCGATCTGTATCATAGGAGTTTTCCAAATAAATCAATTAATATGCGTAGTAGTACTAAAGATGAAAAAAAAGAAATTATAGAGGTAACTTCACCGACAGAGCCTGGGACTTATTATATTCATGATAAAGACAAGAACTCCATTGAAATGATAGCCTATAATTATCAGGAAGTTGATATTGAAAAACTGTCAGAAATGACGCCAATTACCTATGAAGCCCGTGATGGCTTGGAAATTCCGGGGTATCTGTCGTTACCAAAGGAGGAAGAACCCAAAAATCTACCCACAATAATCTTACCTCATGGGGGTCCGTTTGCACGTGATAATTGGCGATTTGATTGGTGGGTTCAATATTTAACCGCCCAAGGATACGCTGTTTTGCAAATGAATTATCGCGGTTCAACCGGATATGGTGAACGTTTTTTTAAAATGGGCTTTCATGAATGGGGTCGTAAAATGATAGAAGACATAAATGACGGCACCAAATGGATGATTGAACAAGGATATACAGACCCGGACCGTATTTGTATTGCCGGCGGAAGCTACGGTGGGTATGCGGCATTACAAGCGGTTGTTAAGGATCAGTCTCTTTATAAATGCTCCGTAGCGATGTCACCTGTGGCAAACTTAGTTAGCTTTGTTAATTATTATGATGATTTTGGCAATACTAACTCTTATCTTGATTATATCAAAAGTGATGAATATTCTATTGAGGAAGGGTCTCCAGCCCATAACATGGATAAAATAAATATACCCGTAATTCTATTTCATGGTAAACTTGATCGAAGTGTCAGGGTAGGACAGAGTCAATATTTTTATGAGGCCATGAAAGAGAAAAACAAGGACATAAAATATATTGAATGGGAAGAAGGGGACCATTTTTTCAGCAAAGAGAACGACCGTATCCAATTTTTAGAAGAGATGGGCCGGTTCCTTAAGAAACATTTGTAGGATATTCACAAAGAATTGATCGTGTATTTTTTGACCTAACAGCAGCCAATACTATAGCATATTAATTGCATAGGTGGGGATGGGTTTATGATTTAGGCTGGCGCTAATGTTCAAGTTAATCTTTATTTCAATTTGCTCATCAATTTTTCTATTGATCGTTCCAGCATCTTTTGTTGATGGTCAGGAAAAATTATCTGTTTCCGCAGAAGCCTTTGGCACTTTGCCAAACATTCAAACTATAAAAATATCACCTGACGGAACCAAAATATTGATGTTGAAAAATCATGGCGGCGAAGTTGTAATCGCTGTTCGGTCTCTCAGTGACAAAACCATGAGTGAAATTATTATTCCCCCAAACAAAGGTAAATATAATTGGGCCGAGTGGGCATCTGACGAACGAATATTAGCCAGTGTCCGGTTTCCCGGTAATAAAAGCGGCGGAAGATCACATCGATTGAGGACGGAAAGGCGTCTATTAACAATGTCTTGGGACGGAAAGAAAGTAACCAATCCCATTCTGCCGCTTAAAAGCGGAGCAAGATATAACAGGAGAAACATTGTATATAATGAGAGGGAAGTTTATCAACCGCAAATCCAGGATTTGGTTGTTGATTTATTAAAAGACGAACCTGATCATATTTTACTGCAATTAGATATTGATAAGCCCGAGGAACCGGCAGTTTACAAGGTAAATATTAAAACAAAAACCAGGAGGCGAATATTAAGGGGAAGAAGGGCAATTGATTGGTGGATTGCCGATTCTAATCATATCGTCAGATACGGTGAAGGTACAACTGGAGCAAAGGCTGGTAATAAAGTAAGGCGCTTGGGGTTTTACCGTAAATCGGAAAAAAGCGAGTGGGCATCATTGTTTGACTATGATGAAATCACCGAAACTCGCCCGTTTTATTTTGCTGGATTTTCAAAGGACCCAAATATTATTTATATTAAGGCGTTGAATAAGAAAACTGAGAAACTTGCCCTTTATACTTATGATATCTCCGATCATGAAATTGTCGAGAAAATAGCTGAAAATGAAAATTTTGACATCGATAATGTCATAATGGATGAAAATGGAGAATTGGAATATTATACATATTTTGATGAAAAACCAAGATACGTATATTTTAAAAGCGAAGGTCAAGCACTAAACCGGAAAATTAATGATTACTTTCCCAATTCATCTTATTCCATCATTAATAAATCAAAAGATAAGAATAAAATAATCCTTGAAGTAACATCACCACAAGTTCCTATATCTTTTTATCTATATAATTTGGAAAATGATGAAATTATTTTACTGGAATCAAATTATAGAGAATTAGATACTGGCAAATTATCAGAAATGAAAAAAGTCAGTTATCAGGCGAGGGATGGTTTAATAATTCCCGGTTATTTATCACTTCCGAAAGCACCAGCTTCCGAAAACTTACCAACGGTTATTTTACCGCATGGCGGTCCGCAATCACGTGATAGTTGGGGCTTTAACTATTGGACGCAATTTTTAACCACCCGTGGTTACGCAGTTTTGCAAATGAATTTTCGTGGTTCAACAGGATATGGAGAGGCATTCCGGGATTTAGGGTTTCATGAATGGGGCCGTAAAATGCTTGAAGATATTAACGACGGCACAAAATGGATGATTGAGCAGGGGATTGCTGATCCAAACCGTATATGCATCGCCGGAGCAAGTTATGGCGGTTATGCAGCATTACAAACGGTTGTGAAGAATAATTCACTTTATAAATGTTCCGTTGCATTCGCACCTATGACCGATATTACTTCATTTTTGGATGGTTTAAAAAATGATGTAAATTATAAGTCTTACGAAAATTATATTAAAAGTGATGACTGGTCTTTCGCGGATGGCTCCCCGTCAATGAATATCAATAGCATAAATGTCCCTGTTTTGCTCGCGCACGGCGAAAACGATTTAAATGTGAAAATAGGGCAAAGTAAAAGTTTTTTTAAAAAAATGAAAAACGCCGATAAAAAAATCAAATATATTGAATTTAAGGATGGTGATCATTTCCTAGACAACCAAAATCACCGAATTCAATTTCTGCGAGAAATGGAAATGTTCTTGGCAGAGCACCTGTAAAATAGTAAATAGTTCCTAACAGGGCAGTTATAGGAACGTAATTTTTTGGATCACATTTATGATATTTGCATCATTGGCGGGGGCATTAATGGCTGCGGCATTGCCGCTGATGCCGCGGGCAGGGGGCTGTCGGTCGCGTTATGTGAACAAAATGATTTAGCGAGCGGAACGTCATCTGCGAGTACCAAGCTTATCCACGGCGGCCTCAGGTATCTTGAGCATTATGAATTTTCATTGGTGCGAAAAGCGTTAAAAGAACGCGAGGTTTTATTAAAGTCCGCACCGCATATCATCCGGCCCTTAAAATTTTTGCTTCCCTATCACCGCGGCCTTCGGCCCGCTTGGCTTATTCGTCTTGGCCTATTTTTATATGATCATCTTGGGGGTCGTGAATTATTGCCCGGATGCAAAACCGTTGATCTGCGCGATGAAAAATACAGGAAAATATTAAAACCAGAATTTAAGAAGGCATTTGAATATTCCGATTGCCGTGTAGATGATGCCCGGCTTGTCGTCTTAAATGCCATGCGGGCGCGGGATTTAGGAGCGACCATTTTGCCTCGCCACCAATGCATTAAGGCAAAACGCGAAAAAGACCACTGGCACATAAAAATCAGAAATCAAAAAACCGATGACAGTAGAACCATAAAAGCAAAGGTCCTGATCAATGCGGCTGGGCCGTGGGTTGATAATGTTTTGTCAGATATTTTGCATAAACCGGATGAAAAAATTATGCGACTTGTTAAGGGCAGTCACATTATCGTTAAAAGAATATATGATCATGATAACGCCTATTTATTTCAAGGGGCCGATGGCCGCATTATTTTTACGATACCTTACCAAGGAAAATTCACGCTTATCGGCACCACTGATCAAGATTATGAAAGTAATTTATCGGATGTGCAGATTTCAAATGCCGAAACCGAATATTTGTGCCAAATGGCCAGCGAATATTTGAAGGCGGAAATTAACGTAGCAGATGTGGTTGATACATATTCTGGAGTGCGGCCATTATATAATGATGGCGCGAGCGAAGCACAAGAAGCGACCCGGGATTTTGTACTTAAGCTGGATAAAGGTAGGAACCAGGCACCACTGCTCAATATTATAGGCGGGAAGATCACAACATACCGGGTTCTGGCGGAAAAAAGTTTAAAAAAATTAAAACGTTATTTTCCGAAAATGAAAGAAAAGTGGACAGCAGGGAAACCGCTTCCGGGCGGAAACTTTAATGTTACCGAATATGATTATTACGAAGATAAATTGCAACGGGAGTATCCATTTTTAAAACACCATATCATTGCAAGATTGATGAGTAGTTACGGTACATTGGCGGCAAATGTTCTTAAAGACGCGGCGAATATAGAAGAAATGGGCCAACATTTTGGCGAAGGTCTATATGAAAAAGAAGTAATTTATCTTATAGAAAATGAATGGGCGCAGACGGTTGATGATATTTTATGGCGGCGCACTAAGCTTGGCCTTCACCTAAACAAGGACCAAATTGGTGCATTGATACACTGGTTTGCGGGCAAGAATACGATTTAGTCAGTATTATTTAATCTACGCTATTTAATTTACATTGAATTTCTGTTTATAAATCCAACAAAAATTGTACCGAACAATATCTGAATATCAAATAGTAAGGACCAGTTTTCGGCGTAATAAACATCGTGTTTTACCCGACCTTCCATCTTATCAACAGTGTCGGTGATGCCCCTATAACCGTTTATTTGCGCCCACCCGGTGATACCGGGTTTAACGCGGTGGCGGGCGAAATAGCCGTCAATGACTTTTGCATAATCTTCATTATGATCAACCGCATGCGGTCGCGGCCCCACAAGGGACATGCTGCCGTTTAAGACGTTAATTATTTGCGGAAGTTCATCAAGGCTGGTTTTTCGAATAAATTTTCCGACGCGTGTCACACGGGCGTCATTTCGGGTTGCTTGTTCTGTTTTTTCTTCGGCGACCTTATTATGGGTCATTGATCTGAATTTATAAATTTCAAATATTTTATTATTATATCCGTATCTTTTTTGCCTGAAAATCACCGGACCTGGGCTTTCAACCCAAATGGCGACTGCTATGATCATCATAAGAGGCGCGAAAATAAGCAGTGCTAATAAGGAAAAAACAACATCTTCCGCTTTTTTGATAAACACCATCCAATCGGAAAAAGGCGTTTTGACGACCTCTATCATTGGAATGCCGATAAAATGATTGGTTGAGGGCTTATATGGGAAACGAAAGCCAACCAAATCCGAGCTAAGATATACATGAACGGGAAGTTCGCGCAGGCGCCTGGCTATTTTGTAAAGCCGCTCATCGGCACTCCAGGGTAATGTGATAATTACATCATCCACTTTGTTGCGGCGAATATATCGCTGTAATTCGTCCAAATTACCTAAAACCGGATAACCACAGACGTCGGGGCTGGCACGTTCGGTTCTATCATCGAATATGCCAATGATGTTATTCAGTTTGGGTTTTTCGTTATCGATCTTTTCGATAAGCATTTCTGCCCGTCTATCGCTACCAACAATTATCACACTACGTGCGAACATTTGTTTACCCGCCATATAATTTATGAGGATATTGCCAGTTACGCGGCCAGCGACTATCATAATAATAGATGCAGTTGCGAATGAATATATCCATGTTTTGCTAAAGAAATCGGACACGTCCAAGGAAAAAATAACCGCGATAAGAAGACAAAAAGCCGTACCGATGACAACCGCAAGTTTGGAAATATTGCGGTAAGGCGCGCTAAATGCTTCAAAAGTATATAGACTGGCAAAATGGAACAAAAACCATGAGCTCATTAAAATAAAGATAATAGCGGACATATATATTTTTGAATTGATCACCGAAAAATTAAACAGGCAATAATATATGACAGCGCCCGTAACGACGATCCATAGACCATCAAGCATAACATATATGCCTGTCAAGACAGTATGTGAAATTGGTATACTGTTACCAACGGGGTCGCTATTACCCAAATCAATTTTGCGCAGTTGCACTTACAATACCTTTTTTCATAATAATATTATATACTTATACGGATTAATATATCCGCAGCTATCCTACTATCTGAAAGTGAATAAGCGATTAATAGGTTCATTTTTTTTCGGTCACCCATAAAAGTAACGAAAAGCAAAAATTCTATGTGGTTTTTTACATTTATATGTTTGCGTATCAATTAAAAAATGATATCATTATTGCGATTTCTAAAATAGATAGGTTGCCCAATTGTCCCAAAAAAGGATAGTCGGATTTAAACTGTTAAATTTCTTTACAGAAGTGTGGTTAGTAAATAGTTGGGGAAAATATAACTCATTAAAAATAAAGAATAAATTAAAATGGCACGGTAATTGCATATTTATCAGCCGAAGGTTAGTTAAGTTTTAAGCTGACAAATACTTAAAAGATTTAATTAGAGAATATAGTAAAATTTAAAATTGAGGAACATATGTTATGTTAAAGAAAACTTTTACACTAGTAAGCGCAGCGGTACTTTCACTGTTATTACTTTCGGGTGCTACAAACGCGGTCCCATTTCCCGTTGATCCAAACTTCTTTATGCCATTTAACGAAGATGTTGGTGTAGCTGAAGGCGGAGATCCAGTCACAGCTGAGTTCGAATTTTTGGCATCAGAATTCACAAACTTGCAGTTTCTGGCTAGTGTGAACCATCCTGTCGGGGGTGATCCGGTTCCGTTTGGTGTTTTGGGTCTAACAATGACTTGGTTTGTTGATAATGTATTCGTGTTTGCTCATGACATTACAGACTTAAGTGGAGCATATAATGGTCCACTTACATTTTTTCACGCATTGCAAACCGGTGAAACAGGCAAAATAGTGCTCGCTGGTAACTTCGCGGCCCAAGGTGGCGGATGGTCACTGACTGTGTCAGCGGTTCCCCTTCCTCCAGCCGTAATTGCTTTCGGTACTGCGATGCTTGGTGTTGGGTTCCTTGCACGTAGAAAAAGAAAAAAGAAAGAAGTTTTTTCTTAATACGAAATCTTAAATAATGTCCTCAGATTAAGGTGCTCCTTTGGGAGCACCTTAAGTCGTTTAAATATAATAAATTATTAAGAGCTAAGGGAAGTAATGAACTCCCTTAGCTTTTTTTATTTCTAATATATTCAGGAATGGCGGTAAATTAATATTAAACCCAATTTTAATTTTAAATGAATGCCAATAGACGTTATGGTTAATTTCTTATAATATGGTACTCTTTGATAAGGTTTCTATGATTGCAATTTTTCTTCAATTCACTTATCAATTGTTAAGAATTTAAATATATAGTGCATTGTAATATTAATATAAATTACGGTTTATCAGAGATAATTTTGGAACAACTATGACGCGGCTATCGATTTTAACTATATTCTTTTCACTATTGCATGTGGTTTCACCGCATTCTTACGCCCAGGTGATTGGCGGTTATACATTGCAACCGGGTGATGAGTTACAGATATCAGTATGGCGGGAAGACACCCTTGATAAAGAAGTTATTGTGCTTCCAGATGGAAGCATTACGTTTCCCCTTATTGGCACTGTTTCGGTCAATGGTTTGTCAAGTGTAGAACTTGAAACCGTTCTGGAAGAAAAATTAACCGATCATGTTCCAAATGCGGAGGTGACAGTTATTATTAATAGCGTTAGAGGGAATAGCGTTTTTGTTATTGGTAAAGTAGTGCGGCCGGGTGAATATGTTATGAGTTCTGAAATGACCATTCCACAAGTCCTTAGTTTAGCCGGTGGGCTCGCCCAGTTTGCCGATGATAACAGTATAAAAGTTTTAAGGAAAGAAAACGAGCAGGCCAGGTATTATGAGTTTGATTATGGGGATCTGGTTTCCGGAAAAGTGTTAAATTCTATAATTTTTGTACTTGAAGCCGGTGACGTCGTAATTGTCCCATAATTAATAACACGAAGGTAGAATTACTTTGAAAAAAAAATCATATAAAAAAATATTAAAAACTTTGTCTTCAGGGTTATGTATTTCGTCTCTTTTATGCGGGGGGCATGTTACGGCTGCGGAAACTTCGTTTGATCTTGGCATCGCTGCCGATGCAAGCTATAACGATAACAGATTTTTAAGTGAGACAAATAAGCAAAGTGTCTATCTTTTTAGAGTGAGCCCTGTGCTTGATACAATTATCGAGGATGAAGGATCAAGAACTGTTATTTCAGCAACAGGATCGTTTCAGAAGTCTTCTGACGAGGCGATCGAAGAAGACCGCTTTACCTATGGTATCAGCTTAATCGGCGATTATGAATTTGAAACAGCTACATTGAATATTGGGGGCGGATATGACCGTCAATCAATTTTTGATACGGAATTTGATGATACGGGTGCCTTTTTAAATAATTCAACAAGAGACAGAGGTTTTGCCCAAATTGGCGTAGGTGCCAGGCTTAGCGAAACTTTGTCAGTCAGACTTTCTGATAATTTTCAGGTTTTAGATTATTCGACATTTGGTCTGTTTAATAATTATTGGAGCAATAGTGCCTCTCTAGGTGTTGATCTCGCTTTAAACGAGAATACTGCGCTAATTCAAAATTTTGGCTATTTGCATTACGAACCCGAGTTTGCACTGTCACCGAGCATTAATAGCTATAGTTATCGCGCAGGTTTCCGCAGACAAATTTCCGAAAATACGTCCATATCTGTTACAGGTGGTGTTTCTTATTTGAACGATAATTATATGTGGAGCGCAGTAGCGGAAATTGCACACGAGCTGGAACGAAATACTGTTTCATTTAGAGCAGCACGTGAATTATTGCCAAGCGGCCTCGGTGGATTGCGCCAAGATGAATCGGTTGCCTTGAGTGTTGATTATGCTTCCTCGCAGCGTGTCACTCTGGGCGTTAGTGGGTCCTGGAGACGTAGCAGCGAGGTAAGCGGTATCATACAAATGAGAAATGAATTCGTACAAGCTAGCCCATGGGTAACCTTTCAAGTTTTGGAAAACCTGAATTTGCGGTTTTCTTATCAGTTACGCAGGCAAAGGATCGGATTGAACGGCGGGTGGGGTATATCTAATATTTTCAATGTAAGCGTTGCGTACTAAGCTTTAGTATATAGAGAACGAATAATGGAATATAATGAACCGGAATTAACGTTAAGAGACTATGTCGCTATTTTGAGGCGTAGATATCTTTATTTAATAATACCCTTCATCCTGGTGTTAGGCGTGAGCATTGCCGTATCTGTGTTTACGCCACCGGTCTATGAGTCGACCGGGACCATTATGGTGGAATCTCAACAAATACCCGATAACTTCGTACAATCAACGATTACCAGTTATGCTGATGAACGGATCGGCGTTATCACCCAACGCGTGATGATCAGGGATAACCTTCTTCGAATTATAGATAAATTCAATTTATTTGGCTCCGACAGAAATAGCATTCCGGCATCAGACCTTGTGGATCGGATGAGAAACATGGTTTCTGTCCAGATCATTAGTGCAGATATCCAGGGTCAAAGAAACAACGGTCGTACGGCGATTTCCTTTAAAATTTCTGTGGTGAACAGTGAACCTGATCTTGCCTTTAGGGTTGCAAATGAATTTGTAACTCTTTTCCTTGACGAGAATTTACGTAACAGAATTTCAAGAGCGTCTGAAACGTCTGACTTTCTTAATAACGAAACACAAAAATTAAAACTGGAGCTTGAAACTATTGAGAATCAAGTAGCAGAATTTAAGCAAATCAATAGTGGCTCATTACCTGAACATCTCGATATGAGGATCAGTCAGAGAGAACGGGCAATTAATGCTCAGGAAAATATAGATCGGGAGATTAAGAACCTTGAAGAACAAAGGAACTTTCTTGAAATCGACCTGGCTTCCGCTAGCGTACGCACAGGTAACGGTGAGGCTGAAATATTACTTAATCCTGAGCAGGAATTAACCAGATTAGAAGCGCAGTTACTTGAAAAATCTGCCGTATACGGAGCCGCGCATCCCGATATAACATCATTAAACCGGAAAATTTCACAAGTTAAAGAAAAAATTGCGAATGGCGATGTTGAAGATAGTAATAGTCTTGTTGGGGACCCCGTTTCAGCGAAGATAAGCGCAAGAATTGAGGCGATCGAAGATCGAATTGTGGTGCAAAACAGACTCAAAGCAGAAGCTCAAATTCTGATTGCGACGTTAGAGGAAACCATTATTCAGACACCGCAGACAGAACGTGGCCTGAGGGCATTAAACAGGGGTTATGAAAACGCGCTCGAGCAGTACGAATCTATCAAAGCAAAGTTAATGGATGCTCAACTTTCGGAAAGTCTGGAAGAGGAAAAAAAGGCAGAACGTTTTCTGATACTGGAGCCTCCTGTTCTTGCAGAGACGCCGATTAGACCGAACAGGGCTAAAATTATGGCTCTTGGTGTCTTTATCGCAATCGGGGCAGGCTTCGCTGCAATATTCCTTATCGAAATGATTGATGGTAGCGTATATGGGCTAGCACGCTTGACAGAGGCAATTCAACAACAGCCACTTGCCAATATACCATATATTGAAACAGGACAAGAAACAGCAAAAACGAGAAAGCGGGTTAAGGTTTTAGCCGGATTTTCCGTTGCCACCGCTGTTTGCGCTATGGTTCTGGTTCATTTTCTTTATTTACCGCTCGATATTTTCTTTATCAAAGTATGGGGACGAATTAGTTGATCTTTATCATGAGCAAAAGGGAACTTCATGGAGCGAATTAAACAGGCTATTGAAAAAGCTAAAAAGAATAATGCATCTTCGCTTGAAACTTTTGGTGAAAAAAAAACCAATAGAAATATGGGTAGTACCAAGCTTGAAGATATAGCCTATGTGCAAACAAAAACTGTTGATTTAAATACTAAATATCTGGAAGATAACCGCATTGTTGTATTTAACCAAAATGATGTTAAGTCGACTATTTTTGATATTCTAAGAACAAAAATATTAGCGAAAATGAAGCAAAATGACTGGAAAACCATAGCAGTCACGTCGCCAACGCAAGGCTGCGGGAAAACGGTAATATCCGTAAATCTGGCCATTTCGATGGCACGTTATGATGATGTTTCTGTATTGCTTGCCGATTTTGATCTGAAGAAACCGGAAATATCAAAAAACCTCGGGTTGAAGGTTGATTACTCGATTATGGATTATTTTGATGAAAAAGTTAAACTGGAAGATATGCTTGTAAATCCGG
Organism: Emcibacteraceae bacterium; assembly: GCA_021774795.1. Classification (GTDB taxonomy): domain Bacteria; phylum Pseudomonadota; class Alphaproteobacteria; order Sphingomonadales; family Emcibacteraceae; genus Pseudemcibacter. Next base: position 39,748 of record JAJFIR010000044.1, on the reverse strand, counting down.
GTGTGCCGCGGCTCGTAGTGCTACCAAATAATAAGGCTTATGGTGCTTCTTCTTCATTAATGTCTTCAAACAAAATGAACGCCTTTGTAGACGAAGTAAAAAACAGATATGCCAGTAGGATTATAATTTTTGACCTCCCGCCCATCCTTGCCACTGATGATGCGTTGGCGTTTATACCAAATGTTGATTGCGTCTTGATGGTAGTGGGTAATGGAATGTGTTCGAAGTCGGAGATAGAAGAAAGCATGCGGCTCCTGGACGCAAATAAGTTTTTAGGTACGGTATTAAATAAATCTGACGATGAATGGAAAGGGTATGTTTAATTCTTTTGTACTATTACCAGCCTGATCATCATTATATCTTTTCAAAACCATTAGAACCACAACATCGTGAGCGTTCACAACCAACATTTTATTTGAAAGAAATTCATAAATAATGAATACTCAATCAAATTCCGGATTATCGCTGGTTCAAAGGATACTAAAAGCGGGAACATGGACCCTGGCGGGGTATGGGACCGGGCAGTCACTTCGGTTAATCAGTAATCTTATAATGACGCGTTTACTGGTTCCGGAAATGTTTGGAATAATGGCCTTGAGCCAGGTGTTCTTATATATAATGACCCTAATTTCTGATATCGGGGTTAATCACAGCATAATTCGTAGCACCCGTGGTGATGATCCAGCATTTTTGAATACAGCCTGGATTGTGCAAATCATTCGCGGTATGATTGTAACCGCCGGTGTATTAGTTATAGCACTGAGTATATATTTTCTGACTAAATTGGGATTCATAAATCAATCATTAGCTTTCGGTAACCCTCAACTTCCAATAATTATCGCCGTTATGTCGTTTTCGTCAACAATCGGCGGGTTTGTTTCCACGAATGTCGTTCTTGCCAGACGTAAATTACACCTTGGCAGAATTACCGTCTTGGAACTGATCAGTCAGATTACCGGTATTATTATTATGGTTACCTGGGCATATAATGACAGGTCTATTTGGGCGTTAGTTGTTGGCACGTTGGCGACATCAATTATATTTGTCATTTTATCACATACGGTGGTCCCGGGAGTAAAAAATAGGCTTCAATGGGAAAGTACCGCGTTTTGGGAAATTTTTCATTTTGGCAAATGGTTGATGCTTTCGTCTTTTGTAACGGCTTTTTATATGCAGGGAGATAGATTGTTTTTTGGTGCCTATGAAACAGCGGAAGTCATCGGGGTATATAGTATAGCCTGTTTCTTGTCAGCCGCAGTTCAAGGCATTTTACTTAAAATAAACAACATCGTTTTTTATCCGATATTAAGTGAAATCAACCGTGAAAATGGAGATAACATACTTCATTATTATTATAAGATCCGAAAAAATACTGATGCAATCTCCATATTTTTCGCAGGTTTGCTATTTTGTTCGGCGGGAACAATAATCGAGGTCATTTATGACGATCGTTATCTGGATGCAAGCTGGATGCTTACTATTTTGTCATTAACATTATTATTTACGGGGCCAATGACATCTAGTGTTTTGATGTTGGCCATAGGGCAACCTAAATTCGATGTTATTCTCCGGTTTATGCAGTTAACGGTTTTATTTGTCACTCTACCAATTCTTTATTTTCAATTTGGGATGTATGGGGCAATCTGGTCCGTCGTTATCGTTGCATTTTGCTCGGCTTTAGTGGATATAACATATCGTAACAAGGGTAATTTATTGATCCTGAAGTATGAATTAAGAATGTACCCGGTCGCTATCTTAGGATATTTGGCCGGTCTGGTTTTGAATGAAATTCTTCTGGTCATACATGAAGTCTACAAAAGTTAATGTAAATTAAAGAAATAATCGGTATTAATGGGGTCTGTTTTTGGAAAATTACTAAGGTAATACATAATGTTATACGAAACTCGCTTTGATAATATATTTGATAAATGTGATGATATTGATCTGGAAAAATACGATGTAAAAATCAGAACTTTTCTTCAGTCACTTCGCGAAAAGCGGGATTATGATTACAACACAAATAAATATCTATATCCTTTTCTCCAACTAGCAAACGAACGCAAAGATTTAACGGCGATACGCAAGACGGCCGAACGGATTTCAAAAAATTTTAAAGACGTTGTGGTACTTGGCACCGGAGGATCCAGCCTTGGCGCGCAAATGGTGGTGTCTTTATCCGGAGAACAACTATACGCGCCAAACGGCAAAGCACGGATACATTTTCCAGATAATCTCGGTCCTCATACGATGCAACAATTATTGCAGGAATTAGACCTCAGTAATACGCATTTTCTGGTGATTTCCAAATCAGGTGGAACAGCGGAAACAATTGCTCAGATGCTTGCATGTTTTTCCAACGTGCTTACACTCGTTGGTGAAGAAGAAATTAAAAACTATTTCACGGTGATCGTTCAACCTGGTGCAAGTTTTTTACATGATTATGCAGAAAAATGGTGCCTGCCTATCCATTATCATGATGCTAATTTAGGGGGACGCTTTTCAGTTTTTTCAGTTGTTGGGCTTCTTCCGGCAATGATTATTGGTCTTGATGTTGTTGCTCTAAGAAATGGGGCGGAACAGGTATTAAAAGCGACTATGAATGCAGAACACGTATGTGAAATACCACCGGCAATGGGTGCGATAGCGTCATTTGAATTACAGGAAAAGAGTAATATAAACATCAATGTCATGATGCCGTATGAATGTAGGCTTGATCGTTTCTCAAATTGGTATAAGCAACTTTGGGCGGAAAGTCTTGGGAAAAATGGCAAAGGCACGACGCCGTTTACTGCCTTGGGTCCAATGGATCAACATAGCCAATTACAGCTGTTTCTTGATGGACCAAATGATAAATATTTTACCGTCATTACATCTTCTACCAAAGGAGCCGGGCCGACTATTGATTCAATGCTCATAGAAGACGATAATTATGAATATATGTCAGGCGCAACTATCGGCGATCTCGTTGAAGCAGAAGCCAACAGCACGATTGAGGCTTTAGGAGAAAGAGGAAAACCAATAAGGCATATCAAAGTTCGAGAGATCAATGAACGTACTCTAGGAGCGTTGGTTATGCACTTTATGTTGGAAACAATTATTTCTGCAGAACTTTTTGGTGTGGATCCTTATAATCAGCCTTCCGTAGAATATGGTAAAAACCTAACAAAAGAATATTTAACCGGATTAAGGAATATGAAAAACCACATTCCTGTACCGCGGGCCAAAGTGGGTATGGTAAAAGAGAAAAGGAAATAGTATGAAACCGGTTAAAAAAGCCGTTTTTCCAGTAGGTGGAATGGGGACAAGGTTTTTGCCCGCCACCAAATCTATGCCGAAAGAAATGCTTCCGATTGTTGACAAGCCACTTATACAATATGCAGTTGAAGAAGCGCGTGAAGCGGGGATTGAAGAAATTATTTTTATCACGGGACGCGGTAAGTCAGCGATCGAAAATCATTTTGACCATTCCTTTGAACTTGAAGACATGTTGGAGAAAAAGAACAAAACCGAAATTCTTGATCAGTTAATGGATCTTTTGCCAAATGAAGGAAGCATTTCATATATTAGGCAGCAGGAAGCACTGGGGCTTGGTCATGCCATAAATTGCGCGAAAAATGTTGTTGGCGAGGAGCCTTTTGCTATTTTACTTGCTGATGATCTAGTGCGCGCCGATAGGCCATGCTTGAAACAAATGCTTGATATTTATTATGAAAAAGGTGGAAATGTTGTCGCAGTTGAAGAAGTGCCGTTGGAAAAAACATCCAATTACGGAATAGTGGATGTGAAAACCCGTGATGGCGATGTGATAGAAGTGAATGATTTAGTTGAAAAGCCAGCACCGGAAGATGCACCGTCCAATTTTTCGATTATCGGCCGCTATATTCTACAACCGGAAGTTTTTGAGCATTTGGGGAAGCGCAAAATTGGGGCAGGTGGTGAAATTCAACTAACTGATGCAATGGCAGAAATGCTGGGAAAGATGCCATTTCACGGGTTGTTATTCGACGGCGAACGGTTTGATTGTGGTGACAAAACAGGGTTTATACTTGCTAATTTGGCTTATGCAATTGACAGAGTTGAAATGAAGGACGGCATCAGGGACTATCTAAATAAAAATAGTGAAAAGTTCTAATAAATATTGGAATAAAACAATCGTTAAAATATGCCATATAGATCAAATCAAGGAAAAAATTAAGCACGTAGAAAAAGTGAACGTCCTTAACGAAGATATGATGTGGCAACAACATGGTCCTGTGGTTTGGCAGGCTAATGACTTTAATGGCATTCCATCATTTTATAATATTTATAAATATAAAAATTATTATTCTTATTCGGTCCTCGCATTAGTTTTGCTGAAAAATAACTTAAAAGTGAATGATAAAGCGGTTGAAGCGATCGATGACGATGATTTCGTCCATCACTTCAATAATGAAACTGTGGACCTTGAGATCAGAAAAATTAACGGACTACACGATTTTAACTATTCTATTACCGATGTTGATGAATATTGCCGAAAGATGGCAAATGCATTAATTGAAGATATAGAAATAATTGAGAAAAAAAACAAAAATTATACAAATATTATAATGTGTGGCGGCAAAGACAGTATGAATTTATTATTGTTGCCGTGGAAAAACCCTGTGGTAGCGATAAGTGCCGATCCAAATTATGAACTGGTGTGTGAATTTGTAAAAAATAACAATTTAGATATTGCCGTAAGAAAACTTGAAGACACATTTAACGAAAATTCACAGGATACGGAAATATTAGAATCGTTTTGTCGCGCTGACTTGACACACTGGCGCTGGGGGGTGGATTTACAAAATATTGTTAACGAATATTCCAAGAAAACAATACTGTGGAAAGGTCAAATGGGTGACCTTTATTTAACGGATAGCTGGAAACACTATATAACGCCATATGTCGAGCCAATTAGAACGATAAGACGCATTTATAAAAAGTTTTCCTATCTATTGCCATATTGGGTTCACAGAAGAGTAGGCCATAAGTTTCAGCCGGTTGTCCTCAGGAGGATATGGGGAATTTGTAATAATCTTCAGGGAGCCCATATGAGCTTTTTACGAGCTTTAACGGATAGTCTTGTTTTATCAGCCTATCACGGAAAAAATGTACGTTCTGTTATTGCTAACGCAGATTTTGGTGCTGTGCTGCAAAAGGATGTCAGGCCCAAAATTGGCAAAATTTTACTGGGAAGAGATGTCGTTTACCCAAAAACAAATCCGTCACCAAAGATTTCGTCATTTAGGGAAGGTCTTCATAAACCAAAACGATTGTTTAAATTGTTACTAGAAGCTGATGTAAAGATCATTCATCCAAATGAGTTAAATGGCCGAAAAAAGGTTAGCGAATGTCGAATGTGAATAATATTGGCATTGTGATAATTGGCCGAAATGAAGGAAAGCGCATTAAAAAATGCGTCAGATCGGTAATTGATAGTGGATCTACGTTTATTTATGTGGATTCCAATTCTAACGATAATAGCGTTGAGATTGTGAGAAGTATTGGCGCGAATATATTGGAATTGGACACAAATAAACCAATGTCTGCGGCCCGGGCCAGAAATGAAGGATTTAAATGGCTGATAAAAAATGTATCCGGATTGAAATATGTTCATTTCATCGATGGTGACTGTGAACTTGATGAGAACTGGCTAAAATTTGCATGTGAAAAACTGAATAAGGAGAATGACATTGCCGTTGTTTGCGGAAGGCTTAGGGAAAAAGATATTTCCAAATCTATTTATGCAAAGCTTAACGATATGGGATGGTATATCCGCCCGGGGGAAATATATTCTTGTGGCGGCATCGCGACCATACGGGTTTCAGTTTTCAAAAAATTAAATGGTTTTGATGAAAATTTAATTGCCGGCGAAGAACCGGAGTTTTATTTACGTGTGCGTGAACTGGGTCAAAGAATGTTCTGTCTTGAAGAAAATATGGGAACCCATGATAGCGCGATGACATCTTATTCACAGTGGTGGGTTAGATCATTTAGAACCGGTTTTTCATATGCGAATGCCGCTAGATGGGGGAAATGGCAGCAAGAAAGAAGAAGTTTTATATTTTGGGGCGCGATTTTACCTTTTTTATTAATCATATTAATGATCATTAAACCACCATTTGCTATTTTATTGCTATGTATATATCCGTTGCAGGTAATTAGGATATTTGGGAAGCTGAAAATTCCTTATGGTGATGCAGATAAATTAATATATGCGTGTTTTTGCCTATTGGATAAATTTCCCGAGTTTTGTGGTTATGTCAGGTATCATTACAATCGATTAACGGGACAAAACAACACTATAATAGAATATAAGAGCTAATATTAATTTAAATTTGAGAATGTAGGAACGATAAAAATATGTCCGAGATATCAGCAGATATTCCAGATTGGCGACGTGAAACGCCCAATAAATTCTGGGATCCTGGACGTCGTTTATTACGGTCTATTCGTAAATATCAGCAATTGAAAAAAAATAAAAACAATATATTCGAATTACTGGGGATCAAATATTGGGTGTTATCGCACCGGTTCTGGAGCATCATTACGGGTGCAGAAATTGATTTGGATTGTCAAATTGGCGGCGGACTGCTTCTTCCGCATCCTAACGGGATTGTTATCCATCCTAATGTCAAAATCGGGCCTAATTGTCTTATTTTTCAACAAGTAACACTGGGCATTCAAAAGGGCGGCGTTCCGGTATTAGGGGGGCATGTTGACATTGGTGCGGGCGCAAAAATATTGGGCCAAGTTAAGTTAGGCGATCATAGTCAGGTTGGGGCTAATGCCGTTGTATTAAATGATGTTGATGAGGGTGCAACTGTTGTTGGCATCCCTGCAAAAGTCGTAAAAAATAACGCAATATAGTATGGCAGATTCCAGAAAAAAAACGATCACCTATCTGTCGCCGGCTATTCCGGCATTATCGGAAACGTTTGTGTATAACGAAATATTCGCCCTTCGCGAACGTGGATATACAGTCCATGCGATATCCATCCATATGCCTGAACAAATATCCGATGATGTTAAGCAAAGAATAGGAAAGGTACACTATCTTTATTTGGAAGGTGTAATTCGGTTTATACTTTCGTTTCTAGTGTGTCTGTTTACGGTGCCATCAGGTATTTTCAAGGGACTTTCTTGGCTCATCGCGGATTTTTTTCATGTGGGAATAATGAATTCCGCCTCTTATAAGCTTGTCTATCAATTTTTTGCCAGTTGCAGAATAGCCCAGATAGTTAAAAACAATGGCAGCGACCATCTGCATGCACATTTTGCAAATGTCCCCAGTCAGGTGGCGATGTATGCGAGCGCAATAACGGGAATTGATTACACGGTTACCTCACATGCCAATGATATTTTTGAACATGGTTTAATTTTGAAACGCAAAGCCGAAAGGTCGAAATATTTTCTCACTATATCTGAATTTAATCGAAAGTTTTTAGAAGCCAGAGGGCTTGATAAAATTAAAGTTCGTGTGGTTCGTTGCGGAGTAAATTTGAAATTTCAAGAACGCGATAAAAAGCCAGATAAAAAATTTAAAATTTGCTCATTGGGAAGGCTAGTAGAAAAAAAAGGGATGCCAGTGTTAATAGAAGCATGTGCTATTCTCAAGAGTAAAAATGTACCTTTTTCCCTCTCAATAGCGGGGGACGGTCCACAGGAAAATATACTGCAAAAACAAATTGATGATCTTTCTCTATCAGACAGTGTAAGTCTGCTTGGTGCTATTGATAACTCCAAAGTTGCTGATTGGATGTCTGGGATGGATGTATTTGCCTTAGCGTGCCAAAAAGATAGTAACGGAGATATGGACGGTATTCCCGTTGTGTTGATGGAAGCAATGATGCTTGGTCTTCCGGTTATTTCAACAAGAATATCAGGCATACCCGAACTTGTAATTGATCATGAAACGGGCTTGCTCGTGGAACCAAACTCTCCTGAACTATTGGCACGGGCTATTGAACGGCTTTATAAAGATGAAAAATTACGTTTCACACTTACGAAAAAGGCGGCAAAACATGTTACCAATGAATTTAGCCGCGATGTCAATATTACACGACTTGAAAAATATTTTAATGAGTAAAAGATCAGAAAGAATTTTAATTTAAATGTCCTATTTACTTGTTTCTCCATGCCGTAACGAAGCAAAATTTATGCGTAGAACGCTCGACAGTGTTTGCAAGCAAACTATTTTGCCAAAGAAATGGATCATTGTTGATGATGGTTCGACGGATGAAACGCCGGAAATAATAGAAGAGTATGTTAAAAATTATAGCTGGATAAAGCACGTAAGAAATGACGACAGGGGAGGAAGAAGTGTCGGCCCAGGTGTAATAGAAGCATTTTATAAAGGTCTGGAAAGAACTGATACCAAAGAATATGATTATATTTGTAAGCTTGATATGGACTTAATATTAAAACCTTCATATTTTGAAAATTTAATGATCGAAATGCAAAATAATCCGAGATTAGGGTGTTTTAGCGGCAAGCCTTATTTTGTTTTTGAAGGTAAAGAGATAAGTGAGAAGTGCGGAGACGAAATGTGTGTTGGTGCCGCGAAATTTTATCGTCGGGAATGTTTTAATGAAATAGGCGGGTTCGTCCGTGAAGTGATGTGGGACGCCATCGATTGTCATAGATGCCGTTTCCTGGGCTGGATTGCCTGTAGCAGCAATGAGCCAGCAATACGTTTTATCCATTTGCGGCCAATGGGGTCCAGCCAAAATGGAATTTTGACTGGCAGGGTGCGTCACGGATTTGGCCAATATTTTATGGGCAGCAGCTTATTGTATTTTATGGCGACTGTTTGTTACAGAATGTTTCACCGCCCATACATAATTGGTGGTATGGCTATGGTATACGGATATTTACGGAGTTGGGTGAGGGGTGAGAGGCAATATTCTGATAAAGAATTGATTAAGTTCATTAAGAAATATCAAAATCGGGTATTACTTGTCGGTAAAAAGAGGGCAATAGAAGAAATAAACCATTCTAGGGCGGATTTATGGCTGAAAACTCACAAATAGGCAAACCCGCTGTTGGTTTTGATCGGGATATCCATTACCTGCTTGGGTTGACATTTGATGCTGTTGATATGGACGGTGCGGTTAGGGTGGTAATTGACGCGGTGAGAGAAAAGAGAAAAACATTTATTTCCACCCCAAATTTGAACTTCCTGATAGCCAGTCAAAAAAATGAAACGTTTCGAAATTCAGTAATTAATTCTGATTTGAGCATTGCAGATGGAATGCCAATTGTATTTTTATGTAAAATGTTTGGCATTCCGATAAAAGTGCGCGTGGCGGGGTCCAGTTTAATAGAGACGCTTGGGGACAACGAAGAATGTAAAAATAACCCAATTAAAGTTTTTTTCTTCGGTGGACAGGACGGTATGGCAGCAAAAGCTCATGCAAACTTGAATTCTTCGTTGAACGGCCTGACGAGTGTTGGTTTCCTAAACCCTGGTTTTGGCTCTGTTGAAGACATGAGTGAAGATAGCATAATTGAAGAAGTTAATAAGGCAGGCGCCGATTTTATCATTGTATCGTTGGGGGCCGTAAAAGGGCAGGCATGGATAGAAAGAAATCGAAAAAATCTGAATGCTCCGGTTATTAGTCATTTAGGTGCCGTTGTAAATTTCATGGCAGGTTCTGTGAAAAGGGCACCTGAATGGGTGCAAACAATGCATTTAGAGTGGCTTTGGCGGATAAAAGAGGAGCCTTCATTATTTAGTCGGTATTTTAAAGACGGTGTTTCCCTCATCCATCTGATTATAACCCAAGCCGTTCGACAAAGTATGAACCTCAGAAGTAATAAACCAAACAATGTAAAACATTTGGTAAAGCCGAAGATAGTGATTGCCGGAGATCCAAATGTGATTTTCTTAGAGGGTGTAATAATTAAAGATAATTTACAGGAAATAAGGAAATTATTTAAAAATATTATGTTGAAAAAAACATCTGTTACTATTGACGTGAGTAAGGTGGACTATATGGACACCGTTTTTATGGGGTTACTAACGTTGCTTAAAAGGGATTTGGCGCAAATCAAATGCGGTTTAACGATCTGTGGGCTTCAAAAGAACCTGCCGCAAAGTTTACTCAACGAGTTTCAAAAGGAAGTTGCAGGTTGAATTAATAATTAAAATCACATTTATATAAAAACTGTATTATTTCAACTAAATAAAGAGTTTTGCTGATATAATAAATGAGCGATAATATACTGTTTCTTTACTTTTATTTGTGATAATCTCGCCAAATTAATTGAAACAATAAAAACATTGGACTAACACCATTTCAAAACGATGACTGAAAATATTTTAAAAGAAAATTTATATCGAATTATTCTGCTGGCAATGGCAGTAGTATTCTGCCTTGCGGCTTTTAGCGGAGGACTCATTAATCAATATGGCCGCTGGATGTCTCAAGAAGAATATAGTCATGGGTTTCTCATTCCACTGATATCCCTTTGGATGCTATGGGATCGACGTGATGCGCTGGGAAAAAGTATTGATAATCCATCGTGGATGGGGCTGATTTTGATTTTACTGGCGTTCTTTATGCTATTAGTTGGTGAATTAAGTGCCATTTTTATTTTAGTTCAGACTGGTTTTATTGTCTCTTTGATTGGAATGTGTTTAGCGTTTGGTGGAATACCATTTCTTAGATTGACATTTTTGCCAATCGCTTTTCTGGCTTTTGCGATTCCGATGCCGTATTTTCTCGATACTATTCTTTCGTGGCGGTTACAGTTAGTATCTTCAGAGTTGGGCGTGTTTTTTATTAGGCTGTTCAATATTCCGGTATTTTTGGAAGGCAATGTTATTGATCTTGGAACTTACAAGCTCCAGGTCGTGGATGCGTGCAGTGGTCTAAGATATCTTTACCCTCTTTCAAGTTTAGGGTTTTTAGTTGCTTATCTATTCAAAGCACCATTCTGGCAACGAGTAATCGTTTTTCTATCAACTATTCCAATCACCATCTTAATGAATAGTTTTCGAATTGGTATGGTCGGAGTGCTTGTTGAAATTTGGGGTGGCGGAATGGCAGATGGCCTTCTTCATTATTTTGAGGGTTGGGTCATTTTTATGGCTTGTGCTGCGATGTTATGTGGGGAAGTCTGGATATTTACCAAATTTGGCAAGAGAGGCGATTTTTTCGAATTATTTGACTTGCCAGAGGTAACAGCGCAAAAAGTATCTTCTGTTAAGACAGATAAACCTTTGCTACCGATCAGTGTAATTGGCGTATTTATGGTGGTTGCTATGATTACAACGTTTAATATAACGGACCGGGTTGAGAATAAGCCTGATCGTGACAGGTTTGTGTCGTTTCCTAAAGACATTAATAATTGGAAATCTAAGAAATTATTTCTTGATACGGGTATCGAGCAAGCTCTAGGCTTTGATGATTATATTTTAGCGGATTACCGTATTCCGCAAATTGATCAAGGCCCCGCACTACTGCAAAGTAGACCTGTTAACTCAATTCAGCAAACAATGCCAGTAAACTTCTATGTAGCTTATTATTCCTCACAACGTAAGGGGGTTTCACCGCATTCACCAAGGGTATGTATTCCTGGCGGCGGATGGCTTATTACTGAATTTGACCGTCTTGAGATTGAATTAGCAAACGGCACACAGACCCTGCCAATTAATAGAGCAATCATCGAACGTGATTCCTCGCGGCAATTAGTTTATTATTGGTTCGATCAAAGAGGCCGAAAAATTTCTAATGAATATCTAATGAAATGGCACCTTGTAAAAGATGCAATTTTTATGAACAGAACTGACGGTGCGTTGGTTAGGGTAACAACCCCAATTTTTGACGGGGAAGAAATAAATGTTGCAGAAGACAGATTGAAGCTTTTTATCGATAGCATTGCACCAAACCTGCCGGATTATCTACCCGGATGAATATAATATAATACTGGAAAGCGTTATGATCAAAAATATAGTAAGTCAGAAAAATAGAACAATGATAAAATTTCTTGCCGTAATGACTGTTTTTATCGGTTTAACCGCCTGCAGTTCACCGGAGGAAGTAAAGCAATCATATTATGAAACCGGCTTGGAACTGTTGGAAGAAAAAGATTATGTGAAAGCAAATATAGAATTTCGAAACGCTTTGCAGATAGACGAAAACTTTGTCCCGGCTTGGTACGCAATGGCCCGCCTTGAAGAAGAAAGACAAGAATGGGAAAGACTATATTCGCTGTTGTCGAAGGTTGTTGAACTCGAACCCACACATTTACCGGCACAAATTAAACTCGGCAAACTGATGATTTTGATTGGCCAAATTGATCGAGCGGTAGAAATTAGTGACGCGGCAATATTGCTAGATAACACCAACGCGAATGTGCTGGCATTAAAAGCGGCAGTACTGTTTAAGTTAGAGGACGGTGTTGCTGCCATTGATTATGCCAATAGGGCTCTTGCAATAGAGCCAACAAACCTTGATGCCATACAGGTTTTAGCGGCGGAACGATATTCCAAAGGTGATTACGAAGAAACAATTAGATTCATTGATCAAGGGTTGGCGCACAACGAACGGAATATTGATCTTTTGCTTATAAAAATTCAAACTTATGATTCCATGGCGGAAAGCGACGATGCGGAAGCGATATATGAGGAACTGATTTCTTATTATCCGGATGATAAGGATATTCGCCTGAATTTCGTTAATTTTTATATAAAGTATGACAAACTGGATCAAGCGGAAGCGCAGCTTCGCTCGATAATGGATTTGGATCCTTCTGATTTTGATAATAGCATTAATGTCGTAAGGTTTTTAAATACCCATCAAGGGTCAGATGCCGCAGAAGTTGAACTTGAAACCCTGATCCAGCGGGGTATTGATATAGTCAAATATCAATTGGCTTTAGCAGAATTTTACCTTGGAAATAATAAAAATGCGGAAGCAGTAGAAGTATTGACAAGTATTTCAGATAGAACCGGAAGTTCGGAAGATGGATTGGTTGCAAGGGGGCGTCTTGGGCAATTAGCACTCGATCAAGGTAATATAGATGAAGCGTCCAAAATTATCGAAGAGATACTTGCAATAGATAATACGAACATTACGGCGCTGGAAATGCGTAGTTCAATATCAATAAATCAGGAAAACTTAGACGAAGCAATACAGGATTTAAGAATTGTGTTGAATGAAGACCCTCAATCTGTGAGAGCGTCAAGATTGCTTTCAAAAGCATATGAACTTAACGGGTCCATAGAACTTGCCGACGATGCGTTGGCCGATGCCCTGCGATTTAGCAATACTGACAGTGCAGTCGGCATTGAATATTCTAATTTCTTGTTGAAACATTCTGCGCCTGCCAGGGCGGAAGAGGTCTTGAAAAATGTTTTAACTGTCAAGCCAAATGATATCGGTAGTTTAAGAGCGCTCGCACGCGTTTATATCCTTCGTCAAGAATGGGTAGGGGCTCAGCAGGTAGCAGATGCGTTGGAAAAATTAGGTGATGATGAAAATGTTAGCAGCCAGATACAGGGACTTGCCTATAGAGGACAGCAGAACTTTGAGCAGAGTATAGTTTCTTTCAAAAAGGCCTATTCTTCCAGCCCCGGTGAAAGAAGACCGCTGGCTTCATTAATAGGTGCCTATATTAGTGCCGGGAAAATTGATGAAGCCGAAGCCTTCTTGAATTCGCTCCTGGAAGAAAATGAAAATAATTATCAAGCACTTGTGCTGTTAGCACAAATGATGTTGTTTAGTCAAAATCAGGAAGGTGCCATTGACACATTGTTAAAAGCAGTGGAAAAGGCCCCAGATCAAGATTTAGCCTATACCACATTGGCGGGCGTATATATAACAAATGGTGATTTTGCCTCTGCGAAAAAGTATATCAATGACGGCATTATCAATGCGCAAACCAAAGGAAGTTTAAAGCTTATTAAAGCAAATATTTATGAACGAGAAGAAAATTTTGAAGAAGCCATTAACGTCTACGAAGAAATGTATGCTTCAAACCCTAACTCGGATGTAGTGATTAATAATCTGGCCAGTTTGTTATCGGAACATCGTAATGACGAGGAAAGTATACAGCGCGCATTGGAACTTGCGTCAAGGTTTAGGCAATCGTCAATTCCCCATTTTAAAGATACTCTTGGATGGATTTACTATAAAGTAGGTGATATACAGGCTGCGACATCGTTATTGCAAGACGCTGTAGAACAAGCACCGAATATGTCCATCCTTAGATATCATCTGGGTATGAGTTATATGAAAGAAGACAGACGAGAAGCTGCAATAAGAGAATTTGAAAAGATTGTCGAGTTGTCGGCAGAACAACCTTTCGAGCTTATAGACGAAGTAAAGCAGCTGATAGATCAATTGCAGTTAGCAAGTTAAGAAACGAATAATTATTGAAGTGATGAGTTTTAATGTATAACGAATATTACGGGCTAACCGAAAAACCGTTTACAATTTTACCAGACCCCGATTATTTATATTGGGGCAATCACCATACTATGGCATTCAGTATGCTTGAATATGGCATTATGAATCAGGCCGGCTTCACGGTTATTACTGGCGAAGTAGGATGCGGTAAAACGACATTGATCCGTCACTTACTTAACACGATGAGCACGAATTTGAATGTTGGATTGATATCTAACGTGCAAGACGGCACCGGTGATCTTCTTCAATGGGTGTTATTGGCTTTTGATCAGCCGTTTACGGAAACGTCAAACGTCAAATTATTTGACCAATTTCAGCGTTATTTAATTGAAGAATATGGCAACGGTAGAAAAACAGTTCTTATTGTCGATGAAGCACAAAATTTGGGGCTAAAGACACTGGAACAGTTAAGAATGCTTTCAAACATCAATGCTGATAAAAATCAATTACTTCAACTAATTCTGGTTGGGCAACCGCAACTAAAAGATTTACTGCAAAGACCCGAACTTGTTCAATTTTCACAACGAATTTCTTCAGACTTTTATATCAAGCCTTTTAATCTGGAAGAAGTAGAAACTTATATACGTCATAGATTAAAAGTGGCTGGCTGCGAAGAAAAGATATTTACTGATGAAGCGTGCACGTATATTTATATGGCGAGCAGAGGCATCCCCAGGCTGATCAATATTATATGCGATACAGCGTTAATTTATGGTTTTTCCGACGATGTTCATGAAATATCAAAAGGTATAATTGAAAAAGTACTCGTTGATAAAGGCGAGCACGGTATTCTTCCATATTCAGAAGTAAATGAAACCAAGACAAATCAACTTTATGAAATACCGGATAATACAGATGGTCCGGCTTTGATTATTCATGATCAAACATTAGCAAGATATTTGTTAAATAAAGCGAAAAGCTAATTATAGTCTCACTATTTGTAATATAATCTATATAACTTCATTCCTGCATAAACTATCAGCAAAGAAAATGTCAACATCGACGCTGCAAGTGACAGGGAATATTGTACTCCAAATGCTACTAAAACATCTTTCACCGGTATTACCAGTCCGTGCCCGACATAGATGGGCAGTGACAAAAGTCCTAAAACCGCAAAGACCCGAAAAACCATTAAAAAGAATGAATTTCGGCGTGTCCGATGACTATAATTTAGAGCCATAGATAAAATTATCAGGATGACACCCAAATATGTAGTTATCATATGTATGGAAGCCGTTTTGCGGGTTAACCAGGTTTCAATCAAGCCACTTTCGATCGATAATAGAATTCCTAAAACTATTAAAGCGAACCCGCACTGCAATAGCCCTGTTGTGTTTTTTTGCTCAGAAAGGCACTCTCTGATATATAAACCGATCGACATGCCTGCGAAAACAATACCGGACATAAAGAAATAATTATAGTTCGCTTCTGCCATCAAACCTATTAAATGCCATATTCCAGCCAGATCAGGGAAACCTGAAAGAATATCACGAACGATAATTTGCAATGCAAACATTAAAATAGATGCACATAGTGCAGCAGCGGGCAGGTTCTCGAAACTCGCCAAAATCCTATACCAAATAGGAATACTTGTCACAGCAAGGAAATAGTATAATAACACGGAATAGAAAAGCACCGTTGGTAAAGGAAGGGACGGTTCGAGAGCCAGCAATTTGATTTCTGCATACTTCATTGCCGCTAATAAAGACATGGCGATTAATATTGAGAATTGTGCTACTCGCACATTTTTCCGGGCTTTTTTTGAATTTGTTTCAAACTGTGAAAAAAAGAAAAAACCAACGCTCAGGCCAAAAACTATTGCGAAACCCGGCGTTCCAATTCGAAAAAGGGGATTTGTAATGCGTTCAAAGTCAATTGATAACCTTTCAAATACACCGGGAGACCAGTGAATAAAAACAAGAAATAAAACCATAAAACCACGCGTCGCGTTGATGGCTTCGCTTGCTTTTGCTATTAAGGCGTATTTATTTTCTTCGCCATCTTTGACTGTGGCATCGGCTGTCATCTGATCACGAGAATTGGTAATCTGAGCAATGGTCCTGCCATTTATTATATCTTGTATTAACGACTTCTCAATACCAAGTTTTTCCATTGTCAGCATTAGATTAATTGCTGAAAGTGAATCTCCGCCGTAATCATAATAACTTGAATGGATGGAAACTTGGTCTACCTCAAGTACTTCCTGCCAAATTTGTATGAGTTCTTTTTGTTGATTTGTTATTTCCGTTTCACTCATTTGCTCACTGAATAATAAACTCTGTATAGCTTGTGTGTCCAATACCCTATCAACCCAAAGAAGACCAGTGCTGGCACGGCGATAGCAGCTATACCTGGCACATCCACGATTAACAGCAGGTCTTTCGCAGGTACAACCAATCTATGACCGACATACATAGGCAAAGACAGTAATCCTAATATTGCTAAGATCCTATAAATAAATAAGAATAGCTTATTACGATTTTTTAAAGTGTTATAATATAAAGAAATAGACAGCATTGTCAGGACGACACCAACATATGTTATAATCATCCAGACCCGCGCGATTGTATATTCCTGCCATTTGTCAAACTCACCATTTTCAATGGAAATTATGATCCCAAACAATATGAGAGCTGCACCAAATGGAAGAAAATTGACCAGTTTTCTTTGTTCGTTAAGGCAGTTTCGTATGTATAATCCAATGGAAAGCCCACAAAACACCATTCCCGTCATCGTAAAATAACTATATTTTCCTTCCAGCATCCTGCCAAACAGATACCAACCGTTCTCTGTTAGTTGGCTGCTGAAATTCCAGACCTTGAATTGGACTTGCAATAAAAACATGATCGCAGCACCGACCAAAGTAGCGGCAATGGTGTTTTTAAAACTGGTCAATATCTTGTACCAGATTGAAATGCTTGAGACGGCTAATAGATAGTAAAATAGCACGGAATAGACGAGATAACTTAACATTGGAGTCTCACGCTCGTAATCTGCATATATCAAATTCAGATAATTCATCAATGCCAAGGTGCCTATTCCGCAAACAAGAAGAATTTGAGCTACTCTGATATTTTTGACGGTTTTCGCTTTATTTATTCCGAATTGATGGAAGAAATAGAATCCGACACTAATTCCAAATACGATAGCAAATCCGGGAGTTCCAAGACGAAAAAGGGGATTAAGCAAGCCCTCGTCATAAAGAGAAAGCCTTTTTAAAACACCTGGTGACCACCTGATGAAAAGTAGCAGCAATACCATTATTCCTCTAACGGCATTAATGGCTTCGCTTGTTGTCGCAATATAAAGATATTTGTCGATAACGCCGTTGGCTGCCGATTGATCGGAATGAGGCGCATCTTCGGTAACCTGGGCAATTGACTTACCATTAATAATATCCTGCGCTATTTGTCTTGGCACGTCTAAGCGTTCCATAGTCAACGTTAAATTAATGGCAGAAAGTGAATCGCCGCCATAATCATAAAAACTAGAATGTATCGAGATATCTTCAACCTCAAGCACTTCGCGCCAAATAGCACAAAGTTTTTCTTGTTCGTCGGTAATGTTATCGGTCGTATTTGAAATTGTTTGGTTTGTGACCGCTGTTTCCTCCTGATAACTTTTTTCTATTAAATTGGGTAGTTCATTACGTTTTACTTTTCCTGTTTCCGTTGTTGGGATTTTTTCAGTTTTAACTATTTTAAGAGAATCTCCCGCTTGGACGCCCATCTTTTTCAATATCTTGTTCGCCAATATCTTAAGTTCATCGCTGTCAATCGCACAATTATTTTCCAGCGCAATGAGAATGCCGTCTCCACGTATAGGATCGGCGATCCGCGCAACTGCGATACCGCTGTTAATCTCAAGTGACTTATATATTTGCTTTTCGATCAAATCCGGAGAAACCTTTATGCCCCCACAATTTATAATGTCGTCAGCACGACCCATAAAATATAAATACCCGTCCTCTATTTTACCCAGATCGTTAGTTGTCAGCCAACCGTCGTGATCAATAGTAGAAGCCATCCCATCACCAGTGATCATCTGATTAGCGACATGTGGTCCTCTAATTCTAATGCGTCCATCAACGGAAATGTCGATATTAGAAATATCAGCTGGCTTTCCGACGGATTCAAGTGCACCGCCTTCTGTAGCTGATATGTCTAGGATGGAGGATCTGGATGCTTCAGTCAGCCCATAATGTTGAGCGATTTTGGCGTTAGGGAACAACTTTTTCATTTGTTCTTTTTCATCACCAGACATATATTGGCTGCCGATTTCAATCCACCTGATTTTTTCTCCTAATTTACCTATAATGCTAGGATTGTTTAATATAATACGCCACAGAGTAGGTACCGCAGAAATAGCATTTATCTGATCTGCCTTTAACATTTCTATTATTTCAAGAGGATTAAATCCGTTTCTGGGTATATAACTTTTCCCTCCTGCCGCAGTGCAGGCGCGAATGCGCCCGAAGCCGAAAGAATAATAGACCGGCACGCCCACATATTCACGTATTTCACTGGTGACTTGCATGACTTTATTTATGCGTTCCGTTACATCTGCCAGGTTATTGTGGGTAAGTATAATGCCTTTGGGCTCACCTTCGGTACCGGAAGTAAACGAAATCTGCGCTAAATCATCGCTATGGATCAGATCATGGGATTTATTATACCAACCGGTATCTAAGCCGGGTTCGATGATTTGTTGAAATTCAAGAATTTTGAAGCGCTTGCCAAACTCGATATTTGAAACTGGGATTGCAATTTTATTTTCACTGTAAGCTTGGAACATAGCATCGATATAATCTATAGAATTTTTACTAATAATCCCTACGACATTGATCGGTTCTGATTGATCCATGACTAAAGTTTCTCCCTAATACCTTATAGAAGCATGATTACCTGAAATTTTAATTTTTTCAAGTTCTATAATATACGACAATAACTTAAACATTCTTTCAAAAGTTTATTTTCGCAGTAACAACCAATAGGATTTGACCGAATTATCCAGATTTATTTGGTATCTACCTTCAGAATAAATTGTCGGCAATTCAAATTCCTTTCCGTATTTATTCAACCCGAATAGCGTCATGCCTTCTTTGGCCGCAATTGCAATAACACCTATAATAGGTTCAGATAGATAAGGTAACTTATTGCCCGCTGATAATTTTGATCGACCAGCTAAAGAGATAAGAATTTTTTCGGAAGTTTTTAAGGGGATATTATCCAGACTTTGTGCGGCGACGGCCGCATTTTCAGTGATTAACTGAATTTCAAGATCACCTAAACGGATGCTTTTACCGCCTATCTTGCCGGTGGCCAGTTGTGAATTTTCTGTATTAATAGTATAAACGCCATTTGCCCAATCCCGCGTAATTTCACCGGTATCGGATGAAACAAAATTCTGGCCTTCGGGGATAAAATCTTTGTTATAATCGCTAATAATTTCTGTATTTTCAGTTATTGTTCCTGATTTTAACCATGGAAGTTCCTTGGTTTTCGGCACACTTATTACCAACTTACTTTGTTCGACTAAGGTGCGAATTGTTGCCGAATTCGTCGGACTTACTCCGGTATTGAAAAAAGTATTCTGATCAAGAACTAATGCATAAGTGGTTTTAGCGGGCGATACATGTCCTTGACGGTAAATTAGGGCTGCTGCAGGCATCAAGGCGAGTGACCCGGGGTCGTTATACACCCCCCAGTTGCTTGGTCTACCTTCATTATTTAGCGGAACTTGCCCATATCCATATTGCATTAGCGCATCCCAGCCTTGTAGTGCGGATGTTCCCGCGAGATATACGGCACTTGAAAATCTGTCATACGCAGGAAATTCTTCAATGTTCCATTCGGTGACGGATAAAGGTTTTTCATTTACTTGTGCAGCACCAATCCAACTTATAAAATTATCATTTAGCCTTGGATTTGTGCTTAAGAATTCTGTCTTGCCGTAGGTGTGTGCATCCACAATATCGCTATCGGTCAAGGAAGGAAGGCTCGAAAGCGGCATTCTGCCCCATGAATTTGTCGTTGTAACCAAGGGCTTTAGTTCTATTTCGCGCAGGTGACTGATTATTTCCAAGTTAAATTCATGTTCAAGATCGCTTAAAAATATCTTTGAGGGGCCATGTTCCCAGGATCGCCATGTTCGATCAGGTGAAAGGCCGTGTTTTGTAGCAAAATCATGGGCTTTTTTCATATATATTTCATTTGCAACTGGTACATTCTTATCCGGCAATAGTGCATTTCCGAAATGATGTGTAACATCATTTTCATTGGTAATCAGGACACTGATAATTGCTGGGTCATCCTTATAGGCGAGGTTGGAATACGGACTAACATGATTTAAATATGCGTCATTGAAATTTTTCATGAGGTCTCTGATATCATTGTCAATATATGTAAAACCCTTAGCCGTTGTCCGTTCCTTCCCTTTTGATATTTCAGAAAAGTTTTTAATTCCGTCATTTTCGGTGAAATCCCTGCCAACATGCAGATCAAGCCAAATATATATACCTTCGCTCTTAAGGACATTTATCCATAGGTCCAGTATTTTTAATGATTCTCTATTGAGAGTTAGTGTGTCTTGTCTGGAGGGGTCCCCAAATATATTGGGGGAAACCCACGATGAATCGTGATGATGAATGCGCACCAAATTGTATCCAAGTTGGGAAATTCGCTTAGCCTGGCTTTTCATTTCATTGGGAGCCGTTCTAAATAACGCATATGCCTGAATATTTGTGCCCCAGAATTTTGCCTTAGTTCCGTCTTCAAATATTAATTCATCGCCTCTAGTCCTGAGAAACCCGCGCTTTCCTGCCGGAATTTCGTCCTTATTCATAAAGCTCAAGTCAACAGGCGAATATCTCCAATGAAGAATATCATTGTTCCATGCTGGCGGTTCTACACTGCTTTGAGATTGCCGCGCCCACGCTGAGCTCGCAATGGAAAAGCTAGCAAAAATAATAACGAATATGTTTATTTTATTCATAAACTTTATCTTAATCAATTGGCGTTTATTTAATGTAAATATTATGGTTATATATTCCTATATGTAAATAATTGATTTTACCGATAAATGAGGGTCTTTAGTGAATATAATTATAACGGGTGGCGCAGGGTTCATTGGAAGTGCACTTATTCGCCACATAATAGATCACACAAATCACCAGGTATTAAACTTGGATAAATTGACCTATGCCGGTAATCTTGACTCCCTTAATTCAGTTTGCGGCAATGAACGTTACAGACATTTACAGGAAGATATATGTAACGGGACTGCCTTGGTCCAAATCTTTGAGGATTTCAAACCAGATATTATCATTCATTTGGCGGCGGAATCTCACGTTGATCGTTCAATCGACGGTCCGGGGGAATTTATTAAAACCAATATTGTTGGTACCTATACTTTATTGGATTCTGCGCGTAATTACTGGATGGGCTTAAGTGGTCAAACAAAAGATAAATTCAGATTTCACCACGTTTCAACCGATGAAGTTTATGGTGATCTTGGCCACGGGCATGATTTATTCGTCGAAACAACATCATATGATCCTAGCTCCCCTTATTCTGCATCCAAAGCGAGTTCAGACCATCTGGTTCGCGCATGGCAGAGGACTTACGGTTTTCCGACCGTAATAACCAATTGCTCTAATAATTATGGTCCCTATCATTTTCCAGAAAAATTAATTCCGCATATGATCTTAAATGCACTGGATAACAAACCTTTGCCTGTCTACGGCGATGGATTACAGGTTAGGGACTGGCTCTATGTAGAAGATCACGCGGCGGCACTCTATAAGGTGGCTACAGAAGGTAAGATTGCACAAACTTACAACATTGGCGGTAATAATGAAAAAACCAATTTAGAGGTAGTTGAGACTATATGTGAATTATTGGAAAAACATGTGCCTGAAAAGCCGACAGGGTTACAGAATTACAAGGATCTGATTACTTTTGTTAAAGACAGACCTGGCCATGATATAAGATACGCCATTGATGCCACTAAAATAAAAAATGACCTGGGGTGGGAGCCACAGGAAACATTTGAAAGCGGAATGTCGAAAACAATTATGTGGTACCTTAATAATAAAGACTGGTGGGAACGTGTTTTAAGCGGTGATTATCAGATGGAACGTTTGGGCGTGAATAAGTAGAGTGGAAAAGAGATGAAAAAATATAAAGGTATAGTCCTTGCGGGAGGGTCAGGATCACGGTTGCATCCGATAACACTCGGTGTTTCTAAACAATTATTGCCCATTTATGATAAACCAATGATTTATTATCCCATATCGGTTCTAATGTTATCTGGAATTAATGAAATTTTGATCATATCGACGCCGGAAGATTTGCCATATTTTAAAAGAATGCTCGGTGATGGTTCACAATTTGGCGTGACATTTACCTATAAAGTTCAGCCGTCGCCAGATGGTCTGGCACAAGCATTTTTAATTGGCGAAGAATTTATTGGAAATGATAATGTAAGCTTAGTACTGGGTGATAATATATTTTATGGACAGCATTTTACCGATAAACTTGATGTTGCCGTGAAGAGAGATGCCGGTGCCACAGTATTTGGCTATCATGTGGTTGATCCGAAACGTTTCGGCGTTGTTGAATTTGACCAAAACGGTAAAGCCGTCAGCATCGAAGAAAAACCAAGCGAACCGAAATCAAATTATGCAGTAACCGGGCTTTATTTCTATGATAATGACGTTATTTCAATTGCTAAATCGATGAAACCTTCGGCGCGCGGTGAGCTTGAAATAACCGATGTTAACAGAATATATCTGAAGCGTGGTGATCTTAATGTAAGTTTATTAGGGCGCGGGTTTGCATGGCTGGATACGGGTACACACGATTCATTAATGGATGCAGGGCATTTTGTCCAAACCGTTGAAAAAAGACAGGGTTATAAAGTGGCCTGCCTAGAGGAAATAGCGTATTCGCAAGGATGGATAAGCCATGGTGAGTTATTAAAGCAGGCAGAATTTTATAGTAAGACTGGCTATGGGCAATATCTGACACAGCTTGCTAACGGTTTCAATTAAAAGGTGATCCTTGAAGGTTATTAAAACAGACATAGAAGAGGTTGTGATCATCGAACCAAAATTATTTGGTGATGAACGGGGGTTTTTCATGGAAAGCTTTAACAGCGTTCGGTACCAAAATGAAGTTGGTATTAAACAAAAATTTGTACAGGATAATCATTCGCGTTCATCGAAAGGCGTGCTTCGTGGCCTTCATTTTCAAAAAGATAAACCGCAAGGTAAATTGGTCCGCGTCATAAGCGGTGAAGTATTTGATGTTGCGGTTGACATTAGATCAGGTTCAAAAACATATGGAAAATGGGTAGGGGTTACTTTATCGGCTGAAAATAATAGCCAGTTATGGATACCACCTGGATTTGCTCATGGGTTCCTTACCATGTCGGAAACGGCTGATTTCGAGTATAAGTGCACAGATTATTATGACCCGACGGATGAGGGCTGTTTAATTTGGAATGATGAAGCGGTAAATATTGCATGGCCGCTGGATAATCCGACGCTTTCTGAAAAAGATCAGCGTGGGTTAAATCTGGAAGACCTGCCAAAATGAAAGTTTTGTTGACAGGCGCGGGGGGCCAACTTGGAAAATGCATAATAGACCGGGTACCAGATACATGGAAATTTGTTGCCCTAACTTCATCGGAGTTTGACATTACTTCAAAAGAACAGGCGGATGAGATATTTAAAAAACATAATCCCGATATTATCATTAATGCCGCCGCATATACAGCAGTGGACAAGGCCGAAAATGATGAAGAAATAACAAGAATGGTCAACGCTACTGCGGTAAAAAAATTAACAAAACTTTGTAAAAATAATGAGGCTCTTTTTATCCATATATCTACCGATTATGTTTTTGATGGCGAAAGCGCAGTTTCGTACGTTGAAGATGATCCTATTAATCCGATCAATATTTATGGAAAAACAAAAGCAGAAGGAGAGCTGGCTATTGGCCGTAGCGGATGCGATTACTTTATCATTAGGACTTCGTGGGTCTTTAGTGAATATGGACAAAATTTCTTAAAAACCATGATGACACTGGCTCAGGATAATCAGAACATAAATATCATAAGTGATCAAATAGGTTGCCCGACCTACGCAGGGGATATCGCGGACTGTATCATTTCCATTATTAACTCAAAAAACACGGCGAATAACGAAACCCTGCATTTCGCGGGAGGTCAGGTTACGTCATGGGCTGATTATGGGAAATGCATTTTCGATTTAGCTTTAAAGGCAAAAAAGATACCTCATGCTGTTGAGGTAACACCCATCACCACTGATCAGTATCCAGCAGCAGCACAAAGGCCAAAAAATTCTGTTCTTAACTGTTCAAAAATAAATTCACTGTATGGTGTTTCTCCAAGTGACTGGAAGGGCGCGTTAGCCAAATTAATGCAGAGCGATAAGTTTTGAAAAAATACCGATTAAAATATGCCTATTGGGGGTGGAAAGAATTTTGGGCGGTTATACTGCCAAAAGGTGATGCTTTAGCAAAATTAAAAGAAGCACTTCACCGGATATCCGGCTCAAATGATGTTGTTCTGCTAAATTCCGGGCGGGCGGCCATTCGCGTTGCACTTCAGGTATTCAAGAAAAAAGAACCAAACAAAAAAATTGTGCTTGTCCCTTCCTATGTATGTTGGGCCGTTGTGGAGGCGATAACAGATGAAGGTTTAACGCCGCACTATGTGGATGTTGATAATAATCTAAATATGTCTTTGGAGCGTCTTAATACTCAAGACATGTCAAATGTCTTAGCGGTAATTGCGGTGCATAATTACGGCTTTCCTATTGATATAGAAGCGATTTGTAGTTTAGCACTTGAAAAGCAAATTTTCGTCATTGATGACGCTGCCGCGATTCAGGGTTTATCTCATAATGGTAGAATATTGGGAAGCTTTGGCGATTATGGGGTTTACAGCTTTGCTCAATCCAAAACACTGGTCAGCGGTCGAAGCGGAAGTGGTGGAGCCTTATTGATCAATAACACTAATCTGAATTCAGAGTGTTTGACAATCACAGATGATTTGCCCACTTCAAAAAACGGTTTTTTAAGTGCCGTTCATTTTGCTTATTCCTATATTTTTGAGAAATATACTAAAAACTTTGCTTATTATTTGTGGCGGATTTTTGGTGAAGGCAAATGGCAAAACCTCCCGGTGGCCAAAATGACTTCGGTTAATGCAGCAATATTATTATCGCAGATGCAAAAATTATCAACCATCGTGGAAGGGAAAAAAAAGGCTGTCGAACTATATGAAAAGATATTAACTGAATATCCCGAAATTGAACATGTGCAGGATATAAAGGATAAGTACCTGATTAAATTAATGGTTAACTTGCCAACAGGTGTAACACCGATGGATGCGATGGAATTACTGAAAGAAGAAGGGGTCCAGACAAGACGTCCGTACGGTTTATCATGGGCTGATGAAAATATATCATGTGAATATGGGGCCAAAATGGCTGCAAGCATGATAGAACTACCATTATTTGCCGACATGACAGAAGAAGATATGCGAAATATTTTAGATAGATTTATCAAAGTGATTAAGCAAAAATGACTTCAGAAAATACGATACCGGCAGTAGTGCTGGGCCTTCATGTTAATGGTTTAGGTGTGGCGAGATGGCTTGATAAGGAGAATATCCCTGTTTATGCGTGTGATGTTGATTTTTCCGCTCCATCAGGAAGCACATGGACGGCCAAAAAGATCAAAATCAGAAACATGGAAGGTATGGAGTTGATTGAGGATTTGATCAAATTGCGCAATCAATTTGATCAAATCCCGGTTCTGTTTATCACTATGGAACGTACGGTAAGAACTATATCCAAATACCGCGACAAGTTAAAAAATTTGTACCGTTTTACCATGCCTGACCATGATGTACTGATGGAATTGATGGATAAAAAAGGCGTTCTTAAATATGCAAAACAATCCGGAATTGATTTCCCGCAAACGTTGAATGTCAATCAATCAAGCGATATTGATGGGGCAACAAACTTCACTTTTCCATGCATTTTCAAGCCCGCCACCCAAAATCTTGTATATGGCAATAAGTTTAAAAAGGCATATAAAACAAATAGCTTGAATGAAATAAAATCCATATATGAAGAAGTTAACTCCATTCAAAAAGATATGGTTATACAGGAGTGGATAGAAGGTACAGATAGTGATATTTACTTCCTGCTTGAATATATTAATAAAAATGGCGACGTAGTCGCTGATTTTCCCGGCCGAAAAGTTCGTTCCTGGCCACCAAATGTTGGCGGCACAGCCAGCTGTACGTCCGCATATGATCTTTTGGATGAAATGCGCGAAGCGTGCTGTAAATATTTCAAAGCTGTCAATTTTGTGGGTGCTGCCGGGATGGAATTTAAGCAAGACCAACGCAGTAAGAAATTAATGATGATTGAACCGACCGTCGCCCGCACAGACCTTCAGCATGAGGTCGCCATGCTTCATGGGGAAAACTTGGTTTATGCACAATATTGTTCGGAAATTGGCAGGGAGTATAAGTGTAGTACGGGTAATTTACCGCAAAAAATATGGAAATACGAACCTATCAATAGATATTCACGGTCGCTTGTGAATAATCCTGCACAGGATCAGCTTGAAAAAAAATACCCATCAGTTGAATGTTTGACGAGAATTGATGATCCTTTACCATTTATATATCATTTAAGTGGTATGTTTGTTGAAAAATTTACTAATCTTTTTATAAAGATCAAAAGAAGAATAAGACGTTAGGATACCAAATGAAGACTTTGATAAAAAAGATCGTTCCGGATACCGTTATTAAGAAATACCATGGATGGGAAGAGTTTAGATTATTGAATCCGGACGGGCAGGCGGAAGTCAGGCAAGATCGCAAAGGCTTACCACAAGTAGACCCGGGTATTTCTGTGTCTGTTACGGCAGCATTAAACTGGCTGGTACGTGCTCAACAAAATTCTGCAAGTCATGACGGTGGTGTGGCACGTGATTATTCCGTTAAAAATGAATGGGCGACATCATATCCGGAGACAACCGGCTATATTATCCCTACTTTAATCAATGCTTCACATTATTTTGACGACAAAACGTATCTGCAAAGCGCAAAAATTGCCCTGGATTGGTGTGAGAAAATTCAACTTGAAAACGGAGCATTTCAAGGAGGAACAATAGAAAAAGACCCTGTTCCCGTAACATTTAACACCGGACAAATACTCATTGGGTTATCAGCCGGGGTAGCTGAATTTGATCAATATCACGACGCAATGTACCGGGCAGCGCGTTGGCTTGTCGAAACAATGGATGGCGATGGCTGCTGGCGTAAATTTGCCACCCCGTTTGCAGAAAAAGGTGAAAAAGCTTACGAAACTCATGTGTCATGGGGGCTTCTGGAAGCAGCCAAGGCTTCGGGTAATCAGGAATATGGTGACGCGGCACTTAAAAATATAAATTGGGCAATAACCAAACAACAAGAAAACGGGTGGTTTGATGACTGCTGTCTTGAACAACCGGACAGCCCGCTAACCCATACTTTGGGCTATGTTGTTCGCGGTATTATGGAAGGCTATTTATATTCAAGAGACGAAAAGTTGCTCACAAGTGCGCTGAAATTTGCTGGTGCGGTAACCACAATAATGGATGAAGACGGCTATTTTCCCGGAAGATGGCACAAAGACTGGACGCCTGCGGTGTCCTGGGTATGTTTGACCGGGTCCGTTCAAATTGCCCATTCATTGTTGCTTATTTATAAGGAAACCGGGCAGGACAAATATTTGGAAACGGCGTCAAAACTTAATCAATATGTCAGGCGCACGATTAGGTTAGTAGGTTCAAACGATGCAATGGTTGGCGGTATAAAAGGGTCATTCCCTATAGACGGTAGTTACGGGAAATACGAATATCTTAATTGGGCCGCAAAATTTTTCATCGATTCAAATATGCTGGAAGCGGAAATTAAAGGTGAAGATTTACGGTCTTAATCGCGATTTTATTTATTTTCCTGTTAATGTTCGCGAGACGGCGTCTTGCCAACACAGATAAAGTTCGTCGCGCGTAGCGCCGTCCATATCCGGTCTAAACTTCTGCTCTAACTCCCACTTTTTTGCGAAAGCCTTCTGATCCGGATAAAGCCCTGCGTGCATTCCCGCAAGCCACGCGGCACCGAGTGCGGTTGTTTCGGTAACTTGCGGTCTGTCGAGCTCGGCGTTTAAAATATTGGCAATGAATTGCATAGTCCAGTCAGAAGACGCCATGCCGCCATCAACACGTAAAGTAGTTTTAATAGAATGAGGTATGTCTTTTTTCATTGCTTCCAGAAGGTCACGGGTTTGATAGCCAACGCTTTCAAGAGCGGCACGGGAAAGTTCCGCAGGGCCGCTTCCTCGTGTTAGGCCAAATATTGCACCGCGGCATTCAGAATCCCAATAAGGTGCTCCTAGCCCCGTGAACGCAGGAACCATATATACCTTATGATGTTTATCCGCTTTTCCGGCGAGTTCACCGGCCTGTGTGGCGTTATCTATGATCTTTAGCCCGTCTCTAAGCCATTGTATGACCGCGCCTGCGATAAAAATTGATCCCTCAAGCGCATAAGTAGGGTTACCGTCAAGTTGATAGGCAATAGTGCTTAAAAGTCGGTTATCTGAATGAATTAATTCACTACCGGTATTGAGAAGCGCGAAGCAGCCCGTGCCGTAGGTCGCTTTCATCATTCCCGGATCAAAACATGCCTGGCCGATGGTTGCCGCTTGCTGATCCCCGGCGACACCTAAAATGGGGAGGGAGGTACCGAATAAATCCGTGACACCGTAATCATCAGCGCTATTCTTAACTTCCGGCAACATGGAAAGGGGAATTTGCATTTTCGCGCAAATCTCTTCGTCCCAATGCCCATCCCTGATATTGTAAAGCATCGTCCGTGAGGCGTTTGTTGCATCGGTAGCGTGAATTTCGCCCTTGGTCAATTTCCAGATAAGATAACAATCTACGGTTCCAAATAACAGCTCACCTTTATCTGCTTTTATTCTTGCATTCTCGACATTATCCAATATCCACCTAATTTTTGTCGCAGAGAAATATGGATCAAGCAGTAAACCGGTTTTTTGACTGATTTCCTTCTCATATCCTTCTTTTTTTAACTTATTGCAAAGTTCGGTAGTCCGCCTGTCCTGCCAGACAATGGCATTATATAGGGGGTCGCCGCTGATTTTATCCCAGACAATGGTGGTCTCGCGCTGGTTGGTGATGCCAATCGCCACAACAGTATCAGAATTTTGGCCTATTCCCTCTAAAGCGTTGTAACAGGTCGTTAGCGTACTATGCCATATTGCTTCCGGGTCATGTTCAACCCATCCGGAGGACGGAAATATTTGTTCAAATTCCTGTTGCGCAGTTACGATCGGGTGCATATTATCATCAAACAAAATGGCTCTGCTTGATGTTGTTCCTTGGTCAATTGAAAGTATATATTTCATTTAATATCAACTATTTATAATATATATTTAATGTAACAGCTTAAGTGTGATTGTTGTCGGAAGGTAATCTGAGGGATATTTTCCCTTTTCGTTGCTGCGATCGGTCTTTGCAAAGAGGGAACAGGTGAGAAAAACCAGTGCCACGGTGAGATCGCCATTCGTTTAAAATCATAAATATCCTAACCATTATCTGATAGGTATATCAAACAAATTCATTTTGACGCCAGTAAAATAACCAATTTTAAGAAGTCAAGTTGACATCAGCATCCTTAAATGATGGTATAGAGCACTCGAAGGGAAAGCAAATGGCGTCACATCTGAAAAAACTCATCATATTAACGGCTGTTTTGTGTATTTCATCATGTGGCGAAAACAACCAGGTGCAGAATATGAATTTTCAGGGAAATATTTATAGTGGTTCAACACTGATTGTTGATGAAATTCCGGGAAGGGCTGTCGGTGACCCTAATTATCCGCCGGGCAGGTTGATCCATTATGCTGAAAATGGTGACGTTATTTTCGAAACCAATATGCTTAAAATGCCATATGACGCGGTGAGCATGGATGACGGAACATATTGGGTCAGTTTAATACGTGAACGCGCCCTGTGGCATATAACTGATGACAGTAAAACCATAGAAGTGCTTTATGTTGGCGGATATCCTTGTGCTTTTTCAGTGTTGGAAAATGGCAATATTCTCGTGGCCGGATGGGATGATGATGTCCCGGGATTTGTTCGCGAATATAATGGGTCGGGTGAAATCGTATGGCAAATGGAAGATTTAAAATGGCCATGGAAAGCACAGCGCCTTGATAATGGTAATACGTTGATCGCTGATGCGGGTCTAAATAGGGTTTATGAAGTAACGCCATCGGGCGATGAAGTATGGAATATCGATGATTTAGGACCGGATGTAAACGAGCTTTTTGACGGACTTGGCCCCATATACGCACAGCGCCTTGATAACGGTAACACATTAATATCAGTACGGGCATTAAGCAAAATAGTTGAAGTTAATCATGCGGGTGACGTTGTCTGGCAGGTGGGTAGCGAACTGGTAGATACGCAGTATTCAGTAATTCGCCTTAAAAACGGCAATACATTAATCGCCGATGCCGGTCATAACCGTGTTATCGAAATAGACACTGATAAGAATATTATTTGGGAGAAGGGGGGCTTTGGCTATCCTGCAAAAGCATACCGCAATGAAAATTAATTCCTGGGCATAATAAACTATGAAAAATTATATTCTCGCCTCAAATTTAAAACTGGTGACTGTTCTCATTCCCTCAGGATGTAACTTAATCTGACACGAATCATTACATCCGTTTAAAAATTATTTGGAATGATAAATAACTTATTTCTGACTATTTTAGTAAAAAATATTTAGTTTTATTTAAATTTTTCATAACATGTAACTAATATATTACTTATTGTAATTAAACGATTACTTGGGAAACAAACGCTATAAAAGCAAGTATTATAGGCGGTTATATTATGTTAGCATTTCCTAATTTAACTATTTTTTAAGGTATTTAGACGAATCTTTATTTAAACCTTACTAATCGAGGCTTGTTTGGCGGAGGTAACTAGCAGAATTAGTTTATAAAAAAATATAGATACTTCTGCAAAAGTTTTGATGGTTATATCGTTCTATACTCGGAATTATAAAGTCAGCCGATTTTGACGAACCGCAGATGGACGTAAACCGGTAAATTAGTCTTTTCTAATATAATATAATTTAATTTAATTAGAAACTCCGTTAACCAGACTAAATTACCTAAAGAATGTACACTTCTCTTCCCCCCCAAGGGAGCGGTGTACATTTTTTTATGCCGTGTAAAGATTGTAAGAATCGTATTTCAACAAAAAAATATGTTTAACATGAAACTGGAACGGATGATTAGACAAATTTGCAAATCTGCCGCTTTCTGTTACGGTGTTTCCTAATATATAAAAAAAGGAAGGAAATATCATGAGCGCAGAAGAAGAAATTTCAAAAATTAATACGGAATTTATGAGTGCGTTTGCTGATGGGGACGCAGCAAAACTATCAAGTTTATATACAGAAGACGGGTGGCTTATGGCACCGCATATTGACACATTTAAGGGAAAAGAGGCGGTGCAAGCTGCGTTTCAAGGCATGTTTGACGGAGGCATTACGAAGCTATCCCTGACGACCATTGAAATTGATGACTGCGGTGATACGGCGATCGAATCCGGCGAATTTGCGCTTTATGCAGGGGACGCGCAGATTGATAATGGCAAGTTCATGGTAGTGTGGAAAAATATTTACGGTCGCTGGTGTCTCCACCGGGACATCATAAACAGCAACCAACCGGCGCCTGAGTAAACCATTGAGCTTGACCACTGGCAATTCAGGACTTGAGTAGCTTGCAAAATCAGTTTGGCCGTTTAGCTTATCTCGCATGCCTAAGGGCAGAGAAGCATGATCCTTCGACGGTTTCTGAAACATGCCAGCGATCAAACCTGTTTCACTAAGGGTTTTCAAATTTTCCTATTGACCGGGTATTTGCTTCATTCGTTATAAGTTTAATATTGTTATGATAATTTAGCTTGAGAAAATTATGAAGAACTACCACTTGATAACCATGCTAATTGCATTTGGAGAAATGTTTGTTGTTAATCTCCATGCGCAAGAGCTAAATAAGATAAAAAGTCCGAAGTTTAATGCCGTTACTGTTTCTCATACCGGTTCATTTGAACTCAGTATGGCGCCACATGAGGCTCTACCTTTATTTACCGGCCCAGGCGAGGTTTTATGGGTTCCAAATTGGAGCCTTGTAATTTTTAGTGGTGATGGCTTTGAAAAAGGTTCAGTTTTTCAAACAAGCAACCATCTTAACAAAACAACTTGGTTGGTGCTGGATTACGACACCGAAAACCTGAGTGCGCGATATTTAAGGATGACACCAGATTATGATGTTGGAACGGTTGATGTATCTTTAAAAGCAAACGGGGAAGATGGCACCATTGTCAATGTCGCTTATCAATTAACGGCGTTGAGCGTAGAAAGAAATAAAGAGCTGGTTGAGTGGAGCACGGAAGCATACGCGGAAGAGATGGAAGAATGGCGAGCGCTGATTATCGCTGCCGAAGATAAAATCACAGAACATTCCCAAGCTGGCGAAAAAATTGAGGAACAACTGCCGGATACCATCGAAGCCGGATGGAAGGGTAAGGCGGTCTGCGAACTGCTTTATCAAGATGATATTATTCGTACAGGCACATGCACATACCCGCCGGGCACAGGGCAGGAACGCCATACCCACACAAGGCCTTATTTTACTTATGTGGTATCGGGCGGCACTTTAAAGGTTATCGGCGAGCGGGGTACATTTGAAACCACAAGTGTTACCGGAAACAGCGGCAAAAGTGACGGTGTTAAATGGCATGAGCTGCTTAATGTCGGTGAAACAACCATTAAATTCCTATTTGTCGAAGAAAAATAAAATGCACAGGTTTTTACCTGTTTTCTCACAAAGTTTCCTTTAATGCATTAAAGAATATTTCGTTTTCTCCAGTAAGACCATATGAAATACGCAAATGGTTGGGTAGGTTCCATGATTTACCCTGACTGATAAGAATATTGCGTTTTCGTAGCGCATTAAAGATAGGCGCGCACCGATCCCCAAGTTCAAATAAAATAAACGGCGGCACGCCGGAAACGGTTTTAATGCCCAAACTATTTGCCTGTTCCTCATAATATTTGCGGCAATTTTCCACATGCTGTCGGGATTTTATGGCGTGTTCTTTATCATTTAATGCCCCTTGCACGGCACCGAAAACAACAATGCTCGTGCTCGCCGGGCCGCAGCCGAATTTTGATATTTCCTTTAATATATCGGGATGGGCAATGCCGTAGCCGGAGCGCAGCCCCGCCATCGCATGCGCTTTGGAAAAGGTTCGGGTGACAAGTACGTTTTGGTACCCTTCTTTTATGAGATCAACGCCCGTTTTCCATCCATCAGGTAGATAGTCTGCATAGGCTTCGTCAATGACAAACAACACATCATCGGGCAGGGCGTCTGCGACTGCTTTAAGTTGTTCAAATGGCGCGGCGGCCCCCGTTGGGTTATTTGGTGTGACAATAAGGAAAATTTTGGTATCATTATCAACCGCGTTCAGCATGGCGGGGATATCAAAACTATATCCGTTATCTTTTAAAAGCGGTATTCGCTTAACCTCTGCGCCCATATTATCCGCCACAACAAGCCCGCCGCCCCAGGTTTCAAACCCGGACACAACATTGCCACCGTCCCTTAAATGGGAAATTGGTGCCAGCCTTTGTAGTTCTGTTGAACCAGTTCCCATTAAAACCCAATCAGCATCCACGCCGTGATGTTTGGCGATAAGCGGGCGAAGCATGCCACCAAGCGCGTATCGGCATCCTTCTTTTAATCCTGCCATTGCCCCTTCGATCGCCAGCGGAGAGGGGCCCAAAGCATTTTCATTAAAATTAAGCCGAACGGCATCTTCCGGATTTCCCATAGACAAATCAAATTCTGCGCTTGTCGCGGCTTCGCAAGGGTCAACAGCAAGGGTGCCAAGAAACGGAATTGCCATCGCGGATTGTGAGGTTTTTTTAAAAAACTGTCGGCGGGAAAAGTCCATTTTAATCTCCTTTACGGCGTATCTTATTTTAATTCAGCGGTTCTTCATCAATTTTGATCAGGATATACATATAAGGTTTATCAGGTTCTATTATAATCTGGTGGGGGGTGCTTGGCGGCACATGGATAATATCGCCGGGATTTAACGGTTTTGTGGTGCCGCCTTTTATTGATGTTCCGACGATCTGTTTTCTGGGGCGTACCTCTGGGTTCACAACTTCGCCGCCAATAACAAATTTAGCCGCGCCGCGAATGCCGAAATAATAATCAGATTCAGTGATATGAAATTCCGCCGTGCCGGTTTTCCCTCTAAGCACCAGATACATTGAATGGCCGTCGTGGTTTCCAATGGTTTCAAACACCATTGCTTTATCACCAAGCTCACGTTCCAAGCGGTCAGCGGCTTCTTCGGCATATTGTAGATTGCGAAATTCAAAGCCCGGAACTTGCGCACAAGATAGTGATGTGTTTAGTACCAGAAATATGAATAGTAAGGTTGGTTTCATATGGCTTCCCCGCATCAATGAATTATTGGAAAGCTAGCAGTTCCTTATATTTGTTGCAATATAATATACATGTGAGATGGTATTTTGGATTATTGCTTTGAAGCGTCATGAGTAGTTATCTGATCATTGATACGAATTTGAAATAGGTCATGACTTATTTCCAAGGGGCCGGAATATGTTTCTCTCGTTACCTTTTCAAGGGATGCGGAGAATGGACCACCGCTTCGCATATGATAATAAACGGCCAATTTTGGTTTGGTAATATTAAAAATATTTGCCGTCTGATCCGCAGTGGTATGATAGGCGATTACTTTGGCGGCCTGTTCCGGTGTCGCCCTTTGGGTGATTGCCGCGATAAGGGCAGGGGACATCACTTCGTGGAGCAAAACATCCACTCCCATGGCGTATTTGATAACATTTTCACTTCTTGCGGTATCACCTGAAATTAAAACAGATTTTCCCTTATAATCCACTCTATATCCGAAGGCGGGTTTAACCGATGCATGGTCAACCGGGAAAATGGTTACCGTCACGCCGTCCTGTTCATAGATTATGCCTTCTTTGTCGGTTGCCATATCCTTAAAATCAGCATCTAATCCGGTTTTTGTCGCGGGGACACCATCATTGAACCTGATATCAATGTCAAATTCATATGCTTTTCTTATATGCTCCATCATCGATGTGGTGCCTGTCGGCCCAAGGATTTTCATTGGTGTGCGCCGTCCTACCGCCCAGCCGTTGAGCCATAAATCGGGAATGCCGGTAATGTGGTCCGAATGCAAATGGGTGATAAAAAGCCTGTCAACTTTACCGATCAATGAAGCGTCAAACTGTGCAAGACGGCTGCTACAGGCGCGCCCACAGTCAAACATTAAATTTTGACCGCCTGCTTGCACAAGTATCGCGGTGCCCACTTGCGTGCGGCTGGGTATCGGGGTGCCGGAGCCCAGCACTGTCACAACAATTTCACCTTCGTTTATTTTTGTCTCAGGTGTCATCTGCGCATTCGCGAAACTGGTAGAAATTAAAATTAGCCCCACAGCAGTGAATAGCTTCTTCATGAATAATGCTCCAACTTATGCAGTGTAAAATTTATAGACTATTTAAAACTACAATAAGTTTTGAACACAAGCAAATATCAGAAAACTTAGTTGCAAAATATTATCTGTGATCCAGGGCAGGCATTGTTGCTTGTTTAATTTTAAATGGGAAAATGGCTATTCTTTTTTAGCAAGCGGGTATTTAGGGGTGGATATATTCTTTTTGCTTAGTGGTTTTATATTGTCACATGTTTACCATGATGATTTTAAGTTAGATTTTAGGCAGCGTTACAAGAATTTCATGATATCCAGAATTGCCCGAATATATCCCGTTCATGCATTTATATTAGTATTTTATATTGCGTATTTAACTGTCGCGCAATTAGCGGGGTTTAAAAATGATCCTGTAAGGTTTGATGAATATGTTGAACTTTTAAAGCAATTGTTTCTGATTCACGCATGGGGGTTTAGTGATTATTTAAATTGGAATGTTCCGTCCTGGAGTATTAGCGTTGAATTATTTGCCTATCTGTTGTTTCCGTTTTTAATAGTTGAATTTAGACAGGATAAATTAATGTGGCGGTTGGTCCGTCTTCTTTTATCTTTTATAGGGCTTGGGTTATTGTGTTATTACCGTAAGGGATTGAATTTTTCCCTTGATTACGGATTAGTCAGGATATTCTTTGAATTTAATATAGGGTGCGCCCTATATGGAATTGCTAAATCGGATGTCATAAGTATAAGAACCTGGAATTGGGTGTTTAACTTGTCAATTGCCGCCTTGATCATATATTTTTTGTTCGATGTACCCCCTATTTATGAAGCATTATTCGAAGTGATTATTACCGTGTTTATATGTGGTCTTTTTAAAGGCAAGGGGACCATTCAAAAAGTATTAGG
Source organism: Emcibacteraceae bacterium (assembly GCA_021774795.1). Classification (GTDB taxonomy): domain Bacteria; phylum Pseudomonadota; class Alphaproteobacteria; order Sphingomonadales; family Emcibacteraceae; genus Pseudemcibacter. Next base: position 2,712 of record JAJFIR010000044.1, on the reverse strand, counting down.
CAGTCAGATAATGTTTTATTTAGGTGAAATTTCTTTTTCAATTTATATGAGCCATTGGCTTGTCTTTAGAATGTTTGCAAATATCAGCGATAGACTACCCAGTATTTTTAATGATACTTTCGCTGCGGTCACAACCGTTATAATTTTAACTCTAATAATTTCTCATCTGCTTTATACATATGTAGAAATGCCAGGAAGAAAATATATCAGAAAGTACAAATACAGCTAATTTTACTGAGAGAAAAAGTTATTGTGAAAGATCATTATAACAATTTTGTTATATCTAAGAGCTAAAATACGATTATTCATTATAGCTATTTATCATTAATATGCTTTCAGCATACAACTTGACATGGGGTGTGCGTTGTTTGAATAATAAATATTAAATCGAACAGGAGAAAATCAATGCGAATTATTTTAACCTCACTTCTAGTTTTGTTCACAAGCGTATCCTTTGCCGCTGTACCAAGCAGCAACCCAGACACGCCTTTCAAGCTTGGTACATTTGAAGCGGACGGCATTACGCGCGTCGGTCTCGTTCTCGGGGACGCAATACTTGATCTCAGAGGTGCAGGCGCGGCACTAGCAGATGCAGAAGGTCTGGACAGGGTCCGTATGCCGAGAAACATGCTTTCGCTTATTGAAAATTACGACCGTATTAAGGGACGTATTTACCAGGTTGCCAACTATTATAATGGCAATTCGGACGGCAGATCATTTGCCTTTAGCGTCGCCGACGTAACATTACGCGCCCCGATTAAATGGCCTTACAACATGGTCGCTACGGCTGCGAACTATCAGGATCACACACAGGAAATGGCAGACACAGACCTGCGGGTTGTAGACCCGGATGTTGATCCACCGGTACTTTTTGCTAAATCACCACGTTCAACCATCACTGATCCTAATTCAGAATTCCCGATTCCAAAAGGATATCCACTTGGCAGAGCATGGGATTTTGAAAATGAATTAGCGGTGATTATTGGTAAAAAAGCCGATAGCGTAAGTATGGAAGATGCCAAAGACTATGTTTTTGGATACAGTATTGTTTTTGATGCGAGTGCCAGACGTGATCCTGCATTCCCGCGTCAGGAAAGAGCAGGTTTTAATTTTGGGGCAAACTGGATGGAAAGCAAAAGCCGCGATAATGCTGCGCCTTTTGGGCCATTCATCACACCAAAGGAATTTATTGGTGATAGTGCGGATCTTGATATTAAAACGTGGGTCAACGGCGTTCAGAAACAGGATGGTAACTCCAGTGACATGATCCATGATGAACCGCATCTTCTTCGCCATATGACGGCAATATTTACTCTTTATCCTGGTGATGTTGTAATGACCGGAACACCGGCCGGGGTCGGCACAGCACGTAACCCACCTGAATTTCTAAAGCCAGGAGATGTTGTTGAAATGAGCATTGAAAATATCGGGACATTGGTCACCACGATCGCCGAAGAAAAATAAATGTTAATCCAGGCGGGCTGGCTTTGGCCCCGTTTTATACGGTGTATAGAGAAAAGGTTTTTTATACGGATAATTGATAACAACGTACTTTTTCTTCACAGGACCTTTAAATTTCTAAACTTCCGTTAAATTTAAGGTCGTCATAATAAAGTTTCACTTAACATGGCTGTTATTGCCCTTAAAACTGAAAATAGATAAAGTTTGCGGTTTCAGTATCAAAAGCGATTAAGACATAAACAAGCAAGACAATTGCGCCTGCCAAAATGAATGGGGGAGTTCTGGAAGCGAGTGCCATTAACTTCTCTCTCCATTCAACAGGTGTGAAGTGCAATAACGCGGCAGAAGCTAACACGAAAATTGCAATTGGTGACATAGGTAATTCAGATGTATTTGCATTAAAAATTGCGGTGAAATAATCCCAGCTCGCGGATAAATCATCTCCTCTAAAGAGTAGCCTTGTGAAAGTTACAATAGTGAAGATTTGAATTATCCGCAGGACCAATAAACCGCCCTTATAAACGATTGGAGGTAGGTCTTTATCTTTTCGGTTTTGATTTCGGTAATGCTCCCATCCCACTAAGCTGCCGTGAATAAATCCATATAATACAAAATTCCAACCAGCACCGTGCCAAATACCGATACAGATAAATACGATAAGCAAATTTAGATAAATGTTATTCCATGACAATTTACGTATGCCTTCATACAAATAGTCGCGGAAAAAGGATGACATCGTGATGTGCCATCTCTGCCAATAATTGGCAATACTGGTTGCAAGATATGGCCGATTAAAGTTCACCGGTAACTGGTAACCCATCATCTTACCAACGCCAATTGCAATATCTGTATAACCTCCCAGGTCCATATAAACCTGAAAACTAAAAGCAAATAGGGCGATGATTAAAAATATCGATGAGAATTCCATTGGTGCGCCAAATGCAGGATCGACGATTTGTACTGCCAGCGTATCCGCTATTATAACTTTTTTAATCAACCCCCGAACGGTCAGACATATTCCGCTCATCATATCAGAGCCGGACAGCTTGTTATTTTGTCTAAGTTGCGGCATAAAAAATGATGCGCGAACAATTGGTCCAGATAGTAGTTGGGGGAAGAATGACAGAAACAACGAGAAGTCCAAAATAGAACTCTGACGGTCCAGTTTCTTTGAATATAAATCCAGTGGATAAGTGATTGCCTGAAATACAATGAATGAAATGCCGATGGGTAGAATTATCTCTACGACGG
>JAJFIR010000043.1 GCA_021774795.1 Emcibacteraceae bacterium | reverse complement strand
AGCCACCGCCACTGTCAAACTGTAACTGACCTAATGCGGGCAGGGAGGTGACGCGAATGTGGGTTAAGGGATCGCCCTGGGGATCGACGAAATTAAAGTCGGTGCCATTAAAGACATAGTGAGTGTCTTCTGCGCCGGTGGTGGTGGATGCTAATGCTTGAGGGGGTTGGTTTGGTTGTGGTGGAAGTGGTGGTGGTGTTATAGTTTCTGACACAGGAATTGACGGGGGAGCTAAATTTTCTGGTGCTAATCTAGCATCCATTGTTGAGAGTATATTTCCTATATCTGTTGCAGAGGAAGGATGATGGAAGCCTCCTAACTCTCGGTCGAAATCATTAATCAATAAATCTAGGACTTGTTGTTGCTCTGTGATAGGAGCTTGTTGCTCTGCATCATCATCTAATAAAGGGGAGGTAGGTGTGGTAATAAAATCTGCTGGGATATATTCAAATACATGACTAGTCTGAAAGTTTTTAAGTAATACCACCGGCGGTATTGTTGATGTTTGTCCAATAAAAGTTAGAAAATTTTCTAAGATAATGGAGTTATTACCCACCAAAATGACCAAATCAGTTTCATTGGGTGATGGATAAATCTTAAGGATTTGTGATTGAATGTCTCGTAAATCAAAAACATCCCCCGATCCTACAGAGATTTTTTGTTCTTTATCGACACTAAACTCTTCTTTTTTATCTGAATTTACATTTTTCCGAATGATATTTGCCACAGATTACCACCATTTCATCATGCCTATAAAATAATTATAGTTGGTAATAATGATGGTTACTTTATCTTAAGGTTAGGTTAATCAAAAATTCCAAGTTGTAACTTTGCCGCTTCAGACATTCTATCCATACTCCAGGGTGGATCCCAGACGAGTTCAACTTCAACGTCATTTACATCCACAGATCCTTGGACAGTTTCAGAAACGGTTTGTGGGAATGTTGCTGCAACGGGGCAGCCGGGAGTCGTTAATGTCATTTCAATTTTTACGTTTTTGTCATCATCAATCTGTACATCGTATATGAGTCCTAGCTCATATATATTTACCGGGATCTCCGGATCAAACACTGTTTTCAATGCATCGATGATTTGTTGTTGAAGTAATGTAGTCGGTTCGTTATCCATAAGTATTGATCTCATTCAGTGGAAACCGTGGTTTCATCATGTTTTAAGGCAGCGTTTAAGGTATGCCAAGCGAGAGTTGCACATTTTACTCTGGAGGGAAATTCTTTTACTCCAGCTAAGACAATCATTTTCCCTAATTTTTCTGTAGCATGTTCATTTTCATTGGTTAGAGTTTCGTGTATAGATTGAAAAAATGCCTTGGCCTCACTTAAGGTTTTTCCTTTTAAGTGTTCTGTCATTAAAGAAGCGGATGCTGTTGAAATAGCGCAACCGTTTCCGGTAAAGCTAATATCAGTAATTGTTTCATTATCAATAGTTAGATAAATATCAAGTTGATCTCCACACAGAGGATTAAATCCTTCTGCATGGCATGTGGCATCAGACATTTTATGAAAATTTCTCGGACTTCGATTATGATCGATAATAACTTCTTGATAGAGTTCCCGGATATGATCTTTCATTGGAACACCTCTTTAACTTTATTTAATCCAGCAAAGAGGGTATCAATTTCGTCAAATGTATTATAAAAAGCGAATGATGCTCTTGCTGTGGCTGGCACTTGAAAATGTTCCATCACAGGCATGGCGCAGTGATGGCCTGTGCGCACTGCGATGCCATACTGGTCGAGGATGGTTCCAATGTCATGGGCATGAATATCACCCAGCAAAAAAGATAAAATGCTGGATTTGTTTTTGGCTGTACCAATAATGGTTAAATCAGGAAATTGTTCAGCTTGTTTTGTTGCATATTCCATTAAACTATGTTCATAGCGATTAATATTATCCATACCAATTTTTTCAACATAATCAATGGCAATGCCAAGTCCAATAGCCCCAGAAATATGAGGAGTGCCTGCTTCGAATTTGTGAGGTAATACATTATATTCTGTTTTTGTAAATGAGACTCTGCGGATCATCTCTCCGCCCCCTTGATAGGGAGGCATATTGTCTAATAATTGTTGTTTACCATAAAGTATACCAATGCCTGTGGGGCCAAATAATTTGTGGCCAGATAGTGTATAAAAATCAGCATCCAATGCTTGTACATCGATTATTTCATGGGGAGCTGCTTGAGCGCCATCCACTAAAACGATAGCGTCATAATCATGGGCTAATTTAATTATTTCTTTAACGGGGTTAATTGTTCCTAACGCATTTGAGATGTGAATAATGCCTACAATTTTTGTTTTTTCGTTTAATAGTTCTTTGTAAACACTGAGATCTAATTCTCCAGCATCGTTTATTGGAATAACTTTTAGTATGGCACCTGTTTGCTCGCACAGCATTTGCCAAGGAACAATATTGGAATGATGTTCCATTTCACTGATGATGATTTCATCACCTGGTTGTAATTGATCACGGCCATAGCTTTGAGCTACAAGGTTAATGGCTTCCGTAGCGCCGCGAACAAAAATAATTTCATCAGTAGATTGAGCATTTACAAAATTTTTGATTTTTTTTCTCGCCAACTCATATTCATGAGTGGCTTTTTCACTAAGACTGTGTACACCTCGATGAACATTAGAGTGATATTGTCGATAATAATTTTCTATTGCTGTAATGACTTGATTTGGTTTTTGACTGCTTGCGGCATTATCTAAATAAACCAGGGGATGATTATGGGTTGTTTGATGGAGGATAGGGAAATCTTGGCGTATTCTTTCTACGTCGAATGATGTTGCCACAATTTGTTCTGCGGTGTGACTATCGGTCATGATGCTCTCCTCCCTGTTAGATTAAGTTTTTCTACCACATGAGCATTGATGTTTTTCCGTAAGATTTCTAAATCAATGGTATTCACTATTTCTTTGGCAAAACCGTGTATGAGCATATTTTTTGCAGCGGTGAGGTCAACACCCCGGGATTGTAAGTAAAAGAGGCTATCTTCATTTAGATTACCCACCGTTGCACCATGGCTACATTTGACATCATCCGCGTAAATTTCTAACTCAGGTTTAGTATCAATTTCAGCACGATTGGAGAGTAATATATTTTTACTCTGTTGGGCTGCATTAATTTGTTGAGCATCTTGCTTCACTATAACTTTTCCGTTAAAGATGCCTTTTGATCGCCCATCAGCAATGCCTTTGAAAATCTCGTTGCTATAAGTATGAGAGTGATTATGAGCAACCCGCGAGTGAGTGTCCACGTGTTGTTTACCATCGAGAGCAAACAAGCCATATAAATTACAATTGGCACCCGCGCCGTTAAGTTCACTATTGATATCATGGCGAATTAATTTACCACTCAAATCAAAACTGTGGTAATCAAATTGGCTATTGGCAGCTTGTATTACATTATTTTGAGAAACATGATAACTATTTTCACTTTCTCTTGTGACTTTGAATAATGCTGTAAGGCTATTTTCGGCGCTATGAATATCCGTGATGACAGTGGAAAAATAGGCGTGATTATTTTGCGCAATATGATTTTCGATGATTTGGCATTGGCTATTTTTTCCGGATAAAATAACATTCCGGAGATGGCTCATGATCTGATTTTCAGTGGTGAGATAAACCAGATGGATAGGTTTTTCCAGGATAGTACCTTCCTTAATATCAATCACAACACCCTGATCCATAAAAAGTGTATTAATTGCTCTGATGCTAGGTTGTGTTATAGGGCTGATCAAATTTTTAATGGATGAATAACATTGGTTAAGTGGTTTAATAGTGAATGATGAGTTAATTTCATCGGGTATGTGATGAAGTTTTCCATTCACAAAAACAATATGATAAAAATCTTCATTAAGTAGTTCAATGTTAGATAAATCAGGCTCTTCTGTATGACATGGAAGCGAGAATTCATGGTTGTGAAGGATGGAAAGATCAGTGTATTTCCAATCCTCTAAGTGACTATTGGGTAAACCTACTTTTTGTAATTGCAACAATGCATCTTGCCGCAAATTATTTAGCCAAGGTAGTTTCGTCTCTTCTCGCTCATTAGAGAATGATTTGTAATGATCGATGTAACTGCTAGCAAGTTCTATCATAATGGTTCCTAGCTTGATTGAGTTGTTTCATCATTGATCCATTCGTAACCGCTTTTTTCAAGCTCCAGTGCTAAGCTGTGATCACCAGACTTTATGATTTTACCTTTCGATAAGACATGAACAAAATCTGGTTTGATGTAATCTAATAAACGCTGATAGTGGGTCACTAGGATCATTGCTCGTTTCGGAGAGCGCAATGCGTTGATGCCATCTGAAACAGTACGCAGCGCATCAATATCTAATCCAGAATCGGTTTCATCTAAAATAGCAAGCTTTGGTTCTAGTATTGCCATTTGTAGAATTTCGTTACGCTTTTTTTCTCCTCCTGAGAAGCCACTATTGATGTCACGATATAGCAATGACTCATCCATTTTTAATGCTTTTAATTTATCTTTCACTAATGTGATAAAGTCCATAGCGTCTATTTCATCAAGCCCTTGCGCTCTGCGTTTTGCATTAAGGGCTGCTTTTAACATATAGATATTGGTTACCCCAGGAATTTCAACAGGGTATTGAAATGCTAAAAAAATACCGTTTCTTGCGCGTTGTTCCGGTAGATCCTCATGAATATCCTTGCCTTCAAAGTAGATAGTGCCATCTGTTATCTCATAGCCTCCTCGGCCACTTATGATGTTACCCAATGTACTTTTACCAGAGCCATTAGGGCCCATAATTGCATGGATTTCTCCAGGCTGTACTTGAATATTAATGCCCTTGAGTATGGGTTTTTCACCAACTTTAACATGTAAATCTTTTATTTCTAACATATGAACCTCTAGTGTGTTAACCAATGCTGCCTTCGAGACTGATCCCTAGTAATTTCTGAGCTTCTACAGCAAACTCCATGGGTAATTCTTTGAGTACCCGTTTGCAAAAACCATTGACTACCATGGAGATGGCATCTTCCGATGAGAGTCCCCGTTGCAGTAAATAAAATAGTTGATCTTCGCTAATTTTTGATGTGGTAGCTTCATGCTCTAAGTGAGATGATGCATTTTTGGCTTCAATATAGGGGAATGTATGTGCGCCACATTGATCGCCCATCAGCAGCGAATCACATTGAGTATAATTCCGTGCATTTTTTGCATTTTTTGCAACTTTAATTAATCCTCGGTAAGAATTCTGGCTGCGACCTGCGGAAATACCTTTAGAGATAACGGTGCTGCTAGTGTTATTGCCCAGATGGTACATTTTGGTGCCGGTATCTGCCTGTTGCATATTATTGGTGACGGCGACGGAGTAAAACTCTCCAACACTGTTATCTCCTTGGAGGACAACACTGGGATATTTCCAAGTAATGGCTGAACCCGTTTCCACTTGTGTCCAGGAAATTTTACTGTTGCTACCTCTACAATCTCCTCGTTTAGTCACAAAGTTGTAAATACCGCCTTTGCCATCTTTGTCTCCAGGGTACCAATTTTGTACGGTAGAATATTTAATCTGTGCATCTTTAAGGGCGATAAGTTCTACCACAGCTGCATGGAGTTGGTTTTCATCTCGCATCGGAGCGGTGCAGCCTTCTAGGTAACTGACATAGCTACCTTCATCAGCAATAATTAAGGTTCGTTCAAATTGTCCAGTGGATGCAGCATTAATACGAAAATAAGTGGACAATTCCATAGGGCAGCGTACACCTTTGGGAATATAGACAAAGGAACCATCGGTGAAGACAGCAGAATTTAATGTTGCAAAAAAATTATCAGTGTAAGGTACGACAGTGCCTAGGTATTGTTTAATTAATTCGGGGTGCTCTTGTACAGCTTCGGAAAAAGAGCAAAAAATAATACCGAGCTCAGAGAGCTTGCCTTTAAAGGTTGTTGCCACAGAGACACTATCAAAAACGGCATCCACTGCGACGCCCGCGAGCATTTCTTGTTCTTTAAGAGGAATACCCAGTTTTGCATAGGTTGCCAGTAATTCTGGATCCACTTCATCTAGGCTTTTGGGACGGTCTTTGTCAAGTTTTGGCGCGGAGTAATAGCTGATCTCTTGATAATCAATGGGCTTGAAATGGTGCTGCGCCCAATGAGGCTCTTTCATTGTCAGCCAATGTTGGTAGGCTTGCAATCGCCATTGAAGCATGAACTCAGGTTCATTTTTCTTATGAGAAATCATTCCAATGACAGTTTCGTCCAACCCTGGCGGAATGGTGTCTGTCTCAATATCTGTGATAAAGCCATGTTCGTACTCTTGGCTCAGCATATCGTCTAATTGTTGATTGTCATTAGCCATTATCGTCTTCACTCATTTGTTTAACTGAATTATCCAGGGGCATTTTTAATTTATTTAAAAAATGCATGGGGGTTAAGGGGGTTGCCATTTCTGCAAGGGTTATACTCCCCAATGCATTGATAATCAATTCACTGATAAGACGCCAATTTCGTCGTGTCGAACAGGTTGATTCTAATACACAGTGACAATCTTCTGAGCTGCACTCCGTGAGACCCAGCTCACCTTCGACGGCTTGGATAATTTCAGCTAGGGCTATGTCTTTGGGAGATCTTGCCAAGATATAACCTCCATTAGCGCCTCGTTGAGAGATAAGTAGTTCATTTCTAGCGAAAATTTTCAAAATTTTGGTGACAGTGGGTAAAGTAAGATTAATATGCTCGGTAATATCTCGGGCGGTATGCAGGCCCTCTGGATGTTGAGCCAGATAGGTCATTACCACGATCCCGTAGTCAGATAACTTACTTATTCTGAACATTATTTTAACAACCCTTAATATAGGACCTCTATAGTACTAATTATAGGGTAATTGTCAATAGGATAACAGGAAGAAATTAATCCTGGCTTAAGCGCCTTGTGCTAGAAGGGAGTATAAAAATGCGAGAGCGGCCTGTGTAATCCAATGAATTTGATATGAGCCTTGTGGCTTGGCGTGCCATCCACTATGGGCATATCTAACATAATGGTGACAGTACGGTAAATTTACCGTATTCAAATGAGTACAAAAATGATACAACACATCCTGTCATTAACAAACTGTAAAAATCATTTGCTTTTTATACAAATACGAGGAATTTTGGCATGCAGATAACAATGAGCAACTATCAGGAAACTATTTCTAAGATCACACAAACAAAAGAGCTTGGGCTTCGTTTGGTTGAATTAACTTCGGACGTTACTCAGACCACCATGGATGAGATAATAAAATTTAATGGAGAATCCATTGAATTTTGTTCTTTGGGTGAAGACGCCACTAATATTGTCTTTAATTCTTTGAAAAAAATCCCTTTTTGCTTAACAAAGCAATTAAATTTTCTGGGCTAAATGTCGGGAAACACACTAATAAATTGCGGACTCTTATTAAAATAGTAGAAGCAAAACGAAACATCATTACATCCTGCAATTTTCATATAGACAAAAGTGAGTTTATCGACGAACTCACCGACGAATTCATTGCCTATTATGATATTTTAGCGCTTTTAAAACTACGTGACTTCATAAAAAAAATTGAAAAGAAGCTTGAAAAAAACTCAAACATGGATGAGATAATAAAATTTAATGGGGAATTCATTGAATTTTGTTGTCTGGGTGGGTATTTGCATCATCTTGATCGCAAATTTGCATGATCTTGATCATGAAATTGCAAAAATTGTGATCGCTTTTTGTTGATCTTGCAATTGGGCGATCAAGATAATGCAAATGAAGTGAACTGAACAAGATTTTCTCTAAT
>JAJFIR010000042.1 GCA_021774795.1 Emcibacteraceae bacterium | reverse complement strand
GAAGGTCGTTGGTTCACTCCTAACCCCACGATCAATAAAAAAAGGGTCCTAACGGGGCCTTTTTTTATTGATCGTGGGGTTAGGAGTGAACCAACTGGTTAGGCCGGAAAGACATTGTGAAACAATGGCTTGTAGGCAACGGAAGGAGCAGGGCGACTGAGGGTAAATCCAACCACAGAAACCAAAAAAACTATTGATATATAACGATAAAATTGCCCTTCTCCTTAGAGGGGCTTTTTGTTTTCACTTTCATGTAACCACCATGTAACCACCGTGAAGCGAAACTCTGGCCATTAAGATGCAGTTGAAGTGTCCTCGTCTCCATCACAATGCTTTGAGACACGGTAAAAACTTCGACCGGTTTTGGCTGTGAAGAAGGTTAGTGAAAGGTGACAGGCCCGATCTGTCCGGCGGAGATATTCGGAAACTTAAGAAATTCGTCAAATAAATCTGCTTTCCGAATTCTTTGCTCACTGAATGGCGAGAGCCTGTCTCCCCGGTTCACTTCAAGCAAACCAAGCCAGTTCAGCGGGCGAATCAATCTTGAGCTTAGATGCCAGCAGGCTTCATCAAGTGGGCTGATGTGATATTGATTGATCATATCTACCGGAATGCACCACTGTGCCAGATCGGTCAGCGAAACCCAATCTGAAGCGCGGTTGGTAATGACGCCGAAGAAATGTCCATAATCATTATCCCCGGCAATCGCGGGCATGTTGAAACGTTCGTAATAGGCGAAATCAAACAGGGTAAACCAGGTTTCAAACAATGCAATTTGCAACGCGTTATAATTGCCGGATATCTGTCGTCCGGATTTAGTGAGAACGGCTTTACCTTTAAAATGCCGCATCAGTTTTGCCGCAACCAGCAGATGATGCATAATCTCGACAGGAGGGAAATCCTGCTGGTTCAAAACCTTATTGACCCGATAAAGCTCTTCCGGCTCATATCCGGGCCACATAAACTCTTGGGCTGCCCAGGTAACGCATTTTCGAAATAGCGCCCTGGATTTGGTAAGTTGGATGCCCTTGTTTTCTTCCGCATAGCGCAACAGTTTCATAGCGTTGATACACATCAGGCTTCTTGAAAAATGTACATTTTCAAGATCGGTATTCAGGGTCAAACCGGAGCAAACGCGGGACAAATAGGGCATAAAGGAAATTCCTGGAATAAGTGTTTTGTATGAAATTTCACCCTGCCAGTGTGATATTTCAGCCAGCTTTATTATAAGTCTGTAGCACCGTCGATAGCAGACAAAAATAACGGACTCGAGCTTTGTCGAGCTGACTCAAAACGGTGAACTCGGTTTTTGTGCGAATGACTGCTTCGAGCCCAAATTGACCTTTTTCGCTGCATTACGAGTGTCTGCTAATGCGCCCGCTGATGGTTATGAATTTGTTTGGCGGCCAATATGAATGAGCCAAATCGCGACAACCATCAAAACTCCTGCCAGCATGAACGTTAACTGCATCCCATCTGCAATCGAAGATGGCGCGGCTTCGGCCGTTCCTACGCCGAAAGCAAATACAGCTCCCAAGACTGATGCCCCGGCAACCAGTCCAAGGTTGTGCGAAAGGCCCAACAGGCCCGAGAACACGCCGCGCTGATCCTTGGTTACACCAGCCATGACCGCCGTATTGTTCGCCGCTTGAAATAATTGGTATCCAGGTGTCAGGATTGCGATTGCGATCAGATAGCCCACGATCCCGAACAATTCTGGTAGGACAGCAAGAGCAGATGCCCCAAGTGCAAGGGCGATGAGCCCAATCAAGATAACTCGATCTGGCCCGAAAAAATCGACTAAACGTCCTGATGGAACACCGCTGAAAATCGAGATCACTGGCCCGACCGACATAACAAGACCGACCGTTGCAGCACTAAGCCCAAGGGCGAGGCCAAGATAGAAAGGGCCAATCACAAGCGTTACCATCATCACAGCCGCTACAAACAGATTTGCAATCAGTCTTGGCATCAGTCCTTTCATACGCATGGCCCGAAACTGTATCTTAGGAAGCTCGGTGTTAGCATCGCTCGTGGGTAAAAAAAGATATGCCAATATAAACCCTGATAGACCGAACGGTACCAAGATAAGAAACACGCTTGACCAGTTCGATGTTGAAATCAAAAATCCGCCCAGTGATGGCCCGAGGGCCGTTCCAAACGCAGACATCGTGCCAAGGAGTCCCATTGCGCGGCCAGTCCGGTCTGCACCCGTTGTTTCATGTACAAGTGCTATGGTGAGTGTCATCAAAAATGCGGCGGCAAAACCTTGGAGGGCACGCGCGGCAATCAAGAGCCAAAGACTAGGAGCAATCCCGCAGAGTAGTGAAGCCACCGAGAAAAGTCCCAGTCCGCATAGCAGCATTTGCTTCAACCCAAACCTGTCTCCAAGATGACCAACCACCACAACCGACAAGGTGAGTGCCACGAGATAGGAGGTAACGACCCATTGGACACTTTGGAACGGCACAGACAACTCAATCGAAAGTGTCGGCAGAGCAATATTGGCGATGCTGGTTCCCAAAGACGCTAACATCATTGACATCGCGAGTGTCAAAACTGCAAGGCGTTCTTTTGTCCCGATTTTGGGCGATCTAGCTCGATCCATATTACTATTTTCCTTGTGCAGATTATCAAAAGAGGGCATGATACCACTTCAAGTCAACTTGAGGTCAAGCATGAAATTATTGGATATTGGTGAAGTTTGTGAACGAGCGGGATTACGCCCTTCAGCATTGCGCTATTACGAAGATATTGGATTGATTTCGTCGGTGTGTCGCAACGGTCTGAGGCGGCAGTTTGCACCCGAAATTATCATGCAACTCGCTTTAATCTCGATGGGCAAGTCTGCCGGATTTAGCCTTGATGAGATTTCAGGTATGTTTGAGGACGACGGACAGCCAGACTTACCACGTGAAACGTTGCATCAGAAGGCCGATGAGTTGGATCGGCAGATTGTGGAGCTGAAAGCAATGCGCAATGTGGTGCGACACGTTGCAGATTGCCCAGCATCCACACATATGGAGTGTTCTACATTCCGGCGTATGATCGAGCTTGCTATCCGCCGAGACGGGACTCCTAAAAGGACTAGACGCCCTAAACCAGACGTTCAATAAAGTCCTGTTGAGGTCGCTTTGTCCGCATTTCCGCCGTTCGCCGCATAATCCACCACAAAGATTGTTGGATAAATATTTAAAAGAAGGCCGTAGCATTCATGTCGCTCAATATTATGCAATGATTGAATGGTTCGATGAAACAAACGGTCAATTGATTGATTATATTGATGAAAAAGGGCTGAGCGATAATACTCTGTTTATTTATGTAGCAGATAATGGCTGGATTCAGAGCCCAACCGATAGAGGTTTTGCCCTGCGTTCCAAACAGACGGCTTATGAAGCAGGCGTTCGAACACCTATATTCTTTGTTTGGGGAAATAAGCTTAAAACAGCCGATAGACCGGAGCTCGTTAGCAGCATTGATTTGTTCCCTACAATACTGGCTGCAGCAGGCGCGCGCGCGCCAGATAATCTGCCTGGAATAGATTTACTTCCAAATCTGACTAGTGGCAAAGAAATACCTCGTAAAGCCATTTTTGGTGAGAGTTTCGCCCATGATGTTGTAGACCTAGATAACCCGGAGGCGACATCGTTATATCGCTGGGTGATTGAAGGGAGGTGGAAACTATTACTCACTTATAATGGCATCGTCAGCAGAAACAAGGACGTGCATCCTCGCGCAGAAAAACGCCCGCAATTATATGATCTTATCGCAGATCCGTATGAAACCAATAATTTAGCACCAAGTAATCCGGAAAAAGTAGCAAAGATGGCCGCACAGATCAAAGAGTGGAAACCGCTTACACACGCCAAGGCTCTAACAAGCTGGCAGTAGCTTTATCAAAATATATGAATTATATCAAAGCCAGTTGATCTGATCCAAATTTACAAAACGGGCGAGGCGTAAAAGCTCCGCATCGAGCTTTTTGCGTCTTGCGTTACTCCAATTCGTTGTTTCCTCATGCCAAAAATTGATGACATTAAGTGTGCCAGATTTCCGGTCAGCCTTAATTTCTATACGGCCAACAAAGCGGTCTCCTTCCAGAAGCGGATAAACATAATATCCCCACCTGCGTTTTGCTTTGGGCACAAAAATTTCTATTTTATAATCAAAACCAAATAAGTCTTTAAGCCTCGCTCTGTCCCGAACGGCGGGATCAAATGGATTTATGATCCTCATCCGCGACGTCGGCTTATTTAATGACGTTATCTGTTCCTCTATAGAGGTTGGGACGTAGCCGTCGATCCATTGATTATTGGCCGTTTGCCATTTTATGGGCATTATATATTTTTTATTTTTCTGTATCCAGTTTTGGACTTCGGCCGTGTCCGTCGCTTGCCAGAAATTTCTTATATCCTTGATATTTCCGAAGCTCAACCTATCGAGGGCTGACTGGCATAACCAGTGGATTTGACGCTCTTCTTCAATATTTTGTTTCAACATGTTTTCAGGGATAATGTTCTCAGTTAAGTCATAATATTTACTAAAGTTTTCGCGGTGTGATGTGGAAAGTTCACCGCAATACCACATATAATCGAGGGCAAGTTTATGGGGCGGGCGCGTCCACATTTCTTTTTTACCTTCTATTTTTGTGTCAAAAGCATGTGTTGAAAGGGGACCGGTATTTTTAATGCGTTCCTTCATGAGGGTTCTGCCATTATCATCCGTCATCATTTTGTAATATTTTTTATTGTCGAAGTATTTTTTGATACGTCCAAACTGCCTGGTCCACATGGGATAAAATTCAACGGGTATAACTGATGCATCATGGGTAAAATGCTCAAAAACATTGCCTTTTGACTTAAGTAATTTATCGAGCATTGGTTCGCGGTAATTCTGGTTTCTACTCCAGAGGATATGGTGGTGAGCGCGACTTACGTTTTGAATTGTATCCAACTGCACAAATCCGAGATCTTTTATAATTTGCAATATGTCAAGCTGTCCCGTTGGTGTTGCGGCCAACCCGGTAGTGTTTAGCCATAACTTGCGCATGTCCCTGTTGTTTATTCGCAGTGTCATAATTTAGCTTTTCTCATTTTGTTAAAGAAAAAGCATCCCGTCCATAAAACTGAAGAGAGAATTGCCCAGACAATGATTGCAGGCTCCGGGTTTCGTAATGTGCTTATAGACCCGGCATATGCAGCAAAAAGACAGTAAGGAATAATGCTTATTGACCACGCGATCAGAAACTTTAAAAAAGGCATTCCAGACATGCCGGCTATACAGGTGGTTACCTCCGGTAAAATGGGCATAGCCCGAGAGAGCAGTATCATAACGAAACCATGATCATTGAAGGTTTCTTTTACCTCATTTCGCTGTGCAGCATCCTTCATTATTAATTTTAAAATTTTGTCACCGAAAATAGTGCCTAGGAAATAACCGGTTATTCCGGCAATCATCAATCCACAAATCGCAGATAATGCACCATATTGTGAACCCATAAAATGGCCCGCCAAAATTATAGTGGCAAGAGTTGGGATAGAGATAAATAGATCTATGAACATAAGAAATATAATAAATGCGCTAATGTATAACGGGGAAATATTTTTAGCATCATTGAGCCAAATTTCAATTTTCTCAATACTTATTAAGTCTGTCATTTGAACCAAGACAAACGTAGAGGCGAAGCAGAGCGCAATAATCAATATGACTTTAAATAATGATTTCATAAGGCGTTATATAATATTAAAGATATTTTATCCACCAATCGTATAGGGTTTATTGCTCATATCCATACTGTAAGATTTGTATATGATATGCTCGAATGCAACGGGCAAGACGCGCTACTCTAACTTGCAAAATAGTCAAAATTGGTATCTAATATGGCCGTCAGATGGGTAGGGGAGATTTCAATGTCTAAATTCTTGTTCATTATATTTTCTATTTTGTTTTTCAGCACGGTTGCTTTCGGCCAAGAAAAATACACGAGGCAGGATGATAAATTCACATATTCTCTCGGTGGTGATGACCAAGTTATAGAAACTAATGACCCTGATTATCCTATATATTCTATTCTTGGATTCAATGACCCCGTAGCAGTGAAATGGACACCATATGTAACCAACTGTAAAATTTGTGAGCCGCTAGTCCAAAGATATAATGTAGCCATGCAAGAATTGTTTAATATTAGTGCCATGGCCAGTTCATTAGATTTTTTAAAAAGAGTAAGAGCCGCGGAAAGTAAACCCACGCCAAATCCAAATGCCACTGAAAAGGAACTTGCCGACGCTTTGTCGGGATTAATGCAAAGGCAAGAAGTTTTTTGGAGAAGTTCTTCCCGCTATGCTGCCTGCTCTTAGCGAACTAGAAAAAACTACAAAATATTTAAGGCAGCAAATATCCGAATGTGAAAAGCAATGTGCTCCTCAGGCCAATGATAATAAAACAGCTATAGGTGCGAAGCCAGCAACTGTTGTAAAACCGCCAGTGTTGCCGTTTGACTGGAAAGGACCATATCCTGAGGTATGTGAAGCATGTCGTAAACTGGCAGCAAGGTTAAATGAATTGCCGGCACTCGCGATCGAAAATGCGAATGACATAAATAGGTACAATGCGAAAAAAACTGATTTAACCGCACGGATTAGAATGTCGCAATTATTATCCGGTAAAGAAAGGTCAAATGCGTTAAAAAAGTTTCGTAGGGAACTCAAGGATGTTGAGAAAAATTTAAAACGGCTTCTAAAAAACCGACAGAAAATTATTGATAATTTCAATAAAACGCTAAAAATGTATAACGACTGCATAAAAAAATGTCCGGTCAAGAAAATCGGCTATGTGTTTCCCAATGAAAATTATGTCGCCATGACCATTGGACCCAATAATGAAGTGGGAAGTAGCGCACAGGCGGCCAATGAAATGCGGGATAGGGCAACAGGGGCCGTAAAAGGTGCGGCAACAAAAGCTCTTACCAGTTTGCTTGGTTTTGGCGGCGGCGGTGGATCAGGCGGGCCAAAAACCGATAGGGACAGATCACGCGGTGATTTTGTCAGAATTTCAAATGATGATACAGAGTTGGACGTTCGTGCCAGTTGGCGCGATGATCAACTGATTGTCAGTACTGAAATTGAAGATACACCCGGCAACGGTACGTTTCATGCGCAGTGGATAGAAGACGTTGAAGGTAATACTTATTTACCGACACGTTATTTAATTTTTAAAATGTACCGCGACTGGAAGCTCACCGTTTCTTGGACAGAAGATCACTATGTAAACGGTGAACATGTATTCCATGATGAAGGCCAGGAAATATCAACAGGTAGTGATCATTTAGGCACATGGAATATATTCGAAGGCGCGGAAGGTATCGCCAATAGTATCTGGGGAATGCTGGGTTTTGATACTGCTGCAAAGGGTGTAAAGCATTTGGGGGCGATGTATGACCTTCCGCCCACGGCATTTCCAGATACGGGTCAAATGAGGCTGATCAATCATATTTCATTACCGGACAATGATCCTGTTACGACAATTCCTGTTGTTAGTGATCTGTTTAAACATATTGATGAAAGCAGAAAACGGCCGGAAACATTGATATTAGTTCAACCACATGAGCTTGAAAATTTAACAGAATCTTTTGATGGTATTCCTCTCACTTTTGGACCAAGAGTGTCGACAAACTAGATCATTATTTTGAGCTATTATTGCTTCACTTCGACGCAGAGCCTGCCGTTTGACGTAGGCTTACTATTATATATATTTAAGGGCTATCAAAGGTTGAAAGCATAAATATGAATAATTGCGTTTACGTTAAAGAATTAATCCAATTTCATCAGCATTATATTTTTAAAATCAATGGGATGGCTTTCCGCTTGTAATGCGATAAAGCCATCTTTTAGTGGTGCCGCATCAACAGTAAAATCGGTAGAATCTTCTTCACCCGGAATTATACGCGGCTTTTGAAATTCGTAGACGAGTTCACCATTGATGAAATGTTTTATACTTTCATCACCAAGTACTTCGATTTCCAAGTTTACCCATTGATCACCATGGTATGTTTTGGAAGATGAATTGTAGCAATGTTCGCTCATTAGAACACCGTGTATGTGGAAGTCGGTGCCGGGGGTACAGATGTTACCCGTTTGACGCTCTCCTTGTCGTGGGCCGGTTCCGAAACCTAAACCGCCAAGAACTTGTGCTTCCAAAGATGCGGGGAAGTTCTGATCAAAATACATGGTGTCGGGGTCTTGGCTATGATACATAACGCCGCTGTTTCTGATGTTCCATTCTTCAGATTCAGCCACTTGCTCGCCGGTGAACCGGTAATCAAATTTTAAACGGTAATGGGAGAGGGCTTCTTTATAAAAAATGTGGGCATAGGCATCATCAAATGTGGTGTAGTTTTCATAAACGACGCGCATCATGTTGTCTTCGACACGGAAAGTGTCCCTGAAATTGACATTTATATTTTGGCCAGAAAACTTTATGGTCCAGTCATCTAGGTCTTTACCATTGAAAATTGAGACCCATTTGTTTTTGATATGCTTATTATAACTGGAAAGCATAGGATCATCTTGTTTCTCCATCCATTCTAATAAAGCACTTCTTTTTTCAGCTATCTGGTTTGCGTAGGCAGGATCATCAATCAGGTTATTAAGCGCGTCTGGATCATTTTTAAAATCATAAAATTCTTCCGCAACGCGGTGGCTATAAAATTCGACGCGATTAGCAATTTCTGGATCTGATTTAGCGGCCTCAACCATGGCGTTCCAGGTCAGGCCTTCTTGGGATTCGTTTTTGAAGTTGGTTTTACCGTCGTGCCAGCCGTTATAGATATAGCCATATTGCTTGTCTTGTACGGCCCTCATGGGGAATTGGTCTTTGGCGAATGTTTCATGAAATGTTGTGAATACCAGGTCCCGACCTTGTTGGGGTTCGCCTTTTAGTAAAGCTAAAAATGAACGGCCGCTTGATCCCGATGGCTCAACTAAGCCCGTTGCGTCTAATATTGTGGGTAAAAAATCCACACCTGAAATCAAATGGGTATCGTCAATGGACCCCGCTTTAATAACCGAAGGCCAACGAGCCATCCAGGGGGTTTTAGTGCTGTTCAAATATGCGTTGGTTTTGGCATACGGAAATGCCATGCCATTATCAGAGAGAAACATTACCAAGGTGTTATCTGCGACGCCTTCCTCTTTCAACACGTCCAGGATTGAACCAACGGTATCATCCAATCTTTTGACAGAATTATAATATTCTTTGATTTCTTGTTCTACCTTGGGAACTTTAGGAAGAAAATCAGGAACTTTGATTTCTGATGTTTCATAAATCCTTGACGGTTCGGCAATGGTTTCACCGGGCCAAACCTCATTTTCCTGGGCGCTGTGGACAAAAGGGCGGTGGGGGTCCATTGAATTTGCCATCAAATAGAAAGGCTGATTGTTTTCTTTTGCATTTTGAATGACCGTTCTGGTTTCACGCGCATATATATTCGCGTCCCTTCCTAGCCCCATGCCTTCATCCTCAAAATCGCGTCTATAATCCCACGGGGAGTTTACTTTGGGGGAAGAATGCCAATCTTTCGCAAGAACCGCTGTATAATAATTTGCGTCATTCAGCAGAGTGATGATTGATGGGTTATCTTTTGTTGATGCGACAAAACCTGTTACCCCTGATTGGTGGGGATAAAGTCCTGTGGCAAGAACACCTCGTGAAGGCATACAGACGGCAATGGTTACGTGGGCATTATTAAAACGAATGCCTTGTGCCGCAAGCTGATCAATATTTGGGGTAATATCATCCACGGGGCTACCATAAACTCCCACTGAATTCCAGTTCAAATCATCAGCCGTAATTAATAGAATGTTTAACGGATTTTCTTGTGCGGATGATTGTAAAGACATTAAACAAAATAAATTTAATATAATAAATAATTTAGGCACGATAATTTTCATTTATTATGACCTTGCAAGACTAATATTAATTCCATAGCATAAAGAATATCATTAAAAAAAATTAGGGAAACTTAAATATGAAAATCTTGAATAATGCTCTATGCATGCTCGTTATTTTTTCGTTGCAATGCGTAACGTCAATTGCCCAGAAAAACCCTGTCTCCGTTGATAATGACACTATGAAAATAACATTTTTGGGAACAGGGGCACCGAGGCCCTCTACTGAACGTTACGGCCCAAGCATATTGGTTGAAGCGGGAAATCATAAATTGCTTGTTGATGCTGGTCCCGGCATGCGGGAAAGGTTATTTGAAGCAGGCGGATTTGACGTGATCTCTGGTGTGGATCACGTTTTAATCACCCATCTTCATTTTGACCATACAGTAAGCGTTTCAAGTGTCTGGTTAAGTGGTTGGTTGTTCGGCCGACGTGTGCCGCTTAAAATTCAAGGACCCACCGGAATAAAGGATATGATGGAAAATATAAAAAAAGCATACCAGTGGGATGTGGATTATAGGGTTATGGTTGGTGTGCCGAAAGCAGGTACTGAACTTGAAATTGATGAAGTTTCAGACGGCGTAATATTTGAAGAAGACGGTTTGAAAATCACGTCGTTTGAAGTGGAACATATGCCAATTAATGTCCAAAGCGGCGCGTTACTGGGACTTCGCGGCGAAACGTTGGGCTTCAGAATTGATTATAAAGGCCACTCAGTGGTGTTTTCAGGTGACACCCGGTCAACGCCTGCCAGTGAATTAAATACGCAGGGTAAGGGTGTTGATCTTTTGATCCATGAGGTTCAGGTGCCGTCGCCTGGTGCCACTGAAGAAGCAAATCTGGCGAACGTGAGTTTATCGGTTCATTCGACCCCGGCGCAAGCCGCGCAGGTATTTGAGACAGCGAAGCCAAAAATGGCGGTCTATTCCCACATCATTCCGCCGGGGACGACTTCTGATGATTTGATAAAAGGGACCCGTCCCATTTACAAGGGGCCGCTAACGGTCGCGCACGACTTTATGGAAATAACCCTTAAAGGAAATGAAATTATTGTGGGTGAACGACAGAAGCAGGGCGGCGGCAAATTCGAAGAGTCTAATGTGCTGGCCAAATAATAAAGGAGTCAAAAATGATTAAACTAGCCAGCCTATTGATAATGTGTGGAACTTTAATTGCTATGCCTGTGCATGCTCAGAACGTAAATGAGCCTGATTGGCGCGCAATATTAAAACAAAAATTACCTATCCTTGGTCACCGTAATTTTATCGTTATCGCAGATTCAGCTTACCCAATGCAGAGTAATCCGGGAATTGAAACAATATATACGGGCGATAAACAGATTGATGTTGTGAAAGAAGTAATTGTAGCGATTGAGAAAGCACCACATGTAAGCGGTACCATATATTTAGATCAAGAGCTTGATTATGTTCCAGAGATTAACGCGCCGGGTATAGATGCTTATCGGGCTTCATTGAATGCGGTACTCGGCCTGCGTACTGTGATGCGTTTACCACATATAGACATTATTAAAAAGCTTGATGAAAGCAGTGATTTATTTAATGTTTTGATCCTAAAAACTGATCTCACTCTTCCTTACACATCGGTGTTTATTGAATTAGGCGCGGGTTATTGGAATGATCAATCAGAGGCAGAATTAAGAAAAAATATGAAATAGATTATCGAGGTAATTTTGATTTCCTCTTCTTAAAATGCAGATTAAAATTTTTGTCTGTGCTGAGAAGGCTTAATAAAAATGTCACAAAATCTTCATAGTATAGTTAGGAAGCATTAACTTCTTTAAATCATTATTTTCGTGTTGTAATTCTATCGAAAGAGAATAATGAAAAAAGATAACTCGAATAAGCTTTGTTTAGAAACGGTAAGCTTAATAACACAGTATGTTGAACCTGCTTTTGCACATCAGAGTTGTGCGGAGATCTATGACCGGTTCAACCAGGAACCAGATTTACTAGCTATCCCGGTATTAAAAGAACTACAACCAATCGGCCTCCTAATTAGGATGAATTTTTTAATACGTTTGGCCGACCGATTTGGTCGACCTCTTTATAGTAAACAGCCTGTTACACTTTTAATGGATAGCAACCCTATGATCATTAAGAACAGTATGAAGTTAGAGGCTTTGAATAAAAAGTTGGTTACGAGTAACCAATCTGCATTACAAGAAGGATTTATAGTAGTTGAAGGCGAAAATTACAAAGGAGTTGGATCTGCATCGACGCTATTACAGGCAAATATGATAAATGCAGAAATGCAACTCGTAAAGCTGAGGGAAGCGCGAGCAGAATCGGAAGCTGCGAGTGCCGCAAAATCTGCGTTTCTTGCTAATATGAGTCATGAATTAAGGACGCCGTTGAATGCTGTCATAGGTTTTTCTGATCTTATATTACAGCATAAGCATGAGTATATAACCTGTTCTTCGGTTCATGAATATATTGGTGACATAAATAAAAGTGGCCATCATTTACTAGGAATGATTAATACTATTCTGGATATGTCACGTATTGAATCTGGAAAATATGAGTTGATTGAGAACGAAGAGGAACCTGAAAATGTCGTTGATGAGGCGATAAGAATTGTATCAACAAGCGCATCATCCAAGGACATTCAAATTACAAAGTGTTTCCACGACTGTATGGACAATCTATTAATAGATATTCAATTGATGAGACAAGTTCTTATAAATTTACTTTCTAACGCCGTTAAATTTTCACCAACAGGTTCCAATGTATTTGTGTCGATAGAGCAAAATGAGTTTGATGAAATTTCGTTCGTAGTGCGTGATGAAGGTGAGGGTATCCCACACGGAAAAATAGAAGAAATGTTGAAACCATTTTCTCAGCTTGATGGCGCATTTGTCAGAAACCATGAAGGTACTGGATTAGGATTGCCATTAGTAAAAGCGTACGTTGAAGCACATGATGGAAGGTTTAAGATTGAGAATGGTGTAAAAGAAGGGCTAATAGCTACGGTTTTTATGCCAAGTAATCGTACTATTTTTGAAAGACATCAAGTTTCATCAATGAACAGCGGTTAGTTTTTTTAACGTGAGCTGGAAAATCAAGTAATAACTGCATTAAATTACGGTAAATCAACAGGCAAAGCGCTAGAATGCTTTACTTGGTGAAGGACAAACAATGTTTGCGCGTCACGTATTTCCGGGAAAGTTTTTAAGGTTTTTAATATGAAATGTGATAGCTCTTTGTTGCTTCTGGCGACTACCTTCATCAGATGGTCATATGGTCCAGATAATGAATAACACTCCATAATATAAGGGCTAGCGCGAACGGCATTTTTAAAGCTGTCAAAAGCTGCTTCTGTATTTTGATTGACGCTTACTTGAACAAACGCTGTTACGTCAAATCCTGCTTTTTCGGAATCCAGAAGCGCAGCATATCCCTTTATTACACCGATTTCTTCCAGACTTTTAGTGCGGCGCATGCAAGTGGATTCGGACATATTCGTTTCTTTTGCCAATTCGACCATCGGCATGCGTCCGTTTTTCTGTAGGACAGTTAATATCTTTTTATCTTGATCCGTAATCATGGGGATATCCTTCAAAATATTGGTATGATGTGGAGAATAGCATCAAAAACCGTACATTCAACTGTAAATTTGATGAGTATCCCCAAAATAATTGAAGTAATATGTTTTTTAATAATTTAACTAAATCTGGAAAGAGAATAAAATGTCGGAAGAAAAGTTTTTTCATGTAGGTGAATTAGGCGGAGCACAGCCAGATCCAACACAATATAAATTATCGGAATTTTCGAAAGCTCGCCCTCCTGAGCCGTACCGTTTTGAGGTTAACTTGGTGGCCGAGGCCAGCACGAAACAGAAAAAAACCGGTATAGTGCAAGTCAATATCCCGGGATTTAGCCCGGTAACGTTATATTGTGATGAGCAACCACCGGTCGGCGACGATACGGCACCCCCTCCACTTGCCTTCTTTGCTGCTGGCATTGGGTTTTGTCTAATGACGCATCTGACTGATATTCTTACGGCGCGGAAAATTCAGGTTGATAGTCTTAAGCTTGAACAACGAATTTGTTTTAGAACGAATTTAAGTCATATGCGTGATCTTGGTCATATGACTGATGGTGGTTGTGATATGGTTGAAACACACGTTCTTATAGAGAGCCCCGAACCAGAAGATCGTATCAAGGATTTATTAAATGAAGCGGAAGGTGCGTGTATGGCACATTATGCGCTACGAAATCCTATCCCATGGTCAACACGTCTGGTTTATAACGGAAAAGAGGCGATCAGCCGCGCCGGGTAGTCGCTGTTCAAAACTGGTTTGATCTTATATTTTTCTTTTATTAAGCTGAACATAATATGGGGACCAAATTCAATGAATATTCTACGCAAATCAAAATTTACAGCCATTGCCATATTTATGGCATTGGCTGTTTTGTTATCTGGTTGCATGATGGTGAGGCAATAGCAATTAAAGACTGCGCTATTATTTTGCGTACGCCATATTCAGACATTATTTCCTCCACTCGTTAGTAAATGCAAGCTAGCAATGTATGGCAATATTACCTAAGATCAAATTTAAAGTGAGGTTTTATTGAATGAATTGGGAAGATCTATTTGCGAAGCGCGTTAGTGCCACTAAAGATGCGGATATTTTAAAAATATTAAAACTTTCCGAGCAGCCAGAAATTATTTCTTTGGCTGGCGGAATGCCAGACCCATCCATTTACCTTATCGACGAATTTAAAATGGCGGCGGATGAAATTATTGATAGCAATGGCCGACAAGCTTTTGGTTACGGTGCGATTGCCGGAATAGCTTCTTTTCGCGAAGCCCTTGCAAAAGAAACCACGAGAATGGGGCGCCAGACAGATGCAGACGAGGTTATTGTTACAACCGGCGGCATTGCGGGTATTGATTTAATCGCAAAAGTTCTCATCGATCCGGGTGACATAGTTATTGTAGGGGCGCCGACATTTACGGCCTCACTTCATGTATTTAGAAGCTATCAGGCAGAAATTATTGGAATTCCGCTGGACGAGAACGGTATGAATACCGACACATTGGCTGAGGCGCTTGAAAATCTTCAGAAGCAAGGAAAAAGAGCAAAATTTATCTATACAATCCCGTCTTTTCAAAACCCGGCGGGTGTGACTATACCTGAGGAAAGGCGCCGTCAAATTGTTGCGCTCGCGGCCGATTATAATACATCGATTCTGGAAGATGCGGCCTACCGGCAAATCAGATTTGAAGGCACAGCACCACCGATGTTGGCTGAACTGGACCCCGAAAATGTTATGCTCGTCAATACCATGTCGAAAATATTAAATCCGGGTATGCGGCTTGGTTGGGTTGCAGCGTCAAAGCAATTAATAGATACCCTTGTTTTAGCCAAGCAAGGTCAGGATCAATGTTCGTCGACAATTGGGCAATTCATGGCTGGAAAATTATTTGAAAATGGTCTTGTTGCCAGGCAAACGGCGGTGGCAATAGATGTTTATCACCGCAAGCGGGATGTTATGCTTCGTGCGCTCGAAAAATATATGCCAAAGAATGTAAGTTGGGTTAAACCGGAAGGCGGGTTTTTTATCTGGCTGACGCTTCCAGAACATATTGACACAGCCAAAGAACTCGACCGCGCGGTGGCGGAAGAGGGTGTTGCTTACGTTCCAGGAAGTGCCTTTCACCATGACCGTAAACTTCAGAACTGCATGCGCCTTTGTTACACTTTTGTATCCGATGAAAAAATCGAAGACGGTATCGCAAGACTAGCTAAGTTCTTTGAAAATATAATGATGCGAAATCATTAATGTTGTGGATTAAGGACTAGCAGTATCATTTGAGATAATATTATGATAGGTGAATTGTTTCGTCCCTGTGGGTACATCGAACGGTGCATATATTTTATTTTGATCTTGGTTGTTTTTGGCTTCTTGTGCGGCGGTTACTCCACTGATTGCTTGCTGGAATTGCAAGATAACTAAATATGATTTGAACTAAATATGCTCTTTCATTAAGGTGATTAGAAACTGTAAAAGGGACTATAGCTATGGCGCAGGATGACGAGATGTTAAACAATTGGTGGGATGAGGCATACTCCGGTCCGATTAGTTTTATGCGGTTTCCTATGTCAAAGGATTTGCAAAAAGCCGATATCGCAATATTGGGTGTGCCTTATGATATGGGAACGACAAATCGGCCCGGGGCTAGATTTGGCCCCCGCGCAATGCGCGAGCAATCAACACTAACCGGTGAATATGAATACGGTCTTTGGCCTTGGGATTATCATATTGCGGAACATCACACTGTAATTGATTATGGCGACATTTGCAATTTCGCGGGATATCCGGAACGTATGGTAACGGAGCTAGAATCAGCGGCGGATACTATTCTTGAAAATGATACGGCATGCTTTGCAATGGGGGGCGATCATTTTGTTTCGCTTCCGCTTTTAAGGTCGCATGTTAAAAAACACGGCTCGCTCGCGCTGATCCATTTTGATGCACACACAGACACTTGGATAGATGAAAATTATACCCACGGAACGATGTTTTATCATGCCGTCAAAGAGGGCTTGATTGATATTGAGCATTCAATACAAATTGGAATTCGAACACCAAACCCGAATACGCATGATATCGAAATAATTTACGCAACCGAACTTGATGAAATGAAAGCTCACGAAGTATCGGAGAGGATCGTAAAAAGAGTAGGCAATAAAAAAGCTTATCTTACGTTTGATATTGATTTTCTTGATCCTGCTTATGCACCGGGGACGGGTACACCGGTTTCCGGCGGACCATCGGTCATGACCGGACGTAAAATTCTTAAGGGGGTAGCGGGATTAAGTATTGTGGGTGGTGATCTCGTAGAAATTGCACCGGCCTACGACCCCATTGGCGGGATAACAGCGGTTGCCGGCGCGACGCTCGGCGGAGATATTCTCTATTTGATATCCGAGGCTCTGAGAAAGTAATCATGGCTTATGATTTGGACTTATCATTTAAACCAGTAGCAAATTCAAAAATGAATAAATTATCGGCTGCGCAAATAAAGGAATATAATGAAAATGGTTTCGTGCAGCCTTTTGACGTGTTTGATAGCCGGGAAATGGCTGAGTTTAGCAAATATTTTGATGGATTAATGGACCGCATGGGTGCTGACGGTGCGTATGGCATAAATTGCTATCAAGCGCGCATGAAAGGCATTTGGGAAATATGTAACCATCCAAAAATCCTTGATCATGTGGAGGACATCATAGGTCCCAATATTATTTGTTGGGCATCACATTTATTTAGTAAAAGTGCATATGATCCAAAACATGTCCACTGGCATCAGGACGCATCATATTGGAAACTCTCACCGGCGCGAACGGTAACCGTTTGGCTTGCCATTGATGCCGCGGACGAGGAAAACTCAGCCATGCGGTTTATACCGGGTACCCATGATAAAGGTATTTTCAAAGAACAGAAAACCGAGGGTCCAAGCGTGTTAAACATCGAAACTGTTGGTGCGGAAGATATGGGCAGGCCATTTTCCAATATACTTAATGCGGGGCAAATGTCGCTTCATGCTGATATGCTTGTTCACGGATCAAAACCGAACCTATCAGATCGTCGGCGCTGCGCGTTGACAATCCGCTACTGTCCGCCTGAGGTTCACATTATTGATGATATATGGGAAGCCAGCGTCGAAGCGATTATCTGCCGTGGTGAGGATAAATCTGGCCGTTGGGAGCATCATGAAAAACCAAAAAATAATGACGTTCTTGCGACATCCAGTCCGCTTAATTTTGGTGATAATTAAATATGAGTTATTATTCAAAACGAATAATGAGGAATTTTTATGAAAACTAAAGTGGTTATTATTGGGGCGGGTCCTTCCGGGTTGCTGCTTGGCCAGCTTCTTCATAAGAAGGGGATAGACAATATTATTTTGGAGCGGGTAAGTCCTGATTATGTGTTAGGAAGAATTCGTGCCGGCATTCTGGAGCAGGGATTTGCGAAGTTGTTACGTGAAGCCGGCGCGGGGGAACGCATGGACGAAGAAGGTGAAATTCATGGCGGTGTGGAAATTGCCATAAATGGCGAAAGGTCACGACTTGACTTTAAGAAATTGACGAATGGAAAATCAGTTATCGTTTATGGACAAACGGAACTAACACGGGACTTGATGGAGGCGCGTGACCGTTCAAATCAAATATCATATTATGAAGCAAGTAACGTAAAACCGCATAACGTGGTTGGTGAAAGGCCATATGTGAGTTTTGAACATCAAGGGCAAAAACACAAAATCCAATGTGATTATATTGCAGGTTGCGATGGTTTTCACGGGGTATCAAGGAAGACAATTCCGGAAGAATGTAAAACGGAATATGATCGCGTCTATCCTGGTGGCTGGCTCGGCGTTTTGTCTGAAACGCCGCCAGTAAATCCAGAACTTGTGTATATTCGTCATGAACGTGGTTTTGCGTTATGCAGTATGCGATCACAAACTCGCAGCCGATATTATATTCAGGTTGGCGAAGATGAAGCTGTTGAAAATTGGAGCGACGGAAAATTTTGGCAGGAACTTAAACGTCGGTTGCCGGATGATTTGGCGGCTAAACTAGTAACAGGTCCATCGATCGAAAAAAGTATCGCGCCGATGAGAAGTTTTGTGGTCGAACCGATGCAATACGGTAAATTGTTTTTGCTTGGGGATGCCGCCCATATTGTGCCGCCGACCGGGGCGAAGGGTTTAAATACGGCGGCCGGTGATGTCTATACACTATATTCGATTCTCGATCAGGTTTACAATGAAGGAAATGAGGATATTATCAGCAGATATTCGGAAATTTGCTTGCGCCGTGTATGGGCGGGCGAGCGCTTTTCCTGGTGGATGAGTAATTTACTTCATAAATTCGAAGGTGTGTCTGATTTTGAAGAGAAAGTTCATAGTTCAGAACTGGAATATTATCTTGCTACCGAGCTAGGTCAGAAAATAATCGCGGAACAATATGTCGGTCTTGCTTACGATGAAATTGAATAAATGTCTTTGAATCGTTTTAAGTAAACATTTTCTTTGAATTAAAGCCTCTCTTTCTCTAAGCTTATGAGAAACAAAAGGGGCTTTTCATGACTAAATTATATATCAAATTGTCGCTCTTACTCGCTGGTATAGCATGGTCAATTACATCGATCTATGCGCAGGAGTTTGAATATATACCGGGTACTGATTATGACAGTAATATTCCGACGGTTGAACAAGTTCTTGGTTATAAATCTGGTGACGTCATTACGTCACATGGCGATATGGTCAGTTATTTTAAGGTGCTCGAAATTGCTGCGCCTGACCGCGTGAAGATTTTTAGTTACGGTAAGACATGGGAAAATAGGCCACTTATGTATGTGGCGATTTCTAACGCTGAAAATATTGCTGAGTTAAAAAATTTAAGTGATAACATGAAAAAGCTTGCTGACCCTCGTGCAACGTCACCTTCGGAAGCGGATCAACTTATCTCGGGTTTGGTCGGCTCTACCTGGCTTAGTTACGGTGTGCACGGCAACGAGATTTCCCCAATGGAAGCGGCCATGCAAACGGCTTATCACCTGCTCGCGGCGACTAATCAATTGCAGGTGGATAACATAATGTCAAATTCCGTCACCTTTATTGATCCTCAACAAAATCCGGATGGTCGGGATAGATTTGTAAGTAAATATCGTGAAGCTGGTGGTTTAGAAGCGGATAGTAGCCCTCTTTCTGCTGAACATAGTGAGCCATGGCCTAGTGGTCGAGTTAATCACTATATGTTTGATCTAAATCGTGATTGGTTTGCGTTAACTCAGCCTGAAACACAAGGAAAAGTTAAAGCGATCATGGAATATTTTCCACTTGTGTATATAGACCTTCACGAAATGGGCGGTAATTCTTCTTATTATTTTGCGCCTTCAGCGCCGCCGCGAAATCCACATATTACCCCAAAGCAATGGGACGCACTGGAACTGGTCGGACGCAACAACGCGAAATATTTTGATCAGTATGGTCTTGATTATTTTACCCGCGAAGTTTTTGATTCCTTCTATCCCGGCTACGGCGCGAGCTGGCCAGCATTTTATGGTGCAACATCAGCCACTTATGAGCAAGCCTCGTCCGGCGCACTACTATTCAAAAGAAATGATGGTGAGATACTTCATTACCGTGATGCCGTTCGAAATCACCTTTTAACATCGCTTTCAACAGCAGAAGTTACGGCAACCAATAGAGAAAGATTGTTGAAAGAATTTTATGAATATAGGGCCACCGGTATTGAAGAAGGCGAAAAAGAAGATGATCGTTATTATCTAATCCCTGTTCAGGATGATCAGGCGGCGGCTGATAAAATCGCCGGTTTACTCACAAAGCAAGGTGTTGAAGTTTTTGAAACCACGGAAGAATTTCGCGCTTGCGGTAACGAATATCAGGCTGGTAGTTATGTGATTGATAGTGCACAGCCGACGAAACGGTTTTTGCGAACAATACTGGATGAAGATGTTGAAATGGATGCTGCTTTCCTGGAAGAACAAGAAAGACGGCGCGACAACAACCTTGGTGATCAAATATATGATGTGACAGCATGGTCGCTGCCGCATTTATTCAATATTAACGTAAACCGCTGTACAAACGTCCCAAATGTGGACGGTGATCTTGCCGGTACGGATTACCATGACGCCGGGGTAGTTACTAATCCTGACGCTGCTGTCGCCTTTATTGTGCCGTGGGGCCAATCCACTGCCAGCCGGTTTTTAAGCCATGCGCTAAGAGAAGGGATTGCGTTAAAAAGTGCCGATAAGAGTTTTGTCAATTTGGATCGTCGTTACCCTGCGGGGTCACTTGTCATTGAAGTTAAGGCAAATGATCCAGACTTGTCTGGTAAATTACAGCGAATAGCGCAAGTAACCGGCGCAGATGTAATAGGAGTAGACGACAGTTGGGTTTCAGACGGGCCAAATTTTGGCAGCGGAAATACCATGCGTATTCATGCGCCAAAGGTGGCTATTTTATGGGATACGCCAACTGCAAATTACAGCGCGGGTAATACGAGATTTGTCATTGAACGACAATTCGATTATCCGGTCTCAGCCATTCGTTCCGCTGATATAGCTAACGCTGATCTAAGTCCGTTTCAGGTTTTGATAATTCCTGAATCCCGAAGTGGGTATAAGTCGACCTTTGGTGATGCGGGTAGCCAAAACCTTAAGGAATGGGTTAAGGAGGGCGGTACACTCATCGCGTTAGGGACGGGTATGCGCTATGTCACCGATCCGGACGTAGACATTATGTCTTCTCGCCGCGAGTATGCTTACCGCGAAGATAAGAATGAAGACGTAGACGATAGCACTAAAGTTGATGGAAGCTTAATGGCTGGTTTGGATGATTATAATGATGCCATTGAGCCAACGGATGTTGATCCGGATTCTGTGCCTGGTGTGATGTTAAAAGCGAAGGTAGATTTGGAACACTGGCTTACAGCCGGTTCAGCGGAAACATTAAATATTCTTTATCGCGGGAATGATATTTATACGCCCGTGACCATTAATAATGGCCGCAATGTTGTTAATTACATGGGAAAAGATGAAATTCTGGCAAGCGGGTATCTGTGGGAAGAGAATCGAATTCAGCTGGCCCATAAGCCTTTTGTGATTTCAGAACCAAAAGGGCGAGGTCAAGTGATTGGGTTTACAAGTGACCCTACGGTACGTGCTTATCTTGATGGGTTAAATTTAATGCTGATTAACGCCATTTTCAGAGGGTCAGCCCATGCGAGACCCACAAGATAATCATCTTGAGCGGATCAAGGAATGGATGCTTAACGATGAAATGAGGATGGATGCACTACGCATCGCGGCTAAATTAGAGCTAAACGATTGGTGTTTGGCAGCAGGATTTGTGAAGACCATGATTTGGGATAAACTTCACGGGTATAATCAAGCCACGATGTTAGATGATATCGATCTGATTTATTTTGACGAAGATAATTGTAGCGAAAAAATTGATCAAGAAAAAGAGAATCATTTAAAACAAGTTTCAGATTATCCTTGGTCAGTTAAGAACCAAGCGCGCATGCATTTAAGAAATAGAGATAAACCTTATCTGTCGAGCAGTGATGCAATGACATATTGGGTTGAACTACAGGCAGCTATTGGTGCTAAATTGTCGGTAAATGGAGATATAATTATACTCGCACCATTTGGGTTAAATATTTTTTTCGACAATTCAATAACCCTTAATAAGAAACGCGCAAAGCCGAAAGCTTTTCAATCTCGGATAAAAAGCAAACATTGGTTGGAAAAGTGGCCGAATTTAACGGTTATTCCGAAATAGATATTTTATAACTCCCGAAGCCAAATATTTCGATAACTTACTTTATGATCATGATCTTGCAAGTAGATCGGTAAATCGCCGTGCGGCTGGTACCGCGGATATCCAATAAAAACAGACGGCCCTTTCAGGATGGAATTATTTTGAACGACTATTCCATTGTGAAGAACTGTCATGCTGGCGGGTGACGTAACGTTACCACCTTTGTCAAATTGCGGTGCGCTATAAATTATGTCATATGTCTGCCATTCCATCATCGGTTTGGTGGCATTAACAAGCGGTGGATATTGTTTATAAATTGATCCCGCCTGACCGTTCCCGTATGTTATTCCTCCGTGTGAATCAAGGACCTGGACCTCATAAAACTGTTGCAGAAATACCCCGCTATTCCCTCTGTCCTGCCCTTCAGAGTTACCCCCTAAATTAGGTGTGCGCCATTCCACATGGAGCTGGATATTACCGAATGCTTTTTTTGTTCTGATGTCTTTGGTGCCGGGTTTAATTGTCATTACACCATCTTTAACGTCCCAAGGATTCTCGCCGCCTTCGATACTTTGCCACGCTGTTGGATCAAGAAGAATGGCGTCGGAAGGCGCACCACCTTCAGTGCCAGGGGTTACTTTTGGCGGAACAAAATCCCATGCCTCTGTTTCTTCGGGCTTCATTTCGGTCTCTTGCCCAATAACGACGCTGGTTAGTGCAGCCAGGAATACCAGGGCCATTACAGCGGATTTTTCCACGATGTTTCTCCATAAATATTTTGATTATTATGTGATGTTGACATTATTATAGAAAACGATACGTTTTGAAATGTAAACTGTCAATCGGCTTGCAGTAGGGATATAGTTTTTTTATAAATATTTTTGGGATTTGATTTATGGCATCATTTGATGGTTTTGAATATGAAGTTGTTGTTGTTGGCTCTGGTGCCGGGGGTGGTATGGCGGCTCATATATTAACGGAAGCAGGCGCCAAAGTATTAATGTTGGAAGCAGGGCGTGACTATGACCCTTATGAAGAAACGCCGATGTTTAATACCAATGATGAAGCACCGCTTCGCGGAGTGAGCACTTCTGATAAAAATTTTGGTTATTATGATGCGACGGTGGACGGCGGATGGCAAGTGCCCGGTGAGCCCTATACAACCGCCGAAGGAACAGAGTTTCTGTGGTGGCGCGCGCGTATGCTTGGGGGACGAACCAATCATTTCGGCCGAATAACGCCACGATTTAATGCTCGTGATTTTAAACCGTTCAGCCAAGATGGTATGGGAACCGACTGGCCACTTGATTATGAGGAAGTTGGGCCTTGGTATGATCAATGTGAAAAATTAATTGGTGTGTCGGGGGCCAATGTGGGTAATGAAGATATTCCGGATTCTGCTGAAGGGGTGCTTCAACCCCCCGCAGCACCAAGGGTTTATGAAATCTTGTGTGAAGTGGCTGCAAAAAAATTGGGTATTCCGCTCATCCCCATGCGGCGCGCAGTTTTAACTCGCGCCATTGATGAGAGGGAAGCATGTTTTAATGCGACAGAGTGTGGCCGTGGATGCTCTATCGGTGCGGCATTTCAAACCACAACTTCATTGCTTCCGTGGGCCAACAAAACGGGTAACTTGAAAATAGTGACAGACGCCATGGTCAAAGAAGTGCATCTAAATGATGAAGGCATGGCATCAGGCGTCACATTTGTTAACCGAAAAAATAAAGAAGATGTAAGGGTTGATGCGTCGGTGGTAATTTTGGCGGCTAGTGCGTGCGAAACAGCCCGCTTGATGCTTAATTCCAAGAGCGAGATGTTTCCAACAGGCATTGCCAACAGTAGTGGTCAAGTTGGCCGTAATTTAATGGATAGTACCGGATCCGATATAAGTGGTTATATCCCTGCGCTACGTGGAAGGCCCAAATATAACGAAGATGGTCTTGCCGGTAATCATATTTTTATCCCGTGGTGGGATTATGAAGGCCAGGATAACGGAACGCTTAAATTTAAACGCGGATATCATTTTGAATTTGGTGGTGGATTTGGCGCACCGGGCATGGGTATCGCTGACGGCGTTGATGGATATGGTAAATCTGCCAAAGAAGCTGTTCGGTTTAATTACGGCAGTAATTTTTATATGGCTTTGCGCGGCGAAATGGTTGAAAATGAGAATTGTTACTGCGAAATTGATGATAAAGTTAAAGATAAATGGGGAATTCCAGTTCTTAAATTTCATTGGAAGTGGTCGCAGCAAGAAATTGATCAAGCAGAGCACGGAATGGAATGGGGCGGAAAAATTATCGAAGCGATGGGCGGTGTTGTGACGTCACCAAAAAGGACCGGTGAAGAGGCGATTTTGGCAGGTGGGCAAATTATTCATGAAGTGGGTACCACACGTATGGGTGATGACCCAAAAACATCTGTTACAAATAAATGGGGTCAAACATGGGATGTGAAAAATCTATATGTTATGGACGGAAGTGTTTTTGTTTCTAACCCGCATAAAAATTGTACATTGACGATATTAACGCTCGCCATGAAAAATGCTACGTATCTGGCCCAACAGTTAAATGGGGACGTTTCATGAGCAATAATTATCAGTCGAAAATAAGTAGGCGTGATGGCATTAAGTGGTTGGGTTCTTTGGCGTCTGTTGTTGTTATTGGTGGTGTTACTGTTGCTTGTGATGGTCCTGCGCCGGAAGCTATTCCTGTTGATCCATCAAGTCATTGGCCGGATCTAAAGTTTGAGCCTATTACGGGGCCAAAATATGGCCAAGACCCAAAAGTCGCCGAACCAACAAGGCCTTGGTCGCTGACTTTTACCAGTGCGCAGCGCAACCTTGTCGCTCAATTATGCGATATACTTTGTCCCGCAGATGAAGGTGGACCGTCGGCTAATGACGTGGGTGTGCCTGAAGTGGTTGATGAATGGATCAGTGCGCCATATTCATCACAGCAACAAGACAGAGTACTTATTCTTAATGGCCTTCAATGGTTGGATGATGAAGCGAACCGCAGGTTTGGTAGAGCGTTCCTCGCTGCATCAAATGATGAACAAATAGCTATTTTAGATGATATTGCTTTCAAGGCGCAAGCAAGTAAACCTGAATTCATACACGCCGTTCAATTTTTTGATAAACTTAGAACATTAGTTTTAGGCGGATATTTTACCAGCCCTGAAGGTGTTGAAGATATTGGCTATATGGGTAACGTGCCAATTATGGGTGACTATCCCGGGCCAACAGAAGAAGCCATGGCGCATTTAGAAGAAGTTATTACAAATCTGCCCGCTTAACGGCTCCTTAAGGTTTAAATACCCATGAGGCGTCGTAAGTTCCAGTGAACGGGTCTGTTGGCGCAGTGGCAATTGAAAGATAAGGTGTGCTGTGTTTCGGTTTTGCTTTGAGGCGCGTAGTGATATCCAATCCACGCGCGCCATCTGGACCCGCTTGAAAACCGTGGATCATGTCAAGGGGCACTAAATTTGCGGAACCTGCGGTGAGCAGTTGATCAACTGTTTTTTTGATTTGAAATGTTCCGTTATTGTCATAATCGAATGTGTCGTTTGATACATAATTGCTAACTCGGGCAGCGCCTTCAATGCCAATGGAAACGACGTTTCCATATTCATGAACGTGAGGTTGGCAAATGGCATCCGGTTCCAAGCGCCAATGTAAAACTGTAAATGGATTGCCGCCTGGATTAACGCCGATTTTATAATCTTCTGCATTTATGCCAAGATCAGTATTATTAAATTTTTCAGGAATTGGAATTCCTTGAAGTTTGGCTGTGAGTGCTGCGATAGATCGCAAATAAAGGTCTTGGCCAGATATAGATGTATCAGTGATTAATTTTTTTGCGAGTGGATTTGCTTCTGCTAAAAATTGATCGAATGAAATATTTTTGTCCGCATTTTCTTCAATAGCGGCTTTGGCGATAACGCCGGGCAACATTGCAAAGGACATTCCACCAAAGACGGCCATAAAAGAACGGCGCTCAACGATAAAACCAGGAGATACTTCGATTTCTTCATCGATAGGTAATTGAATATTTGATTTTTGTCCCATACTATATCTCCCTGATTTATAGTGCAGATTTGATTTACCTATTTATATGTGGCGGAAATAAGGCTAGAATTAATTATGATCATTCCTCTGTTATTTCATCTATAATGGTCGTAACACTTTGCCGTGGTGTCTCGTCTACGGATAGTTGAAATATGTCCGGCCTTGCATAATGGCCGACGACATCCAGATCATATCTGGCTTTTGGAATATCATCTATATTTACTGTTGCGGTGATAAACCCTTCGTCGTTAAGTAATGGACCGGCAAGTATTTCACCTAGCGGGCTTATGATTACGCTGCCACCATTAATGAGTGCAGTATTTGAATCCCAATTATCGATCTTTAACCCGAGTTCTTTTGGTGACGGGTGATATTGGCATGCGCTGACCACGAAGCATCTGCCCTCAAGGGCAATGTGCTGCATGGTTGACTGCCAAACCGGGCGCGCATCAACGGTTGGTGCGCACCAAATCTCAACACCTTTGGCGTATAATGCCATTCTTAAAAGGGGCATATAATTCTCCCAGCAAATTGTTGCTGCGGCTTTGCCTGCGTTTGTCTCAACCACTGGCAAGGTTGAACCGTCCCCTTGCCCCCAAATCAACCGCTCCGACCCCGTGGGCATGAGTTTTCTGTGTTTATCGATTAGTCCTTTTTTTGGATCAATAAAGACAGCAGTGCAATAAAGCGTCGAGCCGGATCGTTCAATAACACCGGTAATAATAGACGCGTCAGTGCGTGTGGCCAGGTTTGATAATGCTGTAATTTCCGGACCAGCCAGATCAATGGCCGCATTATAATATTGCAGGTAACTTTCCCTGCCGCTTTCAAGTCTAAACCCTAACTGTGTGCCGAAACTCTCGCCTTTAGGATAGCCTCCAAGAAGGGCTTCCGGCATGACAAGAATATCTGATTTGGCATCTTTTATTTGGCTTTCATAGCTCAAAATTTTATCCAGAGTCGCTTGCGTACCCCGAAAAGACGAACCGATCTGCAATATACTTAAGGTTTTTAATGTCGACATCTTATTCTCTCAAGTTGAATATATTTCTAACGTCTGCGGCACTTGCAACCGGACGGTTTGTCGATTGTGATACTGTGGCCGAATAATTGATCATTTCAGCGTTATCCGTAAGAAGTTCTTTCTGATTGCGTAAAATATTATTTTCAAAACCAACGCGGATATGGCCCTGATTTAGAGCCGCGTGTTTAACACAGTTTTTTTCATTAACACCAAAACCGCAAACTGCCCAGTGTGTTGTCGTTTGCTTTGATACTTTTATCATTTGTTCCGTCATCGCCTCAATTTCGGGTGAGCGGCCTTGATAACTGCCAAGTACAAAAAGCACAAACGGATTATCATCGTCAAACAGACCGCGTTTTCTATAATCTTCAAAGCGTTTATAATCTGTTTCATTATAAAGTATATATTGCGGAAAAATATGTTCTACTTTCATCCATTTGATGAACGACGAAAAAACGATAAGATCGTCGTCGCAAGGACATAGCTCACGAAGCGCGAGTGAAACTGCCTCAGGCTTTAAGGTTTTGACCATTTGCATTTGTTGCTGCCGATTATAGATGCCAACAGCTTCGGTTGTAGCCTGAATAATTAAATTCCGACCAACAACAGCACGAACAGCTTCAATGGACGCACGGTAACATTCGACGTCAAGGGTATGCTGGCCTGCATCATCGCGAACATGCAAATGCAGAATACTGGCACCGCCGCCTACAATACGCTTAGCACAAATTGCCATATCATGCGGGGTGATGGGCAATTTTGGATGGTCTGATTTTTGCCTGCGTGCGCCGTTAGGGGCACTCATAATGATAAACGGGGTGGCCATTAAAAGAAATATCTCATCACTTTATTTTGGAACTGAGCTTACCAAATTCTATAAAAACAACAAGATAAAGTTATTGAATTTAATTCAGTAAATTGACCCTAATCAAAGACTTCTCCTGCCTTAAACGCGTATTGATTAATTATCAAGAACTTGACAGGAGGAAATGAAATGTCAAAAAAATTAATGGCTGCTATTGGTCTTTTTATAACAAGTTTATTTATTAGTGAGGTCGCTGCGGCGCAGGCGCAGGGAGATTTATTTATTCGTGGCCGCGCTATATACGTGATGCCAGAGGAAAGTGCAACGACATCTATAGGAGGGACAGTCGGATTAGATAATCAAATTGTGCCAGAAGTAGATTTCACTTACTTTATTGCGGATAATATCGGACTCGAGCTTATTGCTGCAACGACAAAGCACAACGCCGTTGGAATTAATACGGCACTTGGCGCATCAACGAAGTTGGGTAGTGTTTGGTTATTACCGCCAACATTGTCACTACAATATCATATGCAAACGGGGACCGGTGTTAAACCCTATGTTGGTGCTGGTGTAAATTATACGTTCTTTTACAGTGAAAAAGCCGCCGGTGGCGCGATCACGGATTTTAATCTGAATGACAGTTTCGGGTTTTCATTGCAGGTTGGTGCCGATATTGAGCTAACGGAAAATACGTTTTTGAATGTTGATGTTAAAAAATTATTTCTGAAGACGGATGTAATCATCAATGGCGGCGGCGTAACAGCGGATTTAAAAATAAATCCGTGGATATTTGGTGTAGGCATTGGTCGAAAATTTTAGGCTACATTTTGCTCATTCGTGCTTTGCAGCGAAGATATGTGGTCAAGTGCACAAATCAAGTCTTCAATAATATCAGCAGGCGTTTCCAGACCGATCGAGATGCGCATCAACCCGTCGGAAATGCCATGTTCGGTGCGTTCCTCGGGAGTGTATGTAGAGTGGGTCATGCTTGCAGGATGCTGGATCAATGTATCGGCATCGCCAAGGGATACGGCACGCTTAACAAGTTTTAATTCATTCATAAAGCGGACGCCGTCGGCGATACCACCTTTTAATTCGAACGCGATCATACCACCGGGTTTATCCATTTGGCGTTTTGCTAAAGCGTATTGTTCGAAACTTTTCAAACCCGGATAATACACGTTTTCAATAGCGGGATGGTTTTGCAGTTTTTCGGCGATAATTTCAGCACTTTGACAGTGGCGGTCCATGCGGATTTCAAGAGTTTTTAATCCTCGCATAATTTGAAATGCGGTAAGCGGGGCCATGACAGCACCCGTCATGTCCTTTAGTCCTTCAAGGCGAATTTTTGTCATAAGCTCCTCTGATCCAACGATCATCCCGGCGACGAGATCACCATGACCGCCTAGATATTTTGTTGCTGAATGAACAACGATATCTGCGCCCCAGGTTATCGGACGGGTAAGGTATGGTGTTGCATAGGTATTATCAACAACCGTATAGGCACCATTTTCCTTGGCTATCTGGGCTATTGCGCCGATTTCAACCAAACGCATATTCGGGTTTGCTGGTGTTTCAAAATAAACCACTTTGGTTTTGTCGGTTATTGCTGATCTTAAATTTTCAGGATCAAGCATATCCACATGCGTTACGGTGATGCCAAATTTGGTCAAGCCATGTTGCATGAAAGAAAATGTGCAGCCATAAAGCGTTTTATCAACGATGATTTCATCACCTTGCTTGAGCAATGTCCACAAAGTTGATGTGATCGCGCCCATACCGGATGCGGTTGCCAACGCGGCTTCAGCACATTCAAGGCTAGCAATGCGTGTTTCCAGTAGTGAAAGGGTTGGATTCGAAACGCGGCTATAAAAGTGACCTTCTTGCTCACCGGCAAATAGTGCGGCACCTTGTTCTGCGCTTTCAAATGTAAATGTCGACGTCATGTAAAGCGGTGGGACCAACGCGCCTTGCTCTGTGGATGAGTCGTACCCGTTATGAATGGCGCGGGTGGCGAAACCTAATTCACTGCTATTATTATCGTGGCTATTATTTTGATCGGAGGTTTTCATGGGATAGTCCAATAAGTTATTGATGATTAATATATATCATAAGATGCTCGCAATGTGCTTGCGTATTTAGCTATAATATGACAATTTATTGACAGATTATGCTAAGGAAAATAATTTGGACGCAATTGATAGAAATATTATAAGAGTATTGCAGCAGGATGGAAGGTTATCCAATCAGGATCTCGCTGATAAAGTAAGCCTCTCACCGTCACCGTGTTTGCGCCGAGTACGGAAGTTGGAGAGCGAAGGAATTTTAGTCGGATATACGGCCCTCGTGGATCAGGACAAATATGGAATTCCTTTAACGGTGTTTGTTCATATTCGACTTGAAAGACACTCGGATGAGTGCATCCAATCATTTGAAAGCGGCATAGAAAAATTGGATGAAGTGATGGAATGTTACTTAATGACCGGGAATTCTGACTATTTACTGCATGTGGTAAGTGAAGACCTTAAGACTTATGAGATGTTTGTCAGGGAAAAAATATCAACCATACCTGGTATAGCAGCAATTGATTCGAGTTTTGTTTACGGCCGGGTTAAGCGCAATATGGCTTTTCCGGCTCTTTAAACTATAGTCAGTCGTAGCAGAATAGATATATAAA
Organism: Emcibacteraceae bacterium; assembly: GCA_021774795.1. GTDB lineage: Bacteria > Pseudomonadota > Alphaproteobacteria > Sphingomonadales > Emcibacteraceae > Pseudemcibacter. The sequence continues at coordinate 178,386 of JAJFIR010000042.1, read as the reverse complement.
GGAAAATAATGGCTAAAATTTTACGACTGGGCATGATTACAATTGTTGTATTGGTTTTGACAGCAGCCCAACTTATTGCAAAAGATCGTTATTTTATACTCGCTGGTCAATCAAATATGGTTGGTCAGGGAAAAGTAAAAGAACTTCCGGATAAATTTCAAATGATAGCAAAAAATGTGGCTATATATTCCAGTGAAAATTATAAAGAAAGCACAAATATTGAATTGAGAAACAAAAATTTATTTGGACCTGAGATTACTTTTTCCCATGCTCTTTCCCGCTATTATCCAGAAGACCGAATAGTGATTTTGAAATTCGCGGTTGGTGGAAGTTCTCTTCTTGCCTGGTCACCTAACTGGGACAGCGGGTCAGCGGCGATAACCAAAGACGCGGAAAAGGGTCCTATATATTCAAAAATGATAGCATTTTTTAACAAACTGTCATTCTTAAATGACATAGAGCTGAACAAGTTATCTATCGATGGAATTTTATGGATGCAGGGCGAAAGAGACGCGCGTTTCCCTGCCGCTGGCAACAATTATTTGGATAATATTATAACACTTATAAAAGCTTTTCGGACTGATTTTGATGCGAGGAGCGCGCCATTTATATTGGGGCGTGTCGACCCGCCGGCTGAACTTTATCCCGCACGTGACACTGTGCGTAAACAACAATATCAAATTCAAAACGAGTACCCGAATGTCACGATGGTTGATGCTGACGGACTATCAAAATGGGATGATAATTTGCATTTTGATACAGAAGGCCAGTTGGAGTTGGGGTTGCGGTTTGCTGAAGCTTATATCCACTTAATAGACCGGAATAAATAGATATATACACGAGGAGAAATACTATGCAGAGCTTAAATTTAAAAGAAAAATTCAGTTTATTTAGTGAACAATGGACACCAAAAATCATCGCCAACATAGACGATAATCATATTTATTTAACAAGGATAGAAGGTGATTTTATTTGGCATGATCACCCCGGGCAAGATGAACTTTTCATAGTCATTGAAGGGCGCTTTAGAATGGATTTTCGTGATCGACAAGTTTGGGTGGAGCAGGGCGAGATTATCGTCGTACCTGCTGGCGTAGAGCATAAACCCTTCGCCGAAAATGAATGCAAGTTGCTTGTGATTGAAAATGCTGGAACGGATCATACCGGCGGCATAGAGACTGAACGAAGACAGGAAAATCATCAGAGAATATAACTATAATTCTAATATACCGAATTTACCATTTATTTTAATTCAATTTATTTTATTTGTCTTTTGTTTACTGCTACCTATTTTCAGAATTTAATAGACGAAGGTGACATGATGGATAAAAGAATAAAATTTGATTTCGATATTAGCTTTGTAAATGGTGGCGGCCTTAAGGACAGGATTTCAGGCTAGACATAGAAAAAGATGATGTTTCGGACATTGAGCTGCGAAACTATATTATTGAAGACCTGCGATAGCTCATGGTGAAAGACTGTATAATTTTAAAAAAAGAAATTATAAGTGAAGCGCACAAAAGAGTATAGAATTTATGCGCAAGCGTATGTTCAGGTTATAAATGAGCAATCGGTTTATCTGTAAACAGAAAGTCCTTTAATTCCTTATCGAATGTAGGGTCTTTTCGGCGAATCCATTCAAGAACCATTGCGGCATGCTCTTTTTCTTCATCGCGGTTGTGGGCTAAAATGGCCTTAAGTTCTTCGTCGTTACAGGCGTCAACACGCTGATTATACCAGTCAACTGCTTCTAATTCTTCCATAAGGGAAACGATAGCTTTATGCATGTCTTTTGTCTGGTCAGAGAGTTCTTCTACGGGTTCATGGTATCCTTCATTAGCCATTTCTTATTCCTTTCCAATGTTCAGGTTTCTATTTTTTATATAGGCATCTATCCTAAAGTAGACTATCACAGGAATATATTTTTATACAGCCCGATCAAAAGGTAAAAATGTAAGTGTCAGTGCAGGTTAAACCACTAGAGAGTAACGATGACAGTGACATCAATGTGCGCGCTTTCGTCGCCCTTATAATTGGTGCGGTGGCTATTGGTACGGCACCAATATTTATGCGTTATGCTGAAGTGACACCAACGTCATCTGCTTTCTGGCGCCTTGCGTTTTCTATCCCGTTACTATTCGTCTGGCGTTACTGTGAAATAAAAAAAGACGGTGAGAAGTTCCTGGAAATAAGAAATTTCAAAAGTTTGAAGCCGTTTATCATAGTTGGGTTCTTCTTTGCGACGGATTTAACATTATGGCATTGGTCCGTGAAACTGACAACAGTTGCAAATTCAACGTTACTGGCGAATATGGCCGCGGTGTTCACCGCCGTAGGAGGATTTTTATTTTTCGGAGAAAGGTACAGCAAAACATTTATCAGCGGTATGTTTATTGCTTTGCTCGGGGCAATGGCCCTTATGGGCCATAGCATTGAATTTAGCCCGGATAATCTTATCGGTGACATGCTCGGCCTTACAACTGCGATAGCTTACGCCGGGTACATGATTGCTAGTGCGAGTGCCCGTAAAAGCCTTTCAACAGCTTCAGTCATGCTTGGTACAGCGATATTTGCTAGCGTTTTTTTATTACCAATTGCCCTATATGAAACCGGTGACTTTATGCCCAATACTTTATTGGGATGGTGGCCTCTTATTGCTCTGGCGTGGTTCACACATGTGGTTGGTCAGGGATTGATTATCTATGCCCTGGCGCACCTTCCTGCCGCATTCGGTTCAGTAAGCTTACTTGTTCAGCCCGTGATCGCGGCGATCCTCGCGTGGATATTATTTGCTGAGGCATTGGGTATGTATCATTTTATCGGTGCTACGCTTATTATCACCGGAATTTTAACCTGTAAGAAAGGCGTTGGTCGGTAGAGGGAGAAGGTTGTGATTGAAGAAATAAATTCGTTATATAAGAATATGCTTAAGTGGCGTCACGATATTCACAAACATCCTGAATTGGGTTTTGATGAAAACCGCACTTCCAATAAAGTGGCAGAACTTCTTAGATCGTTTGGCATTGAAACTCATATCGGTATTGGTCGATCGGGAGTCGTCGGTGTTCTTAAAAAAGGGCTCTCCGATAACGCAATAGGTCTTCGCGCTGATATGGACGCACTGCCTATAGAGGAAATGGGTGAGCATCAATATAAGTCTATCCATAATAATATTTTTCACGGCTGCGGCCATGATGGTCATACGACAATGTTGCTTGGTGCCGCAAAATATTTATCAGACCACGGTAAGTTTGACGGTACGGTCTATTTTATTTTTCAACCAAGTGAGGAAAACGGCCGCGGTGCACTTGCCATGATGAACGACGGATTATTAGACCGTTTTCCGATGGCGGCGATATACGGTTTGCATAATATGCCCGGAATACCAAAAGGTGAAGTTGCCGTAAAATCAGGGCAAATGATGACTTCTGAAGACAATTTTGTGATAAATATTAAAGGCAGAGGCGGTCATGCATCGATGCCAAATATGACGCTTGATCCATTGGTGGTTGGTGCAGAAATTGTAAGTGCATTGCAAAATATTGTCTCTCGGACCCTTGGCCCAAATGAATGGGGAGTATTATCCGTAACGGAATTTATTACGGATGGTGCCCGCAATATAATTCCGTCAAATGTCTCCATTAAGGGTGATGTTCGCGCGCTTACCCCAGAAGTGCAAGTAAAAATAGAGCAAAGAATGCGCGAAATAGTAGCAGGTGTGAGTGCTGCTCATGGCGTTAAAGGAAGTGTCGATTATTCCAAGGAATTTATTGTTTTAGATAACACAGAACAAGAAACCAAAGCAGCCGTAAAAGCGGCAATTAAGACTGTTGGTGAAGAAAATGTCGACGGAAATTGCACTACTTGTACTTGTTCCGAAGATTTTGCACAGTTTTTGCGCCAGGTATCGGGGTGCTTTATTCTACTGGGTGCCGGGGACGCAGAAGGTCAACCGCCGCTTCATAATCCTTGTTATGATTATGACGATGACCTTCTAACGGTTGGTGCCAGTTATTGGGTAAACCTGACGCAGCAGGAATTGAAAGCAGACTAGTTTAATTTCGTTCTTTTGTCACAAATGTTCGCCAATCTTTTGCTAGTTTCTCTGAAACCATCCATGAAGTGGCTTCTTTTCTAACTTCTTCATCCATTTCACCAATTTCGTGAGTATATAGATTTCCTAAAACGCCCATGTCTTCTCCCACCGGTTTTAAGGCTTTATATCCCATCGCGTTCTCGGGAAGGCGTTTTTTCATAACTTCTTCGTAAAAAATGACCGCCAGGTCACGGCCCCCGACCAGTTCGTGTGCGACATCCTTTTCTTCTGCCAACGTCCAAAGGGCTCCGGCGCGGCGATTCGTTAAATACATACCTTTTATCATAGTATTTCTGGATGGAAGGTCGGTTAATCCGATAAGAAATAAACCCGGTGTTTGTCTTGTAGCTTCTTGCGGTACGGACGAATAATAATAACCACCCTGATTTACGACAAAAGCAATGACCCGTTCGGGCATCCATGCCGCAATTTCATAATTCAATTCACCACCGGCTGAATGACCCCAAAGTAAGAATGGTGCGTAAGAAAGTTCTTCGTGGCCACTTTGCATTGCGAAATGGTCGATGGCATCGATCATTGCCTTGCCGCTGCCTTTGCTTACCTGAATATAATCTTCAATCATCATATTTGGATGCATATGGTCGGTTAAATAAGTTCCCATCAGGGCGAAATCATGTTTGTTTGCAAATGTTTGCCAATATTCATCATCGACGTTGCCGCGACCGTCCCCGTTTGATCCTGGGTTTAACATTAGAATACCGCGTATCTTTTTTACATCCGGATTTATCCACAATTTGAATGCAGCCATATTATAAACGGAGCCTGGCTTCATAGTAACTTCATAAATTTCGGCATTCGCATTCGCGCTGAACATCGATAAGTAAATTATGAGAAGTAGAGAGTTTAATATTTTCATCTTTGACCACCCTTGTTGATTAAGTCTTTACCTTAAACAAGGGTGGTCAAAAAGCCAATAGTGGCGGTTTAGTTTTCTACGCTTTTATATTGTGGTGTGCTCAAATACTTCATGCCTGAATCCACCATTATTGTAACCACAGTTGCGTTGGGGCCGAGTTCTTTTGCTTTCTTTAATGCAGCGATTAAATTCGCACCAGTAGACGTACCGGCAAATAACCCTTCTTCTTTCGCCAGCCGCCTCGCCATGATCATAGCATCGTTTGTTGAAACCTTTTCGATTTCTCTGATGATTTCCGGTTTCCAAAGGGGAACGACAAAACCTGCACCGATGCCTTCTATTTTATGTGAACTTTCTTCTTCGCCCGATAAAACAGCTGATTCACCTGGCTCCACGGCAACTGTATGAATGTTGGGATTATATTTCAACAATGTTTCTGAATTTCCACGCAATGATCCGCCGGTACCGACCCCTTGGATAAACGCATCTACATTACCATTACTTTGCTGCCAGATCTCTTCCCCCATAGAATGGTAACTATCTAATTGATCTTCATTATTCAATTGATTGGTCCAGTAACCGCCTTTTTCTTCCTGAATTAGTCTTGCCGTTTCAATCAGGTTGCGGGTTAGCGCTTCATCCATTCCTCCGAATTTGCTTTTAACTATTGTTAAATTGGCACCGAGTGCCACCATGTGGTTGCGTTTTTCCGAGCTGAATGCGTCTGAGGTTACGATATCAATCGGATATCCTTTTACGCTACAGATAAATGATAAAGCGACCCCCGTACTGCCGCCGGTATATTCAACGACCCTGCCGCCTTTTTTTAGGCGTCCATCTTTTTCTGCTGCTCCGATCATGGCGAGTGCCATGCGATCTTTCATACTACCGGTTGGATTTTCGGCCTCTATTTTTATTAAAATTCTTGCATGATCTTTTGGTACTATATTACGAAGTTGCAAAAGCGGTGTATTACCAATTAGTTCAAGAATAGAAGAGGTTGTACCCATATTGTCGCTCAATTGATTAGGTCTTTGTTGAGAAATAGCTGATTTAATACCGATGCCACTTCCTACCGTTAACGTCCCTGCGAATGCCGAAGCTTTTGTCAGCCAATTACGTCTTGTTATTTTAACCATGCTTTAAATCTTTCTACAATTATTATTACATCATGAAACAAAATTATATTTTTCAACTTAACTGGTTACATAATTTGATAAAAGATATATAATACTAACCATGACGGATAATTTTTCATCCACTAACTGGAGCGATCTAAATACTTTTCTTGCTGTCGCTCGCAATAATTCATTAAGAGGGGCGGCCCGTTCGCTTCGTGTTAATCATGCGACTATCACCCGCAGACTTCAGTCATTAGAAACCAGTCTTAATACCCGTTTATTCGATAGAAAACCTGAAGGGTTCTTTTTATCGCAAGCGGGTGAAACTTTAATGATTTCTGCTGAAAAAGTGGAATCAGAGATGCTGTCTGTTGAACGAAAAATCAGCGGTAGAGATACTAAGCCAGCAGGCATTGTGCGGGTTATCGTACCTCCGGCTATGCTTCGATCATTTTTGGCAAATGAACTTGTTGAATTTACCAGGCACTTTCCCGAAATTGAAATTGATGTTGAGGCGTCCCATTCTTATTCCGATATTGCCCGTGGGGAAGCGGATGTTTCAATCCGCATGGCACCTGACGTTAACGATGATTTAGTGGGACGCAGAATTATTCAATACTCAAAAGGGGTTTACGCATCAAAAGAATTTTTGAGAAGCTTTGCCACAATGGACCCGGAGAAGCATTCTTGGATCGGTTGGGGTGAGGATAAGCCTTATCACAATTGGGTAAAAGATACTCCATTTCCGACGTTACCAATTCGGCACAAAATATTTTCAAATGCATTGCAAATTGAAGCCGCGAAAGGTGGTTTGGGTTTGTCGCTGCTTCCGTGTTTTTTGGGCGATGTTGAACCCAAATTATCCCGAGTACCCGACACCGAAGTAATTCCGTCAAATAGTATTTGGATATTATTGCACCGTGATTTACAAAAAACAGCACGCATAAGAGCCTTTGTCGATTTCATGGTAGCAGCCATATTGAAACATAAGCCCTTACTTGCTGGGCGACTGGAAAGTACACGAAAATGAAACTAAGGATGGAAATTGAAACAGATTTTAATCTGGTAGGAAATATTCATGAATTGGCCTTTAACGGACCGGGTGAGGCAAAATTAGTCGATGAGCTGAGGAATAGTGCGTCTCCAATAATTTCGATGGTCGCAGAAAACGAGAAGGGCGAAGTAGTAGGTCATATTATGTTTTCGCCCGTTACTATACCCAGTCAGCAGGGAGCAATGTTAATGGGATTAGCACCAGTGGCAATAACACCAAACGAGCAAGATAAAGGATATGGTTCTGCGCTGATAAGGCGAGGTTTGGAAGAATGCGGCAAACAGGGAATTAGCGCGGTAGTCGTGCTCGGTCACGCGGGTTACTATCCGCGATTTGGATTTAGTAAATCTACTGACTTTAATATCACTTGCGAATATGATGCGCCTGCGGAAAATTTCATGGTTTTGGAATTAAAAGAAAATGCCCTTAGGGGAATTACGGGTCAGGTCAAATACCATTCTGCGTTCGGCGAATTATAGGACAAAATTATGACGAAGGAGGCTAATATATCAAGTAAAATTAAGCTTGACCCTATTTTGATGAGGGGTAATGCTTTTTTGTTAACAATGTTCATCGGGCATGCCGCGCTTGTTTATATAGTAATGTGGTCATACGACTTAACCGGATACTACAGGCCAGCACTTTATGATTTTATGGTTTATTTCAGTTTAGGGCTGATCGTCTTTATCAAGGGCAGTTTCTATATGTTTCGCTATGTATCATATGATAGAGACAAACGAGGGGTGGGGCGAATAAAGTCGGATTTTCAGAAATGCTGGCTTAACGCAGATTATTTAATATCTTTTATAATCCCTTTCTTGTTTCTACCTATTTTTATCGCTCTTTTCTCGTCGATGAAATCTATCATTCCAATTCTCAAACCGTTTTATTTGGATGAGTTTCTAATGTTAGCGGATCGCGCCGTGCATTTCGGCGTAGACCCTTGGCGTATTACGCATTTTATTTTTGGCTCGCCGTTTGGATCATCCTTCTTGAATTTCTTTTATAATTTATGGTTTTTCATAATGTTTTATTACACGTTGTGGATAGTGGTAAATGTTGATCTTGGCAAAAAACGATTGCAATACCTAATATCATTTATAATTGCGTGGCCTTTATTTGGCTCTCTTATGGCAGTTTGGTTTTCATCGGCTGGACCCGTATATTACGGAAATGTGACCGGAGATAATTTAATATTCGGGCCATTAATGGCTGATTTATATTCATTTAATGATCAGTTGGACGGTAGCTGGATGCGTTTGTTCGCGCTTGATGTGCAGGAAACCTTATGGGCAGATTATATTAAGTCGGACGTCAATGTGGGTAGTGGTATATCAGCTATGCCAAGTATGCATTTGTCGGTTACGACATTATTATACCTGTCAGGCAAGCAAGTCAGTAAATTTATAGGTTACGGGATGCTAATATTCTTGATCCTAATTCAAATTGGCTCTGTCCATTTGGGCTGGCATTATGCACTTGATGGATATGTTTCAATAATACTTACTTGGGGCTTGTGGAAAATATGTGGGCTAGTGGCCGACAGGATATATAAAAATGAAGAAACCGCCACGATCAGCAATCTATGATGATATATATTTTTCCACAGATGACGGCTTTGCGGAAAGTAAAGCAGTATTTCTTGATGGTATCAGTGCGCCAGATGTATGGAAAAATCAAATGCGTTTCACAATTTGCGAGCTGGGGTTTGGCACAGGGCTCAATTTTTTAAATACCGTGCACATATGGTTAGAAACAACATCGGACGATCAGAAACTTCATTATATTGCCACCGAAAAACATCCTCTTAGTCGTGCTGACATATTAAATGCGATCCATTGGCGCGAACTCACACAATATGTAGAAGAAATGTTAAGCAAGTATCTTGAAACCGATTTACTATTTGATGACCGTGTAAAGTTAACCTTGCTGTTTGGCGATAGTCGTGAGCAATTATCGCAATCATCTTTTAAAGTTGATGCCTGGTATATGGATGGATTTTCGCCGACGAAGAATCCGGATATGTGGTCGCCAGAATTAATGTCTGTGATGGCAATCCGTTCAAATAGCGGTGCTAAATTGGCGACTTTCAGCGCGGCTGGTGCCGTACGCAGAGGACTAATTGAAGCCGGGTTTGAGATCGAGAAGAAAAAAGGATTTGGTAAAAAAAGAGAGATGATGACGGGTATATTTAAAGGTATTTGAATTAATGTTGCATAAATATCACGTTTATTTTTGGCAAAAATACAACTGTTGTACATATATCACATTTTAATAAATTGTTTATGTATCAATATGTTATATAGAAAAATAGCTGTATATTATTAAACTTATTTCTTCTTTATGACCGATTTTACTTTTTTGAGGACTTTTTCGATGAAAAACATCAGCCTCGGTCTTTTATAATTATAGCTAAGCATAAGTTCTTTTTGATTGCCGAGGTTTCGTTTATACCGACTATCTCCGGCCATAAAATTATAAACTTTTAGACCTTTATCCAAATAGTGTTCAATTGAGAATGTATGAGCAACCATGCCCGGTTTTAATTTTGGATTACTTTCATAGGTAAGTGCAGACATATAGAAATTTACCTGTCCATTATAAATGAAATTGTAAAGCATGCCCACATATTGTTGTTCATCGGACTGATCATTTCCGATGGTAATGCGAATAAGGTCAATTTCATTATTCTTCCATGATTCCTTCATGAGTGCTTTATGAAAATTCATACACACTTCCAAATCAAACTGAGAAACATCCCCTTCTTTAAGCCAACGTTCTTTATGTACATCAGCAGATTCGGTAAAAAATTCAAAGGCTTCTTCCGCATTTTTGGCAAACTGCAAATTCATTCCACCGGATTTTTGATAGATCTTTATGGATCTGTTTATTTGATATCTGGTATTTTTAGATAAAGAAGACAAATAAGACTGTTCACTTTGTCTGACGTTATCTAAGTCAACGATATAAGTGTTGGTTGTACTGATAAGTTCACGATCTAGTCCGGGTATTAGAAAAGGATCGACGGCGTCTGGTTCGGCACTTGCTATGACGATCTCATCCCATTTTCCAATTACTGAGCTTGCATCATCGAGAGAAATTAAATATTCGGCTGCTGCTTTGCTTGCATCTGCTTCAAATTCTTTTTTGCACAGAAGACCGTTATATTCCTGACATAAAATGTCAAATTGGGGGTCACCCACTCTATGTAGATAAAGCTGGGTAGAGTTTATAAATCCATGACGATGGTTCTGAGTTCGAACTAAAATACCAAGGGCGATAAGTGCGTCGTCCAAATAGCTTTCGATAACAAAGGCATTATTTAAAAAATCTCCGGACCAGTCATTTATCGCGCTATCAATCCATGTGCCGATCCAGGTCCAGCTCATCATGAAATCTGGCTTCGCTTCATTTTCTATCGACAACCATTTTTCTTTTAGGTTTTCACATTCTTCAAAGGGCAGGCATTTTGTCTGAATTGCCATTTTTATTTTTCTTTCAATTCATCATAAAGGTTTAGAATAGGGACAATACGTCCCCCAATTTCATTGGTAAAAACATCTAATATACGGTCAATAGTGTTAAGAAATGCTACTCTGTCATCTTCGCATGTAACATAAGGTGATCCGTTAATTTTTAATGTAGAACTATGGTAAGTGAGTGATATTATTTTATGTCCGTCAGCGACTTGAGTTTTTAGAAGTGGGATCAGGTCATCTAGGCCAAGGCCTTCAGGCGTCAAAGTCGCCAGATCGAATAAGCCCAGCTTGGAGCAAATGCCTCGTAACATCATTTTTTCGCCGAATTCAGATATGAGCATTTTTCTGAAGGGTTTTGCCAGTTTTCTAAAATTTCCATAAAAACCTTTGGTTAAGGATACCTCAAGCATATCCAATTCTTCGCCAAACCAATAAGGTGTGTCTGGTAAGTCCAGGAAACTTGGGCCATTTTCGTTCTTCATATTTAAGTTTGGTACGACAGAGCAATCTATTTTATAGCCGGCTTCTTTCAATAATTTTCCGGAATTTGGACCAACACCGTATCTTCCGGCCTTAAAAACCAGTGGATGGCGGTTAAAGATACCTTTAAAAACACTGGTCAACTCTTTAATTTTGGCTCTTTCTAATTCAATCGGAAGGTTGCCATGAAGAGAATTAAAGGCATTGACTTCTTCGTCGTGCGGAGGATTAATCCAAGGGTGTAGATGGGTGCCGATCTCACAGATACCTTGGTCATACATATCTTTCATAATTGTCGCAGAAGAAGACTGGCTCAGAATGCAATAATCCATAACGTATGTTGGTATCGCGTCATATTTTGCGAATATTTCCTGGGCTCTGTATTGCTCGGATGTTGCCAGTGTTGCAGTAGCTTCTCGTGAATGTGGTTTTGCCCAGTCAAACTCTTCCTCTGTATCGATAACAATACAAAGTGTCGGTTGATAATCTTTATCGAATACGACAGGTTTTATTTTATTATGACTTAGCATTAATATTTCTTCCCAAGGGATAATTAATATATTTTACTACCCTTACGAAATTTTAGTAAAAAAATGATTACTTTATTGATTTTATTTGCATTTTTTATGTTTGATACTGCACCCTTACTTTTCAAATTCCTGTATTATACCGATTAAATTTTGCGCCGTCATTTGAAGTTGTGGAAAACCATAAGCGGTTAAAACCTTGAAATTATCCATAATGAAGAATGAATATTTATCGATTATTTCTCTGTTAATGTTGCCAGTTTTGGGGTCTTTATAAACCTCTTTTGCTATTATTTCCTTCGCGAGATTTTGGGAAAACTCTATATAATCGATTTGTAGATCAATATGGGCTAACGGCGCAGGGTCGCCGTGCCCCGAATAAATAAGATCAACTTCATTGTAAGCTTCTTTAAGATGCCTAAGTTGGTGTAGCATTTCCATCGAACGGTTTTCAGTCGTATAGGTGATGGTATGATGAACTGTCGCATCGCCGGAAAATAGTGCTTTCAATTCCGGTTGATAAATAACGGTGGCATTCATGCTTTCGCCTGGGCCTATATCCTCAATGATCAATTTTATACCCGCAAGTTCAATTTCTTCTTTCCCAACAATCGGATGATCAGGTTTTACCAATGTTGTATCAAATCTGTCACCGTATTTACTTGTGGTAAAGCCGTAAGAAAATTTGTTTGATGCTTCGTGAGTATCGGTCGTTCCTTTGCTGCTATAAACGGGGAAGGGACCAAGTTCATTCAAAAGCGTGTTTATGCCACCGGTATGGTCATGATGATAATGAGTAATAATAAGTCCCTTTACGGGTTTATTTAGCGATTTTAACATCGTTGCCCAAAGTTTGGCGTCTTCTATGAGCAATAATGCGTCGATAAGAACGATGCCTTCATCGCTTTCTAGCCAGTAGGCGTTGGCATTCCAACCGCCATCAGGTGTTGTTGCAAATCGGCCGATTTTAATGTCAGCCGCCTTGGCGTTGGCATAAGCAACAATAAAAATAACGAGTAATGCACGAACAATTCTATTGCGAGGTAACATGTTTAACATCGTTTTGATCTGCCCAATTATTTATCGTTGCAATATTGCTAGACTTGATTGCTTCCAACTCAGATTTTAATGAAGTCCATTGAATTTTCAAATCTTCGAGCCTTTGTAGCGCGCCAGCAGCAACGGGTGCACCGGCACCATCCATTACATCAACAACGTGCTTTACTTGCACATCAATCATGCTTGGCCATGCATCTTCATCTTCAAGCACCTGAAAATATACTTGAGTGACTTTCTTTTCCCAATCGCCGATCTTGTCTATAGCTTGTTGACCATTGTCGATCAGGCTAATATCACCGCCATAATCAGTCATTAACGACCTGACTTGTCGTCTTGCTTTTCGAATATTATCGAGATCACCTAAGATTTCATTCATCAAATTGGTACCTTCCGAAATTTTACTTTCCAAAAATGCGTATTCTTGTGCGGTAGCATCAACGCGCGGATCAGGGAGAAGTTCAAATTCCACCATTTCTTCGACTTCGCCAATGGAAATACGGGCATGGTATTTACCCGGCATAACTGTTGCGCCGTTAAATCCTACGAAAAGCCTGATGTCTTCGATACATGTGATGCCATTGCGTTGCATATCCCAATTCCAGAGGTTCATTCCTTTCTTTTTAGAAGGGTAATTAATGGTTTTTTTTCGCCTTGGCGACATATTACCAATCACACATCGATCATGATCGCTTGCTTCGCTCGAATAGTTACGAACACCATTGCCGTTTGCATCAAAAATATCAATGGTAAGAGGGCCTTCATGTTCATCAGCGATATGGTAGGATAAAATAACGCCGTTCGGGGGATTGGCGCCTTCAAACTGTCTAGCGGTACGCCGTCCTCTTATCATATGTGTTGCGCTAGGTGCAAAAACATGTATTGGTTTTTCAGCCAGTTCATCAGATAATTGGCTAAATATAGCAATATCATCAATGATATAGAAACCACGCCCTTGAGTTGCGGCGACAAGATCCCCCTGACGAATTGTCAGGTCAGTTATCGGGACGGGCGGCATATTCAGTTTTAAACTTTGCCAGTTATCACCATCGTCAAATGAGACCAGCATACCTGCCTCTGTACCTGCGTAAAGCACGCCTTGTTTATTTTGGTCTTCGCGAACAACGCGAACAAAGGTATTTTCATCAATGTCACCGTCCAAACGGCTCCAACTTTCACCATAATTTTCTGTTTTGTAAATATAAGGTGAAAAATCGTTCATTTTGTAGCCAGCGACCGCAACATAAACCGTTGCCGGATCGTGCGGGCTGACTTCAATGGCATTAATCTGTGCTTCCGGTAATCCTCTTGGCGTAACATTTTGCCATGTCTGACCATTATCACGGGTTAGTTGAATCAACCCGTCATCACTTCCGGACCAGATAACGCCTTCTTCATGCGCCGATTCAACAATGTAAAACACAGTACCATAAAATTCTGCTCCTACATTTTCCGCCGTAAGTGGCCCACCATTTAATCCCTGCTTGCTTTTATCGTTACGGGTGAGGTCGGGACTTATTTCGGTCCAGGTTACACCGCGGTCAGAACTTCTCAATATTTTATCAGTTCCGTAATAGATAATGCTCGGATCATGGGGGGATGACGCCACTGGTGCGTTCCAATTGGTTCTATATTTTAAGTTTTTGGATTCCATCCCATAAACATATTCCGGGTAAGGCTTAATGGGTCTTCTGCGCCAGTTTTCCGTGTCAACCTCGGTCAATGTACCGTTAATAGTGGAGGCATAAACAAGTCGAGGGTTATTTTCATCAAATGCGATATGTGCACTTTCACCGCCGCCGACCGCATAGTAATCATCTACACCGATGCCGCTGGAAAATGATTCAGAAGTAATGGCGACAGTCGAATTGTCCTGCTGGCCGCCATAAATTCGATATGGCATCATATTATCGGTTGCGACCCGGTAAAACTGTGCGGTTGGCTGGTTCATTATGCTCGACCATGTTTTACCGCCGTCGTATGTAACCGTTGCTCCACCGTCATTTGCATTTATCATATTCTTATTATTGGTAGGATTAATCCAGGTATCGTGTGTGTCACCATGAGGAAGGCTAATAATTGCCCATGTTTTCCCTGCGTCTATTGATTTTAAAAAGGGTACGTTCATCACGTAAACTGTATCTTCGTCCACGGGATCGGCGGTTATATGATTATAATACCACGCACGTGTGTGGGTAAGGCGGCCACTGCTGACATTGTTCCATGATTTGCCGCCATCGTCACTACGGTAAACACCGCCGTCTTCTGAATACATGTCGCCTTCGACAACGGCGTAAATTCTTTTTGGATTGCTTGCAGATACATCAACGCCAACTTTACCAATCATTTCAGGAAGACCGCCCGATAACTTTTCCCAATTATCGCCGCCATCGGTGGTTTTAAATATGCCGCCGTCGGGTCCACCGGATTCGATATACCAGGGTGTGCGGCCATGTTGCCACATCGCTGCATATAATATTCGTGGATTGGTAGGGTCCATTGAAAGATCGCCACCACCAGTGCGGTCATTCACTTTTAATACTTGTTCCCACGTCAAACCGCCGTCTTTAGTACGGTATATACCCCGTTCTTCAGTTGGACCCCATATATTTCCTTGCACAGCGACATAGGCGGTGTCGGGATTGGTAGGATGAATTTGGACTTTTGATATTTGGCCAGCTTTTGGTAAACCGATATGCGTCCAGGTTTCACCAGCATCAGTAGATTTATAAACGCCGTCCCCGTGGCTTGTTGTGACACCACGGATAGGGGCTTCTCCGGTTCCAACATAAACCACGTTAGGATCAGATTGTGAAACGGCAATAGCCCCTATGGTACCGACATTGAAATCTTTATCGGATTTGTTTTCCCATGTTGTTCCACCATTTTCTGTTTTCCAGACACCGCCGCCTGCGGCACCCATATAATATGTAAGAGGATCACCTTTTACGCCAGTTACCGTGAGCACTCGCCCACCACGAAATGGCCCGATAAGGCGCCATTCTTTACTTTCAAACAATGATGGGCTGACAGTGTCGGTAGCGACACTAGTTGAAATGAATAATATCTGATTGTACAGTAAGCTTAGAACGAGAGAGAAGATGATTTTGACGGATGCTGTGAGACGCATTTTTGTTCCCCTTATTAATTTTTTAATTTAATAAAGTGCCTTAAATCAGCTGATTTGTATAGGAAAAATTAACAGGTAATTAAGCGAGAGCAGATTTTAATGCAGCAACAACTTCGTCTTGTTGAGCGTGTGTTAATAGGGTGTATAGAGGAAGGCTTATGGCCGATGTATAATATTCTTCTGCTACGGGGTAATCACCCATTTTATGACCCAAACCTTGATAATAAGGTTGCAAGTGGACAGGAATATAATGAAGATTTACGCCAATTCCCATATCGCGCATTTTTTCAAATATGGCTTTATGGTTATTTTGATCTTTAAGCCGGATAACATATAAATGACGTGCTGAATAACAGTAAGATGGTTGTAGTGGTGTCCGTATAGGTAAATCCTTGAGAAGGTCATCATATCGATTTGCCAAGCTGTTGCGAATTTTGACAAATTCGTCGATACGCTTCATCTGCTTGATACCCAGTGCTGCCTGAATATCGGTGAGGCGGTAATTGAAACCTAAATCAATTTGCTGATAATACCAAGGTCCATGACTTGTTTCGGTCATAAGACTTTCATCACGTGTGATACCGTGACTGCGGGCCAAATTTAATTTTTCAGCTAGTTTTTCATTATTCGTCATAGTCATACCACCTTCCGCAGTGGTAATGATTTTAACTGGATGAAAGCTGAATACGGTAATGTCCGAATATCTACAGTTCCCAATGGGTTCATTTTGATATTTGCCCCCTACAGCATGGGAGGCATCCTCGATCACTCTGAAATTATATTCTTTTGCAAGCTTTGCGATAGCTTCCATATCACAAGATTGCCCACATAAATGAACCGGTATGACAACTTTGGGCAGTTTGTTTTCTTGTTTTGCTTTAATTAACTTTTCTTCAAGCGCCGCGACTGAAATATTATATGTTGTCTTATCAATATCAACAAAATCGACATCACCGCCACAATAAAGTGCGCAGTTTGAAGATGCAACGAATGTAACCGGGGACGTCCAGACCAAATCACCCTTACTTACCCCTAGAGCGTGGCAGGCTATATGAAGGGCGGATGTTCCACTGTTGACAGCACATGCATATTTTGCCCCCGTATAATCCGATAATGACTTCTCAAAAGCAGGTATTTTTGGACCTTGCGTGATAAAATCCGATCGTAGCACATCGATGACGGCATCAATGTCTTCCTGGTTAATATCTTGTTTTCCATATGGTATCATAGATGCGATGTTATCTAATCATTTATATGATTGCAATTGAGTTGTGCGTAATCGTAAAAAAGCCCCCTAAAATTAGGGGGCTTTTAATGCGTGATATAAAAATCACTATTTTTGTTTCGCGTCAACGATCAGACGAAATGTTAAGTGGCCTACAATCACAATCAGGGCCGCCCCGGCAAAGAAAGGCAGAAGGTCCCACGAGACCCCCACCAATACTTCCTGGCCATACATATCCCTGCTGTAACGAAGAATTTCCATTAACCTCTAATCGCTCTTTTAACGAGATTTTCCATAAGAGGAATTTTGAAATGGTTATAATTAAGTGGAGATGCACCACGTGACGCCGCGCCAGCACCTAATTCAGCTGTTTCTTCGTTTGCCGCACTACCGCGAACAATATCCTCGACAACATTAAGTCGCTTTGGAACACACTCAACAGCACCGCAAGTAAGGCGAATATCCTCGATTGTATCGCCGGACATTTGTATCGCCGATGCAATGTTGACTAGCGGGAAATCCCATGTGTTACGGTCGGCTACTTTTTCAAAATAAAATTTAGCACCAGCCCATTTCGCCGGAATGCGTATGGCGGTCAAGACTTCGCCCGGTTTTAATGCCGTCATGTGAGTAATATCGATCGCCGGGCCAATGAAGTAATCTTCAGCTGCAACAACTCTCTCGCCATTCGGACCCTGTATAACCATACTTGCTTCCAGTGAAACAATAGCTACCGCAGTGTCAGATGGGGTAACAGCAACACATCTTGAAGCACCAAAAAGGCAATGTTCTCTATTCATACCTTCTGGTGTATCGGCGTAACATGTATTGCCGCCAGCGCGGTAACAATCTAAACCGCTACGATAATACCAGCAACGGGCATCCTGACTGATGTTGCCACCAAGAGTGCCTTTGTTTCTGATTTGCGGGCTCGCTACACGGCTAGCTGCCATTGAAAGAAGACCATATTTTTCTTTTATAATAGGATTGTTCTCAACATCAGTTAGCGTGGTTAGCGCACCAATTTCAACGCCATCAGTGGTTTCGCTAATGCCAACTAACGAAGTAATCCCACTAAGGTCTACAACCGTTGTTGGTCGTTTGATTCTGTCTTTGAACCAATCTAAGCTATCCTGGCCTCCAGCCATTGCCCATCCATTTTCACCTGCATCACTAAGAAGGCTCACAGCACTCTCAACGTCAGCGGGTTGAAACAGATTAAAGCTCGGCATCATATCTTTAGTCATATTCTTACCTTCCTATTATACGTTTACTTGTAATGGTTTAAACGATTGCGGCTGTCCCGCAAGCGCGTTGATGATCATATCTGGATCAACCGGTGTACGGTTGAAATATGTACCGGTTGCGTCACTTATCGCAGAAAGAAGTGCTGAAGCGGCACAGCCCATGGCTGGTTCACCGACACCCTTAACGCCGAATGGGTTTTGTGGGTCCGGTTTATTTACCGCACTCATTTCCATAAGACTAGGAACATCCAGGATGGTAGGTGGTTTGGTTTGATATAGACCAACCGTGGCACAAAGACCATTTTGAGGATCATAAACCATGCGGTCAAGAACCGCTTCACCAATACCCATTACCGCACCGCCGCGAAGCTGTTGTTCCAGACCTTTTGGATGCATAACAGTTCCGCAATCGGCTACAGAATGATATTCAAGAATTTCAAACTTACCAGTTTCAGTATCAAGTTCAATCATGCAGTATCCAGTCGCCATGCCGGGAACGCTACCTTCCTTTGGCATTTCGTCTTTTGCGGCTGCTACAAGACCTACGCCTTGAACGGTTGACATTGCTGCCTTGGTTACGTCGTTAAGATTGTCCGGATATTCATGGCCGTCCCATTCACCGCCAAGCTCAATTGCTTTTTGAGCGGCTTCTGCAAAGGTCATTGCTTTTGCACTATCCGCTTTGGCGAAAACTTTCTCGTCCGCAACATCATAATCCTCAGCTGCGCCACCAAATTCTTGCGCGGCAAGATTTTGAAGCATTTCTTTTGCTTTATTGCCAGCGGCATAATTTGTTCTTGTATTGGTAAAGGTTGAGTTGCTACCAAACTGCGCAAGCGTCCAGGGCAGGCCATGACGGCTATCACCGTTAAGAACGACTGTATTCTCCCATGAACAACCGAGAACTTCAGCCGCGGCACGGGACGTTCCGGCATATGAGTATGTACCGAGGTTCCCAACACCAGAGTGAACATAAAGCTTTCCGTCCGGGCGAATAGAGATTAAACCATCAAAGCCGTTAGAACCGGCTGAATGATAGGCAGAGCCAACGCCAACACCAATAACTTTGGTACCGTTGCGTTGTCCGCTAAGTTTTTTCTTTTCTTCCCAATTAAAAAGCTCAGAACCCATTTGAAAGGCATCTTTAAGATACATACTTGTCACGGTACTTTCACGGTCAGTAAATATAACGTCTGCATCTGGCGCGTTAAGGTCACGAATAGCAATACGGTCTATACCAAGCTCTTTGGCTGCACGGTCAAGAAGTGGCTCAATAATACAGGCAATTTGATTTTGTCCCGGACCACGCTGTGACACGTGCCACGGCTTGTTTGTTACAACTGCCGCGCCACGGAAGCGCATGTTAGTTGGTGTATAGACCAAAGCAACTGCACCAGCTGCGGCGGAATAGTCACCGGAGCCGCGGTTCGGACCACCGGATTGAACAATATAAAGATCAGCAGCAGTCATCTTACCTGTTTGGTCAAAACCCATTTTGATCTGACCCTGGAAACCAGGCCTAGTGCCACCAAGGTGATATTCCTCGGCGCGTGTAACGCGAAGCATAAC
The DNA here is from genome assembly GCA_021774795.1 of Emcibacteraceae bacterium. GTDB lineage: Bacteria > Pseudomonadota > Alphaproteobacteria > Sphingomonadales > Emcibacteraceae > Pseudemcibacter. The sequence goes on along the minus strand of JAJFIR010000042.1, from coordinate 158,525 downwards.
TGGGCGATTGATTTTTTTAGCCATAAAGGCGGTCATACCTTGCACAGCATATGGCGATGCTTTAGCACCAAAGCCACCGCCACAATATTCAGCAATATAAACAAGGTTATCCAAAGATACATCCATCATCCGAGCGAGGCCAGGCATCATCCAAGATTGACTTTGTGACGAGCCGTGGATATAGCATTTGCCGTTTTCCCAATATGAAAGAACGCTTCTTGGCTCCATCGCTTGGTGGGTGGAACTTGCTGTTACAAATGGTTCATCAATGATAAGTGCGGCTTCCGCAAAAGCCGTTTCAACATCACCAACATTCCATTCAACAGGAGCGGCACCCATTGGCAATTTTTCATCACCAGCTTCGGCGAAATCGCGGGCTGTCCATTTCACAGTGTGAATTGGACCTTCACCACCACCTGTTACGTTACCGCTTTCAAGAGCATTTGTACCACCGGGATATAAACTCTCTAATGGATCAAGAACAAATGGTTGTGGCTCATAGGCAACTTTGATTTTTTCGAGAGCGTCAGCAGCAATTGATTCCGTTTCAGCAGCTATAGCGGCGATAGGCATACCAAGCTGACGAGGTTTATTCGTTAGCATGGGATAGCTGGGTTCTTCTACTGCCGGCACATCATCTGCCGTTAGAATACCAAGCACACCTGGCATCGCTAATGCTTCTGAGGCATCAAAGCTGGTTACGTTTGCGCTCGGCATAGGGCAAAGCAACATTTTCATGTAGCACATGCCTTCTTTACGGAAATCTTCGGTATATTTACCGGTTCCCAATACTTTCGGACGAACGTCGTGTGGGGTAAAGTCTTTACCAATTAAGTTAAATGCCATTGTTATGCGCTCCCCGCTGCTTTAACTATGGCGTTTACATAGTTATTATAAGCACCACAGCGACACAAGTTTCCGGCAAGCGCTTGCCTGACTTCTTCGCGTGTTGGGTTTGGATTTCTTTGAAGTAAAGCAACACCTGAAACCACTTGGCCCGGCGTACAGTATCCACATTGCGGAGCAAGTTCTTCAATCATCGCTTGTTGTACAGGATGAATTTCACCATTTGCGCCACCAACACCTTCTACCGTAACAACACTTGCATCGCGAACCGTGTGAGTAAGAACAGAGCAACTATTTTGAGTAACGCCGTCGATCATAACTGTACAAGCACCACAAGAACCACGGTCACAACCGAGTTTAGTTCCAGTTAAGCTGAGTTTGTTACGTAGCGTTTGTGCGAGTGTCTCGTTTGGCATTACATCGACACGACGAACATTGCCATTAACATTAATCGAAACGAGCCTTTCTACAGAACCTGCTGCGGGTGCTCCCTCTGAATTATCTGAACCGTCTGAGCAACTAGTCATTAGACCAGCTGCGCCAGCAACCGTACCTGCGGCGATAACGCCTTTAATAAAATGACGTCTTGATAGCGCATCTCTATCGCTGCCCAGAGGATCGTAACGATCTGAACTGAATTTTTTCTGCATTAAATAGTGCTCCTCCACTTTAAAAGTAATCCCATATATTATATCATAACATATTATACAGACATAAAAAGTACATCTTTATTTTTCCATCCCAATTTTGGTTATTCGATGGACATCAAAAACTGATTTTTCATATCTCTATAATATTTTTCTAATTTTCCTTGAGATATTTTTTGCCTCCCGTTATGAGGTAAGGTAACTATATAAGTTGATGTCAGCAGAGTCTAGACACAAAATAGAGGGAATGTAAAAAAGGCACTAGGAATAGTGGATTAAATAATATGAATGAAAATGAAGATCACGTCATTCGCCATACAAGTATAAGCCGCATTTTCCATTGGTTGATGGCGGCGTGTATTTTAACTTTATTGGCGACTGGTATATTGCCGGTACTTGGCGTTAACTTTGATTGGGTCGAGCCGCATTGGATTGCGGGCGTTGCGCTTACTCTTGCGGTGTTTATACATATTGGTCGGTCTTTAAGCCCGACGAAGCTTAAATCTATGTGGATTTCAATTTCAGATGTCCGCGAATTTATCGCATCGGGAGGTCATTATAAAGGCGGAAAATATTCACTTGAGCAAAAATTGATGCATCACGGCATTACTTTTTTTAGCCTAGTTTCTTTGGCAACCGGATGGTTAATGCTTCTTAAAATTGATACGCCGTTTTGGGAACGTGATCCATTTATTTTCGGTGCTGCGGTTTGGGGCATTATTTATGTTTTGCACGGAATATCCACGCTGCTTTTTGTTAGTTCAGTAATGATGCATATCTATTTTTCACTTCGACCGGAAAAAGCACCTTTTTTAAGGTCCATGTTTAAAGGGTGGATCACCAGACAAGAATTTAATGATAACCATGATCCCGATCGTTGGGACGTATAATAATATATCAAGAAAGAATTCAAGTAATGAGCGAACAGAATAAAGAAAAATTACGCGCAACAGTTGATGCTATTGAATCAGGGTATGAGTTTATGTTGGCTTACGCTGCGCAAGGAAGAGACTTTGAATATACCAGCGGTGGTGATGGTCCGTCTATTAGAGGTTTCCTTGAAGGTCTGATCAAAGGATTAGAGACGGTCGCGGAAGATTTTGAGAATGAAGTCAAAGATGTAATCCAATCGGATGATCACCTATATTCACACTTTATAGATGTACTCAAAGTTGATGCAGAAAAATCAAAAGCCGCTGTTGAAATGGTGATGTCACTTCCTTCAATCGGGTCTCAGATTATTGATAACCTAAATGCATCAATTCACCTTAGAGCGTTGCTTACGGATTTGTTTCTGATTGATGAAGCTTTAAATTCACTTTCAAGAAAATCACAATAATAATTTCGCCGCAATTTGTTGTAATATATATTGCCGCGCTAAATTTTAAAAACTTTTAATAATGAAAGGCGGAAATTTGAAAACAGTACTCGCTTTATTTATTTGTTATCTCGTAACTTTTGTCTCCGCTTTTGCGCAGCAGGAAACACAAGAACAACTTTTGCAAAAATATCAAGCGATGGTGATTATTGAAGAATTAAATCAGCACTGTCCTATCCTTTCACGTTTAGAAGCGGAAGTGCTTAACGGTCAGATCGTTTTCGCGAATACCAATTTTTCAGGAAAACTTGATAAAGTCGAGAAGTTTAAAAAAGAAGCAAGAATTTTCGCAAGACGAACCGATTGCCATGCTCCGGAAATTCAAGGGTTAATTGGTTTAGCGCGTCAGGAAGCCAACGATTCAATGATCAACCATATACTTCTTTCGCGTCAAATTCATACACTGGATGCCGCAGATAAAAAAGAAGAAAAGATTCCGATGGCTTTGCTTCTTAATTTTCAAACAGACGATGAATGGCAGTTGATCGATGATTTTTATGAAGAGGTAAAGGTTAATTATCTTGAACAAGCCGGACAGGAAGCATGGGGCACTTTTATCGATTCCATTGTTAAAGTAGCAGGGGAAAAAACTGCGAAAACGTTTTTTACGAACGATAAAACTATAAAATCGGCAGCGATTGAAAGCATTGAGTCTGTAACCGCGACGGCAAATAATAGGGAAATAACAACTTATTATTATAATCTGGAAAAGACCGTTAGAGCATTTATTGAAGGCGCGGATGCCCAAAAAACCGGTTTTCCGTATTTGCGACCGGCTAATGATTTTACAAATTGGGCCGCCTATAGACCGAGAGGCGAAAATTTAAATTGGGTGCTATCATACCAGGGATGCGGCGGAACATGGCAAGATCTGGATTGCACGTTATTTATTACTCAAGACGGTGAACTTGGTATAGTGTTTTCCGGTGAACAGGAAATAAGTGATATTAAAATTTCATATAGAAATACCGCTGACGAAAAAGAATATAACGCTTATAAAACCGTGGAAGCACCAATTGGAAGTAATATGGCGAATGAAGTGCATATGAAAGAAAATATTGCGTTAATGACCGCTTCTGCCGGCAAAAAAACTTTTACGGCTCTTTTAAGTAAAAATCATGATCGATATAGAGAGCAGGTCGGCACAAAGGAGAGACCAAGTGGCAAAGTTTATATCTTTCCGCAGGAGGTTTTACCTGAAATTGAAAACCTTCTTAAAAATGATATGATTAAATTAACATTCAATACAAAACTTGGTGTGGATGTTAATATATATAAAGCGATGATTCCCGTTCATAATTATCATCGGGCAAAAAATTGGGCATATGCACAACAAGATTAACATAACAATTAAAAAAGGCGCGGAAATGAAAAGCTTAAAAATTTTATTAATGTTACCGATTTTGGTACTATTAGCTGCACAGGTCGTTATTGCTGCACCGGCAGTTAAGCATACGATCGATGCAGATGGTCATCCTATGGCTCTATGGGAAAAATCTGTACCAAACCCAAAAGGTCACATCCTTCTGCATCACGGCAGAACATGGAGTTCGCTTCCTGATTTCGACCTTCAGGTTGAAGGTGAAAATATTTCACTAATGGATGGTTTTAATGAAAAAGGATATAGCGTCTGGGCCCTTGATGCCCGTGGTTATGGTGCGACACCGCGTGATGGAACAGGATGGAACACACCATTTCGCGCAGCGAAAGATTTATCAATTGTCCTTGAGTGGCTTTATAATAAAAATAATGAGAAGATACATGTCTGGGGTTGGTCCATGGGATCAATGATAAGTCAATTAACGGCACAGCTTTATCCGGAGCATTTTGAAAGCCTCACATTGTTTGGATACCCGCTGGTCATGGGAATTGTATATGATGAAGATATTCCTGGTGGCGAACCTCCGCGCATTCCTACAACAACGAACGCGGCAGCGGAAGACTTCGTTGTTCCGGGTTCGATTAGCCAAAAAGCGATTGATGAATATGTTCGTCACGCGACGACGGCGGATCCCATACGTGCCGACTGGCATTATCAACATCAATATAACGAATTGGATGCGACGAAAGTAAATATGCCGGTGTTATTATTACAAGGCGAATTTGATCCTCTTGCTCACACTGACATGCATGCAAAGGCATTTTCGGAATTTCATAACGCGGATAAGCAATGGATTGTTTTAAAGGGTGGTGATCATGCGGCGATTCTTGAGACACCGCGAGAAAAAATCATTCATTCTACTATTTCGTTTATCGAATGGTTAAAGAAATAAGGTTTAATTATAAACCATTATGAGTAGGCCAATACCAAGCAATACGCGGTAAATAACAAATGGCGTCATCGAAGAATTTTGCAGCCATTTAAGCAGCCCGGCAATAGCGAGGAGGGCGGTTATAAATGATAAACCGGCACCTAGCAATAAATCTGCGCCGATGGTCAGGCTATTTGATTCCAAAATGTCTTTAATTTGAAGTAGGGCAGCGGCAAGAATTGTTGGGATTGACATGAGCATTGAAAAGCGGGCGGCGTCTGTGCGCGTAAATCCAAGTGCTCTTGCTGCTGTCATTGTAACACCGGACCTGCTTGTTCCCGGAATAATCGCAAGCACCTGCGCAAAGCCGATAATTAAAGCATGACCAAAACACAACTTTGAAATATCAAGCTTGGCCGCGCATTTTGTATCAAACCAATATAAAAGAATGCCAAATATTATCGATGTCCAGCCAATGATTTCAATTGTTCGCCAGGCGTCGGTTAATCCCAGTTTTGAAGCCAATCCGCCAAATATGACAATAGGGATTGTCGATATGATTAAAGCGAGCATTAATTGTCGCTCGATCTTATCATATTCTTTTTTGAAGCTGATCATTTGAAAAAATGCATGAGCCATTCGACCTACATCGTTTCGAAAATAGAAGATTACAGCACCCAACGTTCCAACATGAACGCCAATATCCATCATCAGACCCTGATCGGGCCAATCGGTAAGTGCCGGTACCAGGATAAGATGCCCTGAAGAGCTTATGGGCAGGAATTCCGTAATACCTTGCACTATGGCGAGGACGATAATTTGTAGTAGGGTCAAAATTTGTTCCTGTAACTAATCGTCTTCGGTGACATCATTATGTAATAACAATGCAATTCGTGCCATACGTTTCATAGAATTGGCAGATAAAGTGGAGCCGGAAATACCGTTAATTGGTTTATCCAAAGCTATTTCATCATTTAGCTTTACGCCGTAAAACTGTGCTCGGTGAATGCGGTTCTGAATTTCATGACCACGTGTTTCCCGGTAAATCAATACACTTATATCTTCGATTTGTCCATTTTCTACCGTAACACCGGTGGTGATGGGCATTGTTCGAGCAATATTTTCTAATACCCATACGGTTCTGTTTCCTTGTCGCCAGTATCTATAGCGTACCGGCGTGCCGCCAAATTCGGCGTTAACGCTATTTATATTATCGCGCAATTCACCAATGACCCAAACGGTTTCTTTCTTAGGCACATTTCCGCCAAACGCATCTTCAACATATTGTGTGGTCTTTTTATATACACGTTCGGCCGGTTTGTAAGTCTGCGCCGGCGCGGATGTGACAGCGAGGATTATTAACAAAACGACTGAACCAATATATTTCATTTATTTCTTTCACTTAGAACTGCAGCCCAAGGCCAAGGTTAATGCGGTTATCTTCTTTAGTCACATTTGCGTAACTATCTATTTGATAATCAGCTTTTAACACAACATTTTGATGAGGCCAATAGTTGACACCAAAAGATGTCTGTTTATTTGCGGTGTCTAGTACACTACCAGCACTATTGTCCCACATGCTATAGCGCGCGAAAACGCCAACTGATTGACCGTTACCAATAATATATTTATAGGATGGCTCAATATACCAACCGCGCTGGATGTCATTACCCAATAGTTCAGCTTCATTACCGTTTAAATTCCATTGTGCAAAAAGAGCACGAAAGCCAATTTCGCTATCAGGTGAGATTTGATGCTGTATATCAGTATGTGCCTCAAACAGCGTTGCGGATGTTGGCTCGGATGATGATTGCGTCAGGTCGCTTTGATACTGGAGTGACGCCGCGAATGTGACACCGGGAGCCGCCAACCACGATAGGCGACCAGTATAGGCGGTGTTTTTCCAGGACGCTTCAGCAACTTTTTGACGGCCTTTTCTAATGATAAATGCATTAGACTGCCTTGTGATGGGTGTTTTTAAGCCTGAATGGACCATAGCGTCATATGTAATGGAGTCAGAAAGCTTACCGGTAAATTTAACCCCTGCCTCCCACCAAGTCGCAGGTATGATGTTCTTTTCTACATTGTTTCGCTCGACACCATAAAAAGTTGGCGGTTCGTGCGTTTCATTAATGATCCCGATCGGGACTAACTGAAGCCCCACAGCTGCACTTGTATTTTCGGCAAAATCAAATTCTACAAATGCTTGTTCGATTTCGACTTCTCCTGGTTTGCCTTCGCCGGCAAGGGAATGTTCTACTTCCAGTTCGCTGAAGAATCGAATGTTATCGTTAAATTCGTGTCCCATGAATAAAACAAAGCGGTGAAAGTCAATTTCGTCTTTTTCGCCGCCATTAAAATGCAATTCGCCATATCCGCCGATAGATGTTTTGTTGTCTGAATTAGTTGCTGTGCCAATGCTCCCTTCTTCGATTGCCGATACGGTTGCTTCGACAATTTGTTCGGTTTCTGCAACTTTCTCTTTATTTTCTTCAACGGTTTTTTCTGTTTCCCCAATTATTTTTTGGAGATCTGCTATCTGCTCCTGCTGTTTTTGAATTATTTTCCACATTTCTTCAGGCGAGGGAAGTTCTTGTGCAAATAAATTTTGTGCGCCTAAGGATAATGCCAAGACGGTAAGGGATATGCCGGATTTTAAAGAGTTGATTTTCATATTAGTACCAATATTTACTTTCAAAAATGATGATTTTATGCAATTAATCATTTATATTATTTGCGAACGATTCTTAATAATATAATTAATAATGATTATCAGTATTAATATCAACAGTTAAAATTTTAATTCTGGTAAATAATTTCTAAGCGATGGATAAAGATGGAAAAAGTAAATAATCGTAGGCGTGTTTTGCGTATGGCTGCAATGTCAACCGGGATGGCGGTGATGCCACGCGCACTATGGGCTAATGCAAGTTCAGGCAGTTTATACGAATGGTCGGGTCGGGCCTTAGGTGCTGAAACGTCTATTCAGTTATATTCGGAAGATAAAGATAAAGCAGACGAGGTTTTAAAGCGATCTATTGAGCAGATACGACACTATGAACGTGTTTTTAGTCTATACGATTTTAATTCGCAGGTTTCAGAACTGAATAGAGAAGGAAAAGTTGAAGGGGCTAACGCCGAATTAATTGAGCTTATTGAATTTTCAAAAAAAATCAGTCAACAATCTAATGGAGCGTTTGATATAACAATTCAACCGCTGTGGAATTTATATCAAGATCACTTTAAAAATAATGCCGAGAGTGACCTTTCGCATAAAATATCCAAAGTGCTAAAATTAGTGGGATCAAATAATATTAACGTAGATGGCGAAAATGTTTCATTTGCGAAAGAGAAAATGGCTGTAAGCTTTAACGGGATAGCACAAGGATATATAACGGACAAAGTAGCTGACTACTTAGAAAGTCAGGGATTTGAAAATACATTGATCGATATAGGAGAATATCGCGCATGTGGGCCGCAGTCCAATAACGATCCTTGGCGTATAGGACTTCTTGATCCCTTTGATCAAATTTCAATTAACGACGTTATTGAATTGAATGAAAGGGCATTGGCGACGTCCAGTGGATTTGGTGATCAGTTTGACACATCGGGCCAACATCATCACTTGTTTGATCCAGTTACAGGATTAAGCAGCAATTTATATGCTTCAGTGACTGTTCTGGCAGAAAATGCGACGACAGCGGACGCATTATCAACGGCGTTTTCAAATATGTCATACCCGGCTATTGAAAAAATGGTGAAAGAGTACCAGCAAGTGGAAGTAAGGCTTACTTTAAATGATGGGAAAGTAGTTAAGTTATCATCTTCGTAAATCAATATTATACTCCAGATATGCCTTTAGGCACATTGCGAAATGTTGCCATCCGGCGTTGTTTCCATATGATTCATTAAGCCCATCCTGATGCTCCGGCCAAGTGCCTTCAGAAATTTTAAGTATGGTTTTATCCGTCCCTTCCGGTGAGAAATGCATTCGTGCCGTGACATTATTTTTACCGTCGGGCACCCATTTGAAAACGATCAATCTATTTTGTTCGGCCTCAGCAATTTCAACCTCATTTGATGGATAGCCTTCCCATTCCCATAAAATTGTTTTCCCTTTCTCGATATTTTCGCTACTTGATTTCGTGAAATACTTGCAAAGCATCTCTCGTTTGACGACAGCGTTATATGCTTCTGAAGGTTTTTTATTGATTGTGGCCATTATGTTGAATTTTAGTTCCATAATAAATTTCCTTCAAATTTTGAAATCTGAATTTTAGAGTATATCATATTTTGAACCAGACGAAGGGTTTTGAGTTCCAATCCGTATAAAGTAAATTAAGGGGAAATCATGAGGCAAGATAGTAAACTTAATCAGTTTCGACGTGTTTTTGAAAAAGAAGGCGCGGCATTTGTCTGGTCTTTTTTATATTTTTTCTCGCTCCTAACGGCTTATTTTATATTAAGACCTATTCGTGATGCCATGGGCATCGCAAGCGGCGTGGGCTTTTTGCCGTGGCTTTTTTCAGCAACATTTATTGTTATGCTTGTGGTTATGCCTATATATGGGGCACTTGTTTCACGGTTCCCAAGACGCAAATTTATTCCTTATGTTTATTTGTTTTTTATCTTAAATCTTCTACTTTTCTGGTATTTTTTTGCCAACAATATTCGAATGGATATTGTGGCGCAGGTTTTTTTCGTGTGGCTGAGCGTTTTTAATGTCTTTGTCGTGTCCATTTTCTGGAGCTTCATGGTTGACATTTATAAGTCCGACGATTCAAAAGCACTGTTTGGCCTAATAGCATCAGGCGGAACGATCGGGGGAATAACAGGTCCCAGCGTTGTTACATTATTTACAGAAACAATTGGAAGCGAAAGCCTGCTTCTTATATCGGCAGCGATTTTAGTATTCGCAATTTTTTGTGTCTTTAAATTGGTGGCACTCAGAAAAGAAAAGTTGAATAAAAATGATGAAATAAATGAAACAGAAAATAAAACCGGTGCGATCGGCGGCGGTGTATGGGCGGGCGTAATAGAAGTTCTAAAGTCACGCTATTTATTAGGAATTAGTGTTCTGGTTTTTTTACTTTCACTAACGGCTACATTCGCCTATTTCCAGCAAGGAAGTCTGATATTTGAGGCCTATCCGCAGACCGATGAAAGGGTGCAGGTATTTGGCCAGATCGATCTTTATGTATCTATCATCGCGCTGGTTTTTCAAGTATTCGTAGCCGGACCTGTTATGTCCAGCTTTGGTGTAAAGGGTGGAATTATCATTCTGCCTCTTGTCACATTTGTTGGATTTCTTCTTCTATCAATATCACCAACCATAGGTGTCTTCGTCATATTTCAGACAATTAGACGTGCTAGCGAATACGGAATGTTCGTTCCATCACGGGAAAATTTATTCAGCGTTGTAAGCCGGGAACAAAAATATAAATCGAAGAATTTTATCGATACCGTGGTTCTCCGTGGTGGCGATGTGGCGAACGGATGGTTTTATAATCTACTTAACACGGTTATGGGCCTTTCTATAGGTGCGATAGCAATGGTCGGTGTACCGATAGCAGCGTTATGGGGAATTCTCGCATGGCGGCTCGGTAAAGCGCACGCAAAAAATGAACAATAGCCGATTTTTAATATTGAGGAGAATGATGATGGCAAATAAAACATTTAGCAGTGATATTACCCGAAATCAGTTTTTAAAATTAAGTGGCGCAGCCGCAGGCGCAGGTGTCTTAGCGGCAAGTGGATTTGCAGGTCTTGCGGCGGCTCAAACAAATGATCTTCTTCATAGACCCATTCATTCAACAGGTGAAATGATTCCTGCGATGGGGCTTGGTACCGCTAGCGATAGATTTGGCAGCATGGGAAGCAACGAAGACTTTATGAAACGCCGCAGCGCGATTGAAGCACTTATTACCGGTGGGGGGAGTGTTATCGATACATCACCAACCTACCGAGGGGCTGAGGCAGTAGTGGGCCGAGCCCTAGAAGAACTACAAATGCGGGATCAATGTTTTTTAGCGACTAAAACAAGTATTTACGGCAAGCAGGACGGTATAGAACAAAATGCGAGATCATATGATGCGCTTAGAACGAATAGCTTTGATTTGCTTCAAGTACATAATTTGAAAGATACGGATGATCACCTGGAAACGATCAATGATTCGAAAGAAGAAGGTAAAGTACGATATGTTGGGATTACCCATGTGAGATCAAGGTTCAATAACGAAGCGGTACAATTTATAGAAAATAACAATTTGGACTTCATTCAATGCCAATATAATATGATAGACCGTAGTATAGAAAATAGAGTGCTTCCTGCCGCACGTGAGCGTGGTGTTGCCGTGATGATTAACGTGCCGTTCGGAAGAGGCCGGTTGTTTAGGGCGACGGCCGGGCAAGACATCCCGGAATGGTCACGTGATTTCGATGTAGATAGCTGGGGTAAGTTTTTTCTTAAATTTATTTTATCCCATCCTGATGTTACCGTTGCGATACCCGGTACTATAAATGATTATCACGTTGTTGATAATCTTGGTGCGTTAAGGGGCCGTCTGCCAACAACGGTGGAACGTAACAGAATGATCCGGTATTTTAATGACTTATAAAAATGATTAATAAAAAAGTGGAGACTGAGAAATGGTTGATAAAACAAATTTAACCCGCAAGGAGTTTTTGAAATATAGCGGAGCCGCTGCTGGTGTGGGTATATTAGCGTCCCATGGGATAAGTAGTTTTGCAAATGCGCAGTCAGGTGAAATGCTGCACCGGCCAATTCACTCAAGCGGTGAGATGGTGCCAGCGGTCGGACTTGGCACCGCGCTTGAATTTGGTACCTTTAATAACGTCGAAGAATTTAACGTTAGAAAGGGTGCGGTTGAAGCGTTGCTCAACAATGGCGGTACCGTTATTGATACTTCACCAACTTACCGTGATGCCGAAATAGTGGTTGGTCGTGCTTTAGATGAGCTTGGGGTGCGTGATAAATGTTTCCTTGCTACTAAGATAAGTATTCGAGGTAAGCAAGAGGGGATTGATCAAAACAATCAAACTTTCACGGATCTACGAACTGATAAAATTGATCTGCTTCAAGTTCATAATTTAAGAGATACAGATGCCCATCTTGAGACAATTAACGCTTTAAAAGACGAAGGAAAGGTTCGTTACGTTGGGATCACACATTTTAGGGAGAATTTAAACAACGAAGCAGTTAAAGTGATCGAAAACAATAAAATTGATTATATTCAGTGCCAATATAATATGCTTGATCGAACCATTGAAGATGCCGTGCTGCCGGCGGCACGTGATAACGGTGTCGCCGTAATGATAAACGTTCCATTTGCAAGAGGGCGTTTGTTCGGGGCGACCGCAGGAAAAGAAATTCCAGAATGGGCAAAGGATTTTGGTGTCGATACGTGGGGTAAATTTTTTCTGAAATTTATTATTGGTCATCCCGATGTCACCGTCGCCATACCTGGCACAATTCATGATTATCATGTGATCGATAATCTGGGAGCGTTAAGGGGGCGATTGCCGACCCAGGTGGAACGATCCAGAATGGTTCAGTTTATCGAAGATATATAACGGTTATTGAGAAGTATTTTTCATTAAAGGCATGACATCTTTGATTTTGATGATATGTCTTCAATAATATCACGATCGATTATCAGGGTAAAATTTAATGACGGCGCAATGTGCATTTTCTCTATTTTTGGAAAATAATCAAAATGGAAATAGCAGAGAAGCAGCATACTTATACAAAAACCCCCTTCGTATCATATCGATTACTGATCCGCATAAATTGGATGATGGATTTATGCAAATTCAATCAGCAATGGAAGATGGTTTTCATTTGGCGGGCTGGATTAGCTACGAAGCGGGCCTTTGGTTTGAAGATAAGTTAAAATCATTGATACCTGAAAAACTTGAATACCCGCTTATATATATGGGAGTTTATCACAACCGCGAGATTTTAAGCTCTACCGAATGTGATTATTATTGGCAAGAATATGACGGTGCTTCCTCATATGAACTTCAAAATATCAGACTTAGCCTTAATCATTCTAAATATGAAACTGCATTTAACCAAATTAAGGAATATTTAAAATCTGGTGATATTTATCAGGTTAATTTTACCCAGAAAGCTTCATTCGAATTTACGGGTTCCGGCAAATCATTATATGCGGCTCTTCGAAAGGCACAGCGCGTAGAATATGGTGCATATATTGAAGGCGATGACTTACAGATTTTATCACTAAGTCCAGAGCTTTTTATTAAAAAAAATAAAAATGAATTAACGACAAAACCTATGAAGGGAACATGTAAGCGAGGGCGCACTAACGCAGAAGATAACGAATATTCGAACGCGCTTTATAATAGTGATAAAGAAAAAGCAGAGAATTTGATGATTGTTGATCTACTTCGTAATGATTTATCAAAACTGGCTGAAAAGTCGTCATTAGATGTAAAAGAATTATTTGAAATAGAAAAATATAGAACTCTTTTTACGATGACCTCAACCATAACCGCGAAATTAAAGACCGATAAATCTGCGGTTGACGTCATGAAGGCAATTTTCCCTTGCGGCTCTGTAACTGGTGCTCCAAAAATAAGAGCGCAGCAAATAATAAGTGAATTAGAACAACATCAACGCGGTATTTATACGGGAGCAATTGGTTATTTTACGCCCAGTGGCGATATGTGTTTTAACGTACCGATCAGAACAATAACCCTTAAAGGCAGCGGACAACCAGATGAACCTATGAAGGGTGAATTGGGAATTGGGGGTGCAATAGTTGCAGATTCAACTTTTAAGAGCGAGTATGAAGAATGTTTGTTAAAAGCACAGTTTGTGACAAAAAAATACACCAACTTTGATCTGATTGAAAGCATATATTGGTCACAGAGCAATGGGTACCGATTTATTGATGAGCATCTGGATAGAATGCAGAAGTCGGCAGATTATTTTGATTTTCATTTTGATAAAAAAACAATTATTTCAGAACTTGATGGACATTCTAAATATCTGGGCAATGGAAACTATAAAGTAAGGCTGTTACTTTCCAGAAACGGTACAACTTCTATATCATCTTTTAAGGTAAAAATGATAGAAAAAGAGCCCTTGGTCGTGCTTGCTAATGAAGTTATTGATAGTAATAATCCGATGTTTTTTCATAAAACAACTGATCGCGCCTTTTACCGTGATCAACTTTCGAAATATAAGAAGCATACAAATTGTTTTGATGTCATATTCGTTAATGAATATGGTGAATTAACAGAGGGCAGTTTTTCCAACCTGTTTCTTGAAAAAGACGGTATTTTCTATACCCCTCCTGTAGAATGTGGGCTTTTAGCAGGTGTATTTAGGCAGTTTGTTCTTGACGATAAAGACGTTAATACAGTGGAAAAGAAGCTGTTTGCCAAAGATTTGAAAAATGCTGATCAGCTTTATTTATGTAACTCCATTAAGGGGCTAATTCCTGTAAAATTTCAAGATATCCAGACGCAAGAGAAGTAATTTCTATCAATTTTAGTTAAATTTTTATCAAATAACCATTGTATTTCAATAGGTTATATTAGCCCAATTGTCGGCATATTTTACGATTTATTAAGATATATCATGCATTATGCAAAGGTTGAGTGGCTTGACTTATGAGTGTTTTTATCGTTGGGCCACATAGTAGTGAACTTAAACGGGGTTATTTTAATGCGTGTATTAGCAGTAACATCTCAAAAAGGCGGATCGGGTAAAACGACCATAAGTGGTCATTTAGCGGTTCAAGCAGAAATGTCAGGTGCTGGGCCTGTTGTTTTGGTGGATACTGATCCTCAAGGCAGTTTAACGGCATGGTGGAATGAAAGAGAAGAGCCGACGCCGGCGTTTGCACAAACAAATGTTTCCAGATTGTTATCTGACTTGGATCAGTTACGCGAGCAAGGGTTTAAACTTGCGATTATTGATACTCCGCCTGCTATTACACTCGCAATCCAAAGCGTTATTGCTGTTTCAGATTTAATTGTTATTCCAACACGCCCTAGTCCGCATGATCTGCGCGCTGCCGGCGCAACAGTGGAGCTTGCTGATAGAAGCGATAAGCCATTTATGTTTGTTCTTAACGCCGCGACCCCAAGGGCGAGAATTACCAGCGATGCAGCGATCGCATTATCACAGCACGGAACTGTTTCACCAACAACACTTCATCAACGTACGGATTATGCATCAAGTATGATCGACGGAAGAACCGTGATGGAAGTTAACCCGAATTCAAAATCATGTGGAGAAATTGCTGATCTTTGGGAATATGTCAGTGATCGATTGGAAAAGAATTTCAGAAGAATAGTATTCCAACATCAAGCACAACAACTTAGGCGCGCGCCTGCACAGAGTGCGGGTTTTGGTCGTCGCCAAGCAGAAGTTTAATAGAGGGATACAGTAATGAGTACAGTTAAAAAAGAAGCACGCTTATCCGGGTTACTTCTTGCGAGAAAAGGTGTCGCGGCCCCGTCGCACACAGACCATCGCTTGAATGTACAAGTAATGGATCAATTTGCATCGCAAAAACAAACGCAACCAACAATTCATGAAGCCAATTATAAAAATGACAGTGAGGGCCACGATAATTTTGACGCAGTTATCGAAGAGGTAAAGAGTTTAAATAAAAAACAGTCCAATGTTATTGTAGGCGACGTACCTGTCGAGCCGGACGCGGTATCCGCAAAAGAGGTTGTCGAAAAAGAAACAATAATCGAAAGAAGCATGAAAGTGCAAAAGCGGGAAACTGAAGTTGGGCCCGTATCAAATAGTTCTCTTACGGTGAAGCGCATTGCTATGACCTTGAGAATGGAACAAGAAGATCATCTTAAGTTAAGGCTTTATGCAGCACATACGAGAAAAAGTTGCCAGGAAATAATTTCAGAAGCATTGGATACGTATCTGGCTCAAGATGAAAAATCATGTGGTATGAGTAATTGTAACTGTTTGTCTAGTTGAAATGAGTTCGCTCGTTAAACGAAATGGAAATTAAAATGAAAAATAACATAAAATTTATGCCTCTGGTTATTCTAACGTTACCATTAATACTTGGTGCGTGTTCTAATAATAACATGGGAAATTCTTCAACCGCGGTTTATAAGCAAAGTGATGCCAGTACACCGATGGAAGTTGTTGAAGTTGGCGTAACCGATAATAGTTTTCTTACCTTGGCCAATGAAATGGCAGAACAGGGTGATCATGCTGCGGCAATACCATTATATAGACGGGCCAATCAATGGTCATCAACAAGCGCAGCACCGCTTGTTGGGTTAGGTGAAAGCTTAAGTGCTATAGGACAATATAATGAAGCCATTGAAACTTTTCAAATGGCGGTCAGCAAAAATGGACAAAATTCTGCGGCATTAAAGGGTCTTGGTTCCAGTTATTTAGCACTGAATAGAGCGACACGAGCTATTCCTTTTTTGCAGCAAGCCGTTCGGGTGAATCCCAGTGATGTAGATGCGATTAGTTCTCTTGCACTTGCTTTGGATATGCAAGGACATAGAGCTGCATCTCTTGAAGTTTATAAGGATGGGTTAGCTGTTGATCCGGATAATTTAAAACTACTTAATAATTATGGCTTGTCACTGGCGTTGCAGTCACGTCACGACGAGTCTATAGCCATATTAAAACAGGCAGCACAACATAAAGATGCTGGTGCAACACACCGTCAGAACCTGGCGATGGCTTATGCTCTTTCCGGTAATGAAATTATGTCATCTCGTTTGCTGTCAATTGATAGTGGGCCTGAACTTACAAATGAGAATTTGAATTATTTTAGGATTTTGACAAATTTGCCGGCTGATGATCGTTTTAACGCTGTTCTTAATCAATCAGAGAACGAAATGACTGATATAACCGATGCGGCTAATGAAGCCTTTAATAACGATGATAACGAGCTAACGAAAGCGATCACAGTGGCTCGCCTCGTAGAAGTACCACCAGAACCGGTCGCTATGGTTGAACCGGAACCTGCACCAGAACCGGAAGACGATACAGGTGTTCCTGCATTACTAGGTCCGGAAGGTTGGGCTTTGCAAATTGCGGCATACCGCACCAAGGAAGAATTGCGTCCGGGTTGGGATAAACTTAAAGAAAAGTATTTTGATATTATCGGTACTCTCACGCCGCGCCGTTCTGAAATTGATTTTGGGGACCGTAGCGCAGAGCCAAGAGGATATTTCTATAGGTTAAATGCCGGTCCACTTACCAGTTACGAAGAAGCTCGTGATGCCTGTAAAATGATCCAAGAATTAGGAACTGATTGCTGGGTGCGTCCACCGGAAGTGGCGGAAGGTGATTTGCCTGAATCCGAAACAGACAAAAAACTTGCTGACCAGTTCAAATATCGTGACGAACTTCCACCTCAGGAAGAAGACGGCGAAATATAAAACTATATTTGAAAATATTTAATATTATAAAACACTTCCCAATTATTTTTTGGGAAGTGTTTTTTTATGCCTGGTGTAAAGAATTTAAGATGGCATAGATTGCATCACTGCTGTCTGCGCCTCTTAGTTTGTCACAAATCGTTTGATCTCTTAGTATTCGAGATACCGTCGCCAGTGCCTTCAAATGATCAGCACCGGCCCCCTCTGGTGCTAGCAACAAGAAAATAAGATCGACCGGTTGGTCATCTAGCGCATCATAACTAATTGGTTTTTCCAGTTTAACAAATACGCCACAAATCTGATTTATTTCGTTAAACCGTCCGTGTGGAATAGCGACACCGCGCCCAACTCCCGTTGAACCCAATCGTTCACGTTCGATTAACACGTTCGTAATTTCGTGACTTGGTTTGTTTATTCTGCTTTTGGCTATAGATCCAAGCTCCTGCAAGACTTGTTTTTTGCTGGTGGCTTTGAGTTTTGGAAAAATAGAATCCAAATTGATCAGACTTGAAATATCCATGCGGATAGATACTCTTTTTTTTGTTTCAAAGAAAGGGTTATTGTGTTTTGGGGTCTATCCAACCAATATTACCGTCCGGTCTTCTATATACGACGTTTATGCCGCCATGTCCGCTATTACGGAACATAAGGGTTTGAAGATCACCTAGGTCGAGCCTCATAACGGCATCGCTGACCGTTACTTCGGGAATGTCCATATCCATTTCAGCGACAATTACTGGCATGTTGTCCTGGTTTTCATCGTCATTTTCTTCAGCTACCTCAAATACATTATACTGAGCCTTATAAACCGAATTGAGTTCTTCTTTGCTATTGCTGCGTTCTTTATGGTGATTGGTAATGCGTCGTTTATATCGACGAAGTCTCTTTTCCATTTTTTCAGCGGCAGTATCAAATGCGGCATATATTTCCGTTTCATCACCACTTGACTGAAGATAAATACCATGTCCGATGTGAATTTTACAATCGGCTCTAAATAAATGCGCATTCTTTGACAGCGTGACATCGCCTTCGATAGTATGGCTGAAATATTTTTTTACACTTCCTTCCAGGCGTGATTCAACATGTTCTCTTAAAGCTGTGCCAACATCTAATTGTTTTCCGGTAACAGTAATTTTCATTTTCTTCAGTTCCTATCTCAGATAGCTAAATAATTTATATGTCATATACGACATCCATTTAAAGTCGCGGAAACTAGAGTGAAGTGACCGTGATGTCAAGCCACACAATAGTTCTGCTTTTCACAAAGTTTCTGAAATTACGACTTTGTTTTTTAATTCCGGGCCAAAGGACGTAACACTATCCGCAAATTACGCCTTACATTAAAACTTACAGGACGGGATTTTTCATTCGTCTTCTAATGATAGAAGACGGGATTTCTAATGATTCTCTGTACTTTGCCACTGTTCTCCGTGCTAGATCGATACCTTCTCCTCTGATTAATTCTACGATTTTATCATCAGATAAAATTTTCTTCGGATCTTCTTCGTCGATTAATTGCATAATTCGATATTTGATTGATTTTGATGAATATTGATTATCACTGTCTAGTGAAGAGATTGCATTGGTGAAAAAATATTTCATTTCAAAAATTCCGCGGGGTGTAGAAATATATTTATTTGTCGTTACGCGGCTCACCGTGCTTTCGTGCATCTCAATCGCTTCAGCAATTGTTTTTAAATTTATCGGGGCCAAATATTGGATGCCTTTATCAAGGAATTTCTTTTGCAATCTGACAAGTTCACTGGACACTTTTAATATGGTTTGCGCTCTTTGATCCAGTGCTCGTACCAGCCAGTTTGCTTTAGTAACGCAGTTATCAATATATTCTTTGTCTTCTTTTTTTGTTGCCTGGTTGCCAACCTCATTAAGATATCTATTATTCATCAGAACTTTTGGCAGTGTTTCGCTGTTTAGCTCGACAAACCACGCACCTTTTGGTGATTTTTTAACATAAACATCGGGCACAACTGTATAAACAATGTCTTCTCCATACTCCAGGCCCGGTTTTGGATTCAACTCTTTTATTTCCTCTACCATATCGAGGAAATCTTCCTTGTTAACTTTGCAAAGACGTCTTAGCTCGTTAAACTTTCGATCGCCAAGCATGTGAAGATTATCAAGAAATACTTCCATCACGGGATCATAACGATCATTTTGAATTTGTTGTATTTTAAGACATTCGCTAAGGCTCCTGGCAAATACCCCAAGAGGCTCCATTGTTTGAGCGATTGTGAATATTCTGTCTATGTCTCCCTCATCACAGCCGCATCGTTCGGCGATTAAATGTGTTTCTTCATTAATATATCCTGCTTCATCCATTAATCCGATTAGATAATGGATGATGATTTTTTCATATGCTTCGGCCTCAAGAAGAACAAGCTGTTCTTCGAGATGCGTTTTTAATGAAAGTGGTCCGGATTGTTTCTGTTCGGTAGAAGATTCAGTATAGTCGAAATTACCAGCGCCGCCGGTAATCATATTGCTGCCATTTAGGCCCAAGTTTTGGGTCGGCAGTGCGCCAATATTATCGGAAAAACTATTATCATCGTATAGTGCTGAATAGTCAGTATCTAACGGTGCATCTACGTCTGCATTAGCGGTGGAAGAATCTTGTAAAAAGTCATCTGTGGTTTTTGGAGCTTGTTCGTCCTTCGGTTGTGACGCCTGAGTGTCATCCGTACTATTTTGTTCCGTTTTAGGGAAATTCTCTTCTTCGGTCGGCGTCGATGATCGTTCCCCATATTCCAAAAGGGGGTTTTGGGCGACTTCATCTGCAACAAATTCAACAAGCTCTGCGCTTGAAAGCTGCAACATTTTAATGGCTTGCTGTAACTGCGGCGTCAGCACCAGTGATTGTGATTGTCTTATGTCTAGGCGCGGCGTAATTGCCATTTACGTATTCCTATTATAAACTGAAATTTTCACCCAAATAAACACGTCTAACATCTTCGTTCTCGACTATCTCTTCCGGCGTTCCGGACATCAAAACTTGACCATCATGAATGATGTACGCACGATCAATAATGTCGAGTGTTTCGCGAACATTATGATCCGTGATCAGCACACCAATATCTCTATCTTTTAAATGAGAAACCAAATTACGAATATCGGAAATAGCGATCGGATCAATACCGGCGAACGGTTCATCAAGAAGCATGTAGGAAGGACCAGAGGCTAACGCTCTCGCGATTTCCACGCGCCTTCTTTCTCCACCAGATAAAGCTAGCGCAGGTGATTGTCTGATATGCTGAATGGTAAACTCATCAAGAAGATTCTCTAATTTCTCGTTTCGTCTCGTGGGATTTGGTTCACAGATCTCAAGAACAGCCCACAAGTTTTCTTCAACGGTCATACCACGAAATATGGAAGATTCTTGCGGCAAATAACCGATGCCCAGCCGGGCGCGCCGGTACATAGGCATAAGTGTAATGTCATGTCCGTCAAGCAGGACGTGACCGGAGTCAGGCTTGATCAAACCGACCATGCTGTAAAAACAGGTTGTTTTGCCCGCACCGTTCGGACCTAGCAACCCGACGACTTCACCTTTTCTGATTTGCATTGATATACCGCGAAGAACTGTTTTTTTGCGATATTTTTTTTCGACCGCATCAACAACCAGTCCTTCATCCATTGAAACGGGGGCTGGCAGATGATCTTTTGTTGAGAGCTTTATAATTTTTTCCATCTTTAGTATTTTACTCTTGAAGATATTAACATTTTGTAATTAATGTCGCTTTTGCTATTAATTGCTTGGTGGTGTAAATTGACCGCTAACTCTGTTTTGGCCTCCCTCAACCCTGCCGCCATCCATGGTTATCTGACCGGTGGTTAAATTTACTTGCAGTCTCGGACTTCTTATCTGACCATCCGCGTTATTAAATTCAACATTTCCGCCTAGAGTAATTATTTTTTCTGCAAAATCGTAAACACCCCATGTGCTTTTTATTGTTTCAGTAGGGGACGTCATAACGACGTTACCGGAAGCATCCAGCCTTGAAATAGACGATGAAGAATTTTCTGCTCTATCGCCTAGATAAAAAACTGTAATCCGGTCTGATACTAACGACATATCAGACTGTGAGACGACAACGTTCCCGGTAAAAAGAGCAATATTTTCTTTCTGCTTTACTTCTAATCTATCAGCACTGATATCTACTGGGTTCTCAACTTCATGATCTTTCAGGGAAGATACTTGTGCATAAGCGTTAACGCCCATATACGTGACGCTAAATAAAGTTATTGTTATCAGATAAGTAATTTTATCAATATTTATGGTCAATTGACTTTCCCTTCCGGGTTTCCAGTTTCATTTTCTTCGAAAATATCTAACGGTTTATTAGGGTCAAAATTAATCTTCACGTTACCAGTCAAGGTAATTATTTCTTCTTCAACATTTGTATTAAAATTATTCGCACTAAAGTGCCCAAAGGGAGCTATACCTGTCACACCATTTTTACCCGACGCCACTTTTTCAGCGATCATAAACTGAGCTTGCGTCGCTCTCAATAAAAATCCAGTCTCGGATGTTATCGTAATTTCGCCACCGAGTTCCATAATCTGGGTGCCGGTATTGAGGGAACCATTATTGGCGAAAATTTCAATCGCTTCTCCTGCTGATAAAGACATTTGAGCCACCAAATGGGTGAAATAATAGTCGGTGTGTTCATTTTCTTCGCGATATGCAGATTCTGCGGAAATGTTTACCGGGTTATTATTTCGGTCGATATCAACGTAACTGGGTTTAATTAATTTTGCTTTTTCGTCGCGTTGCTCGAGCCGATCTATTGCCAACGTAAAACTGCTTTCACGGGAAGATAATATTGGATAAAGAATAAGTGATAATAAGGCAACTAATGTTAGAACCGGGACCATTTTCTTGAGTTGGGCAGCGCGGTTTATTTGTCGCTCGTTTTCATCGAAAGAAACGGCTTCATTTGAATGCAATATTTGGTCTGGATGATCGTTCAATATCTTATATATCCACTTTCTCAATCATATTCATTTTTATTCTAGCATTGCTAAGAGGCAATAGTGGCTAAAACAAGGAATATTAAGTGATAATAGTATAAATGTAATGCTTATGAAGGAGGGCTTCAAGGTAAAAGGCACGTTTTTTGCATCTATTATTTACATTTGCGTAATCGCAGAACACCTTACTTACTTTTAACTGTGTGCAAATATATCGGTGTCTTCCCACCCGGCAAGGTCAAGTTCGCACCTGATCGGGATAAAATCAAAGCACTTCTGGGCAAGTTCGGTGCGCTGCGTTTTTTCAAGCATATGGTTTAATTTATTCATCAGTTGATGCAGATGGTATACGTCTGAGGCCGCATATTCCAATTGAGCCTCACTTAACTCGTCGGCACCCCAGTTTGAGCTTTGCTGTTGCTTGGAAATATCGATATTTAAGAGTTCCCGACTAAGGTCTTTTAATCCGTGTCTGTCAGTATAGGTACGCACTAGCTTAGAGGCTATTTTTGTGCAGTAGACGGGGGAAACGTCGGCATTTAAATATTTCTTAAGCATAGCAACATCAAACCGGGCGAAATGGAATATTTTCGTCACATTTGGGTCTTCGAGCAGCTTTATCAGATTAGGGGCATCATTTTGGCCGGCGGCGATTTGCACCAAATGAGCATCGCCGTCACCGGAAGAAAGCTGAACCAGGCAGAGACGGTCACGATGAGGGTTAAGTCCCAAAGTTTCTGTATCAATTGCAACAGCACCTGTAAAATTTATGTCTTTGCCGAGGTCGCCTTTGTGAAGTGTAATTGCCATGCTCATCTCTATGTTATTATTACCAGTTAAGTATATGTATATTTGTAAAGCGGTTATAGAGCAATACAGATTTTAATTGATGTTAATTGATTTGATGAAAATCTTCTTCTATAGTTTCATCCTACAAAAATCCGGGAGATTGGAATGAATCGAAATAAGTTAGGTCGTGGGGTTATTATTGCTGGGGTGTTTACAGCTTTAAGCATTAATTTTGGATACGCACAACAGGTTTACGAAGGAAATTCGGCCGTTGCACCGGCATTTCCAGGACAAACCAGAGCCCCGCTTGCTGACAAGAGTGCTCGATTTGTTGTAAGTGATTTTGTGACCGAACTTCACCGGCCATGGAGTATGGCGCATATGCCGGATGGAAATATGATTGTTACGGAAGTTCCCGGTCGCCTTAGAATAATAAGTACTGACGGTTCTGTTTCTAACCCAATCGAAGGCGTACCCGCCGTGCGGCCATTTGGGTCACGCGGATTAAATGATATTATTTTAGATCCGGATTTCGAAAATAACAGGATGATATATATTAGCTACCATGCGATGCCGGACGGTATGGAAAGTGATAATTCTGATGACGCTTATAAAAAATCGATGGCAGAAATGGCAGAGTGGAACAAACTTTCACGTGAAGAAAAAACGGCGAACCCATTTGGGGTTTGGCGTATCTCAAGTGCTAGACTTTCGCCGGACGGTAAAAGTATTGACCGTGTAAAAACGCTCATCAATACCGTAGCAAGCAGAATGGCTTTTGACAGTCATGGTAAACTTCTTATTACAACGCAGCGCAAAAGCCCGATGGGCCAGCAGGACCTAACCGCGACAGGCGGTATGATATTGCGATTAAATACTGACGGTTCCGTGCCGGATGATAATCCGTTTATTGGTGTGGAAGGCGTAAACCCAATGGCGTACGTGATTGGGCTTCGCAACTCAAATAGTTTTTCATTTAATAAGTCGACAGGTGAATTTTGGGCGGCAGATCAAGGGGGCAACGCAGGTGACGAAGTGAATATAATTAAGGCCGGTAAAGATTACGGGTGGCCGGAAGTTTCTTATGGTCGCATGGGCGGCACAAAACCTGTTGGAACGGGCTTGACTGTGAAGGAGGGTACAGAGCAGCCAATATATTTCTGGTCTCCTGTTTCTATGGCACCATCTGATATGACTTTTTATGATGGTGATTTGTTTCCGCAGTGGAAAGGAAACCTGTTTTTAACAGGACTTTCATCTATGCATATGTCGCGTCTGGTCCTATCGGGTGATCACGTGATCGGCGAAGAACGACTTTTGGGTGAGCCCGGCCATCGGCTCCGTCATGTTAGTCAGGGTGCTGACGGCGCGCTCTATGTAATTCAAGATATGCCGATGCAGAAAATTTTGAAATTAACACCGCCGCCTGAGAGCTAAGAGAAAGTTATTTTTCCTTACTTTTAATCACTTCCGCCCGCAAGGCTTCCAAATAGTCGACCCAAGGTTGATTAATACCCTGAGCTTTAGCACCTTTTATCATGTAACCGAGATATTTGATGGAAGGTGTAAAAGGCCCTTTTGGATTGGCGACACGATATAGATCGGCATTATACCAAGTACCGTCGGGTGCTATTACTTTAAAAGTTTCACGGTTATAAATACCCAACGGCACATCTTCCAAAATGTCTAAAGCGTCCATTTCAGGTTTCTCAATGGTGTATACTACACCTTGCACTAAGCCGCCTGGATGGGGAATGATACTGCTTATGCCACCTTCAAGGTCAGTGGAATATTTTCTAAATTGGATTTGAAAATTAGGAAGGTGGGCTGTGGTAACAAATTTGAGGCTTGGCGTGAACTGGCGCATATAATCTTCATCGAGATTTGAGCCATACCCAAAATAATATATCACTTTATCATCATCCGGATTTTTACCGCCGGTATCAAATTCGGCTGACATTAATTGACACGTTAGAGCAACAAGGATTGCCGTTGCGACGGACAATAAATTTCTTATAGATTTGAACATAGTAATTTCCTTCCGAACGTTTTTTTACATGGGTATTATACTGAATGGTTTTTTCAGAGATATAATTAAAATAATATGTAGCGTTAAATAAAGTAAATGAATGAATAGCCTTCACGCATCAGCGTTTTTTATGTGCCAGTTTATTTTTATTCAATTGATTGTACTATTTTAAAAACACATTATGATTTTTGGATAATAAAAATATTAAATAAATAGGGCGCGAAAAGGACTAGAAATAAATATGGATAAAGCAACAATTGTACTGGTAACGTTGGTTTTATATCAGGCATTGCTACTGGCTGTTGGCTATTGGGCCTCAAAACGCGTAACAACCGAGGAAGATTATTTCCTCGGCGGAAGGCAATTGGGTCCTGTTGTCGCCGCACTCAGTTATTCTGCGAGCTCGTCATCTGCTTGGTCGCTACTTGGCATGAGCGGGGCCGCTTATGTTTTCGGACTTTCTGCAATCTGGATCGCTTCTGGTTCTATTCTTGGGGCGATAATTGCGTGGACTTATGTTGCACCGAGATTGGTTAAATTCAGCCATGAAAATAACACGGTCACAATTGGCGATTTTCTTGGACACGGAGTAGACGACAGATGGAAAAGGAAAATAATTGTTATTTCAGCCATCATCATATTGATTTCATTTGCATTTTATGTGGCGGCTCAGTTTCAGGGGGCCGGTAATACTTTTTCATCAACGTTTAATTTATCAATGACAAGTTCCATAATATTGGGGGCCGCGATCATAATGATTTACACGTTTTTAGGTGGTTTTTGGGCCGTAAGTGTTACAGATGCAATTCAAGGGATGCTTATGGTTGTGGCGTCCGTGGCTTTACCGGTATTTGCATTAGTAGAAATCGGTGGTATTGACGAATTAATATCTCAATTATCAGCTTTAGATAAGCCCGAACTTCTTAGCTTGTCCGGTAAAAATATTGGGCTTGCCGCTGCTGGCTTTGCTTTTGGTTCTCTGGCGATCGGCTTCGGGCCAATTGGGCAACCACATCTTTTGGTGCGTTTTATGGCTCTTCGCGATGAAAAAGCAATGAGGCAAGCAAGGGCCTTAACTCTATTCTGGTTTGTCATTGTATTCATCGGCATGTTTATGGTTGGCCTTACGGCAAATATACTCATTCCAAACCCTGAATTCGGCACCGAAGCGATCCTGTTTCAGCTAACAGGTATAGTCTTTCCACCTGTTATCGGTGCGATCATTTTGGCGGCTGTTTTGTCAGCTATAATGTCAACAGCGGATAGCCAGTTACTTGTTGGGGCTTCAAGTATTTCATATGACCTTAAAATCGGGCAAAGATATAAAGGTAGGGAAGTTCTTGTTTCGCGTCTTGCTGTTGCTTTTTTGGTCGTAACGTCAGTATTAATATCCCTTTATCTGCCAGCCACTATATTTGACAGGGCGTTATTTGCATGGAACGCGCTCGGTGCTGCATTTGGCCCAACCGTGGTGATGAGACTTGCGGGAATGCGCTTTGCTGGAAAAATTATATATTCTGCAATATTAACAGGCTTCATTTCTGCGGTATTTTTATCTTTATTTCGAGACTCGCCCGGCGATGTTATTGAGCGTAGCATTCCGTTCATATTGGGCTTTGGCATTTTATGGATATGGTGCCAAAGAAAAGATGATTAATTTTGATCCATTAATGAAAAGCATTATAAAGCCTGTACCGATGTGACAGCAGAATTAAAAGAACTCGGTGTTATAGCGTATTTAAGCGTCGAATATTTATTAAATCAGTTAATAAGAATGGTTATAGGGGCAAAGTATGACTAATAAAATTGGTATTATTGGCATTGGGCATTTTGCCGGCTACCTTATAGAGGGCTTTCACCATTCAGATTCTGGTACGGACATTGTGCTTTCGCCGCGGGGAAAGGAAGAAGCACAAAAGTGGGCCTTAAAATACGGATATTCAATTGCTAAAGACAACCAGGAGGTTATCGATCGATCAGATATAATTATTTTGAGTGTTAAACCAGACATTCTGGGAGAAGTGATAAAGTCTCTTAATTTTAAAGAAGGTCAACTGGTGATATCAGTGGCAGCCGGAGCAAAATATAATAACCTGTCTATACAGGCAAAGCCTGTGCAAGTGGTGTGTGCGATGCCTTTATCGAGTGCAGCTATAAATCAAAGTCCTACATTGTTATATCCCGCTCACGATCGGGCCACCGAAATACTCGAATTGCTTGGGCCGGTTACGGTATTTAATGATGAAGAAAAATTTATCACTGCCACGACATATAGTGCTTTTTATGGATGGAATTTTAAGTTTCTGGAGGAATTGGTGTCGTGGGGAACAGACAGGGGGCTGGATGATGATACGTGCCGTAATTTGGTACAGAATATGTTTAAGGCGACGTCAGAAATGTCCGCCTTGCAGGCTGATAAGCCGCTCGCCGAAATCGTAGAGACGCTTGCTACAAAAGACAGCATTACGGAACTCGGGCTAAAAATACTTAATAAAAAATCGGGATTTGATGTTTGGCACGAGGCACTTGATGCCGTTCACGTGCGACTGTCGAGCAATAAATAGTTTTCTTTTTTCTTTTGAAACGCTCGGTATTTTGGTTCAGGATATAGATTGACAGAATTTATATAGCTGTTAGTGCTAGTCACAGGGAAAAATTACAGGGAACTTCTCATGAGTCTATCTTCGGTTGATATTGGTATTTTTATCGCTTATGTGGTGGGGCTTATTGCCATCGCGAGCTATGTTTCCAGAGAAAAAGCCGGACATGAGAAAGATACTAAAGATTATTTTTTAGCAGGAAATTCTTTAACATGGTGGGCTATTGGCGCGTCGTTAATAGCGGCAAATATTTCCGCAGAACAAATTATTGGTATGTCAGGTTCGGGATATGCTGTTGGTTTGGGGATTGCGTCCTATGAATGGTTGGCAGCAATTATATTGATGATCATCGGTAAATATTTTTTACCGATATTCCTCAAGCACGGTATTTACACAATGCCACAATATCTTGAGAAAAGGTACAATCATAATGTCAGGCTGGTACTAGCGGTTTTCTGGATTGGCGTTTATATCTTTGTGAACTTGACGTCTGTATTGTGGCTTGGCTCGCTTGCGATTAATACTGTAGCCGATGTTGATATTACCTATGGGATGATGTTTTTGGGAGCATTCGCGGCGGCCTATTCACTTTATGGTGGGCTAAAAGCGGTGGCGTTTACCGACATTATTCAAGTTGTGTTGCTGGTGACCGGCGGATTTTATTTGTCATATATGACACTAGATATGATTGGGGACGGTGCAGGGGTTGTTACCGGGTTTAAAATGCTTACCGCGGCCGCGCCTGAAAAATTTGACATGATATTATCTGCCGATAATCCGTTTTATAAAGACTTGCCCGGCATCACAGCATTGGTGGGTGCTGTGTGGGTTTTGCATTTTGCTTACTGGGGATTTAACCAATATATTATCCAGCGGGCACTTGCTGCAAAGAGCATACAGGAAGCTCAAAAAGGCATCGCATTCGCCGCCGTGTTAAAGTTGATTATGCCTATTATAGTGGTGCTGCCGGGAATAGCTGCATTTGTTCTTTTTCCGAACCTAAGTGCACCTGATCAGGCATATCCGCAATTGATGACGTTAATGCCCGTTGGTATGATGGGACTTGTTTTTGCTGCTTTGGTGGCGGCTATTGTTTCTTCCCTTGGGTCGATGACAAATAGTATTTCTACGATATTTACCATGGATATTTATAGCCATTACAAACCAGAAGAAACCCAACACCATTACGTGATGGTTGGTCGTGTGGTTAGCTTTACATCTTTGATCATCGCGATGATGTGCGCAAAACCATTGCTTGGTAATTTTGACCAGGCATTTCAGTTTATACAGGAATTTACAGGGTTCTTTACGCCAGGCATCGTTGTCATATTTATTCTTGGTATGTTTTGGAGCCGTACTACTCCTGCTGGGGCGTTGGCGGCCGCAATAGGGTCGTTTGTTTCTTCGTTGATATTGAAACTGGTTTGGCCGGCTTTACCGTTTCTGGACAGAATGAATTTTGTTTTCGTTATTTGTCTGGTCCTTGCGGTAGCAACCTCACTAAGTGTAAATGAAAAAAGTGATGCCTCACACAAGATTGAGAAGGCTGATTTTCATACGACATCTGGGTATAATTGGGTGGCGGTCGCGGTTGTTATTGTTTTGACTGCGATATATACGACATGGTGGTGATAAAATAAGGATGTGACGGGCTTGGCTAGTAAAAATGCGACAATTTCGAAATTGATATCAGTGCCGTTTATATTACTGCTATCAGCTTGCGAGGCGCCAGAACAGGCTGGTGACGTTTTCGGCAATACAGATGCGATGCCACCAAACATTATTTATATACTTGCCGATGATCTTGGGTATGGGGAACTTGGTTCATATGGGCAAGAAAAAATCATGACGCCGTCCCTTGATAAAATGGCTATGGAAGGCATGAGATTTACTCAGCATTATGCCGGTAGTACCGTTTGTGCACCATCACGGTCGGTGCTTATGACCGGGCAAGACACGGGCCAAACATATATTCGCGGCAATAAAAGAAGTGGAGAAGGTATTGGGTCCGGGCAAACCAATATTGCGGCCGATACCAGAACGTTAGGTGCCATGCTTCAGGAACAAGGTTATAAAACGGCAGTGATTGGAAAATGGGGCTTGGGTAGCTTAGACGGGCATGGTCATCCCAACAAAATGGGTTTCGATTATTTTTACGGATATTTAGACCAAAGGGCGGCTCATAATTATTATCCCGAATATTTATGGCGTAATAGTGAAAAAATTGATTTGAATAATCCGCCAATGCCGCGACCGGCTCGCCTTAAGGGTGATCCAGATGATATTTCTAATTATGCCGAATTTAAAGGGCCAGATTATTCGTCGGATTTAATCGGCAACGAGGTGGAAAAATTCATTGTTGACAATAAAGACCAGCCGTTTTTTGTCTTTTACGCACTGACGGTTCCTCACGCGGCGCTTCAAGTTCCTGACGACGAGCTTATACAATATGATGGTAAATTTGAGGAAGAACCCTATTTGGTTACTCGGGGATATTATCCCCATATTCGGCCGCGTTCAGCGCACGCTGCGCAAGTTAGCCGCATGGATAGAAGGATAGGCGGTATCCTTGATCTTTTGAAAGAACATGACTTAGATGAAAATACAATTGTTATTTTCACCAGTGATAATGGCCCCGCCATAGAAGGCGGCATGGATCAGGATTTTTTTGATGGAAATGGCATTTATCGTGGCGTCAAGCGCGACCTGTATGAGGGCGGCATCCGGGTGCCAATGATCGCCCGCTGGCCAGGAAAAATCAAGCAAAATACAACATCGGACCATGTCTCGGCATTCTGGGATGTTATGGCAACCTTTGCTGACCTTTCTTCAGGTACGGTTTCCAGGGGTTCACAAGGAATTTCATTTTTACCTTCGTTACTAGGAGAGGGTGACCAGAGAAACCATGAGAGTTTATACTGGGAATTTCATGAGGGCGAAGGAAAGCAAGCCGTGCGTATGGGGAACTGGAAAGGTGTCCGCTTAAACGTCAGAGAAGATAATACTGGGCCCATTGAACTGTATGATCTCGAAAAGGATCCTTCGGAAACCACAAATATAGCTGATGATCACGCTGAAATTGTCGAAAGATTGTCTATTATTATGTCAGGTCGATCCAGATCCACTATAGATGATTGGAATTTTGAATAGAAATAACTCAGAATTATTTATAGCTTGAGAAACCTGTTGTAATGCTATGTGTAACCGATTACATATAGCGGAATAATTTAGCTTAATTAGAGAATAAGTAAATTAAATGGCATTAGATATTGTTATATTCGGCGGCATTGGTGATCTTTCGCTAAGAAAACTTTTACCGTCACTTTTTTATTTGTGTAAAGATGGAAATCTTGAGCCGCAAAGCCATATCCTGTGTGTCTCAAGAAAGGAAAAAACATGTGAAGAATTTCTTGATTTGGTGAATGGAAAATTAAAGGAATATGTAAAAGAAGATTATGACGAGAATACATGGCAGAAATTCTGCAATATAATTTCTT
The DNA here is from genome assembly GCA_021774795.1 of Emcibacteraceae bacterium. GTDB lineage: Bacteria > Pseudomonadota > Alphaproteobacteria > Sphingomonadales > Emcibacteraceae > Pseudemcibacter. Next base: position 127,066 of record JAJFIR010000042.1, on the reverse strand, counting down.
ACAAGAAAGTAGATCTGACTATTCAGGAAGACTGGCATGGATTAAGAGATCATCTAAATATTTCTGACCAAGAGGAAAACAGAAATATTATCTATTATCTTTCCGTAACACCTAGCTTATTCACTCCAATATGTCAGCAAATTAAATTAAATGATTTAAACCCTGAATATTCCCGAGTTGTGGTCGAAAAACCACTGGGCGAAGATTTAAATAGTGCAGAAGAAATAAATGAAGTTTTAGCGTTAAGTTTTAAAGAAAAACAAATCTACCGTATTGATCATTATTTAGGCAAAGAAGCCGTACAAAACATTCTCCATTTACGCTTCAGCAATCACCTAATGGAAACTGTTTGGAGCAAAGACCATATTGAACGTATTGATATTACGGTCGCTGAAACTGTAGGTGTCGAAAGTCGTGCAGCCTTCCTGGACAGGGTAGGTACATTGCGAGATATGGTGCAAAATCACCTTATGCAGCTGCTGACATATATTACTATGGAAGCACCGGCGAGCCTTGATGCGGATGATATTCGTGATGAAAAACTTAAGGTAATCAATGCATTAAGGCCGATAGATGAGAAAAATGTAGGTAAGAGAACTATAAAAGCGCAATATGTTTCCGGTGAAGTCAACGGTAGAATCGTACCCAGCTATTTGGAGGAACTGGAGCAATCTGAGCTAGAAACCACAGGCAATGGTGAAACGTTTGTTGCGCTTAGATTAAATGTGGATAATGCGCGTTGGGATGGTGTACCGTTTTATTTACGCACCGGAAAACGAATGACAAGACGCTATGCTGAAATAAGAATGAAATTCAAACCACCGTCTAGTAACATTTATCAAATGAATGACAGCAATGAACTTATTATAGAAATTCAGCCGGATTTAACAGTTTCAATACATATGCTAATGAAGCAGTTGATGGGTGAGGTTTCACAACTTAATGCCCACCGAAACCAAATGGACCTCAATACAAGTGATACAAATCTCGCTAGGATGCCTGAAGCGTATGAACGGCTGATCCTTGAAGTTATCAAAGGAAATCAAACTTATTTTGTAAGAGATGATGAAATTTTGGCTTCCTGGAAATGGATAGACGGTATTCGCTTGGGTTGGGATACCACGGGTCAGGCGATGCAAAATTATGTAGCTGGTTCAATGGGCCCGGAATTAGAATAGATAGAGTATGATTGAAATTTCCGAATATAAGTTTGAGAACCGCGAAGCATTGTTTGGTGATCTGCATGCTGAGATCGTAAAGCGTTTGTCGCTTGCCATTGAAAATAATGGGGTGGCGTCGATGTTATTATCGGGTGGAACGACACCTGGCCCGTTATATCGCGCCCTGTCGGAAACAGATATCGATTGGGACAAAGCATGGTTTAGTGCCACTGATGAAAGGTGGGTTGAGCCCGATCATAAAGACAGTAATGAAAAATTGATCCGGGATAATTTGCTTAAAAACCATGCTGCTAAAGCACATTATATTGGTTTGAAATCAAATCATCAGACGCCACAATTAGGACAGAGTGATACAGAAGAAAAATTTTCGAAACTACCCGTGCCTTTTGATATTGTTTTACTTGGGATGGGTGAAGACGGTCATGTCGCATCGCTGTTTCCAAATTCGACAGATACAACTGTTGCACTAGATGAAAGCAATGGTCAATTTTGTCATACTATTCACCGCGACGGCAACGATGTAGATAGAATGACGGTTACTTTAAAAGGGCTTAAGACTTCAAAGAAGATAATTTTATTATTCAACGGCAATACTAAGTTACAGGTGTACAACAAAGCAAAGCTACAAAAGACGGATGATTTGCCCGTAAGCCACTTGCTGCATCAAAATGATGTCTCTGTCAGCCTATATTGGGCAGAATAAAAATGGTTCTAAATATTATTGAGCTTGATGCGGTTGGTGGAACTTTGCTATTACTTGTAGAGGACGATGATCTAAATCGACGTGTTGTGGCCAACAAACCTACTTGATAATGGAATTGGGCTTGGTAGAGAATTATCTCATAATTTTAGAAACGTTGTTGGACCATCAGATACGGGCACCACTATATTTAATTGGGAAAATGAATAAAAAATGACATCCGAAATTCTAGTGGCCGATATCGGGGGGACCCACGCACGGTTTGCGTTAGCGAATATCAATAATCATCATGATATTCGTCTCGAAAAAATTACCGTATATCCAACTGAAAATTGGGTATATTTGGAAGATGCGATTGCGGACTATCTTTTGCAAGTGAAAGCCAAACCGGCCAGAGCCGCCGTGGCATTTGCCGGACCAGTTAATAATGACCAAGTATCGATGACAAACGGTACTTGGCAGTTTAAGCAATCGGAAATAGCTGATTTTTTGAAAATGGAAGAAGTAAAAGTCCTTAATGATTATTGCGCCAACGCATGCTCACTCGCGTTGTTACGGGATGATCAAATGATAAAAGTTGGTCGTGGCCAGATTGATGAACGTGGTAATAAAATCGTCGTTGGTCCAGGAACCGGTGTTGGTGTGGCAGCATTAATTTCTGCCGGAGAAAAATGGAAGCCACTTGCCAGCGAAGGCGGACATGTCGGTTTTGCGCCAAGCGGTGATTTGGAAAAAGAAATATATAATATTTTAAGCCATGAGCATAAACGAATGTCTGCGGAACATTTGCTATGCGGACGTGGTATCGGAAGTATTTATTATGCGCTTGGCGTTATGAATGGTGCGAAAAATGAACGACTCCATCCATCTGAAATTGTTGATCTGGCCACTAATCATGATAATGAAGATAGCATTCGTGCGCTTAAAATTTATTCTGGTATGCTTGGCTGTTATGCCAGTGATATGGCCGGAACATTTAACGCAACGGGCGGTGTTTATCTTGCGGGCGGCGTGCTTCCCAAAATAGAAAAGTTTTTTTTGGAAAGCGATTTCAGATCGAAATTCGAAGAAAATGAAAACTTGCCGTTTGTGAAGGAAATGGCCACTTATTTTATTCTGGAAGAACAGCCGGCTTTAATTGGTGCTGCTGGATTTTATTCAGGGATGTTTTTATGAAAAATAGGCCTGGAAAATGAGTCATACTAATCAAAAGTTTGAAGATTTATTCAAAGAAATAAAGATCGTTCCGGTTATGGTCATAAAAAATATTGAAGATGCCATACCGATGGCCAAATCACTTTCTGAACTTGGATATAAAACCCTTGAAGTGACGTTAAGAACCGAGTTCGGCCTTTTGGCAATTAGCGAAATAGCCGATGAAATGTCAGAAATAACCGTTGGCGCAGGCACCATCTTAAATAAAGGACAATATGACGCGGCCGTTGCAGCCGGTGCTAAATTTATCGTAAGCCCGGGGCATACGGATGAGTTGTTAAAGGCGGCAAACGAAAGCGAAATTCCCTTCTTACCCGGGGTAGCAACACCGTCTGAAGCAATGAATTTGTATGATATGGGTTATTCTTATTTTAAACTATTTCCTGCCGAAGCGGTTGGTGGAATTAAAATGTTAAAATCTATAATGGGTCCGTTACCGCAGCTTAAGTTTTGTCCGACGGGCGGTATAACAGAAAAAACGGCTGAGGAATATCTCGCACTTTCCAACGTGGTTTGTGTTGGTGGTTCATGGATGGTTTGATTTTCCCTGACCGGGCGAATTACCGACCATACCGAAGTATCATCTTATAATCACTTTAACGCACCCGGTCACTTTTCATCAAGGTTTAAAAGCATAATATTTCGAAATTCCGTATTATGACTTTCAGCTTGAAGGGCAATATATCCTTCGGTTACAGGCATCCCAGTTTTAAAAACTCGCGGCGGGTGTTCCGGATCATCGGCATCAACTTGTGGTTTGGTATATTCCATCACCAGCTCACCATTAATTCTGTGTCTGATAATTTTGTCCCCCCTTACTTCGACTTCTGCTGTTACCCACTGATCGCCGTGATAAGTTTTTGAGCTTGAGTTTATGCAATGAGTTTTTTCAAGCTCGCCGTCAATTATAACATGGAGGCCGGGTGTACATAAATTTCCGGTTGGCCGTTCTTTGCCATCACTTAATCCACCAAGGAGCTGTGCTTCAATAGATTGAGGCCAACCGTGAACAAGCCCCATACTTTGTGGTGATTGGCAATGGAGCATTATACCGTTGTTGCGGATCGCCCACTGCGGTGCATTTGCAACCTGCTCTCCAACAAACCGATATTCCAAGCGAATGATATAATTTGAAAATTTTTGATCTGTATAAAATATATGGCCCCACTCTTGGTTAAATTTGTCATATTGATCATAATTGGCGGATAGAACGCCATCTTTTGCTCTGAAGGTGTCTTTGTAATTTATACCGGGTTCATAACCGCTGAATTTCACGGTCCACCCATCAAGACTTTCACCATTAAAGAGGGAAACCCATTTATCCGCTGCAAGTGTCGTATTTGCGCAAAAGCCAAAAGCTCCAATGGCAAAAACTATAGATTTGAAGAATTTACGTTTCATTTTATTCGTCCTTTTTAAGTGGAGCGGTGCTGTTGCGAATTTTTAATTTAAATGGTAAGAACATATTTTTATTCTTAACTTCAATCTCATTGATGACGTCATAGAGCATTAACATTGCTTTCGAGCCGAAATCTTCTGCTGGCTGAGAAATTGTCGTAAGCGGTGGGTCGCAAAATTCTGCGAAATTAATATCATCAAATCCCGAAACAGATATGTCATGGGGTACTGAAAAACCCATTGATTTTACCTGATGAATGGCTCCAATTGCCATTTCATCATTAAAACAGAGCATGGCGCTTGGTGGCGACGGGTTTTTCAAAAGATTATAAGCCGCCTGGGAACCTGATTTAATTGAATAATCGCCTTCTACAACCAGCGAGCGGTCTATATCGATGTCCGCATTTTTAAGGGCAATTTCAAACCCTTTTATGCGGTCCATAGTGATTGTGCTTTCTTTTGGGCCGTGAATAATCCCGATATTTTTATGCTTTAATGATATGATATGTTCAGTCATTTCCATTGCTGCGGCAACGTTATCCAATTGAATTGTAGGCATGGCTGTATTTCTTATGCAGTCGCATACATTAACGATGGGGAAAATATCTTCTTCCTCATCAGCACCAAAAGGGACATGACAATCGAGTTGAATAATTCCGTCAGCCTGAGACGTTTTGACCATATTGGCATAGGTATATTCGCGTTCCCGCAATCCTTGTGTGTCACCAAGAAGAACTGCGTAACCAAGCTTTTGAGCCGTTTGTTCAATGCCGCGAATTACCCGAGAAAAAAATGGATTGGCGATATCTGGAACCAACACAACAATAGTTGATGCCTTGCGGGTTCTAAAATTACGCGCCAAAATGTTAGGCCTATAATTTGTTTTGTCGATCGCATTTTGCACTTTTTCACGGGTTTTTTGAGAAACTTTATCGGGCATGCTGAGCGTTCGAGAGACCGTCGCAACGGAAACACCAGCAATTTTAGAAACGTCACGAATTGTAGCCATTATAAAACCTGTTTTTTCTTGTTGCTTATAAACCTAATTAATTGATTTTTAAAGGCATGAATTACCAGTATTCTATAGAAGGAAATATACCTTGCCAATCAAAATGTAATTGTTTACATTTTTAGGGATATCAGGGACCAGAAGTAGGAATATTTAATGTCGAATAAAGCAATTCATTCCAATCGTAGAATTAAAATGGGTATGGTCGGCGGCGGCCCCGGATCATTCATTGGTGAAGTACACCGCATGGCCGCAAGGCTTGATAATCAGATCGAACTAGTATGTGGGGCATTTAGTAGCTCTTATGAAAAATCGAAACAAACAGGTGAGGCACTTTTTCTGGAACCATCCAGGGTTTATGAAAATTATGAACAAATGATGGAAAAGGAAGCGGCACTTCCACACGGTGAACGTATGGACTTTGTGGCAATCGTAACACCAAACCATTTGCATTTCCCACCGGCTGAAGCGGCCCTCAAAGCGGGTTTTCATGTTATGTCTGATAAGCCGGCAACGTTGAATCTGGATGAAGCATTGCGTTTACAAGAATTAGTTAATCAAACGGGTTTGTTATATGGCCTGACACACACATATCTCGGGTATCCTATGGTTCGTCAGGCACGGTCAATGGTTAAACGGGGCGACTTAGGGGAAATTAGAAAGATTTTAGTCGAATACCCCCAAGGATGGCTTTCGAAATTTGAAGAATCCGGGGATAATAAACAGGCAGAATGGCGAACTGATCCCGCGCGTTCCGGAATTTGCGGTGCAATGGGCGATATTGGAACTCACGCGCATAATTTGGTAGAATATATTTCTGGCGATCTTATGACTGATATTTGTGCTGATCTAAATATATTTGTGGAAGGTCGATTATTGGATGACGACGGTTCAGTTTTGTTTAAAATGAGAAATGGCGCAAAGGGAACACTTACAGCCAGCCAAATTTGCGCCGGTGAAGAAAATGATTTGAATATTAAAATTTATGGTGACAAAGGTGGCCTTGAGTGGCATCAGATGCTGCCATTTAATTTGATCTATAAACCTCTTGGTGTTGCGGAACAACGACTTACAAACGGTGTGGATAAAAATAATCTTTCATCAGAAGCATATAATTCTTGTCGCTTGCCGGCAGGGCACCCTGAAGGCTATCTCGAGGCGTTTGCTAATCTATATACTGAATTCGCCAATGAAATTAGAGCAGCAAAAAACAGCGAGAGCGCATCAGCACATGTTGGAATAGATGAGGGCGTCCGCGGTATGGCATTTGTGGAGGCATTCGTTAAAAGCTCAAATTCAGACCAAAAATGGACAAAAATATAAATTAGGACGAAAATATGAAAAAAATTAAAGGGCCAGCACTCTTTTTAGCACAATTTGCTTCCGATGAAGCTCCATTTAATAGCTTTGAGACAATTGTCGAATGGGCGGCATCTATTGGATATATTGGTGTTCAAATTCCGTCTTGGGATGGTCGCATTTTTGATCTTGAACGTGCGGCAGCGGATCAAGATTATTGCGACGGTTTAATCGAAACCGCGAAAAAACACGGTGTGGAGATTACGGAGCTGTCAACCCACATTCAGGGCCAACTGGTAGCGTGTCACCCGGCGTATGATACACTTTTTAATGGCTTTGGCCCGGATCATGCGAAAGATGATCATAAGGCGAAGGAAAAGTGGGCGACGGAGCAGATGATGCTTGCTGCCGAAGCAAGTGGCCGTTTGGGCTTAACGGCGCATGCTACTTTCCCCGGTGCTTTAATGTGGCATACCATGTATCCTTGGCCGCAGCGCCCTCAGGGATTGGTAGAGCAGGGCTTTGCAGAATTGGCGCGTCGCTGGCTTCCCATTCTGGATGCATTCGATGCGTTTGGCGTTGATGTTTGTTATGAAATCCATCCTGGTGAAGATTTGCATGACGGTGCCTCATTTGAGATGTTTTTAAAAGCGGTGGATGATCATCCGCGCGCTAATATTTTATACGACCCGAGCCACTTAATATTACAGCACATGGATTATTTGGAGTTTATTGATATTTATCATGAACGCATAAAAATGTTCCATGTTAAGGACGGCGAGCTTAATTGTAACGGCCGTTCAGGTGTTTATGGTGGCTATCAGGCGTGGATTGACAGGCCGGGGCGGTTTCGTTCGCTGGGTGATGGTCAAATCGACTTCAAAGGAATTTTCAGCAAACTTACACAATATGGATTTGAGGGCTGGGGTGTAGTAGAGTGGGAGTGCTGCATTAAAGACCCAGAAGATGGCGCACGGGAAGGTGCTCAATTTGTTAAAGATCACATCATTAAACCTTGCGAACGAAGTTTTGATGATTTTGCCGGAGCCGGAGCCGATGATGACCTAAATAAAACAGTCTTAGGATTATAAAATGACAAAAATTGATGACCAATTAAATCGACGCGAAATGTTAAAGCAAGTTGCAACGATGACCGGCGGCGCGGTTTCTGCCTCGGTGATATTAGGGGTTATGTCGGGTACCGGCTTTGCGCAATCCGTAGATATAAAAGATGCGGCTTTTTCCGAAGCGCAACTGAATCTGGTAAGCGAAATGGCACAAATGATTATACCGGATACGGATACGCCGGGAGCCAAAGCAGCCGGCGTTCATGACTATATTCATTTGATAGTATCAGAATGGTATTATCCGGATGAAAAGAGTAACTTTATGATGGGGTTAAGCGCGGTTGATGAACGCTCGAACGGTGCTTATGGAAAAGATTTTTTAAATTGTTCGGATACAGAACGTCATAAACTAATGACCGACATGGATAACGAAATGGGCGAAGAAAAAACATTCTTTCAAGAATTTAAAGAACTAACGCTCGTTGGTTATTTTACGTCACAAATTGGTGCTGAGGAAGAACTAAGATATGAAGCTATTCCCGGACCTTATGAAGGCTGCATACCGTTTGAACGCGTTGGAAGAACATGGGCTACTTAAATCATCCTGCTAATTGGAAAATAAATTATGGATTTTGATGTAATCGTAGTGGGGTCAGGAATTTCGGGCGGTTGGGCAGCGAAGGAATTTACCGAAAAAGGAATGAAAACGCTTGTCATCGAACGTGGTCGTCATGTCGAACATATAGATGATTATGAGGGTGAAAATAAAGACCCGTGGGAAATGCGTTTTCGTGACGATGTTGACCGAAAACTGGCTGATGAAAAATACCCTATTCAAAAAAAATGTTATGCATTTAAAGATTCGACCAAACATTTTTTTACTGATGATACCGAACATCCTTACTCACAAGAAGACGGCACATCATTTGCGTGGATAAGAGGTCATCACTTAGGTGGAAGATCACTTCTTTGGCACCGACAAAGTTACCGGTGGAGCGAAATGGATTTCGCATCTAATAAAAGAGACGGTCATGGCGTAGACTGGCCGATCCGTTATAACGACATAAAAAAATGGTATGATCATGTGGAAATATTTGCAGGGATAAGCGGAACTATGGAAGGACTGCCGCAACTTCCGGACGGAAAGTTTTTGCCGCCAATCGGCTTTAATTGTGCCGAAGAAGAATTTAGTAAAAGAATAGCAGAAAAATACGATGACCGGGTAATGATCCCGGGACGCTGTGCCCATTTGACGGAACCTCAAGAAATCCATACTGACTTAGGCCGCGGGACCTGCCAGTCGCGCAATCAATGCCAACGTGGATGCTCATTCGGTGCTTATTTTTCCAGCCAGGCAGCGACACTACCGGCGGCCGAAAATACCGGAAATCTAACGATAGTAACAGACAGTATCGTCCATAGTGTAATTTATGATGATAAAACAAAAAAGGCCACCGGCGTTCGAATAATCAATTCAAAAAACAAAGAAACCAGAATATATGAAGCACGGGTAATTTTCCTTTGTGCATCGACTTTGGGCACGACACAAATACTGCTTAATTCGACCAGTGAACATTTTCAGACTGGCTTTGCAAATAGCAGTGATGCTGTTGGCCGCTATTTGATGGATCATTTATGTCTTGCTGGTGCGAGCGGAGAAATGAACGAGTTCCATGATAGATATTATATAGGCCGGAAGCCAAATAGTATTTATATCCCGCGCTTCACTAATTTGAATGAAGATACCGAAGATTTTGTCCGTGGATACGCATTTCAGGGGGGTGGCAAACGTAAAAATTGGCAAGATCAAATGGATGGTAAAGGATTTGGTGCTGATTTTAAAGAAAGCTTTAAAACGCCGGGACCATGGGTCATAGAACTTGAAGGTTATGGTGAAATGCTACCGCGTGCCGACAATCGGGCCACATTACACAATACCAAGAAAGACCGATGGGGCATGGCGCAACTTCATGTTGAGTGTACTTTTGGTGAGAATGATAAAAAAATCCGCAAAGTTATGATGGATACTGCCGCTGAGATGATGAGAGGGCTTGGTCTTCAAAATGTAAAAACGTTTAATACAGAAGATTCAGCGGGATTAGGTATTCATGAAATGGGTACTGCGCGTATGGGACATGACCCAAGGACATCTGTGCTAAACGGCTACAATCAATGTCATGACGTTAATAACGTATTTATAACGGATGGCTCAGCAATGGCATCTTCTGCCTGTCAAAATCCGTCTTTAACTTATATGGCATTAACCGCAAGAGCCGTCGATTATGCGGTTACGCAAATGAAATCACATGCACTCTAAAAAGGAATAATCTATGACGCTAATCAACAGAAGAAATTTTGTTAAGTCCTCGGCTGGATTCAGTTTAGCCAGCGTTTTAGGGGTTGGCGGTGCATTTCAATCTTTTTCTGCGCCTTCTAACATAGACGGTATGGGTAAAATAAAGAATATTGGTGTTCAGCTTTATACCGTGCGTGATCATATGGCTAATAATGTGGAAGACACTGTAAGCAAAGTGGCGGAATTTGGTTATAAAGAAGTTGAGTTTGCTGGTTATTTTGGCAGATCAGCAAAAACAATCAGAAATATTCTGAATGTTAGCGGGTTGGTTTCGCCCTCCGTTCATATTGGTCTCAATGATATTGAAGGTGATAATTTCAAAGCGTTGATCGAAAATGCGGCTACTATCGGACATAAATATATCACTATTGCCGGATTTGATGGTGCTCACCGGGAAACCCTGGATCAGTTAAAAAATATTACAGAAATATTCAATAAAGCTGGTGAAGAATGTAAAAAAGGTGGCGTCCAGTTTGCTTACCATAATCATGAATTTGAATTTGAAGCCGTTGAAGGTGTGGAACCTTATGACATGTTCCTCAAGGATATTGACCAAGACCTGATGGTCATGGAGATGGATTTATTCTGGATTACTAAAGCTGGCAGAAATCCATTTACATATTTTGATCGAAGTCCCGGTCGTTTTCATATGTGTCATGTTAAAGATATGGCAGGTGACGGTTCTATGGTTGATGTAGGTGAGGGTTATATTGATTTTGCTAAAATATTTGCGGCCAGTGAAAAAGCGGGATTGAAGCACTATTTTGTTGAGCATGATAACCCAAAAAGTTCAATGGAAAGCATAAAGTTTAGCTGTGAAACCTTACAACAAATGAAAGTAGGTATTTGATATGGATTTTGATGTAATAGTTGTTGGATCTGGAATGTCAGGAGGTTGGGCAGCGAAGGAATTTACCGAAAAAGGAATGAAGACTCTGGTTATTGAAAGAGGGCGTCATGTGGAACATATAGACGATTATGACGGCGAAAATGTTGATCCCTGGGAAATGAAATTTCGCGATAAAGTTGACCGAAAGACGGCCGATAGTGCCCACGAAATTCAAAAGCAATGTTACGCATTTTTAGATTCTACCAAACAATTTTTTGTAGACGATAGTGAGCATCCTTATTCGCAGGAAGACGGTAAACCCTTTAGCTGGATCAGAGGTTATCACCTTGGCGGGCGTTCCTTAACGTGGCACCGCCAAAGCTATAGACTTAGTGATTTGGATTTTGAAGCCAATAAAAAGGACGGTCACGGTGTTGACTGGCCAATTCGATATAAAGATATGAAGAAATGGTATGATCATGTTGAGATTTTCGCTGGCATTAGTGGATCAAGAGATGGCTTAGCCCAGCTACCGGACGGCGAGTTTTTACCACCTATGGAAATGAATTGCGTTGAGATTGAATTGAAAAAGCGCATGGACGAAAAGTATGAAGACCGAAAATTGATTATAGGTCGATGTGCCCATCTTTCAGAACCGCAAAAAATTCACACTGATTTAGGTCGTGGAACGTGTCAGGCACGAGACCAGTGCCAGCGCGGATGTTCTTTTGGTGCGTATTTCTCTAGCCAGTCCGCTACCCTGCCGGCAGCTCGATTAACGGAGAACTTAACGATTGTAACAGACAGTATAGCCCATAGCGTTGTATATGATGCAAAATCCAAAAAAGCTACTGGTGTTCGGGTTATCGATGCGAAAACCAAAGAAGCCAGAACATATGAGGCGCGTGTCATATTTATGTGTGCATCGACACTTGGTACCACACAGGTTTTGTTAAATTCCGTAAGTGAAAATTTTCAAAATGGTTTTGCAAATTCCAGTGGGGTGCTAGGGCATTATTTGATGGATCATTTATATGCTCAGGGTGCGCGGGGGATTATGCCTGGCTATGAGGATAGGTACTATCATGGACGTCGTGCTACTGGAATTTATATTCCGCGATTTAAGAACTTAAACGGTCAGGAAGAAAAATATTACCGTGGTTACGGCTTTCAGGGCGGGGCTAGCCGTAAGGGCTGGAAAGACGGAATGAATAAGCGAGGGTTTGGTGCGGACTACAAAGAAAGTTTTAATAGACCGGGGCCATGGACTTTCAATATTGCCGGTTTTGGTGAAATGTTACCGGATTACAAAAATATGGCGACTTTGCATAAAACCAAGAAAGATCAGTGGGGTATTCCCCAACTCCATATTGATTGTGCCTACGGTGAAAATGACCGGACAATGAGAGAAGATATAAGAGATGTGTCCGTTCGCATGCTCGAAAATTTAGGTCTTACTGATGTGGAAGGCTATTTGGATGAAAGCGCCTTCCCGGGTATTGGCATTCATGAAATGGGTACTGCGCGAATGGGGCATGATCCGGATACGTCTGTATTAAACGCGCATAATCAGTGCCATGATGTGGATAACGTCTTTATTACTGACGGTTCATCAATGACATCATCCGCATGCCAAAATCCGTCTTTAACATATATGGCACTAACGGCGCGGGCGGTGGATTACGCAGTCACGCAAATGAAATCTAACGTGCTTTAAGGCGAAACAACATTGAAAGTGCGAAGAAAATCCAAATTGGTTAAGGAAATAAACGATGAACCCTATAAATAGACGAAATTTCGTTAAATCCGGCATCGGAATTGGACTGGCAAGCGTAGCGGGTTTTGAGGGAATTTTGGGCACTGTGGCTGCGCCAAGGAAGATTACCAATTACGGTGTTAATCTCTACACAGTACGTCATCTGATTAAAGAAGATATGCCGCGTACGATGGCCCAAATAGCGGAGGTTGGCTATACTGAAGTGGAAGGGCTTATTTATGTCGGACCAACGGTTAAAGAGTTTAAAAAAGCGTTGGATCAAAACGGTTTAAATTGTGTATCGCGGCATATGGATCCCATACAGCTTGAGACAGAAACGCTTAAACAATTTATAGAAGATGCTCACACGATCGGTCAAAAATATTTGATTATGGGATGGATACCACCTGAAGGCAGGGAGCGCCTTGATCAATATAAAGAACTTATAGAAAAACTAAATGTTGCGAGCGTAATGTGTAAAGAAGCGGGTATCCAATTCGGCTATCACCATCATGACTTTGAATTTGTTGAGTTGGAAGGCGTGGTTCCATTCGATCTTATTCTAAGTCAAACTGACCCGGAGCTTATGAAAATTGAAATGGATTTTTATTGGATGGCTTTCGCCAGACAAGATCCGTTTGACTTGTTTGATCGATATCCCGGCCGCTTTCCCATGTGCCATTTGAAAGATATTGATGATAATGACTGGTTTGCGGACGTTGGCAAAGGAAATATTGATTTTGAACGCCATCTCAGCCGCGTTGAGCACGCGGGTTTTGAGCATTTTTTTGTTGAGCATGATGAGCCAACCGACCCGCTAGCGACTTTGCGGTACGGTTTGGAAAGTGTGAAAAAAATGGTGATTAGTTAAATATCCAAGTGGAATTAATATGGAATCTGAATTTGAGGTGATTGTTGTCGGGTCCGGTATATCTGGTGGATGGGCTGCTAAGGAGTTCTGTGAAAGGGGAATGAAAACCCTGATCATAGAACGTGGTCGACATGTTGAACATGGTGTAGATTATATTGGAGAAGGTCTGGCCCCGTGGGAAATGAAGCTGCGAGACGAAGTAGACCGAAAATTAGAAGACAGTCAGTACCCCATTCAAAGTAAATGTTACGCATTTCAAGACGGTACAAAACATTTTTTCACAAATGATATTGAACGCCCTTATTCGCAGGAAGAAGGCAAACCTTTTAACTGGTATAGGGGCGAACAATTAGGTGGAAGATCACTTTTGTGGGGACGGCAAAGTTATCGTTGGAGCGATCTTGACTTTGAAGCCAATAAAAATGATGGATATGGTGCAGATTGGCCGATCCGTTATAAAGATATTGAAAAATGGTACAGTTACGTTGAAAAATTCGCAGGCATAAGTGGTTCCAAAGAAGGATTATCGCAATTGCCCGACGGCGATTTTCTAAAGCCGATGGAAATGACATGTGTCGAAAAATATATGTCGCAAAAATTTGAAGAAATCTATGAAAACCGAAGAATGATAATCGGGCGCACAGCGACATTAACGGACCCGCAACCTGTTCACCTTGAACTCGGTCGCGGGACGTGCCAATCAAGAAATGAATGTTACCGGGGTTGTTCTTTTGGCGCCTATTTTTCAAGCCAAAGTGCCACATTACCGGCTGCCGAAAGAACAGGTAATTTAACAACTGTTACCGACAGTATTGCCCATAGTGTGATTTATGACGGCGAAACGAACCGGGCGACTGGCATTCGCACGATCGATGCAAAGACAAATGAGAAAAAAGTATACACCGCTAAAGTTATATTTTTATGTGCGTCAACGTTTGGCACATCGCAAATTTTATTAAATTCGATCAATGAAACGTTTCAAAATGGTTTTGCAAATTCCAGCGGCGTTGTTGGCCATTATTTGATGGATCATGTGAGTGGTGCCGGTGCGTCAGGTATTGTTCCAGGATTTTTAGACAAATATGATAAAGGAAGACGACCAAATGGCATCTATATTCCGCGATTTAAAAATCTAAGCGGTCAAACAGAAAAATATGCCCGTGGGTTTGGTTATCAAGGTTGGTCAAACCGGCAAGGATGGAAAGATGCCATGGCAAGGTCCGGTTTTGGAGCAGATTTTAAAAATAGTTTTAAAACACCTGGTCCTTGGACTTTTAGTGTGGGTAGCGCCGGTGAAATGTTGCCTCGTTATGAAAATGCCGTTTCACTGCATAATACCAAAAAAGACAAATGGGGAATGCCGCTTATCCATATTGATTGCGCGTACGGGAAGAATGAAAATCTGATGCGTGTCGATATGATGAAACAGGCGGTAAAGATGCTTACAGATGTAGGTCTTAAAAATGTGTTGGGAAACTTGGACGAAAAAAGCATTCCGGGGACAGTGATTCATGAAATGGGCACGGCCCGCATGGGGCATGATCCAAAGACATCGGTACTTAACGCGTATAACCAATGCCACGACGTGGATAACGTATTTATTACAGATGGATCTGCCATGACATCGTCAGCATGTCAGAACCCGTCCCTAACATATATGGCGTTGACCGCGCGCGCTGCTGATTATGCATCTGGTCAAATGCGATTAGGCAATTTATAATATCTAATTCTACACTAACAGAAATGTAAAAATCATTATCAATTGGTACGACAATGTATGAAGTCAATGTTGGAAACGCCCTCAAAAGTTTAATAGATGAAATCCTCGTCCATGTTAAGCGGGATGATACTGAAGGTGTGCTGCATTTGTTAAATAAAATGGCAGCAAACCCCACTGAGATTATAGCGGCTATGCCAAAATTTGATTGTGAAGAAGTTCTTTTATATGCCGATAATTATGTCACCACATATTATATCGCGACACCGCCCAAAATTTTGTATCCGCCTCACGAGCATGGAATGGTTGCTATATCCGCTTTGTATAAAGGTACCGAGACGCATATTTTTTACGAAAAGGACGGCGAAAATGTTCGGGAACGTAGCCGCGTTACCGTGAAATCTCCAGCAGTAGTTGATTTAGAAATTGATACTGTTCACGCTATTTGTACTTTAGATGACGTACCGAATGAAGGGCTTCATTTTTATATTGGTGATTTGGAAAAAAAGAAACGAAATTTATGGGATATTTCAGGATTTAATCCTCGTCAATATGATCATCAAGACTATCTTAAGTCAGCAAAAACAATGCCCTAGTTAAGATATGTTGCTCAAATCAGAAATACAGAGATGGCAATATTTGATGAACAAAAAGTTATGATAAAGCAGCCGTTGATGCCTTATTCATCCGCAAGAACATTTAACTGCCCGACCCATGAACTGAATTCGAAAAAGCGTAAGTAATGTGTACGAAAGAATAAAAACCAACTTTCAGTTGATATTATGAAATATTGTCGTTAATCCTCTGGACGGATGACGGTAAAACCGTTTAATACTGTGTTATATGGATTTAATGTCGGAGACGAAATATGGACGGTGAACTTGTTACGATTTTTGGTGGTTCCGGGTTTATAGGTAAAACATTGGTTCAGCATCTTGCGAAGGCGGGGTACCGAATTAGAGTTGCCGTACGTCGGCCAAATAATGCGCTGTTTGTTAAACCTTTGGGTGATCTGGGTCAAGTGCATATTGCACAAGCAAATATAAGGAACAAGGCATCCGTTGTTGCCGCAATTAAAGATTCAGATCATGTGGTAAATCTGGTTGGTGTTCTTCATGAAAGTGGACCGCAAACATTTCAGAAAATACATGTTGATGGTGCTGCACTTATTGCAGAGGTGTGTGCCTATGCGAGTGTAAAAAAACTGGTTCATTTATCTTCAATAGGTGCCAATGCGGAATCTGCTTCTAAATATGCGCGTTCAAAAGCGAAAGGTGAAGCTGAAGTTCTTAAACATTTTCCAGAGGCAACAATCATTCGTCCCAGCGTTCTATTTGGCCCTGATGATAACTTTTTTAATAAATTTGCTGGACTCGCTAAAATGTTCCGTGTGTTACCGGTTATTTGCGGGGATACCAAATTCCAACCGGTCTATGTTGGTGATGTCGCCACAGCGATAGAAAATATTATTTTAACTGATAGTACAGCTGGCAAAATTTATGAACTTGGGGGGCCGAGAATATACAGCTTTCGCGAACTTATGGAAATGGTCAACAAAGTTACCCATCAAAATGTTCCACTTATCACCGTACCCCTTCAGATTGCGTATATTAAGGCGTTCTTTTTGGGGATGTTCCCCAACCCGATGGTGACGATGGATCAACTCCAATTGATGGAACATGATAATGTTGTGGGGGAGAATATGTCTGACTTCGTTGATTTAGGTATAAACCCGACACCGGTTGAAGCTATAATACCGAA
Organism: Emcibacteraceae bacterium; assembly: GCA_021774795.1. Classification (GTDB taxonomy): domain Bacteria; phylum Pseudomonadota; class Alphaproteobacteria; order Sphingomonadales; family Emcibacteraceae; genus Pseudemcibacter. The sequence goes on along the minus strand of JAJFIR010000042.1, from coordinate 109,907 downwards.
TTATTTAGTTCACTATCGACCGAGTGGGCAGTTTAAAACCGCATCATAAATACTAATTGGGTTAATACCCATTCGGATTTTTAGATTGCCAATTCCAGGCATCACTAACCATATCGCTTAAATCTTTTGTTGCCTGCCAACCTAATTCCTGTCTTGCAAGGGTAGGGTCTGCATAACAGGCTGCAATGTCTCCGTCTCTTCTTTGAACAATTTTATAGGGTATTTTCACCTTGTTAATTTCTTCAAATGTTTTGATGGCTTCTAGTACGCTGTAACCCTTACCCGTGCCAAGGTTATAAGTAACAAGGCCAGGGTTTGTCTTCAATTTATCAAGTGCTTTTAGATGACCATCAGCCAAATCAACTACGTGAATGTAGTCTCTCACGCCCGTACCATCCGGCGTGTTATAATCATTACCATAAACTGATAACTCCTTTAATTTTCCTGACGCTACTTGCGTGATATAAGGCATTAAATTATTTGGAATGCCTTTGGGATCTTCACCAATAAGACCGCTCTCATGTGCGCCAACGGGATTAAAATAACGCAGTCGAGCAATATTCCAGCTTTTATCAGATGAATATAAATCCCATAACATCTGTTCGATCATTAATTTAGAAGTACCGTAAGGATTAGTTGCGCCGCCGGTAGGTGCATTTTCATTAATGGGGACAATGCCCGGGTTGCCATATACGGTTGCTGAAGAGCTAAAAACCATTGTTTTTACATCTGCTTTTTTCATAGCATTACAAAGGGTTGTCGTTCCGCCAACATTATTGTCATAATATTCAAGTGGTTTTTCAGTGCTCTCACCTACAGCCTTTAATCCAGCAAAATGGATAACGGCATCAATTTTTCTATTTGAAAATAATTTTTCCAAACCTTTGTCATCGCGAATATCCATTTCGATAAAGTCAAAATCATTTATACCGCATATATTATTAACCCGCTGCAAGGCTTCCACGGATGAATTACAAAGATTGTCAATGACGGTTACTTTATGGCCAGCTTCCAACAATTGTAAAACAGTATGACTACCAATATATCCGGTGCCACCAGTGACCAATATATTCATATTTATTCCCAATAACTCTCAATTTTGGTTATAGTACAAAAAATTTATTAATTAAGTCTATGCATTTTACTTGCAGGTGATGAATAAAAGGATGTAAGTCAGGAAAATGATTTTTCAAAAAATTAACCGAGTTTTACTTGTAGTAAATATTATTTTTGTGACTCTATATTATACGGCGTCAGCAGAAGCGGTGCGAACGGATCTATCAAAAATAGAACTATTGGCTGATCATACTGTAATCAGTGCTGGTCAGACGTTTAATATCGCTATTGAATTAGAACCGAACGAAGATTGGCATGTTTACTGGGAAAATCCGGGAGATGCTGGCTTAAAGCTAACTATGGACTGGAATTTACCGGAAGGTTTCAGCATTGGCGAGCTGCAATTTCCCCGTCCGCATCTTATTCCCTTTGAAGAGATTGTCACCTATGGCTATGAAAGCAAAGCGATTTTTTTCGCGGAGGTGACGGCAGCGGATAATTTAGGTGGCGATAGTGTGAATTTATCAGGCTCAGCTTTTTGGTTAACCTGTTCTGATGTTCTCTGTGTGCCACAGGAAGCTAAAATTAATTTAGATATTGGCGTTGGTAGTGCTGTTATCGATAACCAGGTGTCGTCGCTTGTGAATGCTGCAAAAGAAGACATGCCGTCAACCGCAGCTTGGAATAGCAAATTTTATACGGACGGCGAGAATTTCACCGTCGTTAGCGATATACCGAAAGAATATGAAGTTATTGAAAGTGCTTACCTTTTTCCTCATAGCCAAGGGATGATGGAAAATACTTATCATCAGAATTTATCTTTTGTCGACGGAAAAATTATTGGCAGATTTAAAAATGCCTATGGATATGATGATAAGGATAATTTTGATTTTGTTCTTAACATAAAAACGGCGGAAGGGCAGGATGTTGCTTTCGCTCTTATCGCGCAAGAATCCGTGGTTCCGCTGGTAGAGAAGGGGCCAGCGACAGATACTGTAGACGCATCAAGTTCGCCGCTGGGTCTGGTTATGGCGCTTGCTTTTGCGTTTCTTGGCGGGCTAATACTGAATTTAATGCCCTGTGTTTTTCCAATCTTAAGCCTAAAGGCGATGAGTGTAGTTGATCTCGCAAAAAAAGATCCGCTTGAAGTAAAGAGGAGCGGTTTATTATATACAGCGGGAGTAGTGGTTTGTTTTGGCTTAATCGGCGCAATCGTAAATTTGCTGTCCGTGGGATGGGGATTTCATATGCAAATGCCGATCGTGAATTTTGTTCTTGGTCTTTTAATGATTGGCATCGCTTTAAACTTATTTGGATTATTTGAATTTGGCGGTCAGTTGATCGGCTTAGGGCAAGGTTTAATGAATGATAAAACCAGTGGCAGGCGGGCCTCATTTCTTACCGGCTTTCTTGCCGTGATAGTGGCGACCCCCTGCACAGCACCATTTATGGCAAGTGCTCTTGGGTTTGCGTTCATTGAAGGCGGTTTTGCTGGAATGCTTGTTTTTCTTTCGCTTGGTTTTGGGTTAGCGTTTCCGTATTTGATATTATGTTATATACCGGCTTTCAGAAACATTCTTCCCCGGCCCGGCGCGTGGATGGAAACCATGAGAAATATTTTGGCCTTTCCTATGCTCGCGACTGCGCTTTGGCTTTTTTGGATTTTAGGCAATCAACTTGGTCTTGATGCGATGGCAATTGCCCTTTTCGCAGGGCTTTTGTTTGCGTTTTTCATATGGAGTTTTACTAAAGAGAGTAAGCTCTGGAAGTTCGTTTCAATAATTTGTCTGTGCGGCTCCATTTATTCGGGGGTATATTTGTCTAACCAAAATATACAGGACAGTAGTATATTGATGGATAAAGGAGGATTGAACTCCGTCGAATATAGCTCACTAGAGTTGCAAAATTTGATAGATAGAAATCAGCCCGTTTTTGTGTATTTTACGGCAGATTGGTGTGTTACATGTAAGCTAAACGAACGCGTGGCATTATCACAAACTAGCGTCCATGAAGCATTAAAAAATAATGATATAACTGTTATGAAGGCGGATTGGACAAACCAAAACCCTGATATTACTGGAACGCTTCAGCGCCACGGTAGAATTGGAGTGCCTCTTTATCTTTATTTTCCTGTGGGTCGTGATATCGATAATCCTGATATTTTACCGCAGCTACTCACGGCCAATATTATCATAGAGGCTCTTTAGCGCGCTTAAATCACTTCTTTCGTTAACAAATAAGACAATGTTGACTTACATCAATGACCAAATTAGCTGGCTGGTGTAACAGATATTAAATGCATAAATTAATGTTATGTTCCCAATCGATTTCCGTGATCTAAAGGCCGGACTTGAAGTGGGCTTTTGCCAAGTATCAGGAGTAGGTTATATGAATGAAATAAGCGGCGATATTTGTTCCTGCCAAAAAACCAGACTTCTTTCCCGACTGCTCGGCAATTACAGCCGGCTATCCCAGGAACTCAATAGCAAAATGTCAAAGGAATTATCACTTTCTATAGCAAAATATGAGGTAATGTTGGCAATAGATCGATCACCATCCGGCGAAATAACCATGAGCAATCTTTCGCGAGAACTTATGGTTTCCAATGCCAATATGACAGGAATGACGACACGGTTACTTTCTGATGGATATGTAGAAAAAAAAACGCTTCCGACGGACCGAAGAATTTATAATGTAGCCTTGACCGATAAAGGTAGGGGCAAATTGAAAACTGCGCATGAGAAGCACTGTATTTGGACCCGAGCACTAATGGACTGTTTTGCTGAGACAGAAGTAGAGCTGATGAATGGATTACTCGATAAAATGGAAAAGCAGACCGATTGTTTTTCTAACCCAAGTATATAGAAATTATGCGCGGACTGAGAGATAAAAAATCATTAGCACCTTATACCTACGAAAATTAGTCAGTAATATCTTCCCATAATTCTTTTACTTTATTGAAAAAACCAGAGGCTTCCGGACTAACTTCATCACCGCATTCTTCGGCAAATGCCCGAAGTAGACTTTTTTGTTTTTTATTCAAATTAACCGGCGTTTCCACATTGGCTTGGATAACCATATCACCGTAATCCCGGCGGTTTAAGATCGGCATGCCTTTATTCGGTATATTAAAGCGTTTACCTGTTGGTGTGCCGGGTGTGATTTTAACTTCTGCTTTTTCACCGCCCACAGTTGGCACTTCTAATATGCCACCTAACGTAGCGGTAGTCATAGGAATTGGAACTTCGCAATAAACGGTTGACCCATCGCGCTGGAAAATTGGATGATATTCAATATCAACGAATATATATAGATCACCGCTGGGACCACCCTTATCGCCGGTTTTTCCTTCTCCACCAAGGCGGATACGGGTGCCTTCTTCGACGCCGGCCGGGATTTTAACGTCGAGAGTTTTATTTTTATTCTTCTTACCGCTGCCATGACAATCGTCACAGGGATCTTCGATCACGATGCCATTACCTTGGCAAGATGGGCAGGTTCGCTCAACCATGAAGAAACCTTGTTGGCTCCTGACTTTCCCTACACCGTTACAAGTGGTGCAGGCGCTGGGTTTGGTACCATCTTTTGCACCGCTACCGTCGCAAGTGTCGCACTTAATAGACGTCGGGATCGTTATTTTTTCAGATTTTCCTCTGAATGCGTCTTCTAAAGTGATGGTTAGATTATATCTTAAATCCGCGCCGCGCCGCGCCGCATTAGGATCTTTGCGGCGTCCGCCGCCACCCATGCCAAAAAGATCTTCAAATATATCAGAAAAACCAGATGCTTCGAAACCGTGGAACCCGCGGCCACCACCCATTCCACCATTTTCAAAAGCACTATGGCCATATTGGTCGTAAGCAGCTCTTTTCTGATCATCTTTTAAAATGTCATATGCTTCGCTGACTTCTTTGAATTTTGCTTCTGCGGCTAAGTCTCCGGGATTTTTATCGGGATGATATTTCATAGCCAGCTTGCGGTAAGCCGATTTTAGAGAAGCAGCATCATCATTTTTACTTACGCCTAATGTTTCGTAATAATCTTGTTTTGACATTAAACTACCCGCTTACCCTTTATTATAATGATTGCGCCACCATAATTTTAAGTAGCGCAATCATTAATCATAAAATCGTATCAGAATTAAATCCTGACTATTTTTTTTCGTCTTCAACTTCTTCGAAATCGGCGTCGACGATATCATCTTCACCGTCCTCCGCGTCTGCCGCTGCGGCGTCACCACCATCGGTCTGATCACTGTAAATGACTTCGCCAAGTTTCATCGCCGCCTGCTCGAGCGTTTCAGTCGCAGCAGTTAATGCACCGACGTCTTCACCTTCGAGGGCCGTTTTTACATCATTTATTGCATCGTCGATGGCAGTCTTGTCTGCTTCTTCAAGCTTATCGCCATGTTCTTTTACTTGACCTTCAACCGTGTGAGAAAGTGATTCAGCTTTATTCTTAGCATCCACCATTTCACGACGTCGTTTGTCATCTTCGGCGTTTGCTTCAGCTTGTTTAATCATTTCTTCAATGTCAGCGTCGCTTAAACCACCAGAGGCTTGAATGCGGATGTTTTGTTCTTTACCCGTGCCTTTGTCCTTTGCTGAAACATTGACAATGCCATTTGCATCGATATCGAAAATCACTTCAATCTGCGGGACGCCGCGTGGCGCAGCAGGAATACCAACCAAATCAAACTGACCAAGCAACTTGTTGTCAGCAGCCATTTCACGCTCGCCTTGGAACACTCGAATAGTAACCGCAGATTGATTATCTTCTGCCGTTGAGAATGTTTGTGATTTCTTAGTCGGAATTGTTGTGTTGCGGTCAATCAATCTTGTGAATGCGCCGCCCAACGTTTCAATGCCAAGTGACAATGGTGTAACATCAAGTAAAAGAACGTCTTTAACATCACCTTGTAGAACACCTGCTTGAATTGCCGCACCCATGGCAACCACTTCATCAGGGTTAACACCTTGATGAGGATCTTTACCAAAAAATTCTTTCACGGTTTCAACAACCTTTGGCATACGTGTCATACCACCTACAAGAACCACTTCATCAATTTCAGCGGCAGATACGTTTGCATCCTTAAGGGCTGCGGAACACGGCTTAACAGTCCGTTGAAGAAGATCAGCAACCAAAGATTCAAGTTTGGCACGTGTTAATTTCAAGGTTAAATGTTTGGGACCTGATGCATCGGCCGTAATGAACGGTAGGTTAATTTCGGTTTGGGTCGCGGAAGAAAGCTCAATTTTGGCTTTTTCTGCCGCTTCTTTTAACCGTTGAAGTGCCATTTTGTCATTCTTAAGATCAATACCGTTTTCTTTCTTAAATTCATCGGCAAGATACTCAACAAGACGCATATCAAAGTCTTCACCACCAAGGAATGTGTCACCGTTGGTTGATTTTACTTCAAATACGCCGTCACCAATTTCAAGAATGGAAACATCAAATGTACCACCGCCAAGGTCGTAAACTGCAATTGTTTTACCGTCGTTTTTATCAAGGCCGTAAGCAAGAGCGGCTGCTGTAGGCTCGTTAATGATACGTAAAACTTCAAGACCGGCTATTTTTCCGGCATCCTTTGTTGCCTGACGCTGAGCATCATTAAAATAGGCAGGAACCGTGATAACAGCCTGAGTAACTTCCTCACCAAGATACTGTTCCGCAGTTTCTTTCATTTTTTGCAGAATAAGTGCAGAAACCTGGCTCGGGCTCATTTTTTCGCCACGTGCTTCAACCCACGCATCATTGCTGTCTGATTTAATGATTTTATAAGGCACCATTTCAATATCTTTTTTGGTGGCTGGATCATCAAACGACCGACCGATAAGGCGTTTAATTGCAAACAGCGTATTTTCACCGTTTGTAACCGCTTGACGCTTTGCCGCCTGTCCGACTAATTTTTCACCATCCTCAAGGAAGGCTACCATTGATGGGGTAGTACGCCCACCTTCTGCATTTTCAATAACTTTAGGTTTTGCGCCATCCATAATGGAAACACATGAATTGGTTGTACCTAAATCGATACCAATAACTTTTGCCATACTGTCCTCGTTCTCTATTAATCACTTGAATGCAGTCATTTTTGTGCTGCGAGCAAGTATTATTTTTAAAATATAACAATGCACATTTTGTGCTTATCTCATGGTGCTTATATAGGGCCGTTTTCCAACACTGCAAGGGTTTTTTCTTAAGTTTTTGATTTTTTTAAATATCGGTTGAAATATGTTGTGAAAAAACGGGGCTTAAACTATAAACGCTGTCATTATTATTATGATTAAGGAAGCAATCTCATGAAGAAATTTATTATCGCCATTTTTGTCTTGTGCGCCGTGCCATTTACAGTGTTTTCTGCGGACAGTGAAATTATTGTTTCAGGTGAATGGGCCCGCCCAATTTTGATAGAAGGGCGTCCAGGCAGTGCCTATTTTCACATTGAAAATAAAGGTGATACTGTCGATAAACTCGTTAGTGTTACGTCGTCTGTCTCCCCAAGAGTAGAAATTCATGAACACACTATGAAGGACGGCGTAATGAAAATGAGCCAGGTGCCAAGTATAGACATTCCTGCGTCCGGCACTGTTGAGCTTAAACCCGGTGGATACCATATTATGATTTTTGAAACGTCTACCAAATATGAGCTAGGCGATGAAATAGATTTAAACCTGAATTTTGAAAAAGCAGGTGAAATCAAGAAAACTGTTAAAGTGATGGCTCAGCCGCCACAATAAGCGATGAAGGTATTAACAAAAAAAGGATGATACTGTATCAACCCTTTTTTAGTAATTTCTGTGATTTACGCTTTTGTGTCAATGCCTTCGTGTGGTGTATCAACATCTCCTTTTGATACACCAACCATCGCCGGGCGAAGCAGACGGTCTTTAATTTTATAACCAACTTGCATAACTTGTATGACGGTACCATTTGGGTCATCCGTGGCAGATTCAAACATGGCTTGATGATGGTTGTGATCAAACGCTTCGCCTTTTGGATCAATTTTATTAATTCCGTGACGTTCAAAAATATTAAGCAGTTCGCGCTCCGTCATTTTTACACCTTCGAGTAGGTTGGTAACCTCATCTGGTAATTCTATACCTTCAGGTAAGCTGTCAATAGCGCGGCTCAAATTATCGCCTACGGCCAACATATCGCGGGCAAAGTTGGTGACGGCATAATTAGCAGCATCGGCTTTTTCCTTTTCAGAACGCCGACGGACATTTTCTGTTTCTGCTACAGCGCGAAGTAGTTTGTCACGAAGATCGTTTATTTCATCCTCCGCAACACTAAGCGGCGTCACTTCTGCTTTCGGATTTTCATCATCAGCAGTTTCACGTTGATCTTCCGTTTCTTCAGTTGGAATTTCTTGTTTGTCAACTTTACTTTTATCTTTATTTTTCGTCATTAGAGTATTTTTCCAATTATTTTTGCAGTGTAATCTACCATAGGGATAATCCGTGCGTAATTTAACCTGGTTGGGCCAATGACACCAATTACTCCTAATAAATTGTTTTTTTCGTCCATGTATGGTGCAGCGATAACAGAAGAACCGGAAAGGGAAAAGAGATTATTTTCAGAACCGATAAAAATTCTCACTCCTTCGGCGTTTTTTGCTAGTCCTAGTAGTTCAATTAAGTCTTTTTTTTGCTCCAAATCGCTAAAAAGTAATCGAATTCGTTCTAAATCTTCTTTGGCTTCCAAATCTCCCAGAAGGTTTGCGTGCCCGCGCACGATGAGTGATTCTTTTGGTAAAATGCTAGATCCACGTTCAATGCCGCTCCACACTGCAAGACCCTGTTCAACAATTGTTTGAGTTAATTTATCAAGTTCTGCTTTCTGGATATTTATTTCTTGTTCAATTTGAATTCGGGCCTGTTCAAAACTGTGTCCAAGAAGTTTCGAATTAATATAGTTAGCAGCTTGAATGAGAGCAGAGGTCGTAATGCCGGCTGGTATATCTATTAACCGGTTTTCGACATCATCACCTTCGCTCACCATAACGACGAGCGCGCGTCCCGGGGCGATTTGCACAAATTCAATATGTTTTAGCGGCTTATCTCTTTTGGGTGCCATAACAATGCTTGCACATTGAGATAATCCGGACAACATACTTGTTGCTTTTACTAGTACGTCTTCAACGCGGTGACTATTATTTTTGCATTGTATTTCTATGTCGTTGCGTTCTTTCCTGGTTAAGTTTCCGACTTCAAGCATACCGTCGACAAACAATCTTAATCCTATTTCGGTGGGTATACGGCCCGCAGATGTAAATGGAGAGTAAATAAGGCCACTATCTTCTAAATCCGCCATTACGTTTCGTACCGACGCCGAGGAAAGGGGCATCTCAATCTTTTTCGAAAGCGTACGCGAGCCAACCGGTTCGCCCGTCATAATATAGGCATCGACGATTTGGCGGAATATCTCGCGTGATCTATCGTTAAGTACATTCATCATTTTTCTCAGAATTAATGTAGGTATGGTTCGCACGCAGGTCAACGGGCCGGTGTCAAAAAAATATTATTTAATAAACTCAACGTCAATTTAGTAGAAAAAAATCTGGATTGGCTGTAAAAGCAATGCGGTAAATATTAATTAATTTATTGGAGAAATTATATGCGTCCTTCTGGCCGTAGCGCAGATCAGATGCGAGAGCTTACTATGGAACTTGGTTTTTCTAAATATGCTGAAGGGTCATGTCTCATAAAATTTGGCGATACTCATGTATTATGTACCGCTACATTGGAGGAAAAGGCCCCGCCATTTTTAAGGGGTTCTGGTAAAGGTTGGGTCACGGGCGAGTATGGAATGCTACCACGGTCTACGCATGGCCGCATGGGGCGTGAAGCTGCGCGGGGCAAACAATCCGGACGTACACAAGAAATACAAAGGCTGGTAGGACGTTCGCTTCGGGCAGCGATTGACCTAAAGGCCTTGGGTGAATGTCAGATACGTATTGATTGCGATGTTATTCAGGCTGACGGTGGCACAAGAACTGCATCCATTTCGGGTGGGTATGTGGCACTGTATCAGTGTCTTCAGAAAATGGTAAATGATGGTGTATTGACTGCTGTTCCAATTATCCATGAAATCGCGGCGGTCTCGTGCGGCGTTTACCAGGGAAACCCAGTGTTAGACTTAGATTATGATGAAGATAGTAGCGCGGAAACGGACGCAAATTTCGTTTTGACGGGTGCCGGTAAAATAATTGAAATTCAAGGGACAGCCGAAGAAGAACCGTTTAGCGAAGAAGAATTAATGAGAATGATGCGCCTAGCGCGTATCGGTGTTGATCAAATAACAAAACTTCAACGAAAAATACTGGGTCTATAGGCTATTTATGGCGAGAAAATTTCAAGAAGATAAACTGGTTGTCGCCAGCCATAATGAAGGTAAGGTCCGTGAAATAAGTGATCTGCTGGCCCCATTTGGCGTTGATGTTTCTTCTGCGGCAGCACTTGGATTATCTGAACCAATAGAAGACGGTAAAACTTTTACGGCAAATGCGGAAATAAAATCAAAATGTGCAGCTAATGAATCTGGATTAATATCTCTTGCTGATGATAGCGGTTTGGTCGTACCGTCACTAAACGGGAAACCTGGGATACATTCGGCGCGTTACGCGATAAACCCAGATACCGAAGAGCGAGATTTTATTTATGGGATGAATAAACTCAATAGTGAATTGGGGCATTTACCACGGGACGCTTTTTTCGTTTGCGCCCTTTCTATAGCTTGGCCTGACGGGCATATAGAGACCTTTGAAGGCGAAGTTCATGGCAAATTGGTTTGGCCGCTTAAAGGCGAAAATGGTTTCGGGTATGATCCGATGTTTATGGCTGAAGGACATTACATTACTTTTGGTGAAATGGAACCCGAAGAAAAGCATGCTATTAGCCACCGAGCAAGGGCCTTTAAGAAATTAATCGATGCCTGCTTTAGAAACTAATCCCAAGCCGATCTCAATATACGTTCACTGGCCATTTTGTCTTTCCAAATGTCCATACTGTGATTTTAATAGTCATGTGCGTGAAAGCGTGAATGAAGCCGACATGCGTATGGCTTTGCAAGGCGAAATAAATTATTTTGCAAATTTGGTTGGTAACCGAACCGTGAAAAGTATTTTCTTTGGTGGAGGAACACCGTCATTAATGTCGGCAAAAACAGTTGAAACCGTTATTGACAAAATTTCAAGTCATTGGACATTTTCTGAAGACATTGAAATTAGTTTGGAAGCAAATCCAACTAGTGTCGAAGCACATAAGTTTTCTGAATTCTCTTATGCGGGAATTAACCGTGTATCATTAGGTATTCAAGCATTGAGCGATAATGATTTAATATCGTTGGGGCGTGAGCACTCTGTTTCAGAAGCGTTATCGGCGATTGAATTATCACAAAAATATTTTAAAAGATCAAATTTTGATCTGATTTACGCGCGTATGGGGCAATCAATTGGGGATTGGGAAAAAGAACTAACAGATGCAATTGAACTTGCAAACGGCCACTTATCACTTTACCAGCTCACAATCGAGAAAGGCACGCCTTTTTACGGCCGATGGAGCCAGGGGAAACTAATTATACCGAGCGAAGAAATTGCAGCAGAAATGTATGAAATGACAAATATGATTTGCGCTGATGCAGGATATCCCGCTTACGAAATATCCAACCATGCAAAAATAGGGGAAGAAAGTAGACACAATCTTACTTATTGGAAATATGACGACTATATTGGTATTGGTGCCGGGGCGCACGGCAGAATTACTTATGGCGGTAATACTTATGCCACACAGCAGAATAAGAAACCTGAAACTTGGTTAAAAATAGTAAATTTAAATGGTCACGCCACGAAAATAATGGATCCTTTAAGCCAAAAGGAAATGGCGGAAGAAATGATTATGATGGGATTGCGGTTAAAGGAAGGTATAGACCGAAACGAGTTTGAAAAACGGATCGGCCGTTCAATAGAAAACTTTACTGCAATGGACCGCCTGGATTACTTGAAAGCTCAAGGTTTTCTGGATCGGACCGCATTTCAATTGACAGAGAAGGGACGTCCTCTTTTAAACCAAATACTGGGTCAAATTTTGACTTAAAATCAATCGGAATTTCAACATATATGGGCCGTTCTTCCGCGACAAAGCTTCTTGGTGCATCATCAATTTTATTAAATGCCGAAGTCGTTACTTCGTAAACCGCTAACCCCCTTTCAACGAGGCCGGTTCTATGAAAACGGAAAATTCCATCAAGACCAACAAAACCATTTGGGTTGGTAATTATACGATTTGAAAAATTGGGTGACCTTTGATGACGCACGATGTTCGCGACCAATGCCATTGCATCATATCCTAACGTGACAATTCGTGGCGGCGTTTTTGAAAACGCTGTTTGGTAACGCCTCACAAACTCAGTAGCAAGTTCATTCTCCGGTGCCGCAAACCACCCACCCTGAAGCTGTGGTTCATTGAATAACATCTGATCTAGCCAAAGGCTCGTACCCAATACTTTTACTTTACTTAGATCAATTTCATAATATGAGAGAAGAGGCGCGAGTGACCCTAACATTGATCCACCTTCCGGAAGCAAAATAGCATCGAAATTAACATCACCTAATGTTTCAAGATTTCTGATTTCATTGATAAATTCCTGCCCCATGTCATCGTTGCGACCGAGAGATCTTAGAAAACTCATTTCGTCGATAAATTCCTGTCTTCGAAAGTCGTAATTTGCTATCCTCTTAACCGGATCATCAAGTAATGACGCATCGGACGGGTAAACTTCCGTCGCTATAAGTTCATTAAACTCTGAAGCGACCAGTGGCTCTAGTACGTTCATAACTCTGCCACCATAAAGCGTATCAGGAATAAGGGCCGCAAATTTTTCGTATCTTTGCGACGAGGCAAATTTAATTATTCTGCCAACTTGTTCTTCCGGCCTAAAGCTCAGTAAGTAAACGCCGTCACCGGCCACGTCATGATCGGTTGAAAAACCGATCATCTTAATGTTGGCGGATTTTGCGATTGGATGAGCAACTTTAATATTTTCCGAAAATAACGGTCCAATAATAATGTCCACTTTATTTTCAACCAATTGATCCATCGCTCGCAATGTACCGTCGGGCGTTCCTCGTGTGTCAACGGGATAAATTTCAATCCTTTTATCCTTTGCATCAAAAAGAGCCAATGTCGCTGCGTTTAGAAGGGCTTGACCAACTTCAGCGGTTTGTCCGCTTAATGGTAACATGATGCCAACATTAATCTTAAGACGCGCAGGCCCGGTATCCGCGAGATTGAATTCTTCCTCGTCGTCCACGATAATGCTTGTTGGCGCTATTGGTTCCTCACCTTGCGGAGCGGGAGGTGCGTTACGGACAACTGACGGTGAATTGCTGTCAGGCCCACATGCAGACATAAGAAATAATGGAGTTAGAAAAATCACCAATCTAGTTAGTTTGTTGAGCAGCAATAGCGTCGACCCTGTTTTCATTGCAATATCGATTATTCATTAGTTATACCAAAGGAATTCGGATAGGCTAGACTTGAATTAAGGCAAAGGTGTGGAATTATAATAAAAAATGGAAAATACTCGTAAAAACACATTTAAAAGAGGTCTTTATGTTACGTCAACGCCGATCGGTAATTTAAGCGATATAACTATTCGTGCTCTGGATTTGCTGAAAAATGCAGACCTGATCGCTTGTGAAGACAAAAGAGTTAGCGGAAAATTACTCGCCTATTACGAAGTAAAAACGCCGACAATTTCATATCATGATCATAACGCACCGCAGGTTATGCCGCGGCTCATTGCAGAATTAAAAGCTGGAAAAATAGTAGCTCTTATCAGTGATGCAGGAACGCCGCTTATTTCGGATCCAGGTTATAAGCTCGTCAATGAGTGTCAAAAAGAAGATATAATGGTTACTAGTTTACCGGGTGCCAGTGCAATTTTATGCGCACTTACCAACGCCGGTATGCCTACAGACAATTTCTTATTTTGTGGCTTCTTACCTTCGAAGTTGATCGCGCGGCAGAAAGAATTGAAGAAATTCGCAACAACCCAGACAACATTGGTTTATTACGAATCTGCTAGACGTCTTCTCGCCTGTTTGAAGGATATAAGAATGGTGTTGGGCAACAGGCGTGTCGCAGTATGCCGTGAACTAACGAAGCTTTATGAAGAAGTCCAAAAAGACGAAATTGATGAATTGATTATTTATTACGAACAGCGCGCAACACCAAAAGGTGAAATTGTGATTGTAATAGAGCCACCAGATAAGAACTCTGAAGTTATTGATGACCTGGACGGCGCGCTCACTGACGCACTTGAAAGTTTGACGGTCAAAGAGGCGGTGGCAGTGGTTACCTATATAAGCGGTAGAAAACGTAAAGAAGTGTACAAAAGAGCTTTAAAGATCGCAAAAGATGGGTAGGAGTGCTAAAAACAAGGCATATCAATTAGGCATCTTTGCGGAATATGTTGCTATTTTTATGCTATTGATTAAAGGATACTCCATCCTCCACAGACGCTATCGGTGCCACTTTGGGGAAATTGATATTATCGCAAAGAAAGGAAACACAACAGTGTTTTGTGAAGTTAAGGCGCGACAGGATTATAAAACCGCAATTGAATCCTTAAGTGAAAAACAAAAAAGTCGTATCATCAGATCAGCAGAATATTACATGTCATGCTTGAAAACAGGTCCTGTAAACAATAAGATAGATACAGAAGTATTCAGATGCGATATGATATTGGTTTTACCTTGGCAGCTACCGGTTCATATAAAAAATGCGTGGTATAAATGATCCCGACTATTGATAGGCAAATCGATTATTTAAAGAATGTCGGTACAACCCCAGACGTTGAAATAGATATTGCGCAAGCTGGTTTGGTTTTAGCGAGCTTGGATCGTCCGGGTGTTTCTCTGCAAAAATATCACCACCATTTAGAAATTTTGAAGTTAGATACAAAAAATGAGGCTCATGATGCGAGTTCCGCAACAGACCGGGCAAATGCTTTGATCGAGGTGATGTGGGGGATGCATGAATATAGAGGGGATGATAAATTTTATGACGATCTACAAAATGTCAATCTAATGTCGGTGATAGACCGCAGATTAGGCCTTCCGATTAGTTTAGGAATTTTATATCTCCATGCTGCTCATTCCCAAGGATGGAACGCGGAAGGTGTAAATTTCCCGGCTCATTTTTTAATCCGTGTATTCGGGGAAAATGACCAGGTCATTATTGATCCTTTTCATAAAGGTCGAATATTGGACGCCCAGGACTTGAGAGAACTGGTTGGCACTATTTCGGGTGGCACGACGAAGCTTGAACAATGGCATCATGCGCCGTTGGGAAAACGAGCCATTTTGGTGAGGCTCCTTAATAATATTAAGATACGTTGTCTTAACGTAAGTGATTTTGATTTGGCTATGAACGCAATTAAAAGGACGATCTATATTGATCCTGAGAAAATAGTGCATAAATATGAACTTGGAATGTTGCAGATTCATACAAAGAATGCAGAAGAAGGTCGCAAGAATTTATTATCATGTCTTGATTATATGGACGATAACGCCGATTCAGATGATGAAGTGATGCGCAAACATATATTAAGTACGTTGAAAGAAATGAGGGCACATTCCACCCCTAATGTTTTTGAATTAATCAAAGGCGATATTGATAAAGGTGAATAATTTATGAGTTTAAAAGTTGCACTACAAATGGATATGGTTGAAACCATAGACATCAATGGTGATAGTACATTTGCAATGGGTCTTGAAGCCCAGAAACGGGGATACGAACTTTTTCATTACCTTGTTGATGACATGTCATATGTAAACGACAAAGTAAACGCACATGGACGTCCTCTTACTTTGCGCAGGGAGAAAAAAAACCACTATACCCTGGGTGATAAGAAACACGTGGATTTAGGTGCCGATATTGATGTTATTTTAATGCGTCAAGATCCACCATTTCATATGGGGTATATTACAGCCACTCATATACTTGAACATATTCACCCAAAAACATTGGTAGTAAATGACCCTGCCTCCGTTAGAAATGCACCCGAAAAGATTTTTTTAACGCGGTTTCCTAAATTAATGCCGCCAACGATGATTACAAAGAATGTAGCAGATGTTAAATCATTCCGTAGCGAATTTGGTGATATTATCGTTAAGCCGCTCTACGGAAATGGCGGCGCTGGCGTATTCAGAATTAGGCAAGATGATCAAAATCTTTCCAGTTTGATCGAGATGTTTCAGGAGTTTTATACTGAACCCTTTATTGTTCAAAAATATTTATCTGACGTGCGCAAAGGTGATAAGCGAATTATATTAGTTGACGGTAAGCCGGTAGGGGCGATCAACCGGGTGCCGGAAGAAGGGGAAATTCGGTCTAATATGCATGTGGGAGGTGAAGCAAAAAAAACTGAGCTCACAAGCCGTGAAAATGAAATATGTGATGCGATTGGACCGATACTGAAAGAACAAGGTCAAATTTTTGTCGGGATTGATGTCATCGGAGATTATTTAACAGAAATCAATGTAACGTCGCCAACAGGGATTCAGGAAATACTGCGATTTGACGGTACCGATATAGCGGCTCTTGTTTGGGATGCTATCGAAAGTAAACTATAAAATTCAGTATAAAAAGCCCCGCTGAAAAGCAGGGCTTTTTCTCATCTATTATTACCGTTCTCTAAATGCAGTATCCAAAGCATTATTAATTGGCCTAATCAGATATTGGAACAAGGTCTTTTCTCCTGTTTTAATATCGGCTACCAATGTCATGCCGGGCGTAATCCTGTTTGCAGCGGGGTCAGCCCCTACAAAATTTTGTGGGAGGACAATGTATCCCTTAAAATATGCGTTGCCTTGCTCATCTAAGAATGAAGATGCAGAAACTTGCTCCAGTTTTGACGCGATACCGCCAAAAAGCGAATAATTATAAGTGTCCACTTTTAACACAACTTCGCTGCCGACTTCCACATGGCCTACATCTCGTGGTGAAATTCGTACTTCTGCAACCAAATTATCTGCATTGGGTACTATCTCTGCGACAATATCGCCAGGTGGAACAACGCTGGCATATGCTCTGTATTTTAATCCTTTTACGGTACCGTCCACGGGTGATAAAATACTAAGTCGAGCCGCTTTATCATTCATTCTTTTTAATTCAGATTGAAGTTGTACGCTTTCCTCAACCATTTGTCCAAGCTGATCAAGAGCTTCCCCGTTCAATCTTTCTCTAAGTTGAATTAAGTTTCCCTCTGCTTCGCGAATATTTGCCTGTACACCGATTTTTTGTTCGACCGTTGTATCATATTGACCTTTAACATTGACGTGATCCCGTTGAACTTCAAGCAGTCTGATTTTGGATCCTAATCCTTTTTCCGTTAGCTCTTCACGAATTTTAAGGTTCTCGGCCACGATCTCCATGGTTTCTTTTTGTGATGCTTCTTGCTGTTCAAGGACAGAAAACTGATTTCTTGAATTTGCTATTTTTGACAGGTAAACGTTTTCTTGAGCCGCTCTTGATTGTTTTTGTTGGTTGAGAATTTTTTCCTGGTCCAGCGCAATTACAGGGTATTCGTCTTCGTAGTCAGAAAAGTCAGCTTCTTCATTCAACGCAAAATCACGAAGTCGACGCATCTGCATATCCAGGGAAACATAGCGGGCGCGAACTCTATTTAATTCAGAAAGTGTTGAAGTCGCCTCCAGCAAAATAAGAGGTTCACCTTTTCTGATGAAATCTCCATCTTTAACCAAGATTTCATCAACAATGCCGCCCTCAAGATGTTGCACGGGTTGAACAGATTCAGCGGGGACAACTTCTCCCATTGCGACACTTGTTTCATTTAAGTCGGTTATTAATGTCCAGATAATAAACAGCAGAACAACTGTGCAGATAATACCGATTGTTGTTATTGAAGATTTCGGTGGGCCCGATTCCTCGAGTAGCGTCGCTCGCGATAAAAATTTCGCATAATACTGAGTTGGCTTTTTGCTTGGTTTTAAAAAAGTATCAACCCTTTTTTGTAGAGCATTTTCAGAGCTCTTCACGACGAAATTACTTTTTGGATCAGAATTTTCTGTACCTTCAGCAGGTGTGTTTGAGTTTTTATCAGTCATTATACTCTATTCCCAGTTTCAACTTGAGCGGTTTGGGGGGTGGGTGTTTGATATAAGTCTTCAGGACTTTGTAAATTAACAACCATACCATTCTCGATAGATAGGACTTTATCACATAATTTTATATGGCTTGGACGGTGTGATACCATAATAATCGTACAAGTTCCTTTTAGTTTTTTAAGTGATTGTATAAAGGCGCTATCTGCTTCAAAATCAAGTGTTTGACCCGGCTCATCCATCAGTAATATTGGTGCTTTCTTTAAATAGGCGCGGGCTAGAGAAAGCCTTTGCTTAAAACCGGATGGTAGTCCGTGGACAGTGTGATCGCCAATTCGGGTGTTTAATCCAAATGGAAGTTGCTTTATATCGCCGGTGATATTCGCGATATCGCACGCTTCTTCAAGTTCGTCATCAGATGCAGTTGGATGTGAAAGGCGCAAATTTTGAGCAATGGTACCATGAAAGAAACGAGATTCCTGTGGTACATATGCAATATTTTGCCGCAGAACAATTGGGTTGATTTGTCGGATATCCATACCGTCAATGATGATTTGTCCTGCCTGATTTTGATACATGCCGAGGATAATTTTTAATATTGTTGATTTTCCGGAAGCGTTCGGCCCTGCAATTGCGATCATTTCGTTTGGTAGAACCTCAAAACTGGTGCCAAGCAATGCCGGTTCGCTTCCTTGGCGGTAGCGGAAGCTAACTCGGTCCATAATAACGTGCCCGACGAACTCGCGTTGACTTAAATTATCAGGGTTCGGGTTATTTTCTGTTTTAAGTTTCATCAAACTATTAATTTGCTTAATGCTGCTTAATGTGTGTTCAAGACGAGTAAGGGTCAAAAATAGATTTTGCAGAGGCGATAAAACGCGCCAGATTAAAGCCATGGTGGCTATCATTGCACCAATGGTCATCTGGCCGTCAATTACTCTCAATACACCAAATCCGATTGTTGCAACACCAGAGCCCAACATAATTGCCTGTGCTAAACTTTGAAGTAAGAAGGTTACCTGAGAGGTCTTAAAATGTGCATGAGCCGTCTCTGCGGATAAATCCCTGTAACGATTTAACCAGGAATTTTCAGAAGCTGTCTGCTTTATAGTTCGCAAGTTCGTCAATGTTTCCACCAGAAATCCATGGCGTTTGGCTCTGGATCGTGATGAATTATCCACCCTACGTTTTGTTACAGGTATCATGATTGCTGCGATTATGAAGAAGATTAACATCATTGCCACGGGTATCAGGGCTAGCCAGCCACCAAGTGCAGCAATAACGGCAATAAATAGTAATACAAAAGGCAATTCCAACACAACATTTACGAGCGTGCTAGAAAATAATCCTTTAATGATATCAAATTCTTTTAATCTGGAAACTTGGGTGCCGATGGGCGCTGACTCAGTCATGACCGATGGCAGACCAAGCAATTTTTCAAATGTCGCCGTTGCGACAATATTCTCGACCCTTGCCCCGATATAAGCTACGAATTTTGATCTGTGTATCCGAAGTGCAATTTCACAGCCGATCGCTATTAATATTCCGCCGGCTAAATATGCCAATGTTGAATATGACTGCGAAGGTATGACCTGATCGTAAACAGTCATAATGAATAATGGCACGAGTAAAGCAAAAATATTGAGCAGGAATGTCATCCAAAGCAGCTCTTTTATATCTTTCTTAAATCTCAGGAATAAATCAGTTACCCAATTTTCGGCTGGGGCCTCTTCCGTATTCTTATTGGTCTGGGTTGCATGTTTTGTTGATAAAAAATAGGCCGTGCCGATCATTTCCGATTCATCAAGATATGCTTCGGACTTTAAATCGCTATCAAATACTTTGATCCCTTTATCGTCCTTAGAGAGCAATACATATGGTTTCTCATGCCCATTTGTGAAAAGACAAGGAAACAGTCGTTCGTCGACAGTATTTAAATCTACACCCTCCACCGGATCAGTTCTAAAATGAATATTAGCAAGCGTGTTTCTGAATTCCGTCAGCGTCAGCGTATCTGCAAAATGCGGCAATGCTTCAAACAAATAACGGGTTTGTCCGCGCCAACCCAAAGCTTGCAATAGTGGAAGCAAACAGGCGGCGTATGAGGAAGTCGCTTTGAATGAACCAATTTCGCCTGACTGCATTGCCTGTTCAAACTGATCGGCTTTCGCGATTATTAATCGACTTTTGGGTTTGTGACCGGCATTTGTGCTTACTTGATTTAACAGCGTATTTTTATTTTTCGAGACGCCACTTTTTTCAGGGAGATTTTTATTGCCATCAACCATTATTCGCCCCCCTCTTTCAATGTTAATTGGCCGTCTTTTAAGTCGTAAATTCTGTCTGCAAGGTTAAGCAGGGAAGGTCGAAAACTAACTAAAACAATGGTGCAGCGGCCTTTAAGTTTTTCCATCAACTTTCTTAAATCTTCATCTGATCTGTTGTCTAGCCCTGAATTTGCTTCATCAAATAGTATGACATCAGGGTTAGAGGCAAGTGTGCGCACGATCGCAATTCTTTGCACGATACCGGCAGGCAACTCATTTTGCGAGGCGTCACCGACCATCGTTTCAAATCCTTCGGGCATGCGCACCAAGACCTGACTTAAATCCATATGATCCGCCGCTTGCATGACATCGTCGATCTTTTCGTCGCCTTGAAACATAGTGAGATTATCAAGTATGGTTCCTTGAAATAACACCGGCTGGCTCGGCAGGTAAGCCATGCGTGTTCTTAAACTATTTGTGCTGTATTTTTCCGGGGCATGATTATTGATTAAGAGTTGGCCTTTTGTCGGCGTTAATCCGCCCATCATCGCCCACAATAAGGTTGACTTACCACTACTATTGCCACCGCGAATACCTATAATATCACCATGATTTAGTTTTAAATTTATGTTCTTTAAGGCAAATTCATCATCTGCGTTATATTTGAATGCGAAGTCCTTTAATTCCATTGAATCTACACGTTCAAGTTCTTCGGTATCACCATGGCGTTCTTTGGAAATGCCTTCGATGGTATCAAGTTTTTCATGAGCAATTTGGATATGTTGAAAACGTGTCCAAATACCAAGTGCCCTGAGTAAAGGCTGAACCGTGCGACCAGCGAGCAAAATGCTTGCTGCCAATGCACCCAAAGTGAGCGAATTATCAATCACCATCATACTTCCGATACTTGCGATGGCTATCATTGTAATCTGTGAAAAAGTAGTGCCAATACCCTGGGCTAGACTGTTTAGATAGATAACGCTATAGCTGGATTTTGAACAGCTCTCCATTAATTTCTCATAGCGACGATCCATCAAATTTTCCATCGCCATGCTTTTTACCGAATGAACTCCCCGCAAGACTTCAATTATAAAACTATATTTTCTGTCTTCCCATATAGTGTCTTCTTCAATGGCTTCGCGAAGATATAGACCGAGATAAAAAGCAATTGACCCTAAGATTAATAGTAAAATTACAGGAACTATTATTAATGCACCACCAATGTAGCCTAGAATGCCAAGAAATAATAAAATGAACGGCAGATCCATAATGGCCAGGCTGGCCTGACTACCGTAAAAATCACGAATAGAATCTACGGCACTTAACCTGTCCAGTTGTTCCCCGGATGAAACTGATTCAAGTTCATTTAGTTTACCATTAAGAATGCTGTTCATCGCATTGCAGCCAGTTTCATGTTCGTACTGAGCACCAATCCAGCCAACCACATATGATCTGGCTGTTTTTAGCAATACATCCAGGACAAGCACAATTAACAAACCTATAATGAGAATACTTAAGGTATTGAGAGCTTGATTGGGGATCAAACGATCATAAACTTGTAGCAGTACCATGGGTAAAGCAAGAGACAATAAATTTATAACCAGTGATGACAAGACGACTTCAATTCGGAAGGCAGGTTTTATCCCTGTTTTGAACTGCTCAATAGTGTCTTTTGAGAATGTATTTTTACTCTGTATCATAAATAGTTTCTTTAATTTTTTTACCCCGTTAACTATACTTGTTAACCATAACCAAAATATATATCGTGTTCTTAAATAAATTCATAATAAATTAAACACTTTTTGTTCATTCACTGGTAACGAACTAATATTGAGGAATAGTTAATTTGGATGAATTATATTTAAGTGCTTATAATATAATGGGTTAAGGGAAAATTAATATTTGCTTTAATTTCGCCAAATTTGAGAACTAAATATAAAAATATATTTAAAATTTACATAGCATTAACTATTCCTGGAAACCATTTATTCACCATTGTTTGATAAAAAAGACAATAGCTTATTGTGTATTTGGTACAATAGTTTGTAATGTAACGTAAAAATTTGATATATTATGTACTATATCATTATCGTTTTGTTTGGAGTTCTCTCGTATGGCTGATACCGGGTCTGGTAATACAAAAGGTAAAGTTTCACCTGAAAATGATCCTATTTTACAGGGGGTTGATAGAGTTCAGAATATTGAACAAGTCGATGCCAAGTTGGTTCCCGAAATTCAAGAAGGTGCCGAAGATACCCATACGCG
The DNA here is from genome assembly GCA_021774795.1 of Emcibacteraceae bacterium. Lineage (GTDB taxonomy): Bacteria > Pseudomonadota > Alphaproteobacteria > Sphingomonadales > Emcibacteraceae > Pseudemcibacter. The sequence continues at coordinate 87,191 of JAJFIR010000042.1, read as the reverse complement.
CACTAACATACATTTAGGTGGTCGCGATGACGAAGGCATCGGAACCGGGCCGAGAAAAGACGAAGGCGACCCGCAGCCGCAGAATTTAAATTCTCCCGATCTCGGCAGTAGAGCGTTTCCTATCCCCGATGGCGGACCGATAGATCCGTCTGGCAGAGGATTTTCGCCAGCTAAAGCGATTGAGCCGAATGATCCTAATTTTTCATCATCCGGTCGCGCAACTCCGGAAGTTGATATTAACAACACCGAAGATGGAAGACCAACCATTGAACCCTTCAGCGGTACAGGTGTGAGCACACCAAATTTTGCGGCGTTTTCGGTATTGTCAGATGAAATTCCACCCGAGGCACTAATTCCAGATGATGGTATTCCTGACGAAGAAGAACCTCCGGCAAATGTGGCACCGACAAGCGACGATAATAGCGTTGTTACTGACGAAGACACGGATTACACATTTTCCATCACGGATTTTGTCTTTAGTGATGCTGATGGTGACAGTTTTGATCATATCACAATCGTTGATTTGCCACTTGAAGGCAAGCTTGTTTTTAATGGTATTGATGTTGGTGCCGGGGACGAAATTCCGGCTGATGATATTGGTCTTCTGGTCTTTACCCCGGACCCTGACGAGAACGGTAATGATTACGCGACATTTAATTTCACTGTAAATGACGGTACCAATGATAGTGAATTACAGACGATCAGTATTGATGTTAATCCTATCAATGACCCGCCTACTTCTGAAGATAACGAAGTTACCACTGATGAAGATACGTTCTACACATTTGATGTTAGTGATTTTGCTTATAACGATATCGAAGGCGACGCTATGGATCATATCACCATAACGGAACTGCCGGTTAATGGAACGTTGACGCTTAATGGTGTAAATGTGGTTGTAGGAGGTAATATCCTGACTGGCGATATTGGACTTTTGGTATTTACCCCTGATCCCGATGAAAATGGTGATAATTATGCGACTTTTAAATTCACAGTTAACGATGGTGCTTTGGATAGTGCGGAGCAAACCATAAGTATTGATGTTACGCCTGTTAATGATGCGCCGGTCACGGCTGATGAAACGGTTGAGACGGCTGAAGATACAGATTATACATTTAAGCTTGCTGATTTTGAGTTTAGTGACGTGGATGGTGACAGCTTTGATCATCTTACGATTGTTGATCTGCCGGTTGAAGGCAAGTTGTTTTATAATGGAAGTGAGTTGCTTGCGGGTGACTTTGACATTGCTCCGGCCGATATTGGACTTTTGGTGTTTAGACCTGATCCCGATGAAAATGGTGATAATTATGCGACGTTTAACTTTACGGTGAATGACGGCACGGTGGACAGTGTGGCTGAGACGATTACGGTTGATGTTACGCCTGTTAATGATGCGCCTACAGTTTCGGACAATGAAACAACAATTTTAGAAGATAGTAGTCATACGTTTGAAATTGGTGATTTTACTAACAATTATGCTGATATAGACGGCGATGCTGTAGTATCGGTAACGATTACCGAACTCCCTGTTGATGGTACTTTAACATTCAACGGTAACCCTGTTACTTTAAATGATCCGATCGCGGTTGGTGATATTGGTGGCCTGGTGTTCGTGCCGGACCTGAATGAAAGTGGTGACGATTACGCTAATCTGAAATTCACGGTGAGTGACGGAACCGATGATAGTGCGGAACATACCTATACGATCGATGTAACAGCGGTTGCCGATAACCCACATCTTTGTATTTTAACAGAAAAAATAGACGGTTCAGCTCTTTACGATATCTCGCAAGGAGGTGAAGTTAACATTAATGTTGAATATTTCGCCGTTGAAGCAGGATACGAGAATTCACACGGTTTTTATATTGCTGATGTTGATGGAAACCCGATTGGCGGCGTTGTCGTTAAAGATAATGTGAAAGAACTTGGCACGGAAGATATTGTGTTTAATACCGCTGATTATCCTGGTGGTGTAACACTTGGTTTCTTCATTATTCCAGATGGTGATACACAAAATGCGGCGTTAGAAAGCGGCGACGCAATTACGTTTCAAAATATTGGTGGTGTTTGGACGCCGTTTTTAAATGGTGTCGCGCTGGGTGGTGCTCAACAATCCCCGGCATATTTTAGTGACGCTTCGCTAAATCCGGACAATTTTGATCATTTTGATGATACAGGGTTGGCAGGCAACCAAAATTGGGAAGACCTATGGAATGGTGGAGATAGAGATAATTCTGACGTTAACGCATTTGTGACTTTGACAATTTGCAGCGATGCGACGGTACATGGGCCGGAAGAAACGCCAATTGCACTTCCGGAAATTTTGAGCACGTTAACGGATGTGGATGGCTCTGAAGATTTGATGGTGACAATAGCCGCAATACCCGATGGTGTTGAAATATCAGATGGAAACGGAAATACATTCACGGCTACTCCTGGAAATAATTCTGTGGATGTTACTGGTTGGAACCTTGATAATTTGAGCGTAATTGCGCCGGTTGGATCAGAAGACTTTGATCTGACAGTTGAAGCAAAAGCCACTGAAAGTAGCAATAACGATACTGCCATATCAACCGGGACGATTACGGTCGATATCATCCATGCACCGACGACCGCCGATGAAACGGTGACTACGGTGGAAGATACGACCTATACGTTTGAGGTTGCTGATTTTGTTTTTAATGATATTGACGGTGATAACGCGGCGTTCGTGACGATAACTACGCTTCCGTCTAATGGTGTGCTTAAAATAGGCGCAGACGACGTGGTCATTGGTGATAATAACGAAATTGCGATCGCTAATATTGATAACCTTGTGTTCATTCCGGATGAGAATGAAAGCGGCGATAGTTATACGGCCTTTAATTTTACAGTTACAGATGATGGGGTTATTCCACTTACCAGTGAAGCGCAAACTCTGACTATCGATGTGACACCGCAAGCTGATAGTCCTGAAGTTTCATTAGAAATAGGAGAGCCGGAAGCCGTTATTGAAGTTGTGCCAACTGAAATAAATATTGGTAATGTGCTGGATACAGGCAATGGATATACGGTGACTGCAAGGGTCGTTAATAATGATGGAACACTCAGTGATGCGCTAGCGGCCAATGTTTCTGTGCAGGCTGAAGGTATTGGTGTCACGGGAATCAATGACGGCCCGGATGATCAAATTGGTTTCGTTGAAGGCCAGAACCTGTCGGAAGAATTGATCATCACGTTGGACGAGGATGTAACGTCAATGGATGTGACTGTTAGTTTCTTATTCACGCAGGATGTTGGTCAGACAGAAGATGAAATAGGATATTACACATTATATAACGATGATGTCCAAGTGGGCAACGGCACGATTGACGCCGTTGATGGTGGTGTTGAGACTGCAATAAATATAGCGGCTGGTGGCACTAACTTTGATCAGATAATATTCACAACAGATCGTGATCTTACAAATGGCCAAGAAGGACATAGCGATTATTTTGTAAATTTGGTTACATTTGATTCACCTTCAGGTGAAACAACGGCTTATATGTATCCTTTGTCAATCACCGCGGCACTTACCGATACAGATGGATCAGAGATTTTATCTGATGTTACATTAAGTGGTGTTCCCGTGATAGCAACGTTCATTGATGGGGCTGATAATCAAGTAGGCACAAACAATAATGACGGTAGTTGGTCATTTACTCAAGCGGAGCTTAGCGGATTGAAGATGTCTGTTCCTGATGGTGCAGCAGAATTTGATTTAACGGTCTCCGCTACTGCTACCGAAACTTTAAATAGTGATTTTGAAACCTCTTCGACGACGCTTCATGTGATTACCGGTGACGAAGATTCGAACGTGATAGCCGGAACGGCATCGAATGATTATATTAATGCTGGAAATGGTGACGATACCGTCACAAGTGGTGCGGGAAATGATACTATTTTTGGCGGATTAGGCGATGATGAATTTATATTTGCGGCAAATGAGGGCCAAAAAGCCGTTGACGGCGGACTAGGGGCATCATGGACAGACACTATCGCACTGGATGGCTTTGATGGGCTTAATCACGAGGTTGGTTGGACGCTCACATTGGAGCCGGGAAGTTTAGTTCAGTCTACGGATGATGCGGCAGGGGAAATGATACTGTCGCAAGATGCGGATGGAACGATTACGTTTGACGACGGTGGTTCTTTGAATTTCACTAATGTTGAGAAAATTGTCTGGTGATCTATTAAACTCATTAAGCGATTGCTATTGAAAGGCGTCTTCATTAGACGCCTTTTTTATATTTATTGGCCTTAAATATCCAAAATTCAAATTTATACGGCATTGACATAGACTTTTGTAGTATGATTACATGGTCGGATAAATAGGGAGAATATAATGGATAGAAGAGCATTTATTGCATCTGTCGGGGGCGCAGCAGCATTCGCCGCAATGAATGCAAATCAGAAAGCAGATGCCTTAGAGGCGGCGATGGCGCAAGAGCTTGAACAAGTTGTCGTAAAATCACATTTATTTACGACTTTTGGAAAAGAACCACAAGAATGGCCGAGGAGTCCGTACGGGAGACAGCCGCTTGGTAAAAATCAAGTATTTCTTATGGGGCACGACCCGCGTCTGCCATTGATGTCCGAAAAACCGACGCTGGCAGAGTTTTTTGAAAAACGCTTTACGGTCACTGCGCATGTACTTCAAAGTGCAAGGTTAGCGAAAATGAACGGTTTATCTGAAAAAACTGTACTTGCCTGTTTGTTGCATGATATCAGCGTATGTGGATTTATCAGTGCGGATCACGGTTATTTTGGAGCACAACTTGTTGCTCCCTATGTCGATGAAGAAGTGTCGTGGGCCATTAAATATCATCAGGCTCTTCGGTTTATCCCCGACGAAAGTGTCGGATATGCTTATCCTGAAACATATGTCAGGTTTTTCGGCGAAGATTATAAACCGGAACCGTATATTTACCGCGATGCGGAAATCGCAAAAAATCATAAATGGTACATGACGGCGCGGCAGATTACATTGAATGATCTGTATAGTTTTGATCCGAATGTGAAAGTGGAATTGGAAGATTTTGCCGATATTATCGACCGTCATTTCAAACAACCTGAAGAAGGGTTGGGATATGATGATACGCCGTCAACCCACATGTGGCGGGCTATGATTTTTCCAAATAAATTTTTATAAAGCGTATTATCTTGGCGTTTCCAAAAATAATTACTGGAATATTATCGGTGCTATTCCTTGTGGGCAGCCATTGTCTGGCCGCAGGGCCAATTGGCCTCGGTACCAGCCAGCAGGGAACGCTTACCTACACAATTGGCAGTGCTATCGCCAGAACATTGTTTAAAACAACTGATATTCGTGCTGCGGTTCAACCCAATGCAGGTACAGGGGTGATGATCCCGCTCGTGGCGAATGGAGAGCTGGATTTCGGTTTTTCGAATACCATAGAATTAAACCAGGCTATTGAAGGTAATGGCGTATTCACAGGTCGTCCAAATCCTAATCTAAGAATTGTCGCAAGGTTATTTCCAGCACAAGTTGGATTATTGGTTCGCACGGATAGTGATATATATAAAATTGCTGACCTTCGAGGCGCAAAAATTACGACGGGATATCAAAGTACGCCGGTCCTTCATGACTTAATTCGTGCGATGTTAATTAGTGGTGGATTATCGCTTGATGATATTCAACAAGTGCCGGTTCCTAGTCTTGTTCGTGGTGCGGAAGCATTTGTGTCCGGCAGAGCGGACGTGACATTTTTTGCCGCGGGGGCTGGCAAGGTGAATGAAATTAATTCGTCCGTTGGCGGCGTGAGGTTTATTTCATTAAGTGCGAATGATAACAATGTGAAACTGATGCAATCAGTGGTGAAACAGACATACGTGTCTGTTCTTAATCCGCGGCCAGGGCTATCGGGAATACTTAAGCCGACAAGCCTTCTTACATATGAGTACACTATGATGGCACGAGCGGATTTAGACAGTGAAATTGTTTATTCTGTGATAAAGGCAATGGATAACAATAAAGATATGTTGACTAATTCTTCCGGGGCGTTCCGAAGAATGGACCGTGATAAAATTATGATGGATCTTGGTGCAGAGTATCATGCCGGTGCCATTAAATATTTTAAGGAAAGCGGGCTATGGAATAAAAGGATTATCAACGTTGAACTACCGTAAATTTGAACTAACTTTAGTAAAGTTTTTCCAGGCAATATTAATTCTTACAATTTTAGCATGGACAATCAATTTGCCGGGACTTTTTGGTCAGCTTATTTTTGGTGAGCAGTTCCTGGCAGTCGTATTGGGTGCAGCTATTGCATTGGTCTTTCTAGAGCCGGAAAATAATTTGGTAAGAAAGATTTTTAATTATTTGTTGGTTATGGTGACGATTGCCTCGTTTTCGTATTTTTACATAAATTATGCCTTTTTAATTGACGAACTTGCTTATATGCCGATCAATAGCATTATTGTTTCTTCATTGATCATATTACTTTGTTTGGAAGCGACACGCCGCATCGTCGGTCCTTTTATTGCCATCGTTGCCATCGTTTTTATTATTTATGCACTTTTTGGTCATAACCTACCAGACGATTTTGCTAGTAGACCAATACTTACAAATCGACTTGTCGTTTATTTAGGAATTGACACAAATGCTATTTTTGGCCGGGCGTTGGACATCGGTGTGTTTGTAATTGTCCCATTCTTATTAATGGGAAAGTTTCTTACGTTATGCGGCGGCGCAAATTTCTTCTCCGATATTTCGACGGCTACAATGGGGTGTTCGCGGGGAGGGGCAGCAAAAGTTTCATTGATTGGTTCTATCTTGTTTGGTTCAATTTCCGGTAGCGCGGTCGCCAATGTGGCCGGAACAGGTATTGTCACCATACCGCTGATGAAGAATACGGGATTTCCGCCTCGTGTTGCGGCGGCGATAGAGGCAGTCGCCTCAACCGGCGGGCAGTTGATGCCTCCTGTAATGGGTGCGTCGGCTTTTTTAATGGCAGAGTTTTTAGAAGTTCCCTATTCTACGGTCATGCTGGCGGCAATTACACCGGCAATTCTTTATTACGCGGCGTTATTTATTTATGTAGATCTTAAGGCTCGTGAACTTGATCTGAAAATGGTTGAACTGGATCAAATTCCAAAAGTGACAGATGTACTGAGAAGAGGTTGGTTTGTTCCTATACCCTTTATAATTTTTCTTGGTTCTATTTTCATATTTAATTTTCAGCCGCAGAACGCTGCCTTGCTCGCGGCACTAATCTTGTTTTTCACCAGCTTTATGACCAGTTATCAGGGCGAAAAGATATCAATTAGAAGCTTTTATCATGCCATGTTGGATACAAGCTCAGCGGCTGTCGAAATCATTGTCATTTGTGCTATCGCAGGTATGGTAATTGGGTCGCTTAACCTTTCCGGCCTGGCCTTTAATCTAAGCCAGCATTTGGTGTTGCTTAGCGGTGATAATTTATTTGGCTTATTGTTTATGGCGGCAATTGTTAGTATCATTCTTGGCATGGGTATGCCCACTGTCGGTGTCTATGTTTTACTTTCCGCCCTTGTTGCGCCGGCACTAATCGAAGCGGGTATTGAACCTATCGTCTCCCATATGTTTGTTCTGTATTTCGGTATGCTTTCCATGATTACACCGCCCGTCGCGTTGGCATCTGCGGTGGCGGCGAAACTGGCTGATACTACACATTGGAAGGCGAGTGCTGCATCCATGCATGTAGGTTGGGTCGCCTATATTGTACCGTTCGTATTTGTCGGGTATCCGGCATTGATAATGTTTGGAACTGCAACCGAGTTTTTCTGGGCCGCTTTTTTAGGGAGTTCCGTTGTGCTTGCCGGCACCGTAGCCATGAACGGATATTTTTTACAAAAATTAAGTAGGCGATCGCATATTCTTTTAACGGTTGCGGTAACCATCACACTACTTGGTAAATTTTTTCCTGGTGAAGATATTATTTCTGAGATCGCGGGGTTGACTTTGATGTATTTTATTCTTGGTCGTTCTTTTTTAATGAGCCGTTCCGTTAAGTCGTAATTTGTGAATTTGCAAACTCATAAAAATAAATGATAACTAAACTAAAATTTACATAAAATTCTATATATTTTGAATTTCCAACATATTGGGAATAAACAATAGTTTTTATTCTACGGTAAAAATATATTTTTTATTTATTCAATATTAACCATCGATAGAAACTCAATATTCACCAATTCCTGATAAAAATAAATTGATAGTGAAAATAATGTCTATTTGAAATTTGGAGTTTTTAATGGTCGACAGTGCGCAAAATAATAAACATCACAAACACAGTTCTGATGAAGATCCATTTATCGAAGAAAACGGACAAGAACGGAATGTGAATAAGTTTAAAAGTCGCCTCTCTGAAGAGGAACATATTGACGGTACGGATACTCATACGCGTTCGAACATCCATTTAACAGGTGAAGAGGGTGACGGCAAAGGCTTTGGTAAAGAAGAAGGCGAAGCTCATTCGCTCATACAAGCCGCCGATCGTTCACAGTATGTCAGGGAAGAATACCCTTCGGTTGTTGAAAATAATAATGATGATCAAGATAAAACATACGAAGTGCCAGAACAGGAAGAAACAAATAACGAAGCTGAAAATACTTCCTCAGGCCGAGCCACAAAAGCAGTAGAATTTAATGTTTCCGATAATGAGGAAACAAATTCGCTGCAACGAGATAATAGCGAACAACCTCAGGAACAAGATCCAGATGTTGTGCGTGGCGGGCGGTCTTCAGTACTATCTGAAGAAAGATTTGCCGCGGAACAAGATCAAGCAAGATCAGGTGAAGAGGCGGAAGCAGAAAATAAAGAAAGTAACCCGGAACCGGAAAATGCGAAGGCCGAAGACGCGGGGGCACCAAAAGGTGATAGTGAAAAAACAGCTGACGAAGAAGATGAAGTAGTAGCAGAAGAGCAAGAAACGGCTGACGAAGAAGATGAAGTAGTAGCGGAAGAGCAAGAAACGGCTGACGAAGAAGATGAAATAATAGCAGAAGAACAAGAAGCAGCTGATGAAGAAGTTGTTATAACACCGGAAAATACCGCCCCCACTTCTGCCGATGCGACAGTTGTGATCGATGAAGATGGCTCATATACGTTTTCAGCAGATGATTTTGGTTTTAATGATGTAGATGGCGATGATATAGCACATGTTACCATAACCGAACTGCCGACAAAAGGAACCTTGGCATTAGACGGTTCACCGGTCGTTGAAGGTGAAGAAATTCAAGTCGCTGAAATTAGCGAGCTTTTCTTTACGCCAAATTCCGACGCAAGCGAAGAGAGTTACGTTGATTTCAAATTCACTGTTAACGACGGGACTGATGATAGTTTCGAACAATCAATAACAATTGATGTTAACGCGGTCGCTGATGCACCAACTTTGACAGCACCTGCGATAGTAACGGTGTTTGAGTTTAATATCGATGCCGCTTTAACGGATACCGATGGTTCTGAAAACCTGACTGTAGCAATTGCAGATATACCGGAAGGTGTTACCATCAGCGATAATGAAGGTAATAGCTTCAAAGCAACAGAAGATAATCATTCAGTTGATGTTACTGAATGGAATATGGACAATTTGGTCATTCAGGCACCTGACGGAACTGACGATTTTGATCTAAAAGTACAATCGACGTCAACAGAAGAGAGCAACGGTGATATCGCGACAACAACTCAAACAATTAGTGTAGATTTGCCAGAGCCAGAAGTAGTGGAAGTTGTTGCTGAACCTAATAATGTTATTAATGGTACAAGTTCGAATAATAATATTACCGGTACAGATGGAAACGACACCATAAATGGTCTTGCAGGTCATGATACAATTAATGGAGCCGGTGGTGATGATGTTATTGTCGGTGGCGACGGTTATGATAACCTTCGTGGTGGCGACGGTGATGATCGTTTTGAGATCAGTCAGGGCGATGATTATGATGACTTTGACGGCGGTGCGGGTACGGACAGGGTTGTTGCGACAGAAGACAATGTGACGATCGGTATTAATACCCACTTTAATCCTGCGGACAGTATTGAAGAGATCAGTGCAGACGGTCACAGCGGTGTTACGGTTGCGGGTGATAACAGCAATAACAATATGGACTTTTCCGAAACTGTTCTGACTGACATTGACAAGATCGATGGTGGTACGGGTCATGATACGATCACCGGTTCAGCGGGAGACGATGTTATTGTCGGTGGTAGTGGTACCGATACAGTTGTGTTAAGCGGTAATCAAGATGAATATATCATTACAGATAATGAAGACGGTACATATACTGTTGAAGATATAGTTGCAGATCGAAATGGTACAGATACTGTTGAGACAGTTGAAAACCTGAGATTTGCCGATGGAACGGTCGATGTGGAAACAGCGGCAGAAGAATCTGCGGCAGCACAGGCAGCAATTGTGGCTGCGCAAGATCCTGAGGATCAGACTATTGAAGGAACATCGGGAGCGGAAGATTTACGGGGTGGAGATGGAAATGACACGCTGGTATATAATGCCGATAGCACTTGGTCAGGTTACTCGGCCCACAATGTTGAAACTGGTGAGAATGTAGCATTGTCCGGCTCTAACCGTTCAAGCGATGTTTTTGATGGCGGTGATGGGTACGATACGATTGAAGGCACATCAGGTGACGATGCGTTATTTTTAGATGATGGGATCAGCGGATTCGCGTCGGGAAGTCAGGCTCGAATTCAAGATGTTGAAGAAATTAACATGGGGGGTGGTGACGACATAGTTGATATGACTTCCAATACTTTGACATATGATCAGGGTATTTCCGTAAATGGTGGTGATGGTGACGATACTATTTGGACATCAACTGGTAATGACACGATCAATGGTGGAAGTGGCGATGATAGCATGTATGGTGGTGACGGTAGCGACACCCTTACATTTATGTCTAATCAGGGCGATGATACGGCCGATGGTGGCGCCGGAGATTCGTGGATGGATACCATTGAGTTAAGCGGATTTGACGGTAGTACAAGCGAAGATGGTTGGACATTGTCATTGGATCAGGGAAGTGTGGTGTCAACGGATGACGTCAGCGGTGAAATGCTGTTATCGCAAGATTCAGCGGGTTCGATAACATTTGATGATGGTGGTACAATAACTTTCGAAAATATCGAAAATATAACCTGGTAATTCAATAATATATAAAATAATAGAAGGCACCAATAAAGAGGCGTTTTTTTATTTACTTAATGGCAAGCAAGACATTTCAGTCTCCAATTTCTTTTATTGCGCGGTACGCTTCTTTTATGGCTGTTTGTGTATCAGCTTTTGCCCCGGCGTCAGAGTTTGCAGTATAGATGTTACCAAATGGTTGTCGCCCAATGACCCATGGTTTTTCTTCTTCCGCATAATCTTTACCCCAAAGAAGTCCATTGCTTGTGGCATAACCATGCGGCCATCTGTTAACCGTGATCGCACTTATGTCCCTGTCTGCGTCAAATCCAGTACCACCAAGTGCCTGATTTAGCTGGTCTTTCGCATGTTGTTCAAATTCTTCAAACGTGGTTGTCAAAATTTGCATCCGACCTTGCTTCCACTGATCAGGGCCTTTGATATCAGGAAATAAAGGCACATGGCACATATGAAGAACCATCGGTTCATCCGGTGTTTGAGAACGCTTATAGTCACCAAGTGATACCGGGTATGCAAGCTCAACTTGCTTGTAAAATCCGCCAGTATAATAAAAGAAACTGGTTTTTAGATCGTCAAAGGCTTTCCAGTTTGGCACTAGTACTTTGGTATAGACCAATGGAATTTTAACACCAAAAGCGAGCCCTTCTTTTTGTTTTTCCGGCATTTCCGGACAAAGATAAGGTATGGCAGCATTATAACAAGCCATGATACATTTTTTGGCTTTAACTTTATGGGCAGTGTCGGCGTTTACATAGGTTACTTCTACGTTGTCGTCATCAGTATTTAAGGCATGAACAACCGTACTATTAAGCCTGATATTCAAATTCGAGCCACTTTCGTCGAGTTTTGAATAATCAACCCGTGTTGTTACCACGTCTTCCATTGTTGTACCCGGTACGGCGTCTGGGATCATTTTTCTAACCAGTAAACGCGCGACAGAAGCGTTGCCATCGGGAAAATGGAAAATATAAGGATCATCACCGCGTCCCGACCGTATTGGCAGAGTATGGTCAACGCCTGGTATCCCGCCGTCATAATATTGCACTGCGGTCGTAGGCACTTCTTCCATATCCACACACCAGAAACTTATGCCCCAGTTCTGGTAAATATTAATCACCTGTTCGTCAACTTTGCAATAATCACGCAGGAAGCTTGAATATCCGGTTTTTCCCAATATTTTAAATTTATCTTCTGTGCTCACGCCAGGCATATAGTCAATTTCAGCCGTTTGAACGCGTATAAAGTCTGCGCGTGCCTTGTCTGTTAACGGGGCCTGTGCAGCAAATTCTTCCCAAGATTTCTGGCCGTAACCGGTCACCAGTTTGGTTTCACCGAAGTTTTCTTCATCAAAAACGATGCTAAATCCCATGCCACGTGAAGAATATAAATCTTGTTGAAATGCGTCGTAAAATTTATCAAGATCGATACCAATATCGGTAAGCAGGTCAAGTGCTTCTTTGGAATATGATGATGGCGTATCAATGGCTTCTGTGCCGCCGTAACCAATGCGAATATCATCGCCATGTTTAAATTCGTTGCGTTTGGCGTGACCGCCAAAATCATCATGATTATCAAGAATAAGAATTTTCGCATCCGGGTTTTTCTTACGGTAAAAATAAGCTGAAGATAATCCGCTGATGCCCCCACCGACAATTACCAAATCATATTCCGCATCTATTTTATCCACGTCCCATTGATCGCCCATAACCCGCGCGTGCATGGTTTCCCATGATCCATCGTGACTGCCGCGCAAGCCGTTTTTCGCCGGCGGATAATAATCTTTGCCCAGTGTATATTCATTTGGTGCACCAAATGCGATGGTCCATGGTGATAGGAGCGATGCGCCAACGCTGGCACCAATGGTAATTTGAGTGCCATTGAGAAAGTCGCGGCGGGTGATATCTTTTTTCATTTTTATTCCTTAATCAGCTTTTAAAACACGGTAAAGCCTATCATATGAAGTTTCAAGGGCGTTTCGGTCTGATTTATAGTGGTGGTGGAACAGCACCTAAATGCTGAATTGTTTTTGCGCCGATCTTTGCTCCGGCGCGAAGCGCATTATCAATTGAACCATCTTTGGTAAAACTTGCGAGGAAGCCTGCTGCGAAAGCATCCCCTGCACCGGTTGTATCCACTATTTTTTCCACGTCTAGCGCCGAACAACGATGTGTGTTTCTCCCTTTAATGGCTATACTACCTTCCGCGCCTAATGTTATGACCATTAATGTATTGGAAGCGTTCGCTACGAGCGAAATATGGTTGATTAAATCAAGCTGGTGGCTTTCCAAACCAAAAAAGCAAATGTCTATCTTCCCAATATATTTATTGAGCAAATCGAAATCAGGGTGACTTGCAAAGTCAGAAAAGTCGACAATAACTTTTCCAGAATGTGGTGCGGACATTATGACGTCGAAAACATTGTGAATTTGTTGATATACCGGTGTAACGATTAAATCTGCTGTTTTTATCAATTCAATTTGATTTGATTGTAAAATAAAATCTCCAAGAACGCCTCTTTCGTACTTTGCAAATTTTTTTTCGCCGCCTTCTGCGACTTCGATATATTGAATCGGGGTTTTACCTTTTAGTGTATGAATGTGGCATTCTATTCCTGGTAAGTTGGTGCTGTTATAGGCTAGCTGTGCTGCCTCACCGTCATCGCCAATCGCAGAAATAATATATATTTGATCATCATCACCAAAACACCTGCGTGCCTGTTTGGTGAAATTTGCGGTTATGCCACCCGGATAATATCTTTTTGAAGGTAAATAAAGGTCAACACCACAATCGCCCGCGCAAACTATCTTCATTCTCTAAATCCTACCTAGCGAAGACATTAATTTTTCTACATTTTCGGAATTAACATTTTGGTTCTTCATCAAAGCGGTCCCGACAATTGCCCCGTCACAGTGGGTGAGAAGTTTATCTGCATTGTTTGCGTCCATACCGCTGCCGATAATAACGGGTACACCTGCACCGATTTTTGCATGATCAAGGTCAATGATAATTGGTGCATTGCCAGTCGCATCCCCGCTTACTACTATGGCATCCGCTTGGTGAAATGTCGCGCGCTCGGCTGATTGTTTCAAACTTCTTTCTTCTAACATTGTGGCATATTTGACTTGGATATCCGCCAAAATTAAAATATCTTCCGCATCAATGGATTTGCGGTAATTGATAAGCTCTTGTGGGTCAATTTCAAATTCGCCAAATTCCGGCCTCGTCATTCTATCAGCGAAATAATCGGTGCGGATAAATTCTGCGCCCGCCTCTTTTGCAACGTTAAGTGACGCTTTCGGATCATTGAGTAATATTTCGCAGCCTACTACACATTTTGAGCGGGCAGCGACCACAGCCGCAGTAACCTCCTTCATTGCTGTAATAGTATCCGCGGACGCTTTTACCCGGTGCGGCCGGTCATATTCGTTTTCGATCAAGACACCATCGATAGAATATTGTTCCAGTATCTTTAAGTCGTTTAAAGCACTTTCAATAATTGCATTTATACCTGGTGATCCTTCACAATCGGGCAGGGGAGGTAAATGGATCATCGCAATGATCGGATTTGGCACGGGAAATAAATCGGAAAATCGGCTCATTATTTTTGTCCGCCTCGTTTTAGAACCAAATAGACAGGTAGGGCGGTTAACGAAAGTGTTATTCCAATTAAGCTTTCTTCGGTTTTATAGATTAGTGCGCTTAATATGAACATCGACATTACTGAAATAAATATAATCGGAATGACCGGATATCCGGGTGTTTTAAAACTGTCTTCTGTGCTTAGACGCGGACGTAAAATAAAAATACTGGAAACGACTAATATATTAATAAATTGGAGCGGTACCATCAGGAACGTAACGATGTTTGAAAATGTACCAAAAAACAGTAGGGCGACTATAGCCATTGCTGCGGAGTAAATAAGCGATCCTGTTGGAACGGATGTTTTAGGTGAAAGATATGAAAGGGCGTTAAAAAACGGCCCGAGGAAGGTTTTTGATGCAGCCACTTTAAAATCCGAAACTGTCGCATAATAAAGACGCGGTATCGCCATAATCAGCCCGCCAAGGGCACCGAATATAGAAACCCAAATAAGAACTTGTATAACATTGCCGCCCATTGAACCAAACGAAGCTTCGGCAACGGTTGTTGCAATAATTGTCGGATTTTCTCTCATAAATTCAAGCGAAACAACGCTCAGGAAAGCATAATTGACCAACAAATATATGAAAGTGATGAAGAGCACGCCCATGCCGATGGCAAGCGGTAAAGTTTTTTGCGGATTTTTGACCTCCCCGGCTAAATGTGAAGCATCCGCCCAACCATCATATGTGAATAAAACGATACCAACGCCAAGGCCAACAAACTGAATTGTCCCCCAAAAATCAATCGATATCGTTTGTGTGTTTCCCTGATCGGTGGCCGCGATCGGCATAGCAAAAAATATTGCGCCAATAATTAATGCCAGAATACCACCAATCTTGGCTGATGTTATAATGACTTGTGTTCGTCCGCCCCAATTTGCGCCGCGTAGATTAATTAGGACAAAAAATAGTATCGCGGTTATTGCCCAAACAATTCGAAGATTATAAGATTCGATGCCGAGCATCTGATTAGCGAGTTCACCAAATAAGATTGCGACGCCAGCGATTGATCCCGGCCCGCTGATCAATATCTGTACCCATCCTTGAAAGAAGCCTGCGAAGGGACCATACGCTTCGTTTAAAGAGTGATACATAACGCCGGCGCGCGGCAGAAGCACGGATAACTCAGCAAAGGTAAGTGCGCCGCATAAAACGATTAATCCACATAGGACCCAAAAGAAATATACCTGCCACTGCGCGTCGGCGACCGCAGCCAATTCGCCCGGTGTAAAATAAAGGCCCGATCCCAGAATATTACCGGTTACGATGGCAAATATAGTGGAAAACCCCAATTTTCGCTTCAGGCTCATATGATTTCCTTTACGTCGTATGAAGGGGCATCGTCATGCAATGTGCGCCTCCATTTCCCTTAAACAAGGTATCAGACGGAAAAGTTGACATTTCCCATCCAAATTCGGCCATCTCTGATGCCATTCTGGCAGCGCACTCAAACCCTATGGCCTTTTTACCTTGTTTAGTGACCACCAAATTTAGGTGACCCTCCCGCATTTCCTGCTCATTAATTTCAATCACCTTTATACCGCGCTCGCTGAGAAATTCGCAAAACATGATATGTCTTGGTTCCGGGTTTCCAGCTTTATAAAGTCGACACGGTAATATATTAAGCGGATCTATGTGGGCGATGGCCAAGTGATCATCAAGCGTCATATAAAGACCGTCAATATGAATATGGCCAAATGGAAGTGGCACATCAAGGAAATATTCTACTTCGGACCCCAAAACCAGGTGTCGCAGTGCCGCTGTACCGGACTGTGTGGCCCGGTCGCAAATGGACGCGACGACAGTGTCTTCATTTATCATTGTAACGCCACCACCTTCGAGAAAAGCAGGGCAATCTATTGAACCCAAAATAGGAATGCCCATTTTTTTAAGGGCGCGCCCGACAATATCCTGATCACCCCAACGTCCCCGAAGTTGCGGTCCCAGAAGAACTGCGCCATTTCGAAACATTGCGGCAAGGTCACGGGTATATGTCATATTTGGTCGATGCGCGATATAACCAAGGGAATCTTCATCGTCTTTCAATAGATCGGTAAGAAATACACACTCGACGCCGTGATCTTCAAAATGGGAAACCATATTATTATATTCGGCCACAAATAATTCATGGTTGACCGGCTCATCAAAATTAAAAATTTCCAACGTTTTTTCTGTCACCACATCAAGTTCTACGCCGGGGCGATGCATTAATACGGATTTAAGATCACCATGTGCGCTTTTCACACCCCATTTATTGGCATTCATTTTCCTCTCCATTTTTGTAACTATGACAAGATTAATGCAGAAAGAACATTGAGTGTCAAATAGTTGCTTTAATACGGTCAACGCTGCGGTAATTGTCGGTGGTCGATTTTGCATTGAATAGGTTATCGAGTTAATTTAACGCAGGGTTGCAATACGTCACGGAGGACTTTCGTTTAAGGGTGTTGATCAATATAAGGTATCGACTTCACCTAACGAAAAATAACCATTTGCAGAATCTGGTTTTTTCCTGCTACAGTTGTGAAGATGGTAAGTAATTGTACGAGAGGTTTGGGGAATGGTTGCGCATATTGGGACAGTGGCATTTGTTGGAATAGAAGCGCGACCCGTTGATGTGCAGGTTCATGTGGCGTCCGGTCTTCCTTCTTTTACCATTGTTGGCCTTCCCGATAAGGCTGTTGCTGAATCCCGTGAAAGGGTGCGCGCGGCGTTAGGGGCTATCGGTCTTGCTCTGCCGCCAAAACGTATAACGGTAAATCTCGCTCCCGCCGATCTTCCAAAAGAAGGAAGCCATTATGACCTGCCTATTGCCCTTGGTATTCTGGTCGCAATGGAAGCATTGACTAGCGATACTGTAGAAGGATATTTGGTTCTTGGCGAACTGGGTCTTGATGGCGGTATTCAATCCGTCCCGGGTGTTTTGCCGGCGGCACTTAGTGCAAGTGGTCTTGATTTGGGCCTTATTTGCCCGGCTGCAACCGGCGGGGAGGCCGCATGGGCGCAAAATATTGAAATCGTTGCGCCAGAAAACATTCTTGGCCTGATTAATCATCTTAAGGGTCATCAGCAATTATCTCCGCCCGTTGCCGTTATGGATGACGCACCGGCTACGTATCTTGATTTAAAAGATATTAAAGGACAAGAAAGCGCCAAACGCGCACTCGAGGTTGCGGCGGCGGGTGGCCATAATATATGTATGACGGGGCCACCCGGTTCCGGAAAATCAATGTTGGCGGCGCGTCTTCCTGGCATATTGCCGCCTATGACACCAAGCGAAGTCCTTGAAAGCAGCATGATAGGCAGTATCGCCGGAAATCTTACTGAACATAATATTTCTCGTATGCGTCCATACCGAAACCCTCATCATTCGGCTTCAATGGCGGCACTAACAGGTGGAGGAATGAAGGCGAGGCCCGGCGAAGTGTCACTGGCGCATCACGGTGTATTATTTCTGGACGAATTACCGGAATTTCAACGTGCTGCACTTGACAGTCTTCGCCAGCCCCTTGAAACCGGAGAGGTGGTTGTGGCGCGGGCCAATAAACATGTGACTTACCCCGCCCGGTTTCAACTGGTTGCCGCGATGAATCCTTGCCGGTGTGGCCATCTTGATGATCCGGCACTTGCGTGCAGCCGTGTGCCAAAATGCGCGATTGATTACCAGTCAAAAGTATCAGGACCACTGATGGACCGCATTGACATTCATATTGAAGTCCCGGCGGTAAGCGCCAATGATCTTTCATTACCTTCTGCTGCGGAGGGTAGCGTTGATATCGCTAAACGCGTTGCAAAAGCGCGAAAAATACAACATAAAAGATACGCAGAAATGGGCATCGGCGACACGGTTAGCTCAAATGCACAAGTCGACGGTGAAGCCCTTGAAAAAGTAGCGATTTTGGACGATGAAAGCCGTGAAATTCTTATGAAGGCGGTTGAGATGATGAAATTAACGGCCAGAGGGTACCACCGCGTGTTGCGGCTTGCGCGTACACTTGCTGATTTGGATGGCGGGGGGAATATAAGTAAAATTCACATATCGGAAGCAGTTGGGTTCAGGCAAAAAAGACAGCTGCGTTAAAAGCTACCTTTTTGCTTAATAAACGAACTGTCGATATCTTTTATTGATTTTACACCAAGCAAAACCATGTCGTGCTTTACGGCATTGGCGAGCATTTCGACCGCGGCAATGGCGCCTTTTTCACCGCCTGCCGCCAGCCCATATAAATATGGTCTTGCGAAACTCACGGCGTTGGCACCCATTGCCAGTGCTTTTAAAACATCGGTGCCGCGGCGAATACCCCCATCGACGATCAGTTCGGTTTTATCACTAACCGCGTCACGAATAGCGGGTAGGCAGGAAAAAGGAGCCGGTGAGGTATCCAACTGCCTGCCGCCGTGATTTGATATTGATATGGCGTTAAAACCAACATTTTCAGCTCGTTTGGCATCATCCGCGCGCACAACACCCTTCAATATTGCTGGACCGTTCCATTCGCTTAATAACCACTGCGCGTCATCCCAACTGAAAGAGGGGTTCAATTGTTCCGCGACGAAATCATTCAAGGAAACAGCAGGAGTATCATTTGATAGGTTTGCATAACGTATCGCCGGTTTGGTCACATAATCCAAACACCAGAAGGGTGCCTGAAGACCGTGCCAGATTTGTTTAAGGCCGATCTTGGGCGGGATTGTAAATCCATTACGGGGGTCGCGCTCTCGGTTTCCAGTGATCGGCAAATCAACGGTCAAAATAAGTGCTGTGTACCCTGCTGCGCTGGCGCGGTCCAACATTTCTTTAACCAATGTTCTGTCCTTCCAGATATAAAGCTGGAACCATTTGGGGCCGCTTGTTAGCGAAGCAATTTCTTCAATTGATAGTGATGAAAGTGATGATAATGAATAAACGGTACCAACTTTTTCTGCGGCTTTCACCGGGCCGCGCTCACCGTCCGTATGAAATAAACGATTTCCCGCTGATGGTGACAAAATAAAAGGAACATCTATTTCTTCACCCAAAATTGTTGTTGAGGTGTCCGGATTAGCGAAACTTGATAATACTTTATATCGCAACTCCACATCATCAAATGCATCGCAGTTTCTGGCTAATGTTTTTTCGTCGTCGGCCCCGCCGTCTATATAGTCAAAAACCATGCGGTGGGCGCGGCGCCTCGCCGCTATTCTGAAATCTTCAATATTCAAACAATCATTGATATTATTCATAAATTTATTCCAATAAAAATACTGGCTCCATAACTGACCAGTTACTGCCATCGGGAGTAGCCGTCAAAGGTTTCTGGCAAGGGTCCGTTTCTTTCCACCACCGACGTGTTTCCTTATCGCTAGCGATCTTTGCCATATCGCCATCAAAATCGTTACCTATATATTCAAAATAGCTAAATAAGTATTTCTTGCCTTCGATTTCGTGAATAAAAATGGAATAATTTTGAATATTGGATTTTTTTATTCGTTCCATTACGCCGTTCCAGCCGTTTGCATGGAGTTCACGGTAATATTGTTCTTTTTCCTTGCGTATTTCAACAACGGAGCCATAACGCCTAATTGGCATTTTTCCCAAGTCTTGAGGTGAAGGGTTTGTTTCACCGTATATAGCGGTAGTTGCGGTCATGGTTTAACTCAATGTTGTTGTTTTATTGGCCTGCCAAGCTCGATTAAAGTCAATTCTTCACAGAAAAAAGAGGCTGATTACTAGAATGAACGCGATAATATGTTCCATATTTGAAGAGTGGGATCAAGATATAATTCAAAGTCTGTCTAATTGATGTTGCATGCGCAAAAACTTTGTCTTAATCTCGACCAATCAAATTCACATTTATATTTAAAAATTAATAGGCAAGAATTTATGCGCCATCAGCCCGTTTTAAAATCTCTTGGCAGAACGGATGTTCAGGTATCTGAGCTTGGTCTTGGCGGTGCGACGATCGGCAATTTATACCAGGAAATTTCCGAAGCGGAAGCGAAAGATATTATCCAGGATGCCCTGAATTCCGGTATAAGTTTCCTTGACACAGCCCCTCATTATGGTGTCGGGCTAAGCGAACGCCGTTTTGGTGATGTTTTGAGGTTGGTGGACCCCGGTAATTATACACTGTCCACAAAAGTAGGCCGAATATTAAAACCGGATTTGAGCGCGGACGTCAGCAAAATCAGAAATGGTTTTATGACACCACTGCCTTTTAAGGCTGAATATGATTATTCTTATGACGGTGTGATGCGGTCCTACGAAGATAGCCTTCAGCGTATGGGTTTGGCCCGGATTGATGTCTTGCTTGTTCATGATATCGGCACCGTCACTCACGGTGAAGATAACGACCGGCATTTTAAAGATTTATGCGACGGCGGATATAAAGCGCTGGATGAACTAAGGTGTAACGGATTAATAGGCGTCATCGGGCTTGGCGTCAATGAATGGGAAGTGTGCAGTCAGGCTATGAAAATAGGGCAATTTGATTGTTTTTTACTAGCGGGTCGTTATACGTTGCTGGAACAAGAGCCGCTTAATCATTTTTTACCAAAATGTCTTGAGTATGGTGCGTCAATTATGGTTGGTGGTGCGTATAACTCTGGTATTCTTGCTACCGGAACGCGGGGCGAAGGTCCATTATATTTTAATTATGAAGATGCGCCGCAGAATATTATTCGCAGAGTGCAAAAAATTGAAAACATATGTGATGACTTTAATGTGACGATGGCGGCAGCGGCGCTGCAATTTCCGCTGGCGCATGACGCCGTGGTATCCGTCATCCCTGGATTATCCAGTAAGCAGCAATTTAAACAGACATTGGAATTTTATAATGAGCAAATTCCTATGGGTTTCTGGGATGCTTTGAAAGCAGAACGCTTGTTAATGGAACATGCGCCCGTGCCAAAAGGCGAAATATAATGCTGTGTATCGATTGTCATCAACATTTTTGGCAACTGGACCGTGGGGATTATGGTTGGTTAACGCAAGAATTAGGTGTTTTATACAGGGATTATCTGCCGGAAGACATGGATGAATTAAGATCGGTTGCAGGTGTGGATAAAACCGTATTGGTGCAGGCAGCTGCTACGGTTGAAGAAACAAGGTTTTTGCTGTCATTGGCGGATCAGAATGAATTTATCGCAGGTGTTGTAGGATGGGTTGATCTGGAAAACCCGGATTGCTTCAAAGATCTTGAAGAGCTTTCAAAACATGATAAGTTCAAAGGCATACGTCCGATGATACAGGATATTGCAGATACTAACTGGATGTTAAAACCCGAGTTGGCACCAGCACTTGATAAGGTGATGGCACTTGATTTATGTTTTGATGCGCTTGTTAAACCAGAACATTTAACGGTGCTGCAAGAATTTGTAAAACGCTATCCGAATATGCCGATTGTTATAGATCATGGTGCAAAGCCGGATATTAGCGGTGGTGAGTTTGATGAGTGGGCCGTTGCGATGAAAGAATTATCAATGGCGGACAACGTATGTTGCAAAATTTCTGGTCTGTTAACGGAGGCAGAAGCGGGAGCAACCGCTGATGATTTAAAACCATGGGTCGATCATCTAATATCCTGTTTTGGAGCGGGTCGATTGATGTGGGGAAGCGATTGGCCGGTTCTAAACCTTGCCAGTAATTATCAAAGTTGGTCGATTATGGCTGATGAGCTTTTTAGCGACTTATCAAGGCATGATAAGGCATATATATTTGGTATCACTGCGAGCGCATTTTATAATTTATAAGGAAAGCTATGAACCAGAATAACGGTAAACATAAATTCATTTTGTTACACCCAAAAGATAACGTGCTTGTGTGTATAGCACTTTGCAAAAGCGGAGAGGCAATTAATGTGGCTGGCAAAGATATAATTCTGGACCAAGATATAACCGTTGGCCATAAGATTGCCCGTGATAAATTGAGCGCGGGTTCAAAAATTGTTAAATGTGGTGCGCCAATTGGCAGTATGACCCAGGATGTTAACATTGGAGATCACGTCCATATGCATAATTTGAAAAGTGATTATCTGGCTAGTCATTTAAGAACGGCGACAGGGGAATAAGGTGGCTATTCTATCAGAAGGATTTTTACGTAAAGACGGTGGTCTTGGTATTCGTAACGAAGTTTTGGTCATTTATCTTGTAGAGTGTGCTCATCACGTCGCACGACGAATTGTCGAAGAAAGCGGCGAGGGAAATTCGCAGCTGATCGGATTTCCCGGATGCTTTCCCAACGAATATGCTTTGAAAATTATGAAGGGTTTAACCACTCATCCCAATACGGCGGGGGCATTACTTGTGTCACTTGGATGTGAAGCATTCAACCGTGAAGAACTCGCCAAGACTACTGAAGCAAGCGGACGTCCGATTGAAACGTTGGTGATACAGGAAAACGGTGGCACTGCAGAGACCATCCGTCTTGGCAAAGAAGCCGTTGAAAGATTACGTATTGAATCAGACAAAACACCAAAAGCACCAATGAATATGAGCGATCTTGTGGTTGGCACGATATGTGGTGGATCGGACGGCACAAGCGGAATTTCGGCTAACCCGGCGGTGGGACGGTGCTTTGATCAACTGGTAGAGCAAGGTGCAGCATGCATTTTTGAGGAAACGGGTGAGCTTATTGGCTGCGAGCAAATTATGGCGGAGCGTGCTATTACACCTGAACTCGGAGAGCTGATTAAGAAAAGCGTCGATAAAGCGGCAACATATTACACGATTATGGGATACGGCAGTTTCGCGCCGGGAAATGCTGAAGGAGGGCTTACGACATTAGAAGAAAAATCAATCGGTGCTTATTCAAAATCGGGAGACAGCCCAATCTCCGGCTTGATTAAACCCGGTGATATACCGCCCGGAGGCGGATTATATTTAATGGATGTTATTCCTGACGGTGAACCAAGGTTTGGATTTCCTAATATCTCCGATAATGCTGAGATTGTTGAAATGATTGCGTCTGGCGCGCATCTTATTCTATTTACAACGGGACGTGGTTCGGTTGTAGGATCGGCTATATCGCCAGTGATCAAGGTTTGCGCCAATCCGGAAACGTATGAAAAACTTTCACATGATATGGATATTAACGCCGGGCGAATATTAAAAGGTGACGCGGATATAGACGAAGTCGGCGCAGAAATCCTGAATTATGTGGATGCTGTTGCGTCAGGCAAGTCGTCTGTGTCCGAAGAACTAGGCCATCAAGAATTTATTTTAACCTATAAAAGTTTCGAGCCGATAGGCCCGTCCTGTTTGCCGACCCGATAATAAATCGAACAAAGTACGAGGACATTCAATGAGTGGAAGATTAGAAGGTAAAATGGCCGTTATTACGGCTGCCGGGCAGGGTATTGGCCGTGCGACGGCAGAATTATTTATTGCCGAAGGTGCGCGTGTTATCGCGACGGATATTAATGAAGAGGCACTTGCGACGTTGACCGGTTGTGACGCGCGTAAGCTCGACGTGCGGGATGGCTCCGCCATTAAATCTCTGGCGGATGAACTTGGGGCAATAGACGTTCTTTTTAATTGCGCGGGTTTTGTCCATGCGGGATCCATATTGGAAAGCACTGAAGAAGAATGGGATTTTGCTTTTGATTTAAATGTAAAAGCGATGTACCGAATGATGAAAGCTTTTTTGCCAGCGATGCTTGATAATGGTGGCGGTTCAATCATTAACATGTCATCGGCGGCAAGTTCTATCCTCGGTGTTCCTAATCGTTTGGTTTATTGTTCAAGCAAAGCCGCCGTTATTGGCTTAACCAAGGCCACAGCAGCAGATTTTGTAACCAAAGGTATAAGATGTAATGCCATATGCCCGGGAACCGTTCATTCTCCGTCTCTGGATGAAAGGCTTGCCGCAACAGGTGATTATGAAAAAGCTTATAAAGATTTCGTTGCGCGTCAACCCATGGGCCGAATTGGTGAACCTGATGAAATAGCGGAACTTGCGACATATTTAGCGAGTGATGCTTCCGGTTTTACAACTGGGCAAACACATATTATTGATGGCGGTTGGACAAATTCATAATGAAATAACTAAAATGTTGAAAGAAATAAAATGAAACTATTAAGATACGGACCAGCAGGACAAGAATTACCGGGCTTACTGGATGACAACGGAAATATTCGCGATTTAAGTAATCATATAGATGATGTGGACGGTAGTGCTCTTTCCGATGAAAAACTAACGTACATTGCTGGTTTAGATGTCGATGAACTTCCTATAATTGATGGTGATCCGCGTATTGGTGCCTGTGTTGGAAACGTTGGTAAGTTCATTTGTATTGGACTTAATTATGCGGATCATGCCGAAGAAGCGGGCATGACTATTCCACCGGAACCTGTTATGTTCATTAAAAATACAAGTGCAATATGCGGCTCGAATGATGACATCATAAAGCCAAGAGGAAGTACCAAGCTTGATTGGGAAGTAGAGCTCGCGATGGTGATCGGTAAAAATGTTTCATACGCTGGCGAAGCCGAAGCAGAACAGGCAATCGCAGGTTACTGTGTTTGTAATGATATTTCAGAGCGTGAATTTCAACTGGAGCGAAGTGGTCAGTGGGATTTGGGTAAAGGTTGTGATACATTTGGACCTATCGGACCGTGGCTTGTGACGAAAGATGAAGTTAAAGACGTGCATAACCTTGGTATGCGGCTCAGCATGAACGGGAAGCAGTATCAAAATGGAAACACAAGTACAATGGTATATAAGCCGGCTTATATCGTCAGTTTTTTAAGCCAGTATATGAGCTTACAGCCGGGTGATGTAATCTCGACAGGAACCCCGCCGGGTGTTGGGATGGGACAAAAACCACAAGTTTGGCTTAATCCTGGTGATAAAATATCGTTGACTATTGATGGGTTAGGGGAGCAAAACCAAACGGTGGTCACTGCCACCTAAGATCATCGACCAGTGCTTCAATTTGTTTAATCATTTCACGGGTTTCTGATGGGTTGCTACTTCTGTCAGAAACCGCCTTTACCATCTTTGGATAAAACTCGGCTTTCCACCTTTGTCGCTCGTCCGCGGTTTGAATATGAATTTCGACGCCTTCCGATTGATTGAGCTGCAATGCCCACAGTGTCGTGTCCAGTTGATAGGCGATTGATGCATTTTGCGCTTCTTTTATGGCTTTTTTAATGCCGGTCCGTTGAAAATCTGTCAGACTGTGCCAGACATCGCGATTAATCATCATGGTATAGAATATATTATAAAAATTTGTGACTAAAGTCGTATGCTTAAATCGCTGATGGAGGTGCTGCCTATGATTGTTTTGTATCATCCCGAGATTGATATCAAAATCGGAATCTGGCTTTACGAGTGCGCCTGTCCAGGCTTCCTGTGTGCCAATAAATCTTCTTTCTTTTGGTATTATATCTGTCCACATCGGGTCCCATGTTTTGTCAAAGCCATTAATGATTTTATTGACAAAGTCTTCCGGCTCCCGGATAGGGGTTGTGCCGTTAACACTTACAAAGGCAGCGTTATGAAAATGACCCAAGACTTTAACGCCATATGCATCCTCAATCTTTTTTGATAACCATTTTGCTGGTTGGGAAGTGATAAATCTACGGGAATGTTCCGCCCCTTCGAATAAGAACGGGATAGACTGGATCATAATTTCCGGAACGCGCGGAAGGAAAAACGCCGGAACGTTTGTCGCCTGAATGCGGTTATTGTCTGCGGTCAAACTTGGTGACTGAAAGACGGAGACACCACCGGGCTGCTTCCCTTTTAAAATATTCCATTTCACTTGGCCGTTGGTATGTTCGGCAATTCTTTTGGCTATGAGTTCTTGTATTCTTCCTGTATGGCCTGGCATTCGTCCCTCTGGTACCTCGCCAAAGACATTTGCCATAGTAATTATTACGGGTTCTTGTTGCGCATAAGCATTTGAGATAAATAAAAAGCTGCTACTTAGAAGTAATGATAAAAGTATTTTATACATTTTATTTCCACTCCAAATCTTTAGTCAAATTTTCGATTTTTTTGATCATTGCCGCCGTTTTCGCTGGATTGGTGCTTTCTTCAATTATGGATTGTTTAATTTTTGGATAAAACTCATCTTTCCATTTTTTTCGTTCAGCGGATGTAATGAAATGAATATCGACGCCTTCCGACTGGATCAACTGCATCGCCCACATCATAGTATCCAGATGCAGTGCAATCGACGCTTCCTGACCGTCCCTGATGGCACTGCTTATGCCGTCTTGCTGAAATTTGGTTAGTCCGTCCCAGACATCGTTATTTATTAAAATGGTATAATAAATATTATACATATTGGGGACAAGTGTCAGATATTTGAAGCGTTCATGTAGCCGCTGAATATGATTATTTTGCAACATACCAATATTAACTTCAATGGTTGATCCTGCTTCAATAAGTTTTCCTTCTGCGGCTTCAGCATATCCAATATAGTGGAGTTCCTTTGGTTTGATGTTAACCCACATTGGTGCCCAGCTTTTAGAAAAATCATTTAATACTTTTTCCGAAAAATCCTCCGGCTCATAAATTGGGCTAGTGCCGTTGATGCTTACTGCATTGGAATGATGGAAACTGCCTAACACTTTAACATTATAAACCTTTTCGACTTTTTCTGACATCCATTTGTCAGCTTCTGAATTTATAAACCGCCTTGAATGTTCATCACCATCAAATAAGAATGGGATGGCCTGTATGCCCATCTCCGGCACTTTTGGCATGAATAACGAAGGCACATTAGTTGCCTGAATGATATCGCCTTTTGCAGTCATCCCGGGCATTAAAAATACGGGTATATCAGGCCGCTTTCCGTCGAGCACTTCCCAAATCACTTCGCCGTTTGTATATTCGGTTATTTTCTTTGAGATTAATTTTTGAATTTGTCCAGTATGAAGCGGCATTCTTCCCGCAGTACTATCCCCAATAACGTTACCCATTTTTATAATGACGGGTGTCTGAGCGACAGATAAATTTGTTAGAGCGAATAAAAAATACAGGGATAAAGATAATATTGACCACATGTTCAGCTCCCATGAATGTCTACGCATTGTGATTTGTTAATTGCAAATTCAAAAGCAGTAACGAATTATGTGAAAATAGGCTAAATGTAATCCAGCTATAATGTCAATGTAGATTTTTGGAGTTTAGGTATAGTAAAATCGCTATATCTAATGTTTCAATAAAATGATGGACTAGGTGGTGATTAATGTCTCTGCGAGCAGCTGATAGCTTCTTTTTCGGCTTTCAAAATCATGTGTTACCGTCAAGAATGCAAATTCATCTGTCTTCCAGTAATTCATTAGTTCGCACATTTTTTCTTCGCATTCCCTTGGGGAACCAATGATAAAGCTGCTTTTTAATAAATTATAAAACCGATGCTCACGCGGCGAAAAGTTTTTAATCTCACTTTGAACTTCATCAGGGCTAATCCACGGTTCATCATTGCCGCGGGTCTGTGTGGTTGTTTTTTTATAAAGCTGTGACGAAGCTATATAGTGGGCTTCTTCGCTGGTTTCGGCACAGACACCACCAACTGCGATCATCACTTTTGGGTCGGCGTGATGACCTGCGTTTTCGTAAGCGCGCAAATAACTTTCGATAATGTCATATTTTTGTCCTGTAGGCGCGACGAATAGACCAAGCGATAAATTATAGCCCAGGTGACCAGCGAGAGCCGCGCTGTCGCCACTGGTGCCGAGCATCCAGAATTCAGGTATATATTCATCATACGGCGAAACTTTTAAGCTTTTGAAGGGGTGGTCTTCTTCCAGATTTCCTTCCAAATGATTTTTTAAATCATGGGCCTGGCGGGAATATAGCCCGCCGTGTGTTGCATTCCCTGGGTTGGCGAGCGCAGCACTTGCCAATGGATCGCCGCCCGGCGCGCGGCCAATACCAAGATCAATTCTGTTCGGATATAAAGTAGCGAGTAATCTGAACTGTTCCGCCACCATGTAAGGGCTATAGTGGGAAAGCATAACACCACCACTACCGACTCTGATTGAATTCGTGCATGAAGCAATGTGACTTATAAGCGCTACGGGATTTGGGCCGGAAAAATAGTTGGTATTATGATGCTCAGCAAGCCAATAACGATTATATCCCCAGTCTTCGCATGATTTTGCGAGTTCGGCGGAAAGAACGGGAGCCGGTCTTTTATCAATTGAACCAGGTTGAACAGGTGACTGGTCGATAACGGTGAGTTTATACATGCTTATTTTCGGCCTTTATTAACAAATTTCATAAGTCCGAACGCAGATGGAATATGAAAATCGGGTGTTTTTGATTTCGGAGTAATCCAGCTGATCCATTTTGACTGAAGTTTTTTATCCTTTATCTCAAATTCAGCACGAAAAACACCCATAAAAACTCCACTGTCATCATCAATATTAATATTAATCGCGGCAAGGCTTTGTGTGGAGATAAAACCTTCCACCTGATATCCTGAATTATGTATAGTGGTTTTATATGTCGCCTTATCAAGCGCCCAGGTACTATCAAATTTTCGGTAATATTCTGCTGAATATTCGTGAACGATTTCGTTAGGGGCGATTTCAAGGCCGTAATATTTTTTTAAATTCGGAAGGGCTTCTTTAGGCTCATTTGGTGCTAAAAATATTTCGACGCGGTCCGAATTATCAACGGCCTTCTCACCTTCATTCGTGCTCGCGAGCACAATATTGTCATCATCAACATCGAATGAAAAATATAAACCTTCTTCATTCCACGCGGCTCTAAAGATAGTGTGTGGCGCTTTTTCGTTGCGCCAAGGATAATGAAAAGATCTGTGTATCGTATTGGTTTTTTCCCATTCGATTAAATTAATATCACCGTTAACAGTGATGTCGCCTTTTTTGACATAATAAACGGCGTATTCACTTGCCAATGACCCTTCACTTGTCAGGGTCACTACAATTAGGAATGATACAGAATATATTAAATTGCTGAGTTTTTTAATTATCGTCGCTGCTAATATAATTATAAATTACGGCACCAAGAATGGCACCGATTATTGGTGCCAGCCAAAAAAGCCATAGTTGTGATATGGCCCAGTCGCCCGCAAACAATGCGACGCCCGTACTTCGTGCGGGATTTACGGATGTATTGGTGACGGGAATACTTATCAGATGAATAAGTGTAAGACATAGTCCAATTGCAATTGGAGCCATCCCTGCGGGTGCCTTTTTATCGGTTGCACCCATAATAACGATCAGGAACATCATCGTCATGACCACTTCGGTGATAAGGGCCGCTATCATAGTATATCCACCCGGTGAATTTACCCCGTAGCCGTTTGAGGCGAAACCGGCAGTAACATCAAAACCAACTTGACCAACAGCTATCGCGTAAAGAACGCCACCACCGAGCAATCCGCCGATGACCTGCGCAATGATATAGGGTAATAGTTTTTCGACAGGAAAACGTCCGCCTGCCCATAGTCCAATAGAAACAGCAGGATTAAGGTGGCAACCCGAAATATGTCCTATCGCGTAAGCCATCGTCAGCACGGTTAGTCCAAATGCTAGTGATACTCCCAGTAATCCTATCCCAACTTCCGGAAATCCGGCCGCGAGAACAGCACTACCGCAGCCGCCTAATACGAGCCAGAATGTGCCAAATGTTTCTGCAACATAACTCTTCATGATGATTTCCCCTCTTCATAACTTTGATCTTGTTGATTTTGATGATTTATTTGATCGTGGTTATTTTTTCACTAGGCCAATAATGAAAAGTAATATAACCGCACCTACAGTTGCCGTAACCAAAGAACCGATTAATTCACCGCCCATTGAAATGCCAAGAAGATCAAATGCAAAACTACCGACGATACCACCTATGATACCGACAATAATATTTCCAAGCAGGCCAAATCCTGCCCCCTTCATGAATTTACCCGCCAGCCAACCGGCTAAAGCCCCAATGATAATAGCTCCAATTAATCCCATAATTATTCCTCTCTATAATTGTCTTATGGAATCACATAGTGCCTCTAAATGCGGTTTTTAGCAATTTGTTTAATTTTTTGTTAACTATAGAGTAAGGTGCTTTATAGTTGCTACTGTTTCTGCAAACTAACTTTCAGAGGTGTTTAATGATGTTTAGATTATTTGTTTTTTCTGTTTTTTCGGTACTGATTATGGATAATGCTATAGCCGCAACAAATTGGAATATAGTTGCGATAGTGCCCGACGATCATTCCAGGCGCGCAATGGGTGCTTATGGGGATAATCAGGCCGTGACTCCAAATTTCGACCGATTGGCCAGTCAGGGAGCACGCTTCACACATGCTTATGCGGCGGCCCCGGTGTGCTCGCCAAGTCGAGCCGCATTTTTCAGTGGTAAATACCCTAGTCAAGTTGGTATCAATGATTTCCTGTTGCTAAACGAATATTACGCAGAACGCGGGATGGATGAAACGGCAACGCTATGGCCACAAATTTTGAAAAATAATGGCTATAAAACCGGCCTGATTGGTAAATGGCATTTGGGGGCGGCGGACCGCTTTCATCCAATCAATCGCGGTTTTGATTATTTTGTTGGTTACGGACAAGATTCAAAAGCATTTAATCCCATGTTGGATGTAAATGGCGTTATCAAGGAAGTGAAAGGTCATACTTCAAATATTTTTGTCAAATATGCTAAAGAGTTTTTACAGGATAATAAGAATAATAAATTTGCGTTGACCATGACATTTCGCGAACCGCAACGTCCGTGGGAAGCTGTCCCGCAAGAGGATTTGGATGCTGTTGCCCATATTGATCCCATCGTTCCCACGTCCCCTGGCATGGACACCGCATGGCTGAAGAAAGTAACCCGCGATAATTATGCCGCAATTCATGCGCTGGACCGTGCGGTTGGTGAAATAATGGATGAGCTTGACCGTCTGGGCCTTGCGGAGAATACTATTGTTATGTATGTGGGCGATCACGGTATGCTGATCGGTCATCATGGTTATTTTGGCAGGGGTGCAGTTGGGGCAATTTCAGGTGATGAAGTCGTTGGTGGAGAAGGGGTGGCAAATCTTTATGACGAAGCCATAAAAATACCTTTCATTGTACGCTGGCCGGGAAAAGTAGAAAGTCAAAGTGTTATTCACGTACCAGTGTCAAATGTTGATGTTTTTCCGACGATCTTAAGTATGCTTGAAATAGATGTGCCGGACGGCATAAAACCGGAAGGAAAGGATATCTCTGAGGTGCTGACCGGGGCAAATAATGATTATTCGAAACCGGTGTTTGCCCAGTATAATATGGAAAATTTTGGCTTGGCTCATTTGCGAATGGTTCGGTTTGAAGACTGGAAATTGGTAAGGCGGTTTAAACAGGGGGCTGACGCGAATTTGATTGATCAACTTTATCATGTGACCGATGATCCCGGTGAAACATTAAATTTGATAAATAGTGCGGAGCATCAAGAAATTAGAAATAAGCTGGATGAAATGTTGCAAAAATGGCTCATCAAAATAGATGATCCCGTATTGGATTAGGTTATTTTTTAACAAGTGCTTCTTTTTCAGAGCGGCTTAGTTTTTTGATAAAAAATTCGCGCTTTGATGCTGTGCTTCTATCATCATGTTTTTCAGAGTAAATAACTTCAAATGGGCCACGACCGCGCGTATATTTTGCTCCTGTACCATTTCCATGGTCAGATAATCTCTTATTTAAGTCATTGGTGATGCCGGTATAATAACTATCATCACTACATTTTAATATATAGAGCGTCCATTTTGACATTCTTGTTCTTTCGTAAAACTGCGCTATGATAAAGTTTATATTATTTATTCATTTATAAAAGATACTAATCATGACGATACCGGTCCACTATCTTGAAAAACTACCTGGCGAAGCAGAATTTTATGAAACTTATTGGAATAAAAAAGCACTCGTTGTGAAAAACGGTGTGCCCGGATCGGTAATGAATGGTTTGATCGAAGCGGATGAACTTGCAGGGCTATCACTAGAAGAAGATGTGCGCTCACGCATTGTGAAAAATGGACCGACGCAAAACGATTGGACTTGTGATCATGGGCCGTTTGGTGAAGAAATATTTGATGCGCTGGGTGAAGAGAACTGGAGCTTGCTTGTTCAGAATGTAGAACGATATCATTTGCCAACAAAAAATATCATTGATCCGTTTTTGTTCTCCCCTTGCTGGCTGATTGATGATGTAATGGTGAGCTATTCGACGCCGGGGGGTGGTGTAGGGCCTCATCTTGATAGTTATCATGTGTTTCTTGTTCAGGGCACCGGAAAAAGAAGGTGGAAAATAGGGCGGGTTGCTATTGATAACGAACAATTTATTGATAATATTGACCTTAAAATATTAAAAGATGACTTTGAGGGAGATGTTTTCGAGGTGGAGAATGGGGACGTCATTTATATTCCACCTAAATTTCCACATAAAGGCGAAACACTTGAGGAGGGTTTAACATTCTCTATCGGATTCCTCGGGCCGTCACTTTCAGAATTGTTCGTTGAATATGGTCAATATATTGAAGAACAGGACCAGATAAATAGTCGATATGAAGGTCATGCATTGAATATTTTATCTGCTGGCAACCAAATTGCTGGTCAAGAAGTTGATAACTTTAGAGATACTTTAAAAGGTGCGATTGATTCGGAACATTTTGATAAATGGCTTAGAGGTTATTTTGCAAACAAGGATGATTATTGAATAAGTTTATCTAAATCGGGTAAGCGGTTCCATTTTTGTGGCCGCACGGTTCCCGAATATTGTGGCAAAACGGAAAGTATTTTTTCTTTATCATTATCGGGCCATTCGTAAGGCATTTCTGTAGCGTTAGTGCCGTCTTTAATGTCATCTGCTTCAGTTCTTAAAGCATTTTCATAATGGGCCATAATTGGTTTCGGCAAGTCCCTGAAGTTAGGTGAATACCACAAAGTAAGTAGTGGTCTTTCGCCGCCTTTCTCGTTTGCGTACGCGCCATGAATAACCCTGCTATCACCGATGATAACGTCACCAGGTTTTGCTGTAACCGCTATTTCATCAGGATGAGAAGCGAATGCAGGGTCAAGCGGATTTTCAACCCTGATTAAATTTTCCGAGTGGGCTTGCCCCAATTTATGAAGGGCGTGAACTTTCCGGTGGCTACCGGGTATAACCCTTAAACAACCTTTATCCGGTGAAGTTTCAGTAAGGTAAATCATTACGAATAATTGCACAGCCTCCGATTGATAACTCACTGGATCATCCCATCCCCACCAATCCTGGTGCCAAAATAGCGGTGGCCCACCCGCCGGCTTAGAAATAAGATATCCACCTGTCCAGCGAATATCTTTACCGCCAATTCTTTCCAGCAAATCAAGTATGGGGCGATAAGTAATTATGTCCACGAATTCGGGGAGCTTTGCTAAATTACACATTGTGCCGTTGGACTTGACGCTCTCTCTATGTTCGTCAGTACACTGATTAATAATGTGCTTTGAGCTGGATAATAATTGCTTGATGATAGAAGGAGCAATAAGGTTTTCTACCTTAAAGAAACCATCGTGTTTCAGTTGTTCCTGAAGATCCATAATTCTTTCTTTTTACTTGTCTTCAAATAAATTAGCAAGTTGCTCTGTTATTGCCCCGCCTAATTGATCCGCATCCATTATCGTTATGGCATTTTTATAATAACGGGTTACGTCATGCCCAATACCGATAGCGAGCAACTTTACGGGTGATCTGTTCTCTATAACTTCAATTACATGACGAAGATGATCTTCCAGATAATTGGCATTATTGGATGAAAGGGTACTATCGTCCACCGGCGCACCGTCAGATATAACCATTAGAATACGACGCTCTTCAGAGCGCACGATTAACCTATTATGAGCCCAAAGCAAACTTTCACCGTCAATATTTTCTTTTAGTAAACCTTCACGCAGCATAAGTCCCAAATTATTTCGGCTTCTGCGCAGCGGGCTGTCGGCTGATTTGTAGATAATATGCCTTAAATCATTAAGGCGACCCGGCTTTTCCGGTTTTCCACTTTCTGTCCATTTTTGTCTTGATTTTCCGCCCTTCCATGCTTTGGTTGTAAAGCCAAGAATTTCAACTCTTACGCCGCAGCGTTCGAGCGTGCGTGCTAAAATATCGCCACACATGGCAGCGATGGAAATAGGGCGGCCCCTCATAGAACCTGAGTTATCGATCAGTAGCGTGACGACGGTATCTTTAAAGTCGCTATCATTTTCCGCTTTAAAGGAGAGCGGATGCATCGGATTTGTTGCTACGCGAGTAAGGCGCGCTGTATCCAATATGCCTTCCTCCAAGTCAAATTCCCATGAGCGGGTTTGTTTCGCCATTAATAGTCGTTGCAGTCTATTAGCGAGCTTGGAAACCATACCCTGTAAATGATACAGTTGTTGGTCAAGTTTTTTACGCAACAGAATTAATTCTTCAGGATCGCACAAATCCTCTGCCGCTACATATTCATCAAATTCGTCGGTGTAAACGCGGTAACCGGGTCCCATAGAATATAAACCATAGGGATCGTTATCACTTCTGGGTGGCGAGGCATTCTCATTTTGAGCTTGCTTTAACATTTCCATGAGTTCTTCTGTCGTCATTTCGCTGGATTGATCACCACTGGCGTTATCCTCAACCTGTTCGTCGGATGGGTCGCCGCCATCATCAGATCCATCATCACTGGTATCGGCTTCGTTATCTATATCGTCATCAGATTGCTCATTTTCCTGCATCTGATCTTCAAGGTCATTTCCGCCGTCATCTTCCGTGTTTTCTTCCTCGTCATAATCAAGTGCCAGATTTAAATCAGAAATTATTTTCCGGCTTAAGATTGAAAACTGATCCTGATCATGAATGTTGTCAATCAGTCGGTCCAGATGCTCGCCTGCCTTTTCTTCAACTTCGTAACGCAGAATATTAACGGCCTTGCGGGCAGCTTTAGGCGGAAGTTCATGAGTAAGCCTCTCACGTACCAGTAGTTTCAAAACATCGCCTAAGGGCTCTTTATCGTTATCCTCCGAAGGGTTAATTTCGTGATCCTGATAATATTTTTCGACGTAAGCTCTTAAATTTTTTGCGACCCCCTTCATTTCGTTACTGCCAATGGCTTCAACTCTGGCATCTTCGATCGCATTATAAACGGTGGCTGCAATATCGCCTTTTGGCATATATTTGGAATGGAGTTTGTTATCGTGATGACGTTTATGCAGGGAGAAACTATCGCCTTTCCCTCTTAATTCCGCAATTTCCTGTTTGGACATGTCCGAATAAACCATTGGTAGGCGAAGTTGGCCCGCCGTTGGCGTGGGTGCGGTGCCGAAGCTGACTTCAATTTCTGCGTCATTCGCCAGAGCACGCACCGTCGATGATACGGCTCTTTTAAAATTTTCAAGGTTATGGAGGTTACTTTTAGTCAAAATACCAACCTCGGCTAATTTTCTAGATTTCAGGTTTTTGAATGATTGGCGCTGATTTCAATTCATCGCCAAACGATCTCTGGTAATATTCCGCAATGATTGGCCGCTCAAGTTCATCACATTTATTCAAGAAAGATAAACGGAACGAGAAATCGAGATCTTTAAATATCTCGAAATTTTCTGCCCATGTCAGTACTGTGCGGGGTGACATTACGGTTGAAATATCACCATTGATAAACCCTTTACGGCTTAAATCAGCAACTTGGACCATTTGCTTAATGATTTTCATATCTTTATCATTTTGCATAAGAGGCATTTTCGCGGTGATTATATTTTCTTCCTGTTCGTGGGATAAATAATTTAACGTTGATACAATGCTCCAACGGTCCATCTGACCCTGATTAATCTGTTGCGTGCCATGATATAGCCCGGTTGTATCGCCTAGACCAATTGTGTTGGTCGTTGAAAATAGACGAAACGAAGGATGCGGCTTGATAACCTTATTTTGATCAAGCAATGTAAGCTTGCCCGCGACCTCCAGAACACGTTGAATTACGAACATAACATCCGGACGCCCTGCGTCATATTCATCAAAAACAAGCGCTGTTGGGTTTTGCAGGGCCCACGGTAAAATACCTTCTTTAAATTCGGTGACTTGTACGCCGTCCTTTAATGTTATGGCGTCTTTTCCGATCAAGTCAATTCTGCTTATATGACTATCTAGGTTCACTCTTAAACATGGCCAATTTAGCCTTGCCGCAACTTGTTCGATATGAGTGGATTTTCCAGTTCCGTGATATCCCTGTATCATTACGCGGCGGTTATGAGCAAACCCAGCCAGGATTGCTAACGTCGTGTCATGATCAAAAATATAATTTTTATCGATTTCCGGCACATGTTCATCTGCTTCGGAAAAGCCACGAATTTCCATGTTTGATTCAATGCCAAATACTTGATTTACATTTAAAAGCATATCGGGAATGCCGGATTCTGCCGTTATCTTGGTCGTCATATTATATTCCACTTAAGTATAATTGTTACGTAAAATCTTTATCTTTTAAAGCACTATAAGCTTCGTTTACCCTGTTAAAGATTAACGTTCCATGTTCAAGGTCGGGATTTTGATCGGGATGACAATGTTTGACAAGTCTTTTATAAGCTTTTTTTATTTCATCAGGCTTGGCACCGGATTCCAGACCTAATGTTTTTAGGTTTTCCATGTCTTCTTTTGTATATTTCATGACTTGTGTGCCGTCAATATGACGAAGTCGTATGCCATCATTATAATCTACATTGTGATTAATCGGTTTCTCTTCGGATTGTTTGGATGCGTTTTGTTTTTGGGTCCAATTTGGTCCCGCAGAACCAAAAAAAGGCCCGTCAGATACAACACTTAAATCGAACATGCGGGCATGTATATGGCAAAACCAATGGATATCATCGCGATTTGCGGTGGTTTGAATGCGAAAGCGACCCTCGCTTTTACAATTATCCCATTCGCATAGGCGCTGGTTTTGGGTCGTATTTGTGGAATTTTTATTTTCGCCTGTCATCGTTAATAGTCTCTGCTATTATAGCCTGATATTCTGGTTTTAACTAATATTAGAAAGTGAAGAAGTGACTGTAAAAGAAAATATTGAATTAAAAGTGAATAAAGTCATAAAATCCGAATTTTTGGAAGTTATAGACGAATCCCATAAACATGCCGGGCATGTTGGTGCTCGCCCTGAAGGGGAAACGCATTTCCATATTAATATGACTTC
Organism: Emcibacteraceae bacterium; assembly: GCA_021774795.1. GTDB lineage: Bacteria > Pseudomonadota > Alphaproteobacteria > Sphingomonadales > Emcibacteraceae > Pseudemcibacter. The sequence continues at coordinate 49,238 of JAJFIR010000042.1, read as the reverse complement.
TTCAGAACTGGACGGAAAAAACCGCGTTGAAAGGCAGCGGCTTATCTATAAAATTCTCGCTGAAGAACTAGCGGGTCCCGTACATGCATTGTCACTCACTTTAAAAGGTAGCAACGATTAAAATAAATATATGAGCATCAGGGGTACGGTCACAAACGAAAGCAAAGTGGTGACAAAAATTAGACTGGCTACTTCATCAGGGTTTCGATTGAATTTTGAAGCGAGTAAGTAGCTAAAAACGGCTACAGGCATAGACAATTGCATAATCAAAACATTTCTTTCCAGACCCTGAAACCCAAAATAGGCCGCGGTTGCAATACCTATAGATATGCCCATGGCCATTTTTAAAACACTAATTGTCAATATTTTCCCAATTTTAATAACCTTGAGCGTGGCAAGCGAAGCTCCAAGTGTCAATAGCATGAGAGGTATCGTGACCCCGGCAAACAGTTCAGTCGTGTTCATGAGCCAAACAGGCGGTGTTATATCTGTCAGGATGAAAAAGAGGGCAGCTACAATCCCCCATAATAGTGTAATTCTGAGCAGTGACCCTGGTTTCAAGTTACCGTGTGAGATGAATAAAGATACTGTGAATTGAAAAAACGCACCTATTGTAAAATAGGCAATTGCCAACGACATGCCAGTTTGGCCAAATGCAAACAAACAAAGCGGTATGCCCATGTTTCCGCAGTTGGTGGATGAAAGAGCGATAATATATCCTCGTCTCGGAAGTTTTGTTACGACAACAAATAGATAGGTAATGATCAACATCATTGTCAAAGAAACGAACGCCGCGAACATGAAAGTTTTCATTGAGTCCAGATCCTGACCTAAATCAAGCATGCCAACAAAAACGAGGCAAGGCGCGCCAAAGTTCATATTTAGGCGTGTGACAAATTCAGTTGAGTATTCGTATCCTCTTTTAACCCAGATATATCCCACCAAAGCACAAATCAATACTGGTGATATAACATTGAAAAGCTGGATAAACATTAAATTTTGGCTTTCAGTAAAATTAAGAAATATAAGTGATTTCGGGAAGATGAGATTTAGTAAAGTTAATAAATTGATCCAGTAAAGAGCTTCTTTCCTTGCTTAGTTGATACGAAGTTCTTAAGAGGCCAATTTCGCGTTGAAAATCGTATCCAACCATTTTTAAGCGTTTTACGCCACCCATTTCGTAGTGGTCCGGCATTGTAGTGAAGCCAACACCAGCAGCCACCATAGCTAGGGCTCGTTCGTCTTGCGCAGTATTAAAGACAAGGCGGGGCCGAACATTATGATCGGTGAAAAAGCGGCTTGTTTCACTTAAAATTTCGCAGCGCGAACGTACGATTGTTGCTTCACCGGCAAAATCAACGGGATGCGCAGTGTCTTTTTGCGAGAGAGGATGGTGTTCTGCGATTGCGATGGAATAGCCCTCTTTATAAAGTGAAATTTTATCCTGCTTGGATGTTGGTTTTATAATCGTTATGGCGATATCGATCTTGCCTTCATCAAGCCGATTTTGAATTTCTTGCTCTGTACCTTCAAAGAGTTCGGTGACGAGGCCGCTTACTTCCCTATTGAAAGCAGTTAAAATGGATTGAATGATCGTTGTTGGTACAGTCATTAATACGCCAAGACGCAAAAGATGTGGTTTTCCGGTTGTTTTTATATCAGCTTCCGCCAAATTCAGTTGATACAGGATCGACTTGGCGTGCGGTACAAACCTCGTCCCGCTTTCGGTTAAAAATACTCGCTTAGAAGTGCGATCAAATAATTTGCTACCGAGATCACCTTCAAGCTTTTTGATCCCTGCCGATAAGGTCGGTTGCGTGACAAATACGCGCTTTGCGGCTTTCGTGAAGCTTCCAGTTTCAACAATAGCTAAAAAATATCTTAACTGGTAATTTTCAATCATAGAAGTTATTTACCTAATTTAGTTTATCGATAGATAATATCTATATTTAAGATAATTGTAAATTTTCTTCTTTTGGTTTAAATTCCTAAAAAAAATATTTAGAAGGATAGATCGTGGAAAAAATAAAAAAAACCTGGCCTGAGTTTTTAGTGGGTCTTATTTGCTTGATATTGTTATGGAAAGTTTTTGAACAAAGTGTTCTTGAGCATCATTTTATAATACCATCTATACAATGGTTGCCGCCGGCGCTTATTGCCGGAAATATAGTATATTATAGCAGCAAGGGGCATAAATGGGCGAAAATAATGCTATTTTGGGCGTGTTTTGTGTTCGAGTTTCTAGGGTTTTTATCTTTATTTTATTCGCCAACGCTTGCGAAAACTTACATGGGGCCACTTTGGGCAGGCTTAATTGTAGCAGTTTTAGTTCTCATTTTCGGTTATTTGCTGTATAGTTATCAGAAATTACACAAGTTATTTAAAGATTAACCCTTTCGAGATAAGGTTAATCAACGGAATATTTTTGGGTTTATTTATGCGATTGATACGTTTAATAATTTTGTTTTCTTTCTTACTAGTATCGCCCTCTTTTGCAGGGTCTGTAGAAGAGGCAATTGCTGATTTTAAAAAAGAATTCAAAGTTAAATTAAAAGAAAACAAGGTCCCCGGTGGAGCGTACGCCATTATCAGTGGTGGTAAAGTTATCGCGATGGAAGGGGTTGGCGTCCGTGCGATTGGCAGCAATGAGCCTGTGGATGAGAATACTGTTTTTCGACTTGCAAGTGTATCGAAAACTTTTGCAGCGGGCCTCGCGGCACAATTGGTTGAAGAACAAAGATTTGGGTGGAATGATAAAATTGTCAGCTATATTCCGGAATTTAGATTTAAGTCTAAGAAATACTCATCAAACCTGACGGTTAACCATATTATGAGCCAAAGCTCGAGTTTGGTTCACAACGCATATGATAACCTGGTAGAGGCTAATTACCCGATGCCAAAGATTATTGATATGTTTAAGGAAATTGATCCTATGTGTCGGCTTGGCGAATGTTATGGGTATCAAAATGTTCTTTATAGTTTTATTCAGCCGGTGATAGAAAAATCAACTTCATCCACCTATACAGATTTGATGCATAGCCATATTTTTGATCCCCTTCAAATGGAAAGATCATCACTTGGTTATGAAGCATTTCTTGAAACACCGAACCACGCTGAGCCACATGTTCTTACACGTAAAGGATGGGTTAAAACAAAAGTAAAGAAGAATTATTATACTCTTCTGCCGGCTGTCGGCGTTAATGCAAGTGTCGCGGATATGTCCAAATGGATGTTGGCACAAATGGGCAAAAATCCTGAAAGTTTTTCACCAAATGTCATTGACGCTGTTACAACAAAACGTATTCGAACGCGTAAAGAAATGCGTAAACGCAATTGGCGACCAGTTCTTAAAAATGCTCATTATGGCTACGGCTGGCGCATTTATGATATGGGCGGAGAAGATCTCGTTTATCATGGTGGTGCTGTTGCAGGTTTTCGCACGGAAGTCGCATATTCAAAAGATAAAGATTTAGCATTGGTTATTTTGCTTAATTCTGAAACGCGAATGGGCAGTGATTTAAATGCGGAATTCTGGTCCGAAGTTTATAAACCTGAACCAAAAGTTAAGTTAGTTAAGAAAAAAGCAGCTCCACGAAATATCAGAACGGCTAAAACCTACATTCCTAGAGATAAACCAACCACTATTCCTGCATCGGAATAAAACCTTGCCATGAATATTATATTAGCACCAATGGAAGGTGTCATTGATTTTGCATTGCGTGAGATTTTAACGGCGAGCGGTTCCTATGACCGTGCAGTTACAGAATTTATTCGTGTCAACGATCAATTATTGCCCCGCTCCGTTTTTGTTAGATATTGTCCCGAACTTGCAAATTACGGACTAACAAAATCGGGGACACCTGTTTATGTTCAGCTACTTGGTCAACATCCAAACTGGATGGCGGAGAATGCTATTCGGGCAGCTGACATTGGTGCGCCCGGTATTGATATTAATTTTGGCTGTCCTGCTAAAACCGTGAATAGACATAAAGGTGGTTCTATTCTTCTTAATGAACCTGATCTTGTGCATGATATTGTTTCTGCGGTAAGGAAAGCTGTACCGGGTCATATTCCTGTGACAGTAAAAATGCGGTTAGGTTATGAAGATAAATCGTTGGCAATTGAAAACGCACTGGCTATTGAAACAGCCGGCGCAACCAGTTTGGCAGTGCATGCCCGCACCAAGATAGAAGGTTATAAACCGCCCGCTCATTGGCACTGGATCGCTAAAATAGAGAAACATGTGAAAATACCACTTATTGCAAATGGTGACATCTGGTCGAAACATGATGCACTAGATTGCGTGCAGCAATCTGGCTGCGAAGATATAATGATCGGGAGGGGTGCTTTGTCACTTCCCAACATAGCAGATGTCATTAAAAATAATGATGCGCCCGCAAGTTGGTCAGATGTTTGCGATGCGTTAGTCCTTTATAGTCAGTATAAAAGAGATGATAAAAAACAAAACTTTCTACCGAACAGGATTAAGCAATGGTTCTCATATCTAAAAAGGGAATATCCAGAAGCGGCAATTATGTTTCAGCATATAAAGACGCTAAGGGAACTGGACGAAATAGTAGTAATTATTAATAGAAAATATCTATAGATAGTATAAATATTATTAATTTTATCTATGATATCACTTCTGCTATCTTGTTGTCGTTAATGAATAACAAGGTTAGAATTAATGGCCATACTTAAAAGTAATATTGACCGTCTTTCACCGGAATATGCAGCCAGCAAAGATGCTATGGAAACGCTTATCGCCGATTTAAAGCAAAAGATCGCCTCGATTGAGCAAGGTGGAGTTGAAAAATATCGCGAACGCCATGTCGAACGGGGCAAACTGTTACCACGAGAGAGAATAAGAAGAGTTCTCGATAAAGGAAGCGCATTTCTGGAATTTTCCCAGCTTGCAGCTTATAAAGTTTATGACGATGAAATTCCCGCAGCCGGTATTATTACTGGGATAGGCCGCATTGCCGGGCTTGAATGTGTGATTGTTTGTAATGACGCAACTGTTAAAGGCGGCACATACTTTCCGCTAACAGTAAAAAAACATCTTCGTGCGCAGGAAATAGCAACCCATAATAATCTTCCCTGTATTTATCTGGTTGACAGTGGTGGGGCTAATTTGCCCAATCAGGAAGATGTTTTTCCGGACAGAGATCATTTCGGGCGTATTTTCTATAACCAAGCGAAAATGTCATCAAAATCAATTCCGCAAATTGCGGTTGTTATGGGATCATGTACCGCTGGCGGCGCTTATGTACCGGCAATGAGCGATGAAAATGTTATTGTAAAGGACCAAGGGACAATATTCCTTGCGGGTCCGCCACTTGTGAAAGCAGCGACGGGTGAAATCGTTAGTGCAGAAGATTTAGGGGGCGGAGATGTTCACACGCGCGTGTCCGGTGTTGCTGATCACTTGGCCGACGACGATAATCATGCCTTGGAAATTACACGGTCAATTGTTGGCAACTTAAATCGTGAAAAGAAGCATAATATGGTATTGAGGGAAGTTGTTGATCCTATTTATGAGGCGGCAGAACTGTACGGAATTATCCCTTCAGATTTAAAAATATCGGTTGACGTGCGCGAAGTAATTGCCAGGATTGTCGATGGTAGTGATTTTGATGAATTCAAGAAACGCTACGGCACAACGTTGGTGTGTGGATTTGCTCATATCTTTGGAATGCCCGTCGGTATTGTGGCTAATAACGGGGTTTTGTTCTCACAATCTGCTTTGAAAGGTGCGCATTTTATCGAACTTTGTGCGTCGCGCAAAATACCGCTTGTGTTTTTACAAAATATTACGGGGTTTATGGTTGGCGAAAAATATGAAACTGGTGGTATTGCACGCGACGGTGCAAAAATGGTCACAGCCGTATCATGTGCTGAGGTGCCGAAATTCACCGTGATTATCGGAGGTTCATTTGGAGCAGGTAATTACGGCATGTGCGGACGGGCTTATGACCCTCGTTTCTTATGGATGTGGCCAAATGCCCGTATATCGGTTATGGGCGGAGAACAAGCAGCCGGCGTTCTTGCGACGGTAAAACGTGATGGTATTGAAAGACAAGGAAAGAAATGGCCAAAAAAGGAAGAAGCGGAATTCAAAAAACCGATTATTGAACAGTATGAACATCAAGGCCACCCTTATTATTCTTCCGCGCGCCTTTGGGACGATGGTGTGATAGATCCTATTGATACGCGGCGCGTCCTGGGATTAGGTTTATCTGCAAGCCTTAATGCGGCTATTAATGATACTAAGTTTGGCATATTTAGGATGTAATCATGACGATATTGTTTGAAAAAAACCAAAATGGTGTTGCGAATATAACATTGAACCGCCCAGAAGTTCATAATGCTTTTGATGAGAAAATGATTGCTGACCTAACTAAGGCATTTAATGAATTGGAACAAAGTGAAGATATTCATGTTGTTGTCTTGTCGGGAGGTGGTAAAAGTTTTTCTGCGGGTGCCGATCTTGACTGGATGAAACGTGCTGCTAACTATTCATTCGATGAGAATTTAACCGATGCAAACCTATTGAGCGATATGTTAAACGCTTTATATAACTTAAGACAATTAACAATAGCCAACGTTCACGGGGCGGTTATGGGTGGCGGTCTTGGTCTTATTTCTTGTGTTGATGTTGTTATAGCGGAGCCTGAAACCAAATTTGCTTTATCCGAAGTAAAACTCGGCCTAATTCCCGCTACGATAGCACCATTTGTGATTGAATCGATTGGTGCGCGGCAGGCAAAGCGATACTTTCAAACGGGGGAGTTTTTTGACGCGAAAGAAGCGCAAAATATTGGGTTGGTTCATGAAATAACCTCACCCGGTGACAACAAACTTGATGATCTTCTGAAAAATATATTAAAGAATGCGCCAGATGCCGTTAAGGACGCGAAAAAACTCGTTTTGGATTTTGCAGGGGAGCGCATTACCGTCGGTTTAAGGAATGACAGTGCGGGTAGGATTGCAAAAACGCGTGCTTCGAAAGAAGCGAAAGAAGGATTAAGTGCTTTTTTTGAGAAGCGAAAGGCGAATTGGATAAAAGATGTTTGAGAAAATTCTAATTGCCAACCGAGGTGAGATTGCCTGTCGAATTATGGGTACGGCCCAAAAGAAGGGTATTAAAACTGTTGCAGTATATTCATCAGCGGATGCGGCAGCACGTCATGTAAGACTTGCTGACGAAGCTTATGAAATAGGGGGTCCAGAAGCCAGCGACAGCTACCTAAGCATGGATAGAATAGTCGAGGTTGCGCGAACGTCCGGTGCTGAAGCCATTCATCCGGGCTATGGATTTTTATCGGAAAACGAAGAATTTGCCCGTAAATGTGAAGAGGTTGATATTCGTTTTATCGGACCGGCAGCCGAATCCATCCATATTATGGGGTTAAAAGACGAAGCGAAAATTGCAATGAAGCAAGCCGGCATTCCGACAATTCCCGGATATGATGGCGAAAACCAATCAGCTCAGTATCTGGAACAACAAGCCGGAGAAATAGGTTTTCCTGTTTTAATTAAAGCGGTTGCTGGCGGTGGCGGCAAGGGGATGAGGCTGGTTGAAACCAGGGATAAGTTTTCGCCTGCTTTAGAAAGCGCAAAACGCGAGGCACTATCGTCATTTGGAAATGATCGTGTTTTGCTTGAAAAATATATAAGAAATTCCCGACATATCGAGGTACAAATATTTGCCGACATGGTGGGTAACGTCGTTTATTTACATGAACGCGATTGTTCACTACAGCGGCGCCATCAAAAAGTAGTGGAAGAAGCCCCTGCGCCGGATCTAAGCGAAGATATGCGGTATGAGTTGGGTGAAACTGCTATTCAAGCGGCTAAAGCCATTAAATACAAGGGAGCGGGTACTATTGAGTTCATCGTTGATGTGGAAAATGGTCTAAAGGATGCGCCATTTTACTTCATGGAAATGAATACACGTCTACAGGTCGAACACCCTGTGACGGAACTCATTACCGGGATTGATCTTGTGGAATGGCAATTGCGCATCGCAGCAGGTGAAAGACTTCCGCTCGGCCAGAGGGATATTAAACTCAATGGTCACGCATTTGAGGTCAGATTATACGCGGAAGACCCCTATAAAGATTTTCTGCCACAAACGGGGACACTGCATCATTTTTCTGTGCCAATACAGGATAACTGGCTTCGATTAGATAGCGGTATTGACCAAGGTGACGAGGTTAGTGTCTTTTATGATCCGATGATCGCGAAATTAATAGTCTGGGGGCATAATCGCGGCGAAGCCCTTCGACATATGCGAAGAGTTTTAAAAAGTACAACGATTGCCGGTATTAAAACTAATTTGGAGTTTCTCTATAATATTTTTGATCATGATGCATTTAGCGTGGCTGATTTTGATACAGGTTTTATCGAGAAATATAGCTCTACACTAATCCCATCAAAAGAAGGTGTTTCACCAACAGTGTTGGCTCTGGCAGCACTTTGCGAGTTAATGCCACATAAATCTGGTAGTGATGTTTGGGATTGGTCGGACGGTTGGCTGCTCAATCTTAACCTCAATGTCAAATTGACTTTCATCGAAAACGATACGCCCTATGACGTTGATGTAACTTATATGGATGATGGTTTTTCCGTTAGTATCGGTGGCCGGAATTATAAATTGAAACTTTTAAAACAGGATGCTCACAAGCTTAGTATCTTGTTGGATGGGAAGAAAATTACAGGTTCAGTCATCAGAAACAAAGAAGACTTTACAGTGTTTTATGAAGGACAAGTATCTTACTTGCATCATTTTATTCCCGGTTCCGATAAGGAAGAGATGGAAAGTCAAGATGGCAACATTTTAACACCGATGCCGGGTAAACTTGCGAAGATTTTCGTTAAGGACGACGAGGAAATAGAGGAAGGTCAAGCACTCTTCGTTTTGGAAGCAATGAAAATGGAGCATACGATAAAAGCCTCTGTTTCCGGTCAGATCATATTACATGCTCTGCAAGAAGGAATGCAGATCGGTGAGGGGCAATCATTGGCAAGAGTCATGAGAAGGTCGGCAGATGATTGACGTATTACTTTATGAAGTTAGCCCACGAGACGGACTTCAAAATGAAAAAGATTTTGTGGATACAGATATAAAAATTGAACTAATCAATAAGTTATCAGAAACAGGGCTAAAAAAAATTGAAGCGACTAGCTTCGTATCGCCGAAATGGGTGCCACAGTTGGCTGATAATCTAGATGTCATGAGGGCAATAAAACGGTCAAATTCTGTAACTTACTCAGCACTTACGCCCAACTTAAAAGGCTTCTACGCGGCAATTGGTGCAGATGTACGGGAGGTGGCCGTCTTTGCAGCAGCATCGGAATCTTTCAGCAAAAAAAACATTAATTGTTCAATATCGGAAAGCATAGAGCGTTTTAGGCCATTAATGGCAATGGCGAAGGAAAATAATATTGCGGTGCGGGGGTATGTTTCGTGTGTCACTCACTGCCCGTATGAAGGAGCTGTTGATCCGAAACAGGTGATGAAGGTTAGCAAGCTACTTTTAGACATGGGTTGTTATGAGATATCGCTTGGGGATACGACGGGTCAAGCGACGTCAAAGGAAATCAAGGACCTTCTCTTACTTATCAGAAATTCATTCCCTATTGAGAATTTTGCCCTTCATTGTCACGATACTTACGGGCAGGCGATCGCAAATATATTGACTGGTTTAGAACTGGGTATTCGGACTATTGATAGCTCGGTCGCGGCGCTTGGTGGCTGCCCCTATGCGAAAGGGGCCAGTGGGAATGTCGCTACGGAAGATGTTTTATATTTGCTTAACGGACTAGGGCTTAACACGGGCATTGATCTTGATAAAATTATTGATACGGCTTGGTTTATATCAAATAAGCTAGGGCGTGTGCCCAATTCAAAAATCTCTCTTACGAAAAGGTGTTCATGATGGTTTCTTATCCTACATTAAATTTTAATCACGGTGATGATGTAAATATGTTGCGTGATATGGTACGGAAGTTTTCGAACAGCGAAATAGCACCACGCGCAGAAAAAATTGATTATGAAAATGAATTTCCATCTGATCTATGGGAAAAGTTTGGTGAACTTGGGCTGCTGGGAATGACTGTATCGGAGCAGTTTGGTGGTGCCGAAATGGGTTACCTGGCGCATACAATAGCCGTTGAGGAAATTTCGAGAGCGTCTGCGAGCGTCGGATTAAGTTACGGGGCGCATTCAAATTTATGTGTGAACCAAATTAACCGAAACGGCAACGATCAACAAAAAATAAAATATCTGCCAAAACTGATTTCTGGAGAACATGTAGGCGCTCTGGCGATGAGCGAAGCTGGTTCTGGTTCCGATGTTGTCAGCATGAAACTGAAGGCGGAAAAAAGTGGAAACAAATATATTCTTAACGGGACAAAAATGTGGATTACCAACGGGCCGGACGCCGATATATTGGTTGTTTATGCCAAGACTGATTTGAGTGTTGGCTCAAAAGGTATTACGGCTTTTATAATTGAAAAAGATTTTGAGGGATTTTCAACGGCGCAAAAACTCGATAAACTTGGTATGCGAGGATCGAATACCTGCGAACTTGTATTCGATGATTGTCAGGTTCCAGCAGAAAGTGTCCTCGGTATTGAAGGCGGTGGCGTGCGGGTTTTAATGTCTGGATTGGATTATGAGCGCGTCGTTTTGTCAGGCGGACCACTTGGTATAATGCAAGCTTGCTTGGATGTTGTTCTTCCCTATATACACGATAGAAAGCAATTTGATACGCCGATCGGGGAGTTTCAATTTATTCAGGGAAAAGTGGCGGATATGTATACGGAGCTTAATGCTTGCCGCAGTTATGTATATGCGGTGGCTGCGGCCTGCGACCGCGGTGAAACGACGCGTAAGGATTCCGCGGGATGTATATTATATGCAGCGGAAAAAGCGACGCAAATGGCATTACAGGCGATTCAATGTCTTGGCGGCAACGGATATATCAATGAATTTTCTACGGGTCGCCTACTTCGGGACGCCAAGTTATATGAAATTGGTGCCGGTACCAGTGAAATTAGACGAATGCTCATCGGTCGAGAACTCTTTAATGAAACGCGTTAGATTATCGTACGTTATCTAGTCAAAGTTGCATTCCACCATATTTTTCAAAAAAGGCTTGGATTATAGAATGGAATATATTAGAAACACTACATTAGATTGAGTATCATGAATTTGATGTAGTTACGGTAAGGAATGATTTTCTAAATATCATTACGTTACTGTCTGGATATTCAGGAACTTGCTTGATGATATTATCTTGTGATTCAAATTAATGGCTCAGTTCTAAATTATTGAATTATATTTGATTTTTAATTGAATATAACTGGTTTAGAATAGCATTTTGGTAAAAATATCAAGTCATTTTTAATGAATTGCGATGGGGTATGTAATATTAAAATTTATTGGGTATTTCAGCGGTGGAACATAATATGGATTCCAGATCATGAAAAAAGAGTTGGTTCAAGTAGCTGATAACGCAGCAAAAATACTAAAAACATTAGCTAATCCGAATAGGTTGATTATCCTTGGAAGTCTTATGGAAGGTGAGACATGTGTAGGAGATCTTGAGAAGGGTTTGAATATTTCTCAGTCTGCTTTATCACAACATTTAAGTAGGATGCGAAGCGAGGGAATCGTTTCACATCGTCGTGCCCGTCAGCAAATATTTTATTCGGTAAGTGATGATCGTGTAAAAGAACTGATTAAGGTTATCTGTAAAATGTTTTATGAAGATGATGGTTTAAGAAATTAACGGCGATACACTTTATATTAGAATATTAATATATACGAATGTTCGAATATAAAGTGTATTTATCAGGGCTGGCTTTTACCTATTTTACCATTGTGCGATAATATTATCGCGATCGGTTTTGTTTTGGGGAATTCTGAAAATATTATCATCAATATGACCGTAAAAGGTACACTTAAGAACATTCCGGCGATACCCCAAATACTTCCCCATAATGCGAGCGATAGCATAACAACCAGAGGACTTAGATTAAGCGAATTTCCCATTAATCGCGGTTCCAGAATATTGCCGATAAGAACTTGAATGAATCCCAAACTTGAGATGATTATTAAAAAAGGTGTAAATGTTGGAAATTGAACCAAACTTAGTAAAGCAGGAAATAGCACAGCAAGCATTGATCCAACTGTTGGAATGTAATTTAACAAGAAAATAATAAATGCCCAGAAGCTTGCATAATCTACATCATTTAAAATAAGTACAATGTAACAAGCTGTGCCGGTTAGTATACTGACAAAAGTTTTAATTGCGACGTAGGTTTCAATTTTATGTGAAATCGTTGTAATTATTTCTTCTACTGTGCCAGTAAGTTTCGAACCATTAAGTAAGGCCTTTAACTTAGTATTGAAGCTCGCTTGTTCTAAGAATATAAATAGTACGTATATTAAAATTAACCCCGAGTTTCCTGCAATACTGGCCATTGTGCCAGCTATGTTGCTTATAAAGGGCCGTATGTCGATTTGACCAATAAGCTGTGTAAGATTGGGCTGGTTTTCAATGCCAAGCAGATTATAAATCCGGTCAGATAGTTTTAACAAATTTTCCTGGTAGAGCGGAGCCGCAGCCTTGACGTCAGCGATATTATTACCAATCATATCTACGAGTAATGATAAGACTATTATCATAGTGAGCAGTGCGGCAACAAAGCACAATGATTTAGGCAGGGAATAACTGCGAATTGAAATTTTTTTATAATAATCGGCTAAAGTGTTGATCAAATACCAAATGACGACACTGATAAGAAAGGGTACAATAAGATCTCGCCCCACAACCATAATATATACGGTCATTGTAATCAGACCTAGTCCGCCTGCATATGATAAAACACCCATAATTGTGCCCCTTTTTTGTTCATTATATAACAGATTGTTGTGGTTAAGTTTGCAAAGGTCAAGTCATTAATGGTTGCAATTGGCTAATTAATCAGAGAAACTAAACTGAAATATGAATAGGAAATATAAAATGAAAAAACTTTTGATTGCTATTGTTATCATCGTTGTGGCAGGTGCGGGCGGTTTATATTATTTGTCATCGAATGCAGGTGGCCTCGTTAAAGATGGTGTGGTTGAGTATGTACCCCCTGTTATTGGTGCGGATGTGCAATTGGCCAATGTAGTTCTTGACCCTACCGCAGGCGTGGCCTCTCTTAACGGATTGGTTATCGGTAACCCTGAGGGTTTTAAATCAGACCATTTATTTAAGATGGAACAATTGCTGGTAAAGATGGACGTTGGTATAGATAACCTTACGTCTGACGTTATTAAGATTGATGAAATTCGTCTAGAGAGTGCCGATATGATTTATGAAATTGGATCAAACGGCAATAATGTTGGCAAAATTCAGGAAAATATTGATAAATATATCAGTGATTTGGGTATTGAACTTAGCGAAGATGAAAGCGAAAAGAAGTTCATTGTCGATCATGTTTATGTAAATGGAACTAATGTAAAGGTAGCGAGTGATTTACTCGGTGGAAGGGGGCTTGGTTTTCCGCTTCCAGATCTTCATTTGACTGACATCGGAAAAGAAGAAAATGGGGCGATTGCTTCTGATGTTATGAAGCAAATTTTTGGCGCGATAAGTGGAAGTGTGACCAAAGTGGCTCAAAGTCAAATGCTTGGCGATGTTGTTGGTGGTGCTAAAGATGCAGCCGGAAATGTTGTCAAGGAATTAGAAGATAAAGTTGTTGATCAAGTTGGTAACAAGCTAAAAGGACTTATACCTCAGTAATGCTTAGATGAAAGGAATTAGTCGTGGTAGCTCTTATTGTGACGGGTGTGATCGTATTTTTCATTTATATGATTTACTCTGGCCTGATAAAGAAAAAAAACAATGCCTTGGAGGCACTATCGTCAATTGACGTGCAGCTAAAGAAACGTCACGATCTAATTCCGAATATCCTGACAATTGCCAAGAAATTTATGGATCACGAAGAAGCAGTACTTTCAAAAGTGACGCAAATGAGATCCATTTCATCCAGCGATTATGACAAAGGAAACCCGGAAGAGGTGTCACAACACCTTGAAGCCAACAAGCAACTTCAATCTGCAATGATGAACCTATTTGCTGTTGCAGAAAACTATCCTGACCTTAAATCGCAGGAAACCATGGTTCGGTCTCAGGAAACATTCGAAGAAGTAGAGGGACACATATCTGCGGCTCGCCGTTTTTATAATTCTGCGGTTACCGAGCTCAAAAATGCGGTTGAAATTTTCCCAAGTAGCACCATTGCCAATATGATTGGTATTCAGGCGATGCCGTTTTTTGAAATGGATGAGGCAGAAAAAAAACCGGTGGATGCTTCTCAATATATTTAAGGCATTAAATTATGAACATTATGGAAATGCGTGAAGCACTCCGTACGTTTGACAGCAATAGTTTTAGCACTCAACTTGATGAGCTCGAACAGAAACGCAAGGACGCTTTTAATTTGTTTCTTGTGGTTGTTTTTGTTTTGGGGTCTATTGTTTTTTTCCTAATGCTTAGTCAGGGGATGACTGAAATTGTTAAGTTCGCTGGTGTTGCAGCGATTCTTATATCGATTTTCTTCTATCGCCGAATGGCAGCTATTCGACAGGAAGCCAAAAAGCAATTAATGCCCGCGCTTTGTTTTCGGATAGGGTTTGATTACACGCTTCGCCCAACGGATTTGGCAATTGAGCCATTTAAAAACCTGTCCATTATTCCACCCTACGATGAAAAGACGCTGGAAGATCAAGTTACGGGAAAAATTGAAGACGTGGATTTCGAATTATTAGAGGCTAAGTTGTTAGCTGTTCACCGCGATAGCAAAGGACGAAAATCTACGAGAACAGTATTTAACGGTTTTCTTGTGCAATTTGATTTTCATAAGAATTTTGAAGGTCAGACGATTATCGCAAAAGACCGAACAGTTATAGGAAATTTCTTTTCTGGGTGGGCGAAAAATGGGCAACGCGTTAAATTGGAAGACCATGAATTTGAAAGTCAGTTTGAAGTCCACTCCACAGATCAAGTCGAAGCAAGATACTTGCTCACGCCTTCATTTATGGAACGGATGCTAAAATTTTCACGATTACCGAGCGTCAAGCAGCTTCAGATGGCATTCAAGGACGGTTCAGTTTATATGGCAATCAAAAGAAACGGGAACGCGTTTGAAGGCGGCTCGTTTAAGCTGAATGATCCAGCACTTATTGCACAAAACATTAGCGATATCGCCATGATATTTGACATGGTAATTGAGCTAAATCTGACGCAAGAAACAAAAATTTAGTGGGGGGCAGGGGCTTGACGAAAAACGAATTAATAGCGAAATTCAGACAAGTCGATTTTTCAAAACATATAGGCTATCTGGAAGTTCTTAATCAGGAAAATGAAAAGCATAAAATAAATAGAAAAATAGGTTTTGTAATTGTTTCTTTTATTGCTATCGCATTGTTTCTTATTTCTTACAAGAATGTAGTTTATTCGGCAGGTCTAATATTAGTATATGGATATCTTGTGTCATTCGGGCCGGACGAAATTTCAAATACGAGAAAAGAAGCAAAAAATATAATTTTGTCGGAATTTAGCAAAGCGGTAGGCTTTACTTTTTTGGCTGCACCAGAAAGTCAGCAACTTAATGTCTTTTTCAGATTAAATCTTATTCCATGGTTCAATAGATCTTATTTGGAAGATGGGCTGTCTGGCGAAATAGATGGTGTGGAATTTACAATGTTTGAAGCACGGCTTATGCAAGTTGAATATTCAATTACTAGAGAGTACGAGACGGATGTTTTTGAAGGATTATTGGTTAGCTTCGATTTTCCAAAAAAAATTCGGGAAGTAACAATAGTAAATAAAGAAGTAAAATTTCTTCGAACAGAAGGTTCATCTACCGAAACGGTCAATCTTGAAGAAAGTGATTTTTCAAAGAAATTTTGGGTAACCTCATCAGACCAAGTGGAAGCCAGTATATATTAACCCCTACGATGATGGAGAATATTTACAGGTTTTCAACAAAACGGGAGACGAATCAAATAAAAATAGCTTTCTTTGAAGGTAAAATGTATATGATAATTGAGACGAAAGGGGTTGATTTCGAAGGTGATGGTATGCCTTTACACAGTAAAAAAATGTCTGCGACTATTATCGAAGACCTTAAATTCGTATTCGACATTGTTGAAGATTTGAACTTAACACGTATATCAAAAATTTAAGCAGGAAGAAAAATGATAAAATGTCAAAAAGATCTGTTCGACATACCCGACGAAATAACTTACTTGAATGCCGCTTACATGGGGCCGATAATGAAAGAAACCGCAGCTATAGGCCGGCGGGCAGTGGACCAAAAAACACGTCCCTGGAATATAACAATCGATGATTTTTTTACTCCGCCCCAAGAAGCCTGCGCATTATTTGCACAATTGATAGATGCCCAGTCTTCTGAAATCGCCGTCGTTCCTTCCGTATCATACGGCACCGCAATTGCCGTTAAAAACCTGAAAGTCAAAAATGGGCAAAATATTATTGTTTTAGCTGATCAATTTCCGTCTAATGTTTACCCGTGGAGGGAACTAGCAGAAGAAAATAGGGCAAACATCATAACGTTGCCTTGGCCGGCAGACGCTGATTGGACAACGGCACTTTTAGATGCAATTGATGATAAAACGGCACTGGTGGCATGCTGCCAGGCTCATTGGACCAACGGCACAGCAATCGATTTAGTTGCCATAGGTAAAAAAGTCCGGCAGGTTGGTGCCGCGCTCGTTCTTGATCTTACCCAATCCGTTGGTGTAAACCCGTTTTCCGTAAAGGATGTTGACCCTGATTTTATGATTGCAGGTACTTATAAGTGGTTGCTTGGGCCTTATTCGCTTGGATTTATGTATGTGGCTGCGCGCCATCATGGTGGCAAGCCAATCGAAGAAAGTTGGATTACCCGAAAAGACGCCCATGATTTTGCCCGCCTAGTGGATTATAAAGATGAATATGAGGCAGGCGCAAGGCGTTATGATATGGGCGAAAAAAGCAATTTTATCAACATACCAATTGCAAAGTCTGCACTTGGAAAACTGAATGAATTGGGTGTAGAAAATATTGCCGAATATCTTAAAACACTAACGGATTATATTGCTGAACGTGCTAAATTCATTGGGTTGAATGTAGCGGACGATAAATTTCGCTCACCAAATTTAATAGGAATAAATTTTAAAAACGGTGTGCCAACGGGCCTTGCGCCGGTGCTTGCTGCCAAAAAGGTATTTGTAAGTGTTCGGGGTGACAGTATAAGAGTTTCACCGCATATTTATAACGATAAAGCAGATGTTGATCGTCTGTTCGATGTTTTAGAAAGTGAACTTTAGAAAGTGGCTCCAAACGTAGAAATTGAACGTAAGTTTTTGATATTAATGAGGCCGGATCAAAAACCCGATAAAATTCAATTCATCCGTCAAGGATATATTGCCCGTGAAGGCAGTAATAGCGTCCGTATTCGTGAATTGGATGGAAAACATATCCTAAGCATTAAAACTGCTAAGATTGGCGACGGACGTTATGAACTTGAATATGAGGTTACACAGGATGAAGCCAAGATTTTATTTTCATCACTTAATCATCATCCGATAGTAAAAAAACGTGAACTTTATACTGTCGGTAGCCATGTCTGGGAATTAGATATATTCGAAGGGGCAAATAAAGGGTTGCTTGTCGCGGAAGTAGAACTGACGTCATTGCAGGAAGATGTAACTATCCCCGAATGGGTCGGCCCCGAAGTAACAGAATTAAGCAAATTTTATAATGCCAGCCTTGCTAGCAGGCCATTCGAAAATTGGCGCATTGACTATGCAGCACTTGTTGACCGGATGTTGGATAATTGATGACAGAGTGTCGTACCAATAAACTTATACATGGTCCTGATCTTTACATTGCTCCCGCCGGTAAATGCTCTTCTAAATAATCCGTCATTAGCGAAAATAAATGTAATTGCGTATTATCACCTTCACTTATTCCATGCGCGCGCATAGGATAACTCATCATTTGAAATGGTTTGTTAAGCTCTATTAATTTATTGGTCATATATTCGAGGTTCTGGTAATGAACATTATCATCCCCCGTACCATGAACAATCAACATATTGCCTTTAAACTGATGGGCAAAGTTAATTGCGGAACCTTTATAATATGCATCTTCGCCGCCCTCCGGTAGCCCAAGATATCGTTCTTGATATACGCTGTCGTAAAGACGCAGATCACTTATTCCCGCAACGGCGATGCCGGTTTTATAAATTTCCGGATAACGGGTCATCGCATCAAAAGTGGATGCTCCACCACCGCTCCAACCCCAGACGCCAACGCGTTCGGCGTCCAAAAATGAATGTTTCTTCAGCAATTCTTGCACGGCCTGTGATTGAACTTTTGAGGACAGCTGGCCAACTTGCTTGTATATATTCTTTCGCCATGCTCGTCCACGTGGTGAAGCGCCTCCTTGAGTATTAAAACTTGCAACCACATATCCTTTTTGCGTGAGCATCGTGTGCCAAAGATAGCGCTTGCCACCCCAGCTATCGACCACGGTTCTGCCGCCCGGATATCCGTAAACAAACACAAGAAGCGGATATTTTTTGCTTGAATCAAAATCTGGAGGATACATCATCCAACTATCATGCGATGAACCGTTTGGGACGTCAGTTCTAAAAAATTCGACATTACCTCGGGTAAGATCATTTGCCGCTTTATGAAGGGGTTCATTTGCGACCATGATTTTTTCAGAATTGTGAGCGGGAAGGGATACAAGGTCTATTATCGGTGGTGTGCCAAATTTTGAATAAGTATGAAATGCGAAATTTGAATCAGCGGCCATATTGTAACTATGGGTGCCTATTTGCGTATTTGGCGTTAGTTTTTCAATCTTTGGCTCACCAAACAACGTTACCCGGTAAAGATATTGTTGCGTAGCATCTTCGGGCGAGGCAAGATAATACACCCATCCTGCGTCCTCATCCACATTGATGATATTGATTACATCATATTTGCCTTTAGTCAGAAGTGTTTCCTGTGAACCGTCACGTGATACCAAATAAAGGTGGCGCCACCCGTCTTTTTCACTTAACCAAGTGAAATACTCACCGTCTTGCACCCATCTCATGCCATCGGTGCGAACATCGACCCATGCTTCATCGCTATCCTTGAGGACTGTTGTCACGTTGCCGTTTTTTGCATTGCCAAGCATTACGTGGTTAACATTTTGAAGTCGGTTTAATTGTTGTATGATTACCTCATCCGAACTTTCTGCCCATTGCATTCTCGCAATATAGTGCTGTCGGGGATCACCTTCTACCTTAAACCATGTCGTGCGACCACCGCTGGCCTTGACGCTGCCTACCCGTACAGAAGAGTTTGTTGTACCGGCTTTCGGATATTGAAGTGCAACCGGTTCGGAATAGATGTCTGCGGTGTTATCCATCATGTAAAAGGTGCCGACACCCTCTGTATCAGATTGCCAGTAAGCGATACGTTTTGAATCAGGGCTCCACAGAAATGCATCACGAAGTCCGAGTTCCTCTTCATATACCCAGTCACCGGTCCCGTTTACGATATATTCGTCACCGTCGCTGGTGAGTTGCTTAACTTCGTTATTTCTAATTGTTTCGACGTAAATATTATTTTCGTACATATAAGCAATTTTCTTACTATCAGGAGAAAATTTTGCATACATTAAACTTTGAGAAGGGGCCTTGGTACCTATTTGTTTTAGTTTATCATTTTCAAGGTTTAGTAACCAATAATCACCAAATGATTCACGCCTTCTAAATTTGCGTGTATTAGTGGAAATAAGCACATATCTACCATTTTCTGACCACTGGTAATCTTTAATTTCCAACGGTTTTTCCTCGCCTTGCGGGACAAGCTTGTCAGCGGAAACCAGTACATCGCGCTCACCGGTTAAGGTGTTATTTTTCACTATGTCGTAACCATCTTCTATGTCTTCGTTGTCGTCAATTGTTGTATAAGCTTCACCGCCATCAATCCATTTACTTGAGGGAAGACGGTCGGCTTCAAAATCTTTGCCGGTATAAATTCTGTCAACAGTGAGCATGCCAGAATTTTGTGCTAAAGTTGAGCATGGCACTAAAAGAAACAGTATAAATAGTGTCGAAATCTTATTCATAATCCACCCAAATTTTTAGATATAGTTATTGGACCCTAATTTCAGCGTATGACTATAATATTGTTTTGAACTTATGACAAACTTTGCTTTATTTGCTGCGGCAGGTTGCCGTTCTATATGAGGATTATTTTGTAATTAATACTTCATAGGCGGTTTTTACTTGTTGGAATTTAATCGCTGATTCTGCGTCACCCATATTTGTGTCAGGGTGATATAGTTTTACAAGCCGTCTATACGCGGACTTGATATCCTTATCTGTCGCATCCTCATCCAGATCAAGTATTTCAAGTGCATCATTTCGACGCTCTTCTTTGCCGTAAGTTTGTTCACCGCCCATATAAGAACTGCTACCCTTATATCCCCGACTTTTACGCATTTCTTCCTGGGCGCGTTTATAAGCTTCTTCCTTGCTTAAGCCTTCAAAATAGTTCCAGTTTTTATTAAATTCTGCAACATGGGGTTGGCAAAAATACCATTTTTCTTTGCTATCAGGATTTTTGGGTGCAGGAAAGTCACCAGGGTTAGCACAGCCGTCATAGTCACAAAGGCGCACTGAGACAGGGTCTCTCTCGCTGGTATATTCGCCCCATTTAGGAAATGTCCATGATTTGGATCGTGACATCCTTGTTTCCTTATATTAAAAAAAGCATAACTAACAGTTTTTGTGAATGTTTAACAAGCTTTAATTGGAAAAAGTGATGGTAGATTATATCTTGCGCGATGCCCATAAGGAAGAAGCAAGGGAACTCGCAGTTCTGATAAATCACGCGGGCACCGGGCCAAATAACAATGGCATTGATATTGTTGGCTGGACACTTGATGCTGAGGAAGGTGAAAATCCATTCGACTATGGTGGCCGCATTATCGCAGCCGAGGACGGCAATTATTCATATAATAATATGAGAGTTATTGCATGTGGTGGCAAAATAGCAGCAGTTGCTATGTCATTTGTAATCGTAAAGAAGACCGCTGAAGATTTAGAAAAAATACCTGATTTATTTATGGTCTTCAGTAATCTTACGCAAACTACAGTTGGTTCATATTATTTGGATTCGCTTGCTGTCATGCCAGAATTTAGAGGACGGAAGTTTGGCCGTCTGATGCTGGAAGACACAATTGAAATAGCGAGAAATAGAAATGATAAAAAAATATGTCTACTCGCTTTTGATGAAAATAAATTGGCCATTGGTCTTTATGAAAAGGTCGGTTTTAAACGTATTTCAAGTTTGGGTGTTCCTGATCACCCGGCCATGCCGTATCGCGGGACCGTCTCATTATTTTCATTGAATCTATAAAAAAGCCCTATCCGAATGATAGGGTTTTTAAATTAAGACATATTAAAAATCAAACAATAGGGCCAGCAGCTTTCACAGCATCATCTACATGTTTTTCAAATTCAACGAAGTTTTCTTTAAATAAACCGGCGAGATGTTTTGCTTTCTCATCATAGGCAGTCGCATCTTCCCATGTGCCGCGTGGGTCAAGAACGGCACTATCGACACCAGGGCAGCTCATAGGCACTTCGAAGCCGAAATTAGGATCAGTTCGAAATTCAACACCATTTAACGTGCCGTCTAAAGCCCCATGAAGTAAGGCGCGCGTATATTTAATAGGCATTCTGTTACCAACACCATAAACGCCGCCGGTCCAGCCTGTATTCACTAGCCAGCATGTAACATCACCATCTGCGATTTTTTTACGTAGTAAATTACCGTAAACTGATGGGTGTCTTGGCATAAATGGTGCACCGAAACAAGTTGAGAAAGTGGCCTGCGGCTCTTTGCCGAGGCCTTTTTCTGTGCCGGCCACTTTGGCGGTATAACCTGATAGGAAATGATACATGGCCTGCTCTGGCGTCAAACGTGCCATTGGCGGCATTACGCCAAACGCATCTGCGGTTAACATAATGACATTCTCGGGATATCCGCCCGGTGCTCCTTCTGTTGTATTAGGAATTGATGAGATGGGGTAGGCGGCGCGGGTATTTTCAGCAAGTGAGCCATCGTCAAGATCAATTTCCCGTGTATCGGGGTCGATCACCACATTTTCAAGTACAGTACCGAACATACGTGTGGTTGCATAAATTTCTGGTTCAGCTTCTTTGCTTAAACGAATTACTTTTGCGTAGCACCCGCCTTCAAAATTAAAAATAGTATTATCTGACCACCCATGTTCATCATCACCGATCAATTGGCGCTCAGGATCTGCGGAAAGTGTTGTTTTGCCAGTACCGGATAAGCCAAAGAAAACAGCCGTGTCACCATTCTTGCCAATATTTGCAGAACAGTGCATTGGCATAATACCTTTTTCAGGAAGTAGATAATTTAGAATAGAAAATACCGATTTTTTCATCTCGCCGGCATAGGAAGTTCCTGCAATAAGTACTAATTTACGAGCAATATTAACAGTAATAACCGTTTCGGAATTTGTACCGTCAGTGGCAGGATTAACTTTGAATTCAGGAGCATGCAAAATTGTGAAATCTGGAGCAAAATTTGTGAGATATGCACTATCCGGTCTAACAAGAAGGTTGCGAATAAAAAGGCTGTGCCAAGGTGACGGCGAAATGGTCCTTACTGAGATCCTATGGGCAGGGTCAGTCCCACCATAAAGGTCTTGAACGTAGAGATCATGCCTGTTTAAGTAGTTTAAAATTTTTGCTTCTATTTTGTTAAAATTTTCTTCGCTAATTGGTTTATTAACTTTTCCCCACCAGATATTATCTTTAGAAGTAGGTTCTTCGACTATGAATTTATCATTTGCACTGCGGCCGGTATGCTGCCCAGTTTCGACTACGAGTGCACCGCCTTTGCCCATAATTCCAAGGCCCGCTTTTATCGTGTGCTCATAAAGTACTTCCGCACCAAAATTCCAAAAAATATTCTTTTCACTAGTAATATTTTGGTTTTCTACGCCATTTTTACTGACGTATTTCCCAACGTTAATCATGTTACTTCCTTTTTACTGAATTACGATTCTTGATCATTAATTCATTAGTTTATTTATTCATATGTCCAAGCATTATTAATAGTGATTTTGTCGTCATAGGAAAATCCATTCTGAATATTTTTTCAAACTGTTGATTTATAAGGAGAAAAATGTCACATTTATGACACTTTTGTAACGCAATTTTTTTGAACTCTTGGATTAATACGTGATATCCTCGGTTAAGATTCGCTCAAAAAAGGAAAAATAACTAATGGCTTCAATGATTACTCTTGTCGATGATGATCAAAATATTCTGGCATCTGTAAGTATGGCTCTTGAAAGTGAAGGGTTTGACGTGCGAACGTTCACAGACGGAGCAAGTGCGCTCGAAGGAATGAGCGAAAATCCCGGTGATCTTGCCGTACTTGATATAAAAATGCCGCGAATGGATGGTATGGAGCTTTTAAGAAGATTACGTGAGAAGCAATCTTTACCAGTGATCTTTCTTACATCAAAAGACGATGAGATTGATGAGATGCTGGGCCTTAAAATGGGCGCAGATGATTATATTAAAAAACCCTTTTCCCAACGTTTGTTGATTGAGCGCATTAAAACAATATTGCGACGCATGGAAGCCATTAAAAAAGTAAAATCAGATGATGAAGACGATGGTGGCATCATAATCCGGGGGCGTTTAAAAATAGATCCAGTACGCCATATTTGTGATTGGGACGGTAATGATGTCAAATTGACGGTCACGGAATTTCTAATATTACAGGCGTTGGTTCAGCACCCTGGGCACGTGAAAAGCAGAGATCAATTGATGGATGTTGCTTATAATGACGATATATATGTTGATGACCGTACCATCGACAGTCATATTAAGCGTCTTCGCAAAAAGTTCCGCAAAGCAGATGACACATTTGACGGAATAGAGACACTTTATGGTGTCGGATATAGGTATAGTGAAAGCTAAGAAGCATCATATCAAGAGAAAAAATAGATTAATTTCTCCCCTGACTATCCGCATTATGGCGGTTAATCTTTTTGCGCTTATTTTTCTGGGTGGCGGCATATTATACGTCGATCAAGTTCAGAATACATTGCTGCAATCGCGCATTGAAGAACTGGTCAAAGATGCAAATATTATGGCCGGAGCACTGGGCGAAGCCGCCACGGGGGGGACTGATACAACTGAACTTTTATTAGAGCCGGCGGAAAATATTCTCATCCGGTTAGTGGGTGTGACAGATATTCGAACTCGCTACTTTGGTGTGAGCCACGAATTGCTTATTGATAGTAGAGATTTGGCAATTAATAATGTCGTAGTAGTTGATACTATGCCACGGCAACTTGGATTTGAGAATTTTTGGGAAATAGTTAATTCGGAAGTCTCCAACCTTCTGGACAAACTTCAACAACGAGATGAACTTGAAGAATATCATGAAGTTGAAAATGAAACGGCTACCGACTATCCCGAGATACTTGAAGCTCTCCAGGGTGAAGTAAGCAGCCGGATCAGAAGGCTGAACGATGCAAGCGATATTATTACGGTTGCTGTTCCTGTCCAGAGATTTCGCAGGGTTCTTGGTGCACTGATGTTATCCGCTGATACCGGTGATATATATGCAGCGGTACAGGATGTGCGACTTACGATCATTCAATTCTTTTTTGCTTCGTTATTTATTACGTTGCTAATGTCTTTGTTTTTAGCCAAAACAATCGTTAGACCTGTTGTTAAATTGGCGCGGTCTGCTGATAATATCAGTCTTGGTGGAAAGTCGGATATACCGGATCTTTCAGCGCGAAATGATGAGATTGGCGACTTGTCACGATCACTTAAAGACATGACGAATATATTGGCGACGCAAATAGATGCTGTAGCAAGCTTCGCCGCTGATGTGGCACATGAATTAAAAAATCCCTTAACATCAATGCGTAGCGCTATTGAGACAATGGAATATGCAAAGACAGAAGATAATAGAAGAAAATTAAGAGAGATAATAGGTGATGATGTAAAACGACTTGATCGTCTGATAACCGATATTTCTGATGTTTCAAGGCTTGATGCGGAAATGTCAAATGCGTCGATGACTAAGGTGAACATGACGGCACTTCTTGAAACGTTGGTCGATATTTATCTTACGACGCAAAAAAATAACTTGCCTAACTTAATACTAGATATTAAAAAACGTCGGTTTAAATCCCAGGACGGGAAACCCGCACCTTATTTTGTTAGAGGCCTTGAGGGGCAGCTCGGACAAGTGGTGCGAAATCTGGTTGATAATGCTATTTCATTTTCAAAAAAAGATGGAAATATACTTATTAATTTAAGGCGTAAAAATAATATGGTTGAACTAACTGTTGAAGATGAAGGTGTGGGTATACCTATTGATAAGCTGGAAAGCATTTTTGACCGTTTTTATTCGGAACGACCTAAGGGTGAAGCGTTCGGCAAGCATTCGGGACTGGGTTTAAATATTTGTAAGCAGGTTGTTGACGCCCACGGCGGAGAAATATTTGCAGCGAATAAAATGGATAAATCAAAAAATATTGTTGGCACCTGTTTCACTGTTTTACTTCCACTGACAGATGATTGAGGGTAAATAAAATGACACTTCACCATGCGACATGTGTTGATTTCAATGGTAAAGGAGTCGTAATTTTAGGGCCTTCGGACTCCGGAAAATCCGATCTTGCATTGCGATTGATTGACCACGGCGCGACTTTAATTTCTGACGACTACGTCGAGATAAAATGTGAAAAAGGACAATTAATCGCCCATTGTGTTCCCAATATTGAGGGACTTATAGAGGTGAGAGGGGTGGGTCTGATTAAAATGGATTATTTAAAATATACCACACTTCATCTGGCGCTCGAACTCATTCATCGGGATAAGATAGAAAGGCTTCCCGTTGATAAGATTTTCGACCAAGAAGGATGTCAGATTCCTTTGCTTGAATTTGATGCTTTCTCGGTTTCAGCGGTTGCAAAAATCAGAGTGGCGCTAAAATAATATATAAATGACTTATCGTTGATAGGATTTCTAAATAACGTTGACATATCCACTATTTTGAAGCTTACTTTATAGAAGGTATCTATTGGACAATGTGATGGCAAAGAATAAATCAGTAATCACCGGAAAAAACCCTGTATTAAATGTTCTTCTCATAACCGGTATGTCCGGTGCGGGAAAATCTACTGCATTAAGTGTGTTAGAAGATATTGATTATGAAGCAATTGATAATTTGCCTATTAACCTGCTGTCCAGCCTTATTGAACTTGCAATGAAAAATGATCCTGACCGGGCAAACCCTGCGTTGGCAATCGGGATTGATGCGAGAACAAGAAACTTTCAACCTGATAAGATAACGGGCGTTCTAAACCAATTGCGTAGTCAGGAAAACATTTCAATTAAAATATTATATTTTGATAGTAGCAATGAAATGTTAACGTCGCGCTTCACGAAAACGCGGCGACGACATCCTCTTGCTAAAGACCGGCCGGTTAACGACGGCATTATCCGTGAACGCCAAATGATGCAAGTGATTAAAGCGCAAAGTGATTATGTCTTTGATACTTCTGAACTAAGCCCCCATGATCTTCGGCGGATGCTTTCACAACATTTTGATAGGAATCAAGATGAAGGTCTCAATATTTCAATATGTTCTTTCGGTTACCCTAAAGGATTACCGCGTGACGCCGATTTGGTATTTGATATGAGGTATTTACGTAATCCTCATTACGACGAACTATTAAAGAATAGAACTGGCAAAGATCAAAAAGTCGGTGAATATATCGTAAAAGATCCAATATTTGGCAGCAGTTGGGATAAAATATCGGGACTAATTCTATCATTGCTGCCCGAATATAAAAAGGAAGGCAAGTCCTACCTGACCATCGCATTTGGCTGCACAGGTGGGCGGCATCGATCTGTTTTCGTCGCCGAAAAATTTTCTGCTTTATTGAAAGAAAAAAATTTTAAAGTCAATTTACATCATCGGGAATTACCCCTTTGAATTGCGTTGTTCTTGATTACAAGACAGATTATAATTGTTATACTTAGCTGAATAATAAAAAAGGTAAAAATATGATTGGAATGGTAGTTGTAACACACGGGAGGCTTGCGGAGGAATTTATAGCGGCCATGGAACATGTTGTTGGCCCCCAATCTGCGTTGTTAGCGATATCCATTGGTCCCGACGATGATATGGAACAACGCCGTCAGGATATTCTGGATGCTGTTTCGGAAGTTGATGAAGGTAGCGGTGTTATTTTACTAACTGATATGTTTGGTGGGACACCTTCAAACTTGGCCATTTCTATCATGGAGAGTACTAACGTAGAAGTAATAGCGGGTATTAATTTGCCGATGTTGATAAAACTCGCGAGTGTACGACGCGTTTGCAGCATGGAAGAAGCCGTTACCGCCGCACAGGAGTCTGGCCGAAAATATATCAATGTTGCATCACATGTATTATCCGGTGAGAATACATGAATTCAGAAAAAGGCACCGATTGCCGAACTCTAATTATTCGTAATCAACGAGGATTGCATGCGCGCGCCTCAGCAAAATTCGTAACGACTGCCGGTGAATTTGATGCCACAGTGCAGGTTTCCAAGGATGGTAGCTCCGTTTGCGGCACTTCAATTATGGGGTTAATGATGTTGGCTGCTGGAATAGGTGAGAAAATAACTATCATTGGTGAAGGAAATGAAAAAGAAAAACTCCTGGACGCATTAGAATTACTGGTATCCAATAAATTTGGTGAAGAAATTTAAGCATATTACTTTACGAAATTTTAATAATATCATCATATATAGATATATAAAGATTTCTTTATGCTTGCCATTTTTATCTTAGGCAGGTATATAGGTTTTAATTTTTTTATACTAATTTTTATATATGATATCTAAAGGATGCTTTTCCAATGACTGAATTTACTGACTATAAAGTCGCCGACATTTCCTTGGCTGAATGGGGGCGCCGCGAAATAAATATCGCCGAAACTGAAATGCCTGGTTTGATGGCGCTTCGCGATGAATTTGGTACATCAAAGCCACTGGCTGGAGCAAGAATAGCTGGTTGTCTGCATATGACGATCCAGACAGCTGTTTTGATGGAAACATTAACTGCGTTGGGCGCGGAAGTGCGCTGGTCTTCATGCAATATCTTTTCCACTCAAGACCATGCGGCGTCCGCTATGGCAGACGCGAAAATTCCTGTATTTGCGTGGAAAGGCCTTAGCGAAGAAGAGTTTAACTGGTGTATACGTGAAACGATTGTCGGCCCGGATGGATGGCACCCAAATGTCATTCTCGATGATGGGGGTGATTTAACGGCTATGATTTATGATGATTTTCCAGAACTTCTTGATGATATTAGAGGAATTTCAGAAGAAACAACCACGGGTGTGCTTCGTCTTTATCAAATGGAGAAAGAAGGACGCCTTACTGTACCTGCCATTAACGTCAATGATAGTGTTACGAAGTCGAAATTTGATAATCTTTATGGGTGCCGTGAAAGCCTCGTGGATGGTGTTAAGCGTGCGACAGATGTGATGATCGCCGGTAAGGTTTGTGTAGTCGCCGGGTTTGGTGATGTTGGCAAAGGATCAGCGGCGTCACTTCGCAGCCAAGGTGCCCGGGTTCTTATTACCGAAATTGACCCAATTTGTGCGTTGCAAGCTGCAATGGAAGGATACGAAGTTGTAACAATGGATGATGCTGCATCG
This sequence comes from Emcibacteraceae bacterium, assembly GCA_021774795.1. Lineage (GTDB taxonomy): Bacteria > Pseudomonadota > Alphaproteobacteria > Sphingomonadales > Emcibacteraceae > Pseudemcibacter. The sequence goes on along the minus strand of JAJFIR010000042.1, from coordinate 20,374 downwards.
CTAGGTGATCTTTTCGTGACCTGTACCGGGAATTTCGACATTATCACTATTGATCATATGCGTGCCATGAAAGACCGCGCTATCGTATGTAATATAGGGCATTTCGATTCAGAAATTCAAATTGCGGCCTTGGAAAACTATCAGTGGGAGGAAGTTAAACCACAAGTTGACGAGGTGGTATTCCCTGACGGAAAACGCCTAATTGTTCTTGCAAAGGGACGATTGGTAAACCTGGGGTGTGGCACGGGACATCCAAGCTTCGTAATGAGTGCTTCATTTACCAATCAGGTTTTGGCGCAAATGGAACTATACAATAGTCACGAAAACTATGAAAATAAGGTCTATGTTCTTCCTAAACATCTCGATGAAAAAGTAGCTTCACTGCATCTTGATAAACTTGGCGTTAAGCTGACAAAACTTAACGAAGAGCAAGCCGACTATATTGGTATAAGTTCCAATGGTCCGTTTAAGCCGGAACATTATCGCTACTAATTTAATTTAGATTATTTTAAAAAGCCCGAATTATGATTTATTAATCATGATCGGGCTTTTCTTTTGCTCTTAAAGTCGTTATTTTAAAAGGATATAAGTGCGTATAGAATATCCGTGAAGGGGTCCTTTAAAATTCGCCTGATTTTATTCATCAAACTGATATTTTTATCTCTAACGACCAACGTAGTCTGCCTTTCGTCTGTAAAGGCAGGCATCATTGGTGGTGTGGATTTTGGCTCGGAGCAAAATAACCAGTTCATGATAATTTTATTCTTGTTCTTTTTCATCACGTTCTTGTTTTTTATATGGGCGCTTTGGGACCGAAAAAAGATATTAATCAGACTAAAAAATGCGATAACCACCCAAGATTATTTGAAAGATATGATTGCCCATAAACAAGATAGTTTTTTGTTATGGGATGATAAAGGTCAAATGATCTTGAGTTCCGCTATAGAGATTTGCTTCGAAGACGAAACTTACCCGGTTGATTTAGAAGATCTAAAAAATAGATTTTCGATGATTGATCAAGCGAAGTTTGAAGCCAACTTGAAGAATTTATTATCAACAGGTGCTGACTTCTCATTAACTTTAGACCTTAATCAATTTAATATGCATTTGTTGATTACCGGGGATTGCATCAAGCCAACAGCTTTTGGCGACAGGTTTTTCGTGGTGTGGATACGCGATAATACGGTTGCTGAAAAAATTCAGCGATATCAAACGCTTGAATCTAAAGAAAATATCAAGCGGACGAAGTTGCTTGAAAATGCACTTAATAAGGCAAAATTTCCTATATGGATCAGGGGCGATGACCTTAAGCTAATCTGGGTAAATAAAGCTTATCGTGATGCAGTAGATGGCGATACATTTAAAAAAGTTATAGAAAATGGCCAGGAAATGGCCATTAACACGCTGGGGGTAAGTTTGCGAAGTATGGCAGAGGATGTCAGTGTTCGGGATGAACTAAGCTCGGAGAGTCATTTTGTGGTGATTAATGGTCACCGCCGCTCGATGGAATTTCATAATATTCCGTTCTCTATTGATGATCAAACGGATGCTATTTTGGGCTATGCGCAGGATATTACAGAGCTGGAAGAAGCCAGAGGGAGTTTGGCAGATCACACTGAATCTTATGCTGAAACGTTAGACAAGTTTTCTAGTGCCGTTGCCATTTTCGATTCCAATATGCGGCTTGAATACTATAATAAATCATATTTGCGTTTATGGAAGCTACCGGAAAGCCTTCTTTTTAGCCATCCTCATTATGGTGAAATATTAGAAGCATTAAGGGAAGCACGGAAGTTGCCGGAACAGGCAAACTTTCCCGAATGGAAGAAAAAGCAGCTTGAAGCTTATACTGAGGTTAATGATCCGGTTGAGTCCATGTTACATTTGCCGGATGGCAAAACGTTAAGGGTGGTGATGCAACATCATCCTCTTGGTGGAATGCTGGTTTTTTATGAGGATGTTACCGATTATTTTGCGCTGGAGAGCTCATATAATACATTAATTGCGGTGCAGCGCGAAACGCTTGATAATCTTCATGAAGGTATAGCTGTATTTGGTGTAGATGGTAGATTGAAACTTTTTAACGATGGTTTTATAGACATCTGGCAAGTATCTTCTGAATTTCTGGATACAAACCCCCATGCAATGGATGTTTTGAATAAGTGCGAAGAATTATTTAGTTCAAGTGATACGCAGCAGAGTTTCCAACAACTTATTGTCGGCGGTGATGTGAAAAAAGAAGCGTCATCAGGTCAGTTTAAATTGAGTAACGAGCGCGTCGTAAATTATTCACTTGTGCCTTTGCCGGACGGGTCTGTGCTCGTTATCTTTATCGATGTAACAGATAGCTACAGAGTTGAATATTCACTTCGCAAACATAATGAGGCATTGGAAGAAGCACAGAATATTAAAACTGATTTCTTGGCTCATATGTCATATGAACTGCGAAATCCCTTAAATAGTGTGCTTGGCTTTGCGGAGCTTCTTGAGAAAGAGTATCAAGGTCCTTTAAATGACGTACAACATCAATATATGAGAAATATACTAAGCGCCTCAGATTACTTACTTGACCTTATTAATGATATTCTCGATGTTTCTGTAATTGAAGCTGGGGGACTTTCCATTGAAGCATCGGAATTTGAATTACCCAAACTTATCACTGGTGTAGTTACGAAACTGGATGAACGTATTAAACAAAAATCACTCCAAGTAGAAGTTGATTGTGACGAAGGTCCAGAAACTGTTACTGGCGATGAGAGACGTATCCAGCATTGTATTTCAAATTTGCTAAGTAACGCTGTTAAATTCACAAATGATTCAGGAAATATTGCTCTCAAAACCTGGCAAGACACCGACCATTATTTCATAAGCGTTAAAGATAACGGTGTTGGTATTGAAACGTCGGAAATTGACGATATTTTTGAGAAATTTTACACGGGTTCCAATGTCCAAAAAGATAAGGGTACGGGTTTAGGTCTTTCACTTGTTAAAATATTTATCGAAAAACACGGTGGTAACATTGAAGTAGTGTCAACGATTGATGTTGGTACAGATATAATATGCACGCTACCCAAAAAAATCCCGGATCCCGGTAATTTATCAGTGGATGATGGGCAAGTATAGCAATTGAATGAACATGCCTTTAAAAGACATTATCAAAGAGTTTTATTTATGTGACTTGACCGCCAGTCAAGTGCTTGCCGGTAAATTAGCGGGTATCTTAAAGACCGGTGATATCATAACTTTTCAAGGGAATCTCGGTGCAGGAAAGACGGAATTTTGTCGCGCAATAATTCACGCGTTGGGATTTAAAGAAGACGTGCCAAGTCCGACATTTAATTTGGTTCAAATCTATGAACCATCAGTCGATGACTTAACCACACCATCTGTGTGGCATTCGGATTTATACCGACTTGAAAACCCGAAAGATGTCATAGAATTAGGGCTTGAAGATGGTTTCGATACGGCCATCAGCTTAATAGAGTGGCCTGAGCGGATGGAAAATTATTTACCTGAAGAGCGTTTGCAAATACTATTATCCATGGGTGTCGATGAAGGTTCAAGAAAAGTTATCTTTAAGGGAAGTAATTATTGGTTGTTAAGATTAAAGGAACTTGAACTTTAGAATGTCTAGATCAGATCAAATTATACAATTTTTAAAGAAAACTGGCATCAAAGACGCAAAAATTTCTCCTTTAGCAGGAGACGCTTCGTTTAGAAGATATGACCGTGTAGAGCATGACGGTAACATAAAAGTGCTGATGGACGCTCCACCTGAATTTGAAGATACCAGGCCTTTTTACGCAATTGCTGATTTTCTGTCTTGTTCAGACCTAAATTCACCTAAAATTTATGCAAAAGATTTTGAAAATGGGTTTTTGTTATTAGAAGATTTGGGTGCAGGCCTTTTTAAGACCGTTTTAGAACAACACCCCGAAAGAGAATTAGAGCTGTACAGGAATGCAGTAGACGAGCTTGTGACACTAAATGCTTGCGACGTGCCGCCTAAACTTTCTTATGGTGAAGGTGATTATGAACTTTCTCATTATGATATGAATATGCTTTTGACGGAGATATCGTTATTTACCGACTGGTACTATCCGGCATTAACCGGGCATAGACTTTGCGTAGATAAACGCAAGGTGTTTTTAAATTTATGGTACTCCGTTCTAAAGGATGTAAGTACCGCAAAAGAATGTTTGGTTCTTAGAGATTACCACGCGGAAAATCTGGTTGATCTAGGTAATGGAAATGTTGGACAACTTGATTTTCAAGATGCAGTAATTGGCCACAGCGCATATGATCTGGTTTCTCTGTTGCAAGATTCCCGGCGTGATGCATCAGTTGAAACAGAAGAAAAATTGATTAAATATTTCACAGAAAAGTTGGGGCGCGATGAAAGCCGGTTTAGGGCTGATTATGCCGTTCTAGGTGCACAGCGCAGCGTAAAGATAATAGGTATCTTCGCGCGACTATGCCTACGTGATAGCAAGCGGCAATATTTAAACCTAATTCCAAGAATGTGGGGTTTGCTTGAAAGATGTATAGAGCATCCGTTATTAATTGATATTAAAAACTGGCTTGACCTTGAGACACCCGATAAACGTGATATTGCCCTGGATGCAATTGCTTTGGTGCCTAATCATGCTATGATTCTCGCAGCGGGACTTGGCACACGAATGAAGCCGCTCACTGATAATACACCAAAACCGCTCCTTAAAGTGGCAGGAAAAGCGATGCTTGATCACACTCTTGATGCATTAGCGGCAGCTGGCGTTGCAAATGCGGTGATTAATAAACATCATCATGCCGATCAGATCGACGCATTTGTTGATAACCGTAAAGATTGGCGACCAAATATTATTTTATCCAATGAATGTGATGAATTATTGGATAGCGGTGGCGGTGTAAAAAAAGCGTTGCCAATGCTTGGCGGTGAACCATTTTATATTTTAAACAGCGATATGATCTGGACGGACAATGGTCAATTAGCTCTCAGCCGCTTAGCGACATTTTGGCGTGATGATATGGATATTTTAATGCTGTTGATAAAACGTGATGAAGCACGTGGCCATGACGGCGTTGGTGATTTTCATTTGAATGAAAATGGTAGTCTGAGGTGGCGAGGTGATGACGCATTTAGTGATTATCATTATGGCGGCGTTTTAATTATTCGACCGGAATGTTTTGAAAACACGCCTGACGGACCATTTACATTACGGAAAATTTTCAGAAAATCGCAAAAAGAAGGACGTTTATTTGGTTTGCCCCATGATGGTGTGTGGTATCATGTCGGTACAATAAGTTCACTGAAAGATACCGAACAACATTTGAAGGGGAAGTAATGCGCTGATGCCAAGACGTCTTGGAAAAAACCCCGAGCTTTATAATATTCCCGCATATTTTTCATTTGTAGATGTTCTTGCGGAAGGTATCATGGCGAGGTACGGCGATGACCCCATAAGTCTGAGTGAAGTTTTGATTTTACTGCCCAATCGTCGGGCCGTTCGCTCGCTGCGTGATGCCTTTTTACGGATTACAGATGGCCATTCGATTATACTTCCAAACATGCAGCCAATTGGCGATGTGGATGAAGATGGCTTGATCATGGGCGCAGGTCCGCTGTACGAAGATTTATCGATAAAACCTGCTGTGCCCGGTTATGTGCGTCAGATGATTCTGATGAATATTATCTATTCCTGGTACGAAAATCAACCGGATGACACGCCGGAAAGTGCCGGGCGTTCCGTTCTTGCAGAAGCTCTTGGGGGGCTTCTGGATCAAGTCCAGACAGAAGGTGTAAACTTCGATGAATTGGAAAATTTGGTTCCAGAGGAATTCGCAATCCATTGGCAAGAGACGCTAAAGTTTTTACAGATATTGACGAAGAACTGGCCAGATTTACTGGATGGAACAGGGTATATGGATGCGGCCGAACGACGAAACCATCTCCTGCACGCGCTTTGTGAAAACTGGCTTCGAAATCCTCCTGATCATCCTATCATAGCAGCAGGATCGACCGGCTCAATAAGGGCGACTTCTGCGCTCCTGGAAGTTATAGCTCGACTTCCCAAGGGTATGGTTGTGCTTCCCGGGCTTGATCAAAATATTGACGACGACAGCTGGGAAGCGATCGAAGATACGCATCCTCAGGCGACGATGAAAAAGCTGTTAAATGCCATTGGTGCCGATCGGATAGAAATTGATAACTGGGTATCAGGTGATGACAGCGATCATATAAAAACCCGTCTTTTTCGTGAAATAATGAGGCCCGCAGAAACGACGCATGTCTGGCGTGACCTTGATTGGAACCCTTTGGTTGCTATGGATGATATTATCCAGGTTGTTACGCCAGGTACACGCGAAGAAGCGGGGATAATAGCACTTATGATGCGCGAACAATTAAGTGTTCCCGGTAAGACGGCAGCACTAGTGACACCTGACAGGATGCTGGCCCGACAAGTAGCGGGCGAGTTAAGACGGTGGGATATTGAAATTGACGATAGTGCCGGTACGCCACTTTTTAATACTGCTACAGGTATTTACTTACGTCTTGTCGCCGAAATGGTGTCCGAGAAAATGGAACCAATTTCATTAATGAGCGCATTAAAACATCCGCTTATGGCAGGTGGTTTGAATGTCGGTGACTTCCGGGCTCACGTTCGAAGATTTGAACAAAATCTGCTTAGGGGAGTAAGACCCACGCCTGGGTCGGATGGTATTGATGCTTGCTTTAATTCTGAAATCGGTGTCGCAGACGATGATCTGAGAAAATGGTGGCAGTCGCTTCGGGCAATTATTGAGCCGTTTTGTGCGTTGTTTGAAAAAGAGGATATAAGCTTCGGTGAAATGCTCTTAGCTCATATAGAAATGGCTGAAAAACTTGCTGCAACAAACGAGGTTGACGGTGCTAAACTGCTGTGGAAAGGTGATGCTGGTGACGCAGCCGCGAAGCTTATAGAGGATTTGATAGAGGCGGCGCCGTACCTCCGGCATTTTAACGCAAGTGAATATGCGGCACTGTTTGAACGGTTTATGAGCAGTATTACGGTTAGGCAGAAATATGGCCAGCATCCGAGGCTTAATATCTGGGGGCCGCTCGAAGCGCGACTGCAACATGCGGATTTAATGATACTTGGTGGCTTAAATGAAGGCGTATGGCCACCGGAAATATCTGCTGATCCTTGGATGAGCAGACCGATGAGGCGGGATTTCGGACTTCCGGGCCTTGAACAGAAAATAGGCCTTAGTGCCCATGACTTCGTACAAACGGCATCAGCGGAAAAAGTCGTCATCACGCGGCCAGAGAAACAGAACGGTGCCCCAACGGTAAAATCCCGTTGGTTGGGGAGGCTTCACGCGATAATTGGTGATGATCATCATAGACAGGAAAGCCAAAAATGGCTTAACTGGTATCGAATGTTGGATCAGCCAGATCAACCAATTGAAATAAAAGCACCAGAACCGAGACCACCGGCAATTGCAAGACCCCGGGAATTGTCGGTAACTCGCATTCGGCTCTGGATGCAAGACCCTTATAGTCTATATGCCAACAAAATATTGCGTCTCAAAAAACTTGATGATCTGGACCAGGACCCGGGAGCTATCGATAAAGGGATCATGATCCATGACATTTTAGAAGATTTCATGAGCCGTTATCAGGATCATCTCCCGGATGACGCCGATGAAAAGCTTATTGAAATCGCGAGAGGCTATTTTAGCGACGCTATTGATAAACCGACGGTAAGAGCTTTCTGGTGGCCACGGTTTAAGCAAATTGCCACTTGGTTTATTGAGCAAGAAAGAAAAAGACGGCCCGAAATAAAAACGGTTGTTACCGAAACCATTGGTAAAATGGTATTTAATTTACCGGGCGGAGCTTTCACGCTTAGTGCAAGAGCCGACAGGATTGATCAATTTTCTGACGGAAGCCTAAGTATTATTGATTATAAGACCGGAAAACCACCAACTTTAAGGTCGTTAAAAGCGGGTTTCGAACCGCAATTACCCCTTGAGGCAGCAATAGCGATAGAAGGCGGGTTTTCGTTATTACCGGCATCAGCGGTAAGTGAGCTATCATATTGGCAACTTTCCGGCGGGGAAAAAGCGGGTTCGATCAACTTATTCAACGCTACAAAAAAAATTGATGTGATGGCTGAAGCGCAAAATGCCTATGAAGGCCTTATCAATCTGGTGACGACGTTTGATTTTCTGGAAACCCCATATTTAAATAAACCGCGACCCGAAGCAGTTGGTTACGGTGAATATGATCATCTCGCGCGGACCAAAGAATGGGGAGAAGGTTAATGGTGGTGCAAACAGCCGAGCAACTAGCTGCGTCTGACCCTAAATCATCGGTCTGGGTTGGTGCTTCGGCCGGTACCGGTAAAACATTCGTTCTGTCTAATAGAGTGCTTCGCCTCATGTTAGCCGGGAACCGTCCAGATAAAATATTGTGCCTTACTTATACCAACACAGCGGCTGCTGAAATGGCCATTCGGGTCAATAAGCATCTATCTGCATGGATATCCAAGGCAGATAAAGAATTATTTACCGAATTAAGTGACGTATTGGGCAAGCCGCCCACGCAAGATCAAATGATGCTGGCACGTAAATTATTCGCACAAGTGCTTGATGTGCCTGGCGGGCTAAAAATTCAAACCATTCATTCTTTTTGCCAGTCATTGCTCGGTCGTTTTCCCATTGAGGCGAAGGTGTCTCCGAACTTTGATTTACTGGATGATATTACGATCAACGAACAACTAAGACATTCGCAGGATGAGCTGCTTAGGGACATTGACAGTGGCAAAAACGAACAGTTGTCATTGGCTCTGAGTTTTCTTTCCGGGATGCTTGCAGAAGATACATTCGCGGCCCTGATGAAAAGCCTGACGAATGAACGAGGCAGTTTAGAGCAACTCATTAAAAGAAACATGTCGTCTTTTGAAGAAGTATCCCGGTCGTTAAAGGAACTTCTTGGGTTTTTAGAAACTGATGATAGATCAACTATTTTAAGTTCTGCATGTGATGACGATAATTTTAATCATCGAGGTTTGTTAGAGGCTTCCGTAGTGCTTTTGGCGGGATCAAAAGTGGATGAAGGCAGAGGCAGGATAATAGAGGGCTGGTTAAAGGAGATAGAGGCACGGCCTGATAGTTTTGACCAATATAAGCGGGCGTTCCTGACAGCCAAGGGAGATTATTTTGCAAAATATATGACCAAAAATCTTGCTGAAAAATATCCACATGAGTTAGAAATTCTATATGAAGAGGCAGAGCGAATTAAGTTTATAGAAGAACGGCTGAAGGCATATAATCTTTACGAAAATACTTGTGCGATTTTACGAATGGGGTTTGAGCTGATAAAAACCTATGGTGCGCGTAAACGCAGCCGCAATGTTGTCGATTATGATGACCTTATTTCAAAAGTAAGCCTTTTATTTCAAAATGTTAGTGCGAGTTGGATTCTTTATAAACTGGATGAAGGGATTGATCATATTTTGATTGATGAAGCGCAAGATACCAACCCGGAACAATGGAATATTATTAGAAAATTGGCACTTGAGTTTTTTGCGGGCATAGGAACGCGGGATTCGGACGTTGCGCGACATAGTCCAAGGACAATTTTTGCGGTGGGTGACGTTAAACAATCCATTTATTCCTTTCAAAAGGCTGAACCAAAGCTTTTTAATATCACCAGAGACTATTTCAATAAACAGGTGGAAGAAGCGGAACTTAATTTTAAGAACGTGCCAATGAATCTTTCATTCAGATCGACGGCAGCAGTGCTTGAAGTGGTTGATCAGGTTTTTAAAAGCGAAGACCATCGACATGCCATATCCTTTGCTTCCGACGAAATTCGCCACAATACTCACCGCACGAATGAACCGGGATTGATCGAAATATGGGATCCACAGTTACCGGAAGAGGTCGAACAACAGGAAAACTGGTCACCTCCGATAATTCAAAATCCTACTCATGATCCCAAACGTAAATTAGCAGATCAGATAGCGGATAAAATTCAATCTTGGATCAGAAGTGGTGAAATTCTTGCATCTAAAGGCCGCCCTATCACACCGGGTGATATCTTAATCTTAGTACAAAAGCGTAAGGAATTTGTCCATTATATGATCCGAGCACTCAAAAAACGCAAAATTGCCGTCGCGGGCCTTGATCAAATGGTATTAACTGACCAGCTTGCTGTGATGGATCTTATGGCAATGGCGAACTTCACGCTCCTGCCAGGCGATGATTTGACTTTAGCAGTGGTTCTTAAAAGTCCGTTTATCGGAATGAGTGAAGAAGATTTATTCGACGTTGCTAATCCAAGAGGGGAAAGAGAAAGTCTCTGGTCCGCACTGCTAAAAAGGCGCAAAGAGCGTACTTCTTTTGGTGAAGCTGCCGACTATTTGACACGTCTGACCAATTATGCGGATTTTCATCCTCCGTTTGAATTTTTTTCCTATCTTTTGGGGCCATTGAAGGGGCGTAAAATGCTTATCGCCCGCCTTGGAGAGCAATCCAATGATCCAGTGGATGAGTTTTTAAATAAAGCAATGAGTTACGAGCAAAATAACATTTCATCCATGCAAGGATTCTTGAGTTGGATTGAAAAAGGGGAGATTAAAATAAAACGCGATATGGAGCAAGGTGGGGACATGGTTCGCATTATGACTGTTCACGGCGCAAAAGGGCTTCAGGCACCGATAGTTTTTTTACCTGATACTTGTCAAGCCGTTGATATTAAAGATACATTATTCTGGCACCAGAAAGATCGCCAACGTTATATGCTTTGGGTAAAAAATAAAGATACACGGGTTGGAGCCGGGAAAACTGCCTATGAAAATCGCAAAAGAGAGTTAGAAGACGAGAATAAAAGGCTTCTTTATGTGGCAATGACGCGCGCGGAAGACAGACTTTATATCACAGGGTGGGAAAATAAGCATAATAGTAATCGCAAAGAAGGTTGTTGGTACGATTTAATCCGAAATGCCGTGCTTGAAATGGAGGGTTGCGAGGAGGTTGCCGAAGGCGATCATGCAATACTCAGGCGAGAGCATATGGCCAAGTCGTACGTTAAAAAGGTTAAAAAAGAAGAGAAAAGCCCACCATTCTCGGATAAGCTGCCGGGCTGGGCATATACTTTGCCAGCGGCCGAGCCGATACCCAGCAGACCACTTAGCCCGTCACGACCAGATGATTCAGAAGAAGTGACAACAAGCCCGCTTCAATTAGCGGAACACATCAAGCTGGATAAACGAAAATATCATCGTGGCCGGGTGATCCATAAGTTACTTGAAATCTTACCTGATTTGCCGCCGGATGACCGCGCAAATGCTGCTATTAAATATCTATCGCAAAAAGCGGTTGATCTTTCGGCTTCGGATATAAGCAAAATTTCAACTGAAGTTCTTACAATAATAGAAGATGAAAGTCTTGCGGTATTATTTGGTCCAGACAGCAAGGCTGAAGTGCCAATTGTTGGGCAAATTGGGGCATATTCGTTGAGTGGTCAAGTGGACAGGCTGGTGATAAGTGGTAATAAGATACTCATAGTGGATTATAAGACCAACAGACCGCCGGCGGAACGCGCAGATAAAATTCCAAGAATTTATTTACGGCAAATGGCAGCATATTCGGCGGTGCTTAAGAATATTTATCCGGGATTTGACGTTCGGTCCTTTTTGCTTTGGACGGATATCTGCACTTTAATGGAAATACCCGATGAAATATTAAATAAAATTACCTTTTAACTGCCTTGGCTCTTGACGATGTGGCCATCGCTTCTTAAGTTCATTATTAATGAAGGACATTTTTTAAGGAAATAATAATGAGCATAATTGCAGTAACAGATTCCGCATTCGATCAGGAAGTATTAAAGTCGGATAAACCAGTAATCGTTGATTTTTGGGCAGAGTGGTGCGGACCATGTAAGCAATTTGGTCCTGTTTTTGAGGACGTCTCAAATAATATGGAAGAAGTGACTTTTGCTAAAGTCAATATTGATGAGAACCCTGAAGCACCAACAAAATATGGTGTTCGAGGTATTCCCACTATGCTTATGTTTAAAAACGGTGAAGTTGCGGCAATGAAAGTTGGCAATACTTCAAAAGGTGACTTTGAAAGCTGGATTAGCGAAAACGTGTAATCCTAACACCGAAATTACGAAAAGGCGTCTTCATTATGAAGGCGTCTTTTCTTTTGGCTTAACTAATTTTTTTGCTTAACTGAAAAATTCTTTCTCATAAACTTCTGTGAATAATACCATGTCCTCTGGCCTCGCGGTACTGATCCGCATCCATTTTAAGAAAGGCGGGAACGGGCGACCGATTGCAATGCCGTGTTTTCTCACCCTTGCGTAAACTTCCTCCACATCCATACCGGTTTCAAAGAAAGTGAAGTTAGCGTTGGATTTGATATGGCGCATATTATGTTTATCAAAGAAATCATAGAGAACTTGCAATGCTTCTTTGTTTTTACGCAGGACGAATTGTTGGTATTCAGTATCTTTATAGCTTTCGATAGCCCCCCACATGGCGGGACCATTAATTGACCCGGTCATTAAGCTTTTAATTTTGGCAAGCATTTCCGGCGAACCGAAACCGAAACCAATGCGGATGCCAGCAAAGGCATGGATTTTTGATGCTGTGCGTGTCACAACCACATTCGGGTATTCGGTTACCAGTGGAATCATGGTTTGGTAGTTAGGGTCATTGACATATTCATAATAAGCTTCATCAACAAAAACATAACATTTTTGCGACATTTCCTTGCAGAATTCCTTTAATTTTTCGCCGTGTATCACCGTTGGGATTGGATTATTGGGATTACATAGATAGATAATTTTTACGTCATCCGTGTAGGCCGCTTTCATTGCGTCTAAGTCAATTGAAAGGTCATCAGCGACCGGAACCCATATTTTTTCTATACCACGACGGTTACTATAATCCATGAAAGTGTCGTCATATGTGGGCAGTGGTGCCAGAATTTTACCGCCTTCCATGGCGACTATTAAAGCAAGTGTTTTTAGAATTTCACCGGAGCCGCCCGCAACCATCGTATTTTCTACCGGTACATTTTCCATGCCTGCAATGAGTTCTGTAAGTGGTCCCTGCGCGCCGCCGCCGCCATATAGGTGGCCCATTTGATGAGCTTTGTGCATTGCAATACTGGCTTTCTTGTTAACACCATACGGATTTTCATTTGCATTCATCCTGATTGGATTTTCCGGGGTCGGTACGTATCCTTCAATCGTAATGCTTTGCGCATGTGCTTCGCTTGCTAGTACAAGCCCGCCAGCAAGTGCAGTGCCGCCAATCAGCCATTCTCTTCTTGTGATTTTTCCCGTCATTTTTTGTCCCTTCATTTTGTGAATGGATATAGAATAACAAAAATAATGTGTTTGTCACTTAAATAGAAAAAAGGCACCGTTCCAGTGAAACGATGCCTTATCTCGATAACTAATGAAGCTTAGCTTGTGAATTCTTTTTCATAAATTTTTGAAAAATATTCCATGTCTTCCGGTTTGCCCATGCTGACCCGGCACCAGGTCGTGAATGGCGGGAAGGGACGACCCACTATAATTCCGTTCGCTCTGAATTTTTCGCGAACTTCCGTTATATCCATTCCTGTTTCGAAAAATGTGAAATTAGCATTAGACTTGATGTGCTTAACATTATGCTTATCAAATAAAGCATATGTGATATCAAATGCTTCCTTATTTTTCCGGCGCAAAAAATCTTGTGTTGCTGTATCTTTGTAACTGGCTGCGGCACCTGCGATAGCAAGCTGATTTGTTGAGCCTGTCATAAATTCTCTTAGCTTACCAATCCATTTCTCGGTTGAATATGCGATGCCGAGGCGAATGCCGGCAAAACCATGAATTTTTGACGCGGTTCGCGCAACCATGATATTATCATTTGCGACGGCGAGAGGGACCATAGTTTCATAATCGGGATTTTGTACATATTCGTGATACGCTTCGTCAATAAACACCAAGCATTTTTTTGACATCTCGATGCAGAATTCTTTGAGTTTATTTTTTTCCATAATTGTCGGTAGTGGGTTATTCGGGTTAACCAAATAAATTATGCTTACATCATCAGTATATGCTGCTTTAAGCGCATCTAGATCAATCGTCATACTTTCATCGACTGGAACGCGGTTTATTTTGACACCGCGACGTTCCGCATAGCGGGTTAGATCATGATAAGTTGGATCAGCCGTTAAAACAGTGCCTCCTTCAACCGCAGTGATTAAAGCCAAGGTTTTTAATATCTCACCAGAGCCACCTGAAAAAGTGATGTTTTTGGCGTCGACGCCTTCTATTTCAGCAATAATGTTCGTGAGTTCCATTCTGCGGCCTCTGCCGTAATGGTGGGCGGTATCGAACATATCGATGATAGCGTTTCGTGCCACTCGTGATATACCGTAAGGGTTTTCGTTGGTGCCTAACCGCAATGGACTTTCCGGTGTGGGGACGAAACCGGGAACGGCCATATTTTGCGCATTAGCCCTGCTGCCCATTAAGAGCGCCCCTGCAAGCGCTGAACCACCTTTTAACCAATCACGTCTTGAGATATCGTTTTTCATTTTCGGCCCTTTATGAAATGTAATGAAATAATATAACTCAACATACCAATTTTTACTGATTTGTCACGAAAATCATTTCTGAAAATTGAAAAGGCATTACTGAATTACAGCAATGCCTTTTTTCTCAATATGTTATGCAACTTCAAGAGACAAATTCTTTTTCGTAAACCTCTGCTAGGTATCTTGTGTCTTCAGGTTTTCCTGTACTAATTCGGCACCAATTTGTGAAGGGTTGAAACGGTCTTCCAACCCGAATACCGTACTTTCTGAACCTTTCACCAACTTCCTTTGCCTCGATACCCATTTCAACATAGGTAAAGTTGGTATGGGATTCGATATATCTTAAATTATGTTTTTCAAAAAGTTCATAGAGAATTTCGAGCGATTCTTGATTTTTACGCAGAACAAATTCTTGATAAGCTTTGTCTTTATAGCTGGCGATCGCACCATATAGGCCAATGGTGTTTACAGTGCCGGTCAGATGATTTTTAATTTTTCTTAAAATAGCGGTCGATCCAAATCCAAAACCGATGCGCACACCTGCAAATCCGTGAATTTTCGATGCGGTACGTGTCACAATGATATTTTCATTTTCGATTGCAAGTGGAACCATCGTTTCGTAATTTGGATCGTTTACATATTCGTAATATGCTTCATCGACAAATACATAACATCTTCTTGACATTTCAAGGCAAAACTCTCTTAATTCTTCGCCGTGCATTATGGTCGGCGTCGGATTATTAGGGTTGCACAAATAAATTATTTTGACATCATCGGTCATAGCAGCACGCATGGCATTTAAATCAATACTCATGTCATCTGCTACTGGAACGCGAACTTTATTAATTCCCATTCTTTCAGCGTAAGCCATAAATTGATTATCAAATGTCGGGTTCGGGGCAAGAATGCTTCCGCCTTCGATTGCAACAATCAAAGCTAAGGTGTTTAATATTTCACCGGAGCCTGTTGAAATTAAAATATTTTCTGTTGGAACTTTTTCAATGCTTGCAATCAAGTCAGTAAGCTCGCGCCGTCCCGGCCCACCGTAGAGATGAGAGACATCATATGCCTTATTCATCGCTTTCCGCGCCGTTCTATTTATACCATATGGATTTTCATTGGAGCTAAAGTGAATAGGGTTTTCTGGCGTAGGTGTGTAGCCATCGATGGTTACGCTTTGCGCTGAGGCGGAATTTGCAAGTAATAACCCACTGACGACAGCGGTGGTTCCTTTCAACCAATGGCGTCTTGTCAAATTGTTTGTCATTTTATGTCCCTTTAATTATGTCGTTTTATTTTTTTTTAGCCGAAGTCCCTTTTGTAAATATTCACCAAATATTCCATTTCTTCGGGTTTAGCGGTGCTTATGCGGATCCAGTTGGGGAACGGGTCATATTTTCGTCCGATTAGAATACCGGATTCAAGGAGTTTACTTCTAACTTCCATAGCATCTCTGCCAGCATTTGCATAAACGAAATTTGCGTGCGCATTGACATATGGCATATCAAGTTCTTTAAACATTTTGTAGAGTATCCCAAGAGATTCATAGTTTTTATCAACAATAAATTTTTGATATTCAGTGTCCTTATAGCTCGCAATAGCACCCATGATAGCGGGGTATGACGTGGTTCCTGATCTGAATGTCATCAACTTTTTCATGGTGTCTGGATGAGTAAAAGCAAACCCGATACGCACGTTTGCGAAGCCGTGAATTTTTGAGGCGGTTCTCAGGATAATAATGTTTGGATTATCTTTCACCAGATGTGCCATTGTCGAGTATCCGTCATCGCGGACATATTCAAAGTAAGCTTCGTCAATAACTAGCATCGCTTTTTTTGAAACTTCCAAACAGAATTGCTCAAGCGAGGTTTTTTCAATGATGCTTGGGATAGGGTTGTTTGGATTACACAAATATACACATGTTGTATTATTCGTCATTGCTTTTCGCATCGATTCAAGACTGATAGAAAGATCATCTTCGACAGGGACACGAATGATATTAGCGCCGAGTGCTGAAGCACTTCGGGTGATGGCTGCAAAAGTCGGGTGTGGGACGATGACATCTCCTCCAGTAATCCCGGCGAGTGCCCCCGAAGCCATTAAATATTCACCTGACCCGGCACCAACGGCGATACACTCTGAAGGTATTTTTTCTATGCCTGCGATTAAATCTATCAGTTCTCGTCTTATGGTGAAATTATAAAGGTGGGCTTTTTTATAAGCTTCGAGGATCACCTTCATAGCTTTTGGATTAATACCATATGGGTTTTCATTATTGGTGTAACGGATGGGATTATCTTTGCTTATCGGCGCCCCCATATTCATCATTTCGCTCATATTTTGTGCAGATACGGAACTGTTAAGAACCATGCCGCCTGCTACAGCCGTTGTTCCAACTAACCATTCGCGTCTGGTGATATTATTTGTCATTTTAGTCTCCCGATAGTAAGTTATATTTTAACCAAATTCGCGGCGATAAATATCTGCGAAATATTGCATTTCTTCTGGTTTTGTCAAACTGAGCCGCACCCAGTTTGTAAATGGTTTGAATTCGCGGCCGGTCAGAATATGATGTTTCTTCATAGTGTCAGCGACGTCGCTTGACGGACGACCAGCATTGAAGAAAATGAAATTCGCGTTGCTTTCAACATATTCAAGGTCGAGGTCATCCAGCATTTTATATATAATCTGTTGGTTTTCGCTGTTTTTTTGTTTTAAGAAAGCTTGATATTCCATATCCTGATAGCTTTCAATTGCGCCGCGCAAAGCGGGCAAATTTAGCGTGTTGGTAAAAAGACCAAACATTTTCTTAATTATATCCGGATGAGCATAGCAAGCACCAATGCGCATCCCTGCGAACGCGTGAATTTTTGATGCGGTGCGCGTGACAATTATATTTTTGTTTTCTTTAACCAGGCTGATCATACTTTCGTAGGAGGGATTATCCACATATTCGAAATATGCCTCATCAATAAGTACTGTCGCTTTTTCTGACATTTCATTGCAGAATTCTTTTAACGCATTTTTTTCTATGATTGATGGAATTGGGTTGTTTGGATTACAAAGATAGATAAGTTTTGTGTTATCGGTCATTGCTTCGCGCATCGCATTAAGGTTAATGGCCATATCTTCACCAACGGGAACTTCGATCAACTTTGACCCAAGCGTGCGGCCAAAGCGGGCGATATCACCGTATGTAGGGGTAGGCAACAAAATATCGCCCCCCTCAATCGCGTTAAAAACGGCAGCCTTTTCGAGAAACTCAGTAGAACCACCACCAACCATGACATATTCGCGTGGAATATCTTCTAACTTTGTAAGCAGTGCCAAGAATTCGAAAATTGATTCAAACGCATATTTATGAGAATCGTCGGCAGCGGCAGCAATGGCTTTTCTTGCTTTTAATGATTGCCCATAAGCATTTTCGTTTAAATGTGCTCTTATCGGATTTTTCGCAGTTGGGTTTATATTTGGCTGCATAAAACTTTGCGCAGTGGCACTTACTGTAGATAGCATTAAACCTGTTGCAGCAGCGGTTGTAGTGCCAGTTAGCCATTCGCGGCGTGTAATACTTTTGGTCATTTATATCTCTTTTTTTGGGCTATGGTTTTTGTACGTAATATATTTTTGAAATAATATAACATATTTAATCACAAATAATTCAGAAATCCAAGAACCAAATAAAAGCGGCACATGATCAAAACCAGATGCCGTTAAATATTGTTCTTTCGCGCTATTAACCGTACAATTTTTTATAGGTGTCCGCTACATATTGCATTTCTTGTGGCTTGACGGTACTCCACCTGACCCAATCCGTGAACGGTTTAAATTCACGTCCGCTCATGATACCGTGTTTTCGCAGTTCTGTTGCTATTTCCTTAGACGGACGACCCGCTTTAAAGAAAACAAAATTTGTATTCGATTTTATATAAGGAAGATTAAGGTCTTCAAATAACTCATACAGAATGGCCATACTTTCTTTATTTTTTTGCTTTATGAAATTCTGATATTCAGTGTCCTGATAACTTACTATTGCGCCTTGCATTGCGACATTACCCATAGATAAATTAAATCTTCCTGCAATGAGCAACAAAGTTTCGGGATGTGCGAAGGCAAATCCAACGCGAATACCGGCGAACGCATGAATTTTTGAGGCAGTTCTCGCAACAATAATATTTTTATGTTCTGTAACGAGGTCAACCATTGATGAAAAGTCAGGATTATCTACATATTCATAATAAGCTTCATCGATGACGATGATGGCTCTTTTCGACATTTCAATGCAAAATTCGCGTAGCGCTTTTTTTTCAATTATCGTTGGTATTGGATTATTCGGATTGCATATATATATCATCTTTACTTCGTCAGTCATTGCAGTTCTCATCGCTTCAAGGTCGACGGACATATTTTCATCAACGGGAACGTCAATGACTTTTCCGCCGAGTGTTCTGGCGGTACTGGATAACGTATTATAGGTTGGATAGGGGGCGAGTACGGTTCCATCTTGAATCCGCGAAACATAACCCGCTTTTTCGAGAAACGGGCTCGAGCCATTTGCCATAGCAATATGGTCTTCCGGTATGTTTTCAATTTCCGAGATAACTTTTTTTAAGACGAACTGCGACCTAAAGTCGTATAAATGTGCGGTTTTCATTGCTTTGTTCATCGCTTCTTGTGCTTTTAGAGACGGGCCATAAACATTTTCGTTTGAACCTGCCCGTATAGCATTATTTGGTGTGGGGTTTAAATTTGGTTCCATGACGGTTTGCGCTTTTGCGATGTTTGAAGCAATCAGGCTACCTGCTAGTAAAGTGCCGCCAGCTAGCCATTCACGACGTGTTATTTCTGATGTCATTTTCTATCCTCTGTCTTCATATTTTGTTACTGGTAAATACTATCTGCCAACATAGATTTTTTCAATATTTTATAATTTTTGCCGTGGGTGTTTCAGAATAATGTGTTTATAGTCGATAAAATCTCGCGAAGCTTAATTCGAGTTGTGGATTTAACCTATTTTTTTACAAAAATTACTTTATAATTATTCTAAACTACTATATAAGATGTTGTAACGATATTTTAAAGGATGAAAATAATGACTAATGTTCCAAATGTGGTTTTTAAAACCAGAGTAAGAAACGACGCAATAGACGGCCCAAATCCATTTGAGTGGAAAGATTTGAGTACGGATGAAATATTCAAGAATAAGAAAGTAGTGGTCTTTTCACTACCAGGTGCATTTACACCAACATGTTCAACAAGCCATCTTCCAAGATATGAAGAACTTTATGATCAGTTTAAAGCTGAAGGTGTTGATGCAATTGTCTGTATTTCAGTTAATGATGCTTTTGTTATGTATCAATGGGGTCTCAGTCAAAAGGCGGAAAATGTTTTCTTGCTGCCTGATGGTAACGGTGAATTTACCCGCAAAATGGGCATGCTTGTAAATAAAGATAATTTGGGTTTTGGTATGCGTAGCTGGCGCTATTCAATGCTCGTTGATAATGGTGAAATTGTAAAGATCTTCTCTGAAGAAGGTTACAGCGATAATTGCCCTACTGATCCGTTTGAAGTATCTGATGCTGATACGATGTATAATTATATAAAATCCAATTAATAAAAAAAGCCGGAAGAGTTTTCCTCCGGCTCAGACTGTTGACAAAGTCCTGGCTTTTGCCGGGACTTTTTGATTCAATGGGGCATGTTAAAGAAAATAGGTCAGAAACAGTTTGCATTCGAGATGGTCCAGATGGAATCTCTGGTGCCGAAGGATCATCTTCTTCGC
>JAJFIR010000041.1 GCA_021774795.1 Emcibacteraceae bacterium | reverse complement strand
ACGGGGCTTTGACCACTCATGCCGAATAAGTTTAGGAAATCTTATATTGAGGCAAAAAAGAAATTCACATACTTGAAATAAAATAAGATGCTAAGGCTCAAAATAATAGCGACGGCGAGGGCTGATTTACGGATGATAGCTCTGGGTGAGGTGTCAATAACTCTACCGGCTATAAAGTTGAGTACCGTCAGCGTAATCAATAAAATTGAAAATCGCCAATCTATAGTCGAGTAGAAGTAGTAACTCGAAAGCATGAGAAAAAGTTTTTTCTTTTCGTTGTCCTTTTGAAGCGCGGTGACAACGACAAGGACGATGAAGCAAAATGCAAAATAGGAGAGAGATGTAACTGCCATTTTAATTCACTAATTCTAAAGATTTCAATTGCTCCAATATAATTGTTGCCGCCTGCTTCTCACCCTCAAAATTAAAATGACCTCCATCGGCGAAATAGTCTTCGCCTCCGGGCATGTGCTTTGCAAGATCTAAAATTGGAACTTGATATTTCGCGGCTACGAGTTCCATTTCAGAATTGTATTTTTCACCAGTTTCAATTAATGAATTAATATCAAGACAGGGGCTGTAGTATAACGCCGATACGGCAATATCTATTTTTTCTTCAAGTGTTGCATCTGAGTTGTTATAGGCGCGTGCTACAGTTGCTAAAACCGGTTTAATGCCTTGTTTTTTAATATTATTGACTAAATTATCAAGCGTTTGACGGTAAGCAGTCGTGTCTAAATCCTGAGGGTCAAACATTTCTACGTTTTTTGCTTTTGATTCCCTTATAAATAATGTGTTTTTTTTGATCAATTCCTTGCTCAGGACCCAGCCTGGAATCTTTGGGTAATAGTCGAAACCTTTATATTCAACGGCTTCTTTTTCTATTTCCCCACAAATCATCGACAGGTCATTTAATCCAGGGTAAATAATGATGATATCAGGCTGCATCTTAACCAGGATATTCTCTGTTACTTCCTGAATGCCGGCCATAGTATTTCCTTCAATTCCACCGTTAATCACGTTGACATTGTAGTTTTTAGCGATTTCGTTCCGCAATTTTTTTTCAAGAATAGCCGATAATGTGCGGTCATTCGTTTCGGCAAATATGCCAGCAATTGTAGAGGCGCCTGCAACGGCAATGCGAAGTTCATTCGCTTCTTTTTGAATGGGTATTTCTGGGCTGCGCAGTCCAAGAGAATTGATGGAATAAACAACATCCTCATACGGCGAGAACGTCAAATTTGGCCTATATGTGCTTGTTCCCAAGTCTTCATTAAACATCAGGCCGCTTCCGGCCGTGAGCAATGTATATGCGCTTCTACCGGTTTTATAATAGTTTCGCGTTTGTAATAATACTTCTCCCAAAATAAAAAAGAAAATTATTAAACCAATGGCGACCCAACTTTTCTTAAGCGGGATGCTACCCGGATCACTTTTAAATTGATTGGTTTTAATAAGTTCCAATTCTTTAATTGTCAGGGCTTCCCAGTTAGGGGGAAGAAAATCAATATATTTTTCGACAGCCATCGATACCAATATGAAACCCAGAGAATCTCCGCCAAAGTTTAAAAAACTATCTGAATCACAAACTTCTTCAATTCCCATTATTTCTGAATAAGCTTCGGATATGTTTTGGTATTCCGGTTCGTCTTGATTGGCGGCACTGGAAGGATTATGAATGGCCATTTTAGTCCCTTTGCGCTATGTCGTCAGCATCTATTAAGCCAGCTAATTTCGCATAACCTGAAGTGATGCCGACCTCGATGATCATCGCGGGATCGTTGCCATATTTCCTCAAACTATAAACAAAAAACATTTATACTCCCCAGTTTCCCAAATTTAATCGATAGCCAGCCGATTATTATTACGGTTTTAACTGTCAATTATATCGATCTGGATTTTTCTTAGACTGATAATTTTAACTTCTTAAAGTTACAAATTCATGTAATCATACATGCTAAAGGTATGCCAACTTTCTAAAAATTAATGTTTTCAGTATGTTAGATGGTTAATGAAGTATTTACAGAAAAATGTGTGTAAATAAATTTTACAGTATTTAGGCAATATTCTTATTTTGGGACATGTTTCAATTATTTTATGATGATTTGTCCAACAATCATATTTTACAATGATTTGGCTCTATAAACTAATTTTATATGGAGAAAAGAATAAAAAGTGGCTCCCCGAGCAGGACTCGAACCTGCGACAAATAGATTAACAGTCTACTGCTCTACCAACTGAGCTATCGGGGAATATTGATCACTTTAATGCGGCAAATGCCGATTTGGTTGGCATCTTATACAGCCCCTTATTTACATTGCCAATAAAAAAATACACTTTTTTGCGGAATTTTTTATATGTTGAAAACTTCTGGCAAACGAACCATTCTTGTTATCCTGCATATTGTTCCCATATGTAATTAAATACAGGAAGGATCAGACGAAATGGATGCGCGCGAAGGGTTTGTTGGAACCATTGGAAACACACCGCTTATCAGGCTTGGAAAAGCATCGATTGAGACCGGATGTGAAATTTTAGGAAAAGCGGAATTCCTTAATCCCGGTGGATCGGTGAAAGACCGTGCCGCGCTTAGTATTATTCGCGCAGCGGAAAAGTCGGGTGCCTTAAAAGCGAGCGGTACCGTGGTTGAAGGTACGGCCGGAAATACCGGTATTGGTCTTGCGCTTGTCGGTAATGCGCAGGGTTATAAAACCGTCATCGTCATGCCGGAAACACAAGCGCAGGAAAAGAAAGACATGCTGCGTCTTTGCGGTGCGGATCTGAGGTTTGTTCCGGCGAAACCATATAAAGATCCGGATAATTATATCAAATATTCGCAGCGGCTAGCCGCTGAAATCGCCACAGAAAACCCAAATGGGGCTATTTGGGCCAATCAATTTGACAATGTGGCCAACCGCGACGCCCACATTAACACCACGGCGCCTGAAATCTGGGCGCAAACCGACGGTAAAATTGATGCCTTCACCTGTGCTGTGGGTACCGGCGGTACCCTTGGTGGGATGTCGATCGGACTTAAAGAATATAACAAAGACATCAAAATCGTCCTCGCGGACCCGATGGGTGCGGCACTTTATAATTATTATAAGCACGGCGAACTTAAATCAGAAGGTGGTTCAATTACCGAAGGGATCGGGCAGGGACGCATCACCGCTAATCTCGAAGGGATCGTTGTTGATGACGCTTATCAAATCCCTGACGAGGAAGCCCTTAAAGTCATTTTTGATCTTTTAAAACATGAAGGGCTTTGCCTTGGCGGGTCTTCCGGGATAAATGTGGCAGCTGCCATTCGCCTAGCACGCGAAATGGGTCCGGGTCACACCATTGTTACGGTGCTTTGTGATGTTGGTACCCGTTATATGAGCAAGTTATTTAACCCGGAATTTTTGAAAGAAAAAAACCTGCCTTATCCAAATTGGCTGTAGGTCCAAATTGGTTATAGCTCCAAATTGGCTTTGAGGAAAAAACATGTTTGATAATATTCGAAAAGACGTCGCCCTTGTTTTAGAACGGGACCCGGCCGCCAGATCAACATTTGATGTACTTTTATCATACCCTGGTGTTCATGCGCTTATTTTCTACCGCGCGGCCCATTGGTTATGGAAAAAAGAATGCTTCACGTTAGGGCGGTTTATTTCCCATTTGGGGCGGTTTTTCAGCGGCATTGAAATTCACCCAGGTGCTAAAATCGGGGGCGGATTTTTCATTGATCACGGTATGGGTATTGTCATCGGTGAAACCACGGAAATTGGTGATAATGTCACAATATATCAAGGGGTTACCCTTGGCGGTACGTCGCTCATCGGTGACAAACGCCACCCGACCCTTGAGGACGGGGTAATCATTGGCGCCGGGGCCAAAATTCTTGGGCCAATTACCATCGAAAAAAATGCACGGGTTGGCTCAAACGCGGTCGTGATTAAACCGGTGAGGGCGGGTACAACCGTTGTTGGCATTCCCGCCACCGAAGTAAAGAAGAACGAAAAGAAAGATTTCTGCGCTTACGGCATCACCACGGCGGAAATACCCGACCCGATCGCAAAACCACTGGAAGATATGTTCGCGGAGGTTTGCGCGTTAAGAAAACGCGTTGAAGAGCTTGAACAAGAATTAAAGCATCGTAGCAAAGATATTGGCGAACCGCATGTTAAAAACAGAAAGACGGGCAAGGTTTCTTAAAAATTATTTTGGTGTTTCACTTAATGCCTTTAGCTTTGCCACTATCCGGGTTTCATTCGTTCGCTTTAAAATACGTTCGATTTGGCTACAGCAAATAAAATAGTTATTAAGGTCTTTTTCTGGAAAAGTCTTGCTTCTTGCGGCATTCAACAATCAGATTGGAATTCTTTCTACCTTTGTCATAGGTCTTGTCATAGGAATTGTAGTAGACGACATCTTCGAAACCATGTTCGTCAAGCAGAGCCTTGAGTTTGTCCCCGCCTTTGTTATGATATTTCAGAGAAAACTCCAGGAACTCAGTGTCAACCAACCTGCCGTCTTTAATCAGCTCATAACGCACCAGAGAATGCACAGTGTCGGAATTTCTGTCTTGATCGTTCTGAACTACGCTCTGTAGCACGATCTCGCCCTCTGGAGACTTCAGCCACTTGCCATTCCAATGATGATCAAGCCAATGATGATCAAGGGCGTGAGCGTCATCGTATTCAGATACTTCGAAGACAAAACAGCCACCGGGTAATAAATGTCGATTGATATTTGTCAGACTACGAGAAATTTCCTCGTCATCGGTGATGAGAGAGAATGATCCTGAGGTGATAAAGATTAAGGCGTAAAGCTCTGGCAGTTCCATCTCCGCCAGAGTGTTTTCGTAGATATTGGCATCGTGGCCACGCTCTTTACAGACGCGCCGGAATTTGGCCAACATGTCAGCAGATGCGTCTACGCCATCGATCTTGAAACCCTTTTCCATCAGCGGCAGGGCAAAACGCCCCGTGCCCACCATGGGTTGCAGTATGGGCCCGTTGGCCTCTTCCACGTAGCTTAGGTAGAAAGCCAAGTCGATTTCGGGAACCACAGGTTTATCGAGGTCATACATCAATGTGCAGATTTTGCCGTAGTGTTTCATGAATTTCCTTGTACTTTCGCTCTCAAGAAGGGTCGTTCTTGGATCTGTGGTTCTATTTGATCTCCTGACCCTTGGAGCCATCCTAAATCCTGCTGGTTGAACTGATTCCGGTGACTATACAGGGCAACCGCATATATATCAGCAATATTTTTGCAAATCTAAATAAATTTAGTTGAAAATACACTCATGTTAAAAGCGTGAAGAGGGGTACAGTTTCTTAAAAATTATCATGTTGCTTCTTTCAAACGCCGTTCGGCCGAATCCCAGTTAATATAGTCAAAAAACTTGTTGATATAAGTGCCTTTATTATTCTGATAATCCACATAATAACTATGTTCATACATATCCAGCGCGATGATCGGTGCCGCTTGCCAGAATACGCCATCAGCGTGGGCATCACTGACCACATTATAAAGCTTTCCGCTTATTTTAGAACTGACCAACCACTCGCGGTACCGGACGCCGCCGCGAAATCAGCCTGCCATTTTTCAAGGCTGCCAAAGTGGGCCTCAATTACTGCGCGAATATTTGCTGCCGGGTCAGACGCGCTTGCCGTCATGCCATCAAAAAACACTTCATGGAGCAGGGTGCTGTTGCCCCGCATGGTGTGGCCGCACTGCATTGTCGCGTAAGCGGCACCGTTTCGCATGCCGCTAGCGGTCATTTCATCTATTTGTTTGTCCAGGTCCAGATGGCCTTTTAACGCACCGCCATAATGATTGTTATAATGAGGGGCGATTTGCGCCGCAGATAAAAACCCGGGGAGCTCCGTATAGGTCATTGGCTTCATTATTCCGGTCTTAAGGCCGCTGCTGGCGTCTATGGAAGCGGTTTGTGCATTCACGGATGATGTATTGATGTTAAAGCTCGTCACCGCCGCCGCAGTTGTGGCAAGCGCACCACCGGATATAAATTTGCGTTTTGAAATGTTTTTTGAATTGGGGGTTGAAATTTTGGCCATATTTTATTCTCCCATTTTATGTTTTGTGTATATGAATGAGAATATAGAGCAACGGCATTTAATAAACCAGATCACAGAATATGCATATAAAAATATACCATAATATATATTATGCGAATAATATACAGATTAAACCACTGATGGCATTGGCTTTTATTTTACGCTGTTCGCTTATCCCCTTTTCAATTACCCTATGCGGATAATCGCATCACATAACCGGCTTATGATGTCTTAGATCAAATTTATAGGCTTCTGCGTCCTCTGTCACGGTCTTTAAGGAGACGCCGGCGCTTTCTGCGATTTTCTGAAGGTCAAAGTCTGTCAGATCATCTGCGCTTTTTGCTTTGCGTATAAGGTAATGATCCCTCTCGTCGAGGAACTTAACGGTTTGCGGGTTTAAAAACATATCTCTCTCCTGTTGTTTAATATCTTTAACTTAGCGGATGAAAAGATTTTTCAATTTGACTTTGATCAATTATATTACAGTTTGTACAGATATTTTATTCCTTAAATTGATGTTCCCATGCGAATGTCCGAAATATCAGTTTGACGTTACTGAGCACCTCTTTTCGTCGTTGGTACGGATCCGGGATCGTCAGATGACGGCGAATTTCCTGCGCGATAAGATTTGTCTTATGGTCATACTGGATTAAACATTCAAGCAGATGATTTATCTCACCTGTGAAATCCTGCCTGGAACATTCGCGAGCCAGTAAATTCAAATTTGATAATGTGGATTGGATATGAGAATTGTGTAGAAAATCAGCATGCCAATGATCAAACGCAATATTCGTATCATCATACCGATCCTTCAGGTTATTATAGTTCATATTGGGGTCCTTTTACCTTGTCCCCCAATATGTTAGCATTATTGTGGTTTCGTTAAAAACCCATGCATATAAGATGAACTCAATATCCCAATTTGTCAATGTTCTTTTTTTGTTCTCACGTTTTTTTATGGAAAACATGCAAAACCGGACTATACTTAATCAGGCATGAGCTGTTTTTACTATTTTAATTTCGGTAAATGTTTTGATGCCTGAACAAGCAGGTCTTTTATCGCCGGATTATTAACATCGTCCAATGATCTTATTTTTATGTGGCGCATGTTAGCACCACCACCTTCAAGTAAATTCGTCGGGTCATTTAAGGCCGCACCGTAGGTAAACCCTAAATTGACATGCTCCCTGAAAGGTGAAATGTAGGAAAAATGTTCAGACATTTTCTTAGGTCCAACGCCATATCCGGCTATTTTCTGCCTGCCCCACGGTACTTCGGTAATGTCCGGCATGACTTCTGCCAGGAGCCCGCGTAAAGCATGGGATATTTCCTTAATATTTTTATCGGAACCTACAATAATATCATCAAAAACACCTTGCTCGGTGACAGATTTAATTTTCAGCGATGACATAGCAGCCCCCTGCTCCGTTAAACACTATCTTGTGCTAATAACGCTTTCTCCACGTAAAGCGTTTTTTCCAAAATCCGCACATTCGCGGTTTTTCACGCATTTCTTCCGGGATGATGCGGCCAAAACACTTGTCTTTTTTAAGATGTTTGCATTCGGCACATTTAACACTGATCTTCCCATTAATATATCCCCATATGGACATAACCAGCTGCATGTAATCCCCTGTTAATTTGTATCTCTAATGTTGGGTGCCTGCTTTTTTCTTTGGCTTTGCGAAAAGTTCCCTGCCCTTAAGCATATAATTCCAATATACATTTGGAAGTATATCAGCTTTTAAAAACCATGCGCGTCTGGTTGCTTTAAATGTATTATTCATCCATCCCGGGAATGTCGGCATAATCTTGCCTCCATAACCAAATTCAGCAAGGATAATTTTCCCGCGTTCCACCGTTAACGGACATGAGCCATAACCATCATAGATCGCTTCCAATTCCTTAGCGTCCATGACAGATAAAAGGTTTTCCGCGACAACTCCCGCATGTTTGCGGGCTGCGGCGGCGGTTTTGGCATTAAGGGTCGCGATAATGTCCCCTGCACCGAATATATTGCCGTATTTCGTATGCTGTAATGTTGCCGGATCAACCGCAAGGTAGCCCGTTTCAGCAGCAAGAGGGCTGTTTTTAATAAATTCTGGTGGACATTGCGGCGGACAAACATGAAGCATATCAAATTTCTTCTCAACCTGCCTTACGTTGCCGTCCGCGTCGGTTACATTGAAGGTTGCAATCTTGTTTTCACCGTCAACCGCGATTAAATTCTGTGAAAAACTAAGTTCAATACCATATTTATCCACATATTCCATTAGCGGCGGTATATAATCTGCTACGCCAAACAACGCAGGCCCTGCATTGCAAAATTCAACTTCTATATTATCCAAAAGCCCTTTAGCACGCCATTCGCTGCATGATAGATACATCGCTTTTTGCGGCGCACCTGCACATTTAAATGGAAGTGGAGGTTGCGTGAATACGGCTTTCCCGCTTTTAAAGTTTTGCACGAGCTCCCATGTATAGGGTGCTGTTTCATATGAATAATTTGAAGTTACACAATTCTTCCCAAGTGTTTCTTTTAATCCGGAAACAGCATCCCAATTCAACGTTATCCCCGGTGCCACGATCATATGATCATATTTAACTGTCGTGCCTGACTTTAAATTAATGCTATTGCCTTCCGGATTGAAGGTCGTTACTTCGTCTTTTATCCACTTCACACCTTCAGGAATAAGGCTTTTTTCGGCTCGCTTTGTTTCCTCAGCGACAAAAATACCGCCGCCAACCATGGTCCAGCCAGGTTGGTAATAATGATCTTCGCTTGGCTCAATAACCGCTATATTCAGCCAATTACGCCTTTTTAACAGGCTAGAAATGGTTGCAATTCCGGCGGCTCCGCCACCAACGACGACAACATCATATTTATTTTCCTGATCGCTCATTATGCTTTTCCTCTTTTTATCCCTGATACCGTAAAAAGCTTATATTAAAAATTGGCCCGGTTAAAGCGAAAAAAATGCATTATTTACTAGGCACAGCCGCAACGGGTATGTATATTTTTTCTCATTATAAAATATACATACCCGGGAGCAAAGTTTTCATGTTTTGTAAAATCACTATTTTAATGGCACTATGTCTATCAATCACATCAGTCGCCGCTGCGCAAGTGCAGCAAACAAAAGGCGATTATGTTGATAAATTCCGCCAGCTTGACGAAATTTTACCAACAGCAAACACCTATAGAACGGCGGGTGGTGAACCCGGCCATGAATATTGGCAGCAACGGGCCGATTATGTGATTAATGTTACTTTGGACGAAAATTTACGCCGTCTTACGGGCGATGTTGAAGTTACTTATCATAACAATTCACCGGACACCATGCGCTTCCTATGGGTTCAGCTCGATCAAAACCGTTTTAATAAAAACTCCATGCAACATAAAACGGCGACTTTTAATAGCTCCCCCGCCAACCTTAAAGGATTTGATCATAAACCCGGCAGACTTAGCTTAAATCAGCTTCGCACCCAACAGTTACAGGCAGATCAGCCGTTCGGATTTGAAATTAATTCTGTTAAATCGGGCGGTCGCGATCTTAAATTCACGGTCGTCGGTACGAAAATGCGTGTTGACCTCCCCTCTCCGCTTTCATCAGGCAGCAGTGTTAAATTTACGGTCGATTACGCCTTTAATATCATAGAAAGCGATGTTATGGGCGGCCGCGGCGGGTATGAACATTTTCCAGACGACGAAATTGAAGGGGGCGGTTATATATACGAAATGTCCCAGTGGTACCCGCGTATGGGGGCCTATACGGATTATGAAGCGTGGACCGCTAAGGAATTCCTGGGAAGCGGTGAATTTACGCAAGAGTTTGGTAATTTTGATGTAAACCTGACGGTGCCTGATGATCATATCGTTGGGGCAACCGGTGAGCTTCAAAACTCAACTGATGTGATGACCGCAGAACAACGTGACCGGTTTGAACAGGCAAAAACAGCAGACCGGCCGGTCTTCATCGTGACACCAGCAGAAGCTCTTGAAAACGAACAGGAAGGCACTAACGGGGCAAAAACCTGGCACTTTAAAGCGGAAAATGTACGTGACTTTGCCTGGACGACATCCCGTAAGTTTGCGTGGGATGCTAAAGGATATAATCAGGGTGGTGCCGTTAACCCCTTTGTTATGGCCATGTCATTCTTTCCGAAAGAAGGTGGTGAGCTTTGGGAAAAATATTCGACCGAAATCGTAATTCATACACTGGAAGTATATTCCCGGGTCTCGTTTGATTATCCCTACCCTGTCGCCATTTCGGTAAACGGACCGGTTGGTGGAATGGAATATCCGATGATCACCTTTAACGGGCCACGCACGATCCTTCATGACGATGGCACGCGGACATATACTGCCGCAGAAAAAGAATTTCTCATCGGTGTGGTGATCCATGAAATTGGTCATATGTATTTCCCGATGATTGTTAATTCAGACGAACGTCAGTGGACCTGGATGGATGAAGGTTTAAACAGCTATCTTGATAGTGTTGCGGGCCGTGAGTGGGATTTCGATATGGACGGCACGGAACCAAGCGATGTTATTGATTATATGAAATCAGAAAATCAGGTTCCGATCATGACACAGTCAGATAGTGTTTTACGTCTGGGGCCAAATGCCTATACCAAACCGGCAGTATCGCTTAATATTTTACGGGAAACAATTTTGGGCCGCGAGTTATTTGATTTCGCGTTTAAGGAATATTCTCGTCGCTGGATGTTCAAGCGCCCTACTCCTTCTGATTTTTTCCGTACAATGGAAGAAGCATCCGGTGTTGATCTGGATTGGTTCTTCCGTGGTTGGTATTATACAACTGATCATGTGGATATCTCCCTTGATCATATTTATGCCATGCGCATGGATACAAAAGATCCGGATATTGATTTCAGTCGTCGTCGCGACGAACATAACGGCAAGCCGGCGTCAGTTTTCACCAGCCGTAACCAGGAAGAAGGAATGATTTCATGGGTGGACCGTAACCCGGACGTTCGTGATTTCCACGACGATAATGACCAATTCACGGTAACCAATAAAGAAAGAAATACATATTTTGATTTCTTGAATGGTTTGGATGAAGTTGAAAAAGAAACCTTCACCCGTGCAGTGCGCGAAGACAAGAAATATTATGTTCTTGAGTTTTCAAACAAAGGTGGCCTTGTGATGCCGATCCTGCTTCAGCTTACATATACGGACGGATCAACGGAAAATTATAATATTCCCGCCGAAATTTGGCGCCGTTCTTATAAATCTGTGAAAAAATTATTGGTGCTTGATAAAGAACTGGCAGAAGTGGTTGTTGATCCGCGTTGGGAAACGGCTGATGTGGATGTTGAAAATAACCATTATCCGCGCCGTATCATTCCGTCCCGGATTGAAGCCTTCAAAAGCCCGCCGCGCAAGGGACTTAAACGACGTGACATCATGCATGATATTAAAACAGAACTTAAAACAGAGAAAGACAAAGAAGAGAATTAATGAAACGTATTTTCGTTATACTTCTAACGATTTTGATGACGGGCGTTTATTCAGCGCCCGTTTTCGCACACCAGTTGCGTGCGGCGATTACAAAAGTTCTATTTAATAAAAACACCGGAAACCTTGAAGTGATGCACCGCTTTTACCTGCATGATAGCGAGCATGCGGCCCAAATATTATTTGACAAGCGGGCCGACATTAGAAACTCCGCCGATACGCAGGAACTGTTTGCCAATTACGTATCGCAACGTTTTGCTATAAAGCCGCTTAACGGCAAAGAACTAAAACTAAAACATGTCGGTCATGAAGTCGAGCGCATATATTTCTGGGTTTATCAGGAAATTAAGGCGCCCGAAAATATAGAAGGCTTAACCATTATTCATAATGCCTTACGTGATATTTGGACCGACCAGATCAACACGGTGAATGTCGAAGGGTGCGGCGATCTCAGAACGGCAACATTTGACGGTGATGTGGAAATACTTTCCGTTGAATTTAATAATCAGGAAAAATAAGACATATAATTACCATAGAGCATTAAGGTAATATGCAATCATTTTAAACACGGGGTATATTATGGATAGTCACTCAATTTCAAAACCGCGGTCGCTTTTAATTTCTTTTCAGCAAGGGATGTTATGGTGTGCTCGCTGCAGTTATCGGATATTATATCGGCAGTCAGGGTGTTAATAAATACTCCTTCAAATCTTGAGTAACAGTACTGATCATGGCTGAACCTTTTAAAAATTTTATAAATGCAAAACTTATCGAAGATATGGGCCACGCTCTCAGCAATGCCTGGTCAAAGTTTGATGCTAAAGCTTTTACGGCTCAGGCAACAACTGGTGTAGAAGACCTTGAGCTTAAAGCGCGGTCCGAACATATTACAGATGCACTGATAGCGCACCTTCCCGGTGATTTTCAGAGAACATCTGAAATATTGTTAAAGAGTTTAGCGGACGAAAATCGGCAAAATGGTATTTCCGGATGGGCGATCGCGCCGATTACATATTATGTTGCCTTAAAGGGGCAATCTCATTTTGAAATATCAATGAACTTGCTTAAGGAAATGACGAAACGGTTCACTGCTGAATTTGATATCAGGTTCTTTCTTATGGAAAATCAGGCGCAGGTTATTGAAATTCTATATTCATGGCTTGATGATCCTGATCATCATGTGCGCCGCCTTATATCGGAAGGAACGCGTCCCCGTCTACCGTGGGGAATAAGGTTGCAATCTTTTGTCGATGACCCCTCACCTATTTTACCACTTTTGGATGCTTTAAAAGACGATGGTGAAGAATATGTACGCCGTTCAGTCGCCAATAATTTAAATGATATCGCCAAAGATCATCCGGACCTTGTGGCGGATATTGCCGCCGAGTGGCTTAAGAATGCGGATAAGAATAGAATAAGGCTGGTTAAACATGCGTGCCGTACTCTTATTAAGCAAGGGCATAAAAACACATTAAAAGCATTTGGCTATAATGAGCCGCAAGTGGAACTTAAACAATTTAATGTTCTAAAGTCGCAAGTGATATATGGAACAGAGCTTGAATTTGAAGTTAAATTAAAGTCATCCTTGGCAGATGATCAAAATATTATTATTGATTACGCCGTCCATCACCGCAAAGCTAACGGCAAAACTTCACCAAAAGTTTTTAAATGGAAAATGGCAACCTTAAAAGCGGGTCAGAATTTAAAAGCCGCAAAAAAACATAAAATAGTCCCCATAACAACCCGCGTTTATTATCCCGGAACACATTCAGTAGAGCTGCTCATTAACGGGAAATCATTTGGCCGTTGTGATTTTGAATTGATAATCAATAAATAGAAATTATTTTGCCGGAAGTTCACCGACAAAATCCATCGCAAGATCAAGCCATGATTTAAGGGTATTTTGATCACATAGTTTTTCATCAACAAAGACCATGCCCCCCATTTTACGCTTACCCAATATGACCGGGATAGCCCCTGCCCGGCTTAGGGCAGTTTCTTCGTTGTCTTTACCGACACGAAACATAAATTGCCGCTCCCCTGTTTTTTGAGCACTGCATCCACCAAGCATATTACCATTATGGAAAAAACAGATACCACCCATCATTTGATTTTCTGTAATGCCGGTTAAGTTTTTTGCTGCCGCTCTCATGCGGCTAATCAAGTCTTCGTCCAGTGCCATATTTTCCTCATTTAATAATTACTCAACTATTTGGTTGACTATTATATTTTTTGTTGGCATATAGTCAACCCATAAGTTCAGTAACTATATTGGAATTAAAATGCAGCGACTTGATAATACCTTCACCGCGCTTAGTGATGCGACACGCCGGGCCATTGTGGCCAGACTTGCGGACGGCGAGCAGCCCTTATCAAAACTTGCGGAACCATTTTCGATGTCACAAACGGCCGTAACGAAGCATGTACGTGTGCTTAGTGACGCTGGACTGGTAATTGTCGAAAAGCGCGGACGCACACGACACTGCAAACTTGACGCTGCCCCTATGAAGGAAGCTATGGACTGGTTAAAATATTACGAAGCGTTCTGGGCGGATAAATTTGCTTCTCTTGCAAAACATCTGGAAAAGAAGAAAAAACAATGATGAATTTTTTAAAAACAGAATTGGGATCAAACCCGGTAATCGTCGAAGGTATATTCACTGTGCCGGCTGCGCGGGTATTTGAGGCCTGGACAGACAGTGACGAAATAACGCAGTGGTTTGGTGCAAGCCCCAACAGCATGATACGTGCGGAAATTGATCTGCGTGTTGGCGGCATCTGGCGGTTTATATTTGATGAAACCGACCAAAAGACGGTTTGCCTGGAAGGCGAATATATTGAGGTAAGCCCGAATAATAAATTGGTATTCAGCTGGAAGCATGTAACGGAAACCACGGGCGGCGAAAAGACCGCGACCGAAGCATCAAAAGTAACACTGGATTTTGAAGAATTGGGTGACAGCACGAAAGTGACGTTGACCCATGAGGGAATTACAAGTGAGTACGGATTACTCGGTGTTGGATCAGGTTGGGAAAATACTTTCGCAAGCTTTGAAAGCATCATAGCAAAAACTAATTGAAGGAAAAAACTATGACACAAAAAATTGTATCTCGCGCGCAGTGGCTGGAAGCCAGAAAAGCGTTCTTACAAAAAGAAAAGGCGTTCGATAAAACCCGTGACCAGCTGGCGGCAGAACGTCGCGAACTTCCCATGGTGAAGGTTGATAAGAATTATGCTTTCATGAGTAATGATGGTGAGAAAAGTCTTGGTGACCTGTTTGATGATAAAAGCCAGCTAATTGTCTATCATTTTATGTTCGGAAAGGACTGGGAAGAAGGATGCCCGAGCTGTTCTTACCTCGCCGACAATTTTAACGGTGTAGACGGCCATTTGGCAGCCAGAGACGCCAGCCTCGTTGCCATATCAAATGCCACCCTTGATAAGCTCAACGGTTATAAAAAGCGGCTTGGTTGGTCTTTTAACTGGGTATCTGCTGAAAATAATAGTTTTGGAAATGATTTTGGCGTGACCTTCCCGGATAGCAAGGCTAACGCTGATGGTAGTGGTTATAATTATACCGACAAGGTTTTTGGTGAAGAAATGCCGGGTATTAGTGTATTTCTAAAGCTCGAAGATGGAACTATTTGCCATAGTTATTCCACATTTGGCCGTGGATTGGATATGATGATTGGAAGCTATCATTATCTTGATCTGACGCCAAAAGGCCGCGATGAAGGGGACCTACCCTTCTCAATGTCTTGGATCCGTCGCAACGACAGTTACGCATAATTTAGATATAGGAAAACATCATGAAATTACATATTTTTTCGGCGTCACCCAACTGCCGGAAGGTGACGGCACTAATCAATTATTTAGAAATGGATGTTGAGATAAATGAACTTGATCTGACCAAGGGCGAACATAAGGGGCCGGATATTTTGGCTTTAAATCCGAATGGCTCGGTTCCCATTCTTGAAGACGGTGACATCAGTGTCTGGGAATCAAATGCAATTTTAGAATATCTGGCCGATAGTCATGCCGAACAGCACGGTGAAAATGAAATATATCCGTCAGATATAAAGAAGAGAGCAAATATCTCAAAATGGTTGTATTGGCAAACTGCTCACTTTGGTAACGCTATAAGCACCATTGCATGGGAAAATTTTGCCAAACCGATTTTCGGTCTAGGAGATCCAAATGCGGAACTTGTTAAAGATGGACTTCAAAGGTTTCATAAGTATGCAACTCTGCTTGAAGAACAACTTCAAAATAATGATTATGTTGCTGGGGCGCATTTAACAATCGCCGATTTCGCAATGGCAAATACCGCAGCGGTTAATGGCCCTGGAAAAGTACCCGTTTCGGAATATCCGGCAATTGTTGCGTGGTATGATCGCCTTGATCAAATTAAAGCATGGCGTGATGCGGCAGCCCCATTACCCGGGGTATCATAAGGTAAAACTCCTTTTTTTTCAGTATTAAATAGCGAGATCATTATTTTGGCCTCGCTATTTTAATATGGCTACCGTTTAAAAACCACGAATGGTTCTATATATAGGGATAAATTATGCCACTTTTGGATGGTTCAAGTCAACGGTCGGGTGATCCAAATCAAGAGTCAAAAATAAATAGGGTAATATATATGGAAAACTCTATAAATGATCATATTTTAAAACATATGATTACAAATATGTTTTATGATGATATTACAATCATTTACAGTTTCTAAAAATAAATTATTTGCGCGATAATCAACTATAAAGTGTGTACATTTTTTTAATATAATCCGATTAATGTCCTTCAATCCCTTTAAAATTACAAAAATTACAATTGCGCATATTTAATTTAACACTATCTTAACCAAGAACTGGGATAACTTTAGTACTAACTGTTAGTTGTGTCCCTTGGGGGGTCACAAATTCGTATAGCAAAGTGAAAGGGATAGAAATGTTTGAAATATTTGGAAGTGATAGAGATAACGACTTGAAAGAAAAATTGGCTGCTTTAGATAAATCTCAGGCCGTTATTGAGTTTGAAATTAGCGGTAAGATTATCACTGCTAATGAAAACTTCTTAAATACTCTGGGTTATGAACTTGATGAGATAAAGGGAAAACATCACAGTATATTTGTGGAGACAAGCTACCGCGAAAGTGAAGAATATATTAATTTCTGGAAAGGACTGAATGCCGGAAAATTTCAAACGGCCGAATATATGCGCCTTGGGAAAGGTGGGAAAAAAATATGGATACAAGCCACATATAACCCGATTTTTGATAGCAACGGAAATGTGAAGAGCATTATAAAATTTGCAACTGACGTTACATCGCAAAAAATTCGAAATGCGGATAAAGAAGGTCAGATAGATGCTATTAATAAGGCTCAGGCAGTTATTCATTTTAATCTTGATGGAACGATCATTGATGCCAATGAAAATTTTCTCAACACTTTTGGATATAGTTTAGATGAAGTTAAGGGTAAGCATCATAGTTTGTTTGTTGAAAGTACTTATAGCACAAGTAATGATTATAAAGTATTTTGGGAAAAACTGGCCCAAGGCGAATATCAAGCGGCAGAATATAAGCGTATTGGTAAAAGTGGAAAAGAAATATGGATACAGGCTTCTTATAACCCGATTTTCGATTCTAACGGGCAGGTGCGCAAAGTGGTGAAGTTTGCCACTAACGTAACAGAAGAAAAACTAAAAGCAGCTGATGTAGATGGCCAAATTAAAGCAATGAATAAAGCGCAAGCTGTTATTCACTTTAATCTTGACGGCACGGTTATTGATGCAAACGAAAACTTTCTGACGGCTCTTGGATATACGTTGGCGGAAATTCAAGGCAATCACCACAGTATTTTTGTTGATACCGAATATGGAAACAGCGATGAGTATAAAGACTTTTGGCTTAAATTAAACAATGGTGAGTTCCAGGCTGCGGAGTACAAGCGCATTGGTAAGGGTGGAAAAGAAATATGGATACAGGCTTCTTATAATCCGATTTTTGACTTGAATGGTGTTCCGTTTAAAGTAGTCAAATTTGCGACCGATATCACACAAGCTGTTCATGAGCGTGAACAAAAATCCGTCATGCAACGTGATATTGCAGCAGAATTAACAAATATTACAAATGCAATGACGCGTGCGACAGAACAGTCAACCAATGCCGCATTAGCATCAGAAGAAACCACGGCAAACGTTCAAACGGTTGCCGCTGCTGTTGAGGAGTTTGAAGCGTCAATTTCATCCATTTCTATGAGCATGAAGCAATCACGAGAGACATCAGACGATGCCTTTGGGCGGACAGAAGCTGGTGGTAAAGCAATGAAACGTTTACTTGAAACTGCCCATTCCATGACAGGTATTGTTGAGCTTATCCAAGATATAGCAAGCCAGATTAATCTACTTGCGCTTAACGCGACGATTGAATCGGCGCGTGCCGGTGAGGCAGGAAGAGGTTTTGCAGTTGTCGCTAGTGAAGTAAAAAATCTTGCTGCACAAGCTGCGGATGCAACTGCACAAATTTCTTCAGAAATTATTGGTATACAGTCAGTTTCAACGGAAGTGAACGATAGTTTTGTCGCTATTCAAAGCTCCCTGGAAGAAGTTCGCAGCTACGTCGTAGATTCATCATCGGCGGTTGAACAACAAAGTGCGGCCGCCAGCGAAATGACAGGAAGTATGCAAAATGCCGCAACTGGAGTATCTTCTATTAATGTCAGTATTAATGAGATTGCGACAGCAACCGACCTCGCAAACAAAGCTACGGTAAAAGTGGAAGAGATGTCCAAGTCAATAGCTTAGATATAATCTGGGATTTAGAATTAAGGGGTATATTTCTACTTCATTTTTACCCGCTTCCCTGCCGTTCATGTGCTTGCATCGTCATTCTTACCGAATTCGTGAAGAAGAAATAAAATACAGGTAGTTTATGCCGCAGACTTATACTTCTTTATATCGGGATCGTCTTGTGTCCAAAATTCATCAAATTCTTCTATCAGACAAGTGTTTGTTTTTTGATTAGAGTGAGGATCTTCAAAATCAGTATATTCCGATGATCCGCAAAGGTCAGCTTCGGTTTGTGTATTTCCTATTTTCCAAGAATTGTAATCTGGCTTGAATTTAAACATTTTTTGAATATTAAGAATCATTTATTTTTCCTTTCAATCATGATGTTTTAAAGAAAAAATAGTAAGTCGATATGACAAACAAATGACAAACAAATGAAGTATGTGTGAAAAGGATAAAAAAAGGCAGCCATTAATTTGACTGCCTTTTTTTATTTTATATTTAGTCAGATTATTGTCTGACGCCTTCTACATAAAAGTTCAGTTCAACATCGCCATATTCAAATTGGAAATCGAAATCTTGCGGATTTAACATCGCGGTAGCTTCAAAAGCGGCGCGGTAACCACCCCAAGGATCATCGCCCTGTCCAACATGCGATGCCATAAGTGCAAATGGCTTCGTGACGCCATTTAACGTAAGATTACCGTTGATTGTTGCCGTGGTATCGCTGGTTTTTTCAATTGAAGTACTTTCAAAATGGGCCATTGGATTTGCTTCAACATTCAAATAGGTTGGGTCCTGAATGTGTTTATCCCGCGCTTCATGGTTTGAATTGACACTTCCAACATCAATATCAACCGATACTTTGGATGCCATAAGGTTATCTTCATCGTAGGAAAATGTTCCTGCAAATTTATCAAAGCGTCCCGTAAGCCAGCTTATGCCAACATGGCGCACTTTAAAATTGATCGCCGCATGCATTCCTTCAACATCGATAACATAATCGGCGGCGGAAGCAGTGGAAATGCTAATTGGCGTGATTAACAATAATGTTGTGAGCAGTAGTTTCTTCATCTTTTATTCCCTGAATTTTATGGTCGAAATTATAATTTGGCCACAAACTTAAATGCCCAATTATGACTTTATAATGTCAATCCGCAAGATATTTGCAAATCACAATCCTGTGAATGATTACTATAGAATAGTGCTTGTAACACTACCGTGCTTATTATACGGAGAAATTATTTAAACTGATCAATTTTTTTCACTTTTATTAGGAATTTTAACGGTCACCGTGGTGCCAACATATAGCTCACTGGTGATTGCGAATTCGCCGCCATGAAGCTTAATCAACGAATTAACGATCGCAAGCCCCAGACCGGTCCCTTCCTGACTGATGTGCGGATGGTTTTCAACACGTGTGAAAGGATCGAGAATTTTTTCTATATTTTTCTCAGCGATCCCCTCACCCGTATCGGTGACATTTAGATACGTAAAGCCATCAGTATGTTTCCCGGTGATGGTTATCTCTCCCCCGTCCGTCGTAAATTTTATGGCATTGGAGATAAGATTAATAAATATTTGCTTAATCGCCCTTGCGTCCGCGTGCAAAGGAGGGAAATTTTCAGCAACCGTGTGTACGAGCGTTATGCTTTTGGCATCACTTAAAGGTTTTAATGATCTAATGCATTGATCCAGAAGTGGGCAAAGATCGAGGTCTTCCATTTCGATTTGGCGTTTGTTTGCTTCTATGGCTGAAAAGTCCAGAATATCGTTGATGAGTGACAAAAGATATTCACTGGATTTACTTATGTCAGTGACATATTCGTTATATTTTGGTGAACCCAGTTTTCCAAACATTTCATTTTTCATAATATCCGAAAACCCGATGATGGCGTTAAGCGGTGTTCTTAAATCATGGGACATGTTAGCCATGAACTCTGATTTTGCCCTATTCGCAGCTTCGAGTTCATTAGTCCTGGCAAGGACGAGGTTTTCCAGGAAAAGTCGTTGGCCGGAAAGTATCATTATTCCAACAGCGACAAGTGAAGCGAAAATCATACCTATCATACAAATGAAAAGCGGTTGTGACGTTTTATTTTGATCAATAAATTCTGTTGGCTGGATGAATTTTATAACCCACGTGCGGTTTAGGATCGGAAATTCCACTGTTTTCGAATATAAGTTGGCCAAATCAACATTATCTTGGTCATAAGATCGGAATGTTAACTCCGGGCCGGCTTCTTTATCATACAAGTCCACATAAAACTTAACCTCGGGATCGCTGCCGATAATACCATCGATCATTTTATCTATGCGGATAAGAACCGCCATATACCCTTCCAGTTCATCATTTTTAAAATGCGCTTGATAAATTGTTGCGGCAGATGATTTTACCTGCTCTGTGATTAGATAAACCGGCGCGGTCATAGATAAGGAACGCTCATCCCTAGCTTTTTTTAAAGCCTTTGCTCGATTATCATCTGTGTTTAATACATGGCCTAGTACATATTCATATTTATCAAAGGGTTCAATAAATTTCACTGCTATATATTCGTCGGCCACGTCGGCATTATATTTTTGATTTTTACTATTTATCTGCCAAAGATTTATTTTTTTATCGTGGATTGTTGCAAGTTCACGTTCGAAATCCGCTCTTTCATCATGCTTTACCACTGGTTCCCAGGCAATTGACCTTATATTCATATTATGTGCCAAATTATTGGTAGCGAAGGCTCTAAATTCGTCCTTACTTATCGTATGTCTGAAGCTTTTAAAGCCACTTAAATTATTTAAAAGTGACATATGAGCATTAGTAAACTGGTTCAGGGTATCAATGGCGGCATTAACTTGGTGGTCGTAAACCAAATCCAGACGATCTTTTTCCCAACTCCGTCCCATATAAAAAATGCCGAACGTAACCAATAGCCCCGTGCCCAGAACAATCATAATTGCATTGCACCGGGTTTTAGCGAATTTAAACAACGCGAAAATCAATGTAATAAATATAATCGTCGATGTGCTATCTGAAATCCACCACAGAATCCATTCTGATAGTAACCCGTAAAAGCTGTTCAAACCCAATGCATAAAATGTGACGAAAGCGATAGTCGTGCTTATGGTGCAACAAACCGGGCCAGCAACCAAATAGAATAACCCGACTTTTCCGGGGTTGCTAAAGTCATGATCAAATAGATTAAACCGATTTACCGCCCATCCGGCAGCAAGTGCCTGCAACGTAGCACCAGCAGAAATGGTGAAATAATGTATGTTATTTTCAACTATTCCAGCAATGCTAAGATCGCCGTCGAAGTTTATAAAAGAAGAAAATAATGCCCCAAGATATATACCCGGCCAAACCCGGTAGCCAAAAAATAAAACAAACCCAAGGGCAACTCCTGCGGCGGGCCATATGAGCGCGGCAAAGCCACTTCCTTCTGATAAAGAAAAACCCAATTTTCCAAATAGAAAGTAAGTAATGGCAACGACGATATTAAGAAGCCATGTATGATTATTGAGTGTTTTTATCAAGCGGTCTTCCATGACTGCCCTTCAGATTTAAAAATGTTAATGCCTCTCATATTAAATGTTGAGATTTTTCCCCTAAATTAACATATGCGTAAATTCCTTAAATAAAATTAAATTGGTAAAAGAAATTATTATTTTAAGTCATCAGAACATCAGGCAGACTTGGTAAGTAATTTTTTGTAACTGAATTCACCAAAAGTTAACATTTTACTATTATGAGTAGTGAAGTTAGTCATGAGGCTAGCGATTATTTAGTATTTATCTTTGTAAAAAGGGGGTCACTGTGAAAAGTGTACAATTATCTACCGGTTTGTTCGACCGTTTGTTAAATATACGAGTTCTTAAGAACGCCAGCATATCTT
This sequence comes from Emcibacteraceae bacterium, assembly GCA_021774795.1. Taxonomy (GTDB): domain Bacteria; phylum Pseudomonadota; class Alphaproteobacteria; order Sphingomonadales; family Emcibacteraceae; genus Pseudemcibacter. The sequence continues at coordinate 25,574 of JAJFIR010000041.1, read as the reverse complement.
ATAAGATTGTTACTTTATCCGTATTATCGTTGCTCGGTACTATTGTGATAGCGATTACTGCTTTGGCAACTTTAAATGAAATTGCCGAAAAAGAAGACGGCTATTCTGCAAGCTCGGATTTAAGTTTAGTTGCAGCGGATATTAAAAGCACGGGACTTGAAATGAGACGGGCAGAAAAGGATTATTTTTTGTCCAAAGAAACTTCGTTCATAGATTCATTTGAGCAAAATGCAGATAATTTGAAAATATATACGGAAGAGTTCACCGGTTATACGGATGATACGACTGTTCTGTCGTCGTCAGAAACTGTAAACGGTTTAATCGAGAGCTATATTATTACATTCTTTGAAATTGCTCAGGTATATGATGATATTGAATTAGACGGCGAACAAAGCGATGAACAGATTGCTGAATTAAGTCGTTTAATGAACGAGCTTGAAATTATTTATTCTAATATGGTACCGCATTTTGATATATTTGCGGATCACGCTACAGCGCAACTCACAGAAGCATCAAAAGAACTAGATTCAGTGCGTTCAACATCGGAAAGAATGTTGATGATATTCTGCGCCGTTCTGGTTGTTATTGTTGCATTGATATCCGTTTTAGTGCTTAAAAGTATTTCCGCACCTTTATCAATACTTAAGTCAGCTGTAGATGTTTTGGCCACTGGCGACTATACACAGGAAGTTCGCGGAAAATCCCGCAAAGACGAACTTGGACAATTTTCAAATGCCATCGAAGATTTAAGAAAAGCAGCACTTGAAAGTAAACGTTTGGAAGAAGAAAACAAAAAAGCAGAAGAAAGCCGCCTTGCTCATGAAACAGAAGAGAGAGAAGCGGAAGTCGCACGAGAAAAAGAAGCTGCTGAGCGCGTCCGTAAAGAAGGTGAACTCGCAGAGGCGAGGGCAAACAAAATTAACGACCTTGTGCAATCATTTGACGACAAAGTGTCAGAGGTTCTTAACGGTCTTGCATCATCCTCTACTGAACTTGAAGCGACGGCAAATCAAATGGTGATTATTTCTGAAAGTACTAAAAATCGTTCTTCGGAAGTGGCTTCAGCGTCTGAGCAAACATCGACTAATGTGCAAACCGTTGCCGCCTCTGCAGAAGAACTCACCGCATCTGTTAGTGAAATTAACAGACAGGTTGAAAGCGCAAATGATATTGCTGAGCGATCTTTAAAAGAAGCTGGTGAAAGTAGCGATGCTATTAATAAACTGGCGGATTCTGCGAAAAGAATTAATGAAGTCATTGGCTTGATCAATGATATCGCAAGTCAAACAAATCTTCTGGCACTTAATGCCACGATAGAATCTGCTCGTGCCGGTGACGCAGGTAAGGGTTTTGCTGTTGTTGCTAACGAAGTTAAGGCCCTTGCGGGACAGACAGGAAATGCGACAGAAGAAATTTCAAATCACATTGCTGAAATGCAAAGCCTTACTGATGATACAGTGCGCAGCATTGATTCAATTCAAGCGGTTATTAACGAGTCAAACGAGTCTACGATGACTATTGCTTCAGCTGTTCAGGAGCAATCGCGAGCAACCACTGAAATTTCTGAAAATATTCAACAAGTGGCCGCAGGAACGTCGGATATTTCAAACAATATCTCGCTTGTTGCTAATGAAGCAGATGAAACGGGTACCGCAGGACAAGATGTTCTTAAAGCTTCATCAGAAATGGGACGTATATCTGAAACGTTAAAGAAAGACATTGAAGAGTTCTTCCATGAAATCAGAGCGATCTAAATAAATTAGATATGTGTTAAAAGGCTGTGTGTTTTTACCCGCAGCCTTTTTTTACGAACTCATGCTATTTATACTGTCGTTCGCACGTTCCATAATTCGGGAAAGAATCTTAAATCCAGAGCTTTCTTTAAATAATGTACCCCGGAGGTACCCCCGGTCCCTCTGCTGTAACCAATAATGCGTTCGACCGTCTTCATATGACTAAAACGCCATGTTTGGAATCGGTGTTCAAGGTCGACAAGCTTTTCTGCCCATTCATAAAGTTCCCAGTGATCATCACCTTTTTGATAAATTCCGCGCCAGGCTTCTTCAACTTTATCGCTCGCCTGATAAGGCAAACTCCAATCGCGATCAATGTGACTAGCGGGGATGTCAAACCCGCGCCTTGATAACAGTTGCAAAGTAAGATCATATATGCTCGGTGTTTCCAGCGCACTTTTAACCGCATTATAGCGATCCTGATGTTCTGAATGAGCTTTAATCATTGCGACATTTTTATTGCCAAGCGAAAATTCAATAATGCGGTATTGATATGACTGAAATCCGGAACTTTGGCCAAGATTATCACGAAATGTTCTATAATCTTTGGGGGTCATAGTCGATAAAATATTCCAGGATTGTATAAGCTGCTCCTGAATGCGTGCGATCCGGGCAATCATTTTCATTGCCGGGCCAATTTCATCAGACTTTAATTTTTCCATGGCACTGCCTAGTTCATGAATACAAAGTTTCATCCAAAGTTCCGATGCCTGATGTATAATTATGAACATCATTTCATCATGGCTGTCTGATCTCAAATTTTGGGCGGTAAGTATTTTATCAAGCTCAAGATAATCACCGTAATTGATATCTTGTTTCCAGTGGATTTTTTCATCACTAATATCAACAGAAGTTTCAATTTCTTTATCAGTCATGTTTTTCTCTCCTCTGAGGTTACCATATTCAATATTTATCTTACATATAAACTAAAATCTACAAAATACCGTCTCTAAAATTTATCGTCTTTCTAAGCGCGACTATTAATAGTGGAAGAAGCAAGATACAAAATATGGTTAAACTGGCCAGTATATTAATATTATTTAAGCTGCTATCTGCGTTTGAAGTCAGGATAAAGGATGATATAAACCCGCCTGCCCCGGCGGCAAAATGGCGGGTTGTTGATTGCAATGACATATAAGCAGCACGTTCACCGTCCCCTGGGGCTTCAGATGATATACTGGAAGTAATGACCCCCATTATTGCCGCACATACCATAAATAAACTAAATACGGCGGGAACACCAATAATTGGAATATGCAGATATCCGTCTGCAAGTACTAAAACGTAAATAAAGGCAATGATGTATGATAAAAGCCGGGCTCCATAAAGATCAACTATCCGACCGGTAATCATCATAGCCGTAAAGGCGAGCACGCCTGCGATAATATATATGCCACTAAGCCCGTCTCGCGGAAAACCAAGATTAAAAACGAAATAATTTACCGACCCGGCAAACAGCATAAACTGCGCAAAGCTCAAAAGACCAAGCAGAATATAAGAAATTGCAATCTCGCGTTTTTTAAGAAGTGGCAATAACGGCACAGTTTTGGGTTTAGTCGCCGTTTTATCTATGTGGTCGGTCATAGCAGGCAAAAAGAGTATTAACCCGATAGCCACCAAACCACCAAATGAGGCCACCCCTATAAAAGGTGCCTGCCATCCAAACAGCCTAGAGAGCTCCAGCGCGAGCGGAATACCGAAGACAGATGAAACTGTAAAAGCTGATGTGACAATTGCAATGGCGCGCCCACGGCGAACGTTTGGAACCATATCAACTACCATAGAGAGGCTAAGTGCCGTGACGGGACCACCAAACAGTCCAGCAATAATTCTTGCCGCCAGCATACTATTTGTGTCCCATGCAAAAGCACAAAGAAATGTGCCCAGCACCAAACCTAGCAAAAAGAATATAACAGCCTTTTTACGGTCATAGCGGTCAAGATAACGTGCCACCAACAACCCGGATATAGCAGCAGCAAAGGTATAGATACCGCCGAGCAACCCCATCTCTGAAGACGGGATATCAATTGCCGTGGCCAAATCCGGGCCGAGGGGTAGTATAATCATGAAGTCAAGAACGTTAGCGAGCTGAATTAAAGCGGCAAGCCAAACTATCTTGCGCTCTAATTGTAAATCCGACATTATAATGACCTGATAAAAATAGTACGTAGATATTGGCCAGACTATAGCTGCGGAATTATCGAACGGCAATGATGATAGTGAATTAATTTTATGGTGATGGCAGCGTCAAAAAATACTTAAATTCATCGCGAAACTATATTTAGTTTTCACAGCGGCATGGCCCCGGCATATGCTAACTATTCCAACGGTGTTATTGCCAGCTTTGCTATGAATTATACCGCGCCGATAAAACTATGATATTTGTAGTAAAATTATTGTGATTTGCGCTGAATACACTGTACATTTATCAAGGGAATATTAAAGATAAGCAGTAATGTGAATGGAGCAACAGAGTTAAAATGCGTTTTTTATGTATTATATTTTTTATGGCCGTAAATTTGCCATTAAATGCACAAGAAAAAGACCAACCCATTCCGGTGGTTAATGGCGTTTCGTGGGAGCTCGCCAGTTACAGACATCAAAGCATAAGCAATATAAACTATGATTTTGATATTAGTATTCCGCCCAGTATCGAAGATCCAATCACAGCTAACGAAAAAATTGCATTTAATTTAAGCGATATAGCCAACGACTTGCAAATTGATTTCAAGGAAGACAGCGATAAAATCAACCAGGTCAAAGTCAATGGCTCCACCCGCCCTACTGTTCACTATAACGAACATATCGTTGTTGATAAAAAATATTTAAAACTGGGAAGGAATAGTATTGAAATTAGATTTACTGCTGGTGATGGTGCTTTAAATCGCAACAAAGATTATCTTTACACTCTTTTTGTTCCGGACCGCATGCGCACCAGTTTTCCCAGTTTTGATCAACCAAACCTGAAAGCGACATTTGATCTGACTTTAACTATGCCAGTCAGCTGGAACACTATTTCCGGCGCTCCCATTAGAATACGAAATGACCGTACGTTCAGGTCAACTGTAAGGTTTGAACGGTCCAATCTTATGAGCACATATCTATTTTCATTTGTTGCAGGGCGATTTGAGGAAATTACCCGTAATGTGGATGGTATTGAAATGACCATGCTGCACCGCGAACCTGATGAAAGCAAAGTGAAGCATAATGTCGATGCGATATTCCAACATCACAAAACATCCATAGACTATATGGAAGAATATACCGGGATCAAGTTTCCTTTTAAGAAGTTTGGTTTTGCATTGATACCAAGCTTCCAATTTGGCGGCATGGAACATGTTGGTGCCATTCAATATAAAGCCAGAAGCTTAATGCTGGATATTGACCCGCCAAAAGCCGATCTATTAGGACGTGCTGCACTGATTGGTCATGAAACAGCGCATATGTGGTTTGGTGACCTTGTGACCATGGATTGGTTCAATGATGTTTGGACAAAAGAAGTTTTCGCTAATTTTATGTCTGCAAAATTAGTTAATCCCAGCTTTCCGGAAATAAATCATGATTTGCGCTTTCAATTAAGACTCCACCCCGGGGCATACGCCGTTGACCGGTCAGAGGGGCCAAACCCAATTCGTCAAAAACTTCCTAATTTAAATGAAGCTGGCAGTATGTATGGAGCAATTATTTATAATAAAGCTCCTATTATGATGAGGCAGCTTGAAAAGATGTTGGGTGAAGAAAATTTCCGCGACGGCATAAGAGAGTATCTAAATACATATTCGTTCGGAAATGCCACTTGGCCAAATTTAATTGAAATTTTGGATAAAAGATCGGCTGATGATCTGAAACAATGGAGCGAAGTGTGGGTTAATACATCAGGGCGACCAGTATTTAATGTGGTCAGGGAAATGGATAATGTTGTTCTAAGCCAACAAGACCCGGCGAATATGAACAGAAAATGGCCACAGATCTTTGAATTTAAAAATGGGGGTGACCCGATTGATATTAGTTTTTCAAAGGATGCTGTTAAGTTAAAAGCCAATTCCAACGAAACATTTCTGGTAAATTCAAATGGCTTTGGTTATGGCCTGTTTCCGATTGAAAAAGAGTTTATTACCGAAAAATGGTCGTCTCTAAGTGATCTGGAAAAAGCGTCTGCATTTGTGAACTTATATGAACAATTGTTGGAAGGCAACGGCACCATTAATGCCATTGAATATATAGAGCTTTTAATCTGGAGCATTAGTTACGAAGAGAACTCGTTGATTATTAATCACCTTATGCGTCAGCTCACAAGTATATATTGGTCACTTTTGGCCCCTGATGAACGTATAGGTATATCCCCTGCCCTTGAAACTGCATTGTGGGACGCTATAAATGCTGAGGGCCGAATACCCGGCGATAAAAAGGTGTATTTTAAGGCATATGCTAATATAGCACTAACAGGAGACACGCTGGAACGACTAGTGGGAATATGGGACGAAACAATTAAGGTTGAGGGCCTATTGCTATCGGTTAGAGATTACACTGATCTATCGGCGCAGCTCGCTATAAAATTACCGGATCAGGCCGATTCCATTGTCAGCCGGCAAGCTACCCGTATAAAAACACAGGACCGTGCAAGACGTTTTGCCTTCATCCGTTTTGCATTATCCCCGGATCAAAATGTTCGCGGTACTTTTTTTGAAACACTCAAAAACGAGAAAAACCGGCAGACGGAAGCATGGGTATTAACAGCACTTTCATATTTGCATCATCCACTTCGCGCCGAACAATCGGAGAAATTTATTCTTCCGAGCCTTGAATTGCTCCAGGAAATTCAGATCACAGGCGATATCTTCTTTCCTGGAAGATGGCTTGGTACTATATTAAGAAATTATCAGTCTGATAGTGCTGTGAAAACCGTGCGTGATTTCTTGAGCCAACGACCCGATTATAATAATCAATTGAGAATGAAAATTCTTCAAAGCGCAGACCAGTTATTCAGGGCCAATAAGATTGTAAAAGCCGGCACAATTTAGTATTTAATTACCAATGGGAATAATAATGGAACCGACCCACATTATATCTTTTACGGAGAAAAGTAGAAAATATGACTGTGAAATGTATTCAATCGATCAATCGCCACCGAACAACATAGGACCCTTAAAAGAATTCTATAGGGTCTGGAAAAGCGCGTGTGGGCGAAATATTTACCCTGCGAAGGGTGATTTAACGTTTGAAAAATTAAAAGGGTGGCATTCATCCATTCGCATTACGGACATTGGCCAAGGACTTTACACACAAAAGAAAATTAAATTAATAGGCGAAGAATTTGCGCGCCATTGGGGAAAAGAAGCCATTTCAGACAAAATTCGTTCGAAAGAACCACCTACTCAAAAAAATGTAGATGGCTATTATCAGTTTTTTGAATATCTGTATGAAAACCATTATTGCATCGGTCGCGGCGTTGTGGCTGGTAATGATGGGAAAACGACTTCAATGAAGTGGATTGATTTGCCGCTTTCAAACGACGGCAAAAAAATCACCCACTGTATCGCAGCATTAATAGCTGATTGTTCCTATAATTAAGTTGGCCCGCGTAAATTAGTTAACGCCAGTTATAGATGCGTTATATTTGAAAAGTATCTTTACTTGTTCCAATTTTTGCAATAAGCCTCCCTTTTTGTTGAAATAGGAACCATAATGTTTGAAAAGATAAAAGATCCCGTATATCCGCTAAGAGCCATCGCAGTTGTCGAAGGGTTTTCTTTTCTTTTGCTTTTGTTTGTCTCTATGCCGCTTAAATATTATATGGGCATGGCAACATTTAGCTATTATGTTGGTTTGACACATGGCTGTTTATTTATCGTTTATGTCTTTATCGCTATTCATACAATAATCCGGGGGCAGATTAACGGCTTACAGTTTTTGAGGGTACTCATCGCGTCTGTTATTCCCTTCGGTACATTTTTTAATGACCCGATGCTAAAAAGACAGCAGGAAAAATTTACGGCGGTTACTTAAGTCTTGCGAGTGACCCTTTTGGTTGAAGGCGGGTTATTGTTGATTAAATGCGCCGGCCTGATGGATCGCCGCTCAAAGTTTCCACCGCAATTGGGACAAACACCTTTATAGATTTCATCGACGCAGGTCGCGCAAAATGTACACTCGAAAGTACAGATCATCGCATCATCTGCATCATAATCCAGATTCTTATCACAATGTTCGCAGTTTGGTCGAAGCTCTAACATAATTTATCCTAAAAATATTTTCGTCTTAAAAATCAGTTATTTTAACGCAATCCATTTGATGAATTTTTTGACTATATTATATTTCCGCCATAAACGTTGAAAAAACTGATCAGTTTTTAAAATACCCCCGTATAATAAGCATAAAAGCGCAAACACAATCTAAAACTAGGGCATAATAATGGATAAGAATGTATTAGAAGTCGAATTTACATTTAATGATTTACCGGACAATTTGCAAAACTACCCTAATCGGGATTGGATAGTTGCCGGTATTAAAATTATGCGCGATCACGGTATGCACCATATTTCCGTAAAATCAATTTGTGAGGAAGCGGATAAAGCCGAACAGGAATTCCTTGAAAGGTTTAATGATTTAGAAGCATTTCTTTTCGCCGTTCTTGATTATTGGTACGAAAAAGAAACACTTTCTTATATCGATGTGCTTGATGACATGGTTGGTAATGCCAAAGAAAATATCTTAAATCTAACAAAAATTTTACATCAGGCGGATAAGCGCGATGAAGTAGCCATCAGAAATTGGGCACTTAAATGTCCGCGCGCCAAGTCGGCACTTGAAAAAGTTGACCGAACACGGCTTGATGTTGGTGTGGGATTATTCAAGGAAATGGGATTTTCGGAGAAAGAAAGCATCTTGCGAACGAAGTTTTTGTATAGTTCTTCTATCGGCACAGAATATACATCGATTAATGTGACTTTAGAACAGAAAATAGCCATCTGTGAGCTTCTGATGGATAGATCTTAAAAACATATGACGGACCTTGGTCCGGATGGTGTTGATGAATATAAGCAAAAATACAATATAACGACAATTGATGGTCATAGAACACGGCTTAAAGAAACCTCTTAGCCTTAGCTACTATCTTAGCATAAATTCAGTAATGAAATCAGTCAGTTTCATTTCTTCGATGATATTTTCGTTATCGGTATTAAGTCTTCGCCGACGAATGGTAAAAGGAAGATAAGGGTTTGATAACCTGTTTACGATCACCATCCAGTCTCCTGTTTTTACAATATTTGTATCAGGATCAACAATATTGTCTTTTGGTGTATAGGTTATAATTGGAAATATTTGCTGCTTGAGGCTTGTTGCATAATACGGAAATGAGGAAACGTCCATTTTCGCAGTATTAAATCCATCACAGTCTACATAGTTAACCGTTGATCTTGCCGGGTTATATTCGTTATTCCTTCTGGCAAAGATGAAATAATCCAGGTTATCATCTATTAAAATGTCGGTTCTGGTGCTGAGAACGGTAAAATTATCATTGCCGCCTTTCCAACTTTCACTAACTGCAATATCGAGCAACCAACCGCAGGTTAATGTCTCGCCCTTATAATCATACTTTACTTCAGTCTTAGATATGATTTTCCCTCTGGCGATCTTTGCAGATACGTTTGTAAGATACTCATATGTGGAATCATTACTTTGGCCAAATGCAGGAAGGCATATTGACAAACCGAGAAAAATAAATAGAGTTTTTAATATTTTAATCATATAGTTATTTGTTTTACTTAATTTAATAGATTAATTGTTTTTCATAACTTTTTCGGCGTTTAATACGATCTCTAAACTTAATATCGCATCATTCCAGTGATCTTCAAGGTTTAAATCATCATTGATGCATTTCTGAAAATATTCCGCTTGTTTGATGACCGCGCTGTCCTGTTCTTCTTCGCTAAAGTAATATTCTGTGGCATTATGCATGACGACATTGTTCTCTGTAATTTCTGCTGTGCCATTTTCGCTTTTCGCGCGTCTATAATTGACAAAATTTTTCTCGACTGACGGGCCAAAAGCACTTTCAAAATAAAGACTTGAACCATCTTCAAAATTAATTGTCATATTGGTATCATTTTCCACCATAACGTCATCAGTGGTTTTTTTACCGTCTGCGGCAATCGATACAGGTGATTCTTTCATAATTTGCAGCATAACATCCGCATAATGTATCCCGCAATCCACGAGCGGCGATAATCCGGCGGATAATATTCTTTTATGGGTGATCCAGTCATCACCAACACTATATTGATTAGAAGTCATATTTAACGCCATGGGACGGCCCAGGGAACGACATACGTCAATGAACTTCATCCATACGGGGTGATGCCGTAAAATATAGCCAACAAGCATCTTACGGTCTGTACGGCGCGCGGTATCTATTACCCTGGTTGCGTCGCTCGTATTAAGTGCCAGTGGTTTTTCAACAAACACATGGGCCCCTGCTTCCATTGCGGCAATAGAAAAGTCCGCATGGGTATCCGTATAACTGTTTATAGATACCGCGTCAGGCTTACAGAAATCCAAAGCCTGATAAAAATCACTATAAAGCGGCACATCGGGAAATTTCGGTGGAACGTCAGGCCATTTACTAAAATCGCGAGCGACAAGCCCGACTATTTCAAAGTCGCCAATTGCTCCGTAGGCCTTCACATGAGAAAAACCCATGCTACCGACCCCAACAACAAGCATTTTAATCATACACTGAACTCTATTTTACAAAGTAATTTTGCGCTGATTAATTGGCAGCGAAACAATAAAAATAGCCGTTTCCACCGGTGGCGATGAGATTTTGTTGGCTGCATCCTCGTGATGGATGGGCAAAATTCCATGAAGTAGGGTTTGTGCCGCCTCCTTGCCGATCATGATGGCCGACGTTTGCGCTGCCATCTTCTGCATTAGTTGTCCAGTTCATACAGGTATTCTCGCTTGCAGTGCCGTCAAGGTTACTGCCTGTGATAATATCATGCATGTTTGGACTGTCTCCACGGCCATTAACCATCATTCCGGTTTCTGTCAGCGAATTTTCCTTACTGAGTTTATTATTATCTGAATGCAGATCCGCGACACTCATCGCGACCATCGTGCCTTTGGCATTATACCATGGCCCGGCCCCAATACGGTCACGGGCATTAACGCCGGCTTCACCATTGGTGGAAAGATAGGCCTTCCAGTATTTACCGCCCTGCCCGGCTGCCGTTCCCAGTCTCTGACATACCATATCCGCGCCGGAAATGCCGCCAAGGTTAGCCCCGTCGCCTGATCCTTTACTGGTAATGAAAAAGCTTATCGACGTGTCCTGTGCCATTGCTGAACCCGCGACGAGCAATGCGCCCGTTATGGCCAATATTGTTGTTTTAATACTCATTAATTGCTCCCAATTGCTATATGTTTAGATGCCGTTAACCATGTTAACAAAAAATGGCCCCAAAAGCGATCAAACTTTTGAGATCATTCTTTTATCGCTTCAATTGCTATTTGTTACGGTACGCGGCCTCTACAGATTCATATTCGGCGGAAAGCTCTGCGAACCTTTCAATGCTGTCCTTCCCGGGGATCTGGTCCGCATCAGAATTGATATTATACAAATAGCTGATCATTCCTGAAAGGCCCGCTTTAGGGTAAATAACATTCGGTGTTCCCAGCGTGCGAACCGCTGCATGAACGCGGTCAAAGTCTGCGTTGGCTTCTGCGCCACGGTCTTCAGCGGACTGTCCCCTATATTTACGGTGAAGTGCGCCGTGTTCGGCTTTCGCTTCTTCTTCCAGTTTACGTGATTTGGTAAGTAGCTCAGATATATGCGCTTGCAAGGTTATTTGCTCGGCGATATCCGTGACATTGATGCCTTGTTCGGTCACCCGCGGATCAACCATCAGGTTAAAGCTTGCTACTGCGGTTTGACCGCCAACTGTAACACGCGCTTGATACGTCCCCGGTACAGCAATAGGGCCATCGGAATAGCGGCGGTCTATGTCTTTATTCCACGGACCAAGATGTGTCATATCCCAACGGAAACGGTTAAGACCCGCATCCATTTCAAGACCTGTGTCATGAATATGCAATGGTGCTTCTGCCCCCATATCCTCGGCATCGTTGCCGTCATTATAATATGTTGTGACCACATCGCCCTGGGCGTCAAGGATTTCAAACCTGATATCCGGATGGTCGCCTTCCGGTACATAATAATCAATGGCTACGGTTGGTTTTGGAAGCTCTGGCACACCAGCTGACGTTCCGTCACGAGGCACGCCGCGCGGGCGACGATAACGATACGTGTCCTTTGGCGCGGCAACTTTCAACGTACTCCCGCTTGCCGTGGCCGCTTCCGCAACACTTTGTACATTATCCAGCACCCAAAACCCACGGCCCATTGTTGAAACAGCCAAATCACCGCGAATGAATTTTATATCTGTTACCGGTGTTACCGGAAGGTTTTGCTGAAATTCTTCCCAGTTTTCACCGTCGTCATGAGACATGAACATGCCAAATTCCGTTCCGGCGATAAGCAATCCTTCATGATCCGGGCTTTCACGAACAACACGCACCGGGTAATTATCCGGTATGCCTTGCGTTATGTTTTTCCAGCTCTGGCCAAAATCAGTGGTTCTATAAATATACGGCTTCCAATCATCAAATTGGTAACGCAGCACGGTGATATATGCTTTGCCTGCTTGATGCCGCGATGGTGCGACGCTGTCCACCCTGCCGCCGGTTGGCATTCTGGGTGTTACATTTTCCCAACTGACGCCATCATCAAGGGTCACATGAATCGGCCCGTCGTTTGCACCGATCCAGATAACGCCTTTTTGAACAGTGCTTTCCTGAATAGAATAAATCACACTGTAATATTCCTCGCCGGTAATATCGCGGGTAATTGGTGCGCCGGAAATAACCTGTTTATCGGGCTCATTGGCGGTTAAATCCGGCGATATTTGCTCCCATGTTACGCCGTCATCACGGGTGCGGTGCAAATATTGCGATCCGTGATAAACCACATCCGCATCATGGGGTGATACATGAATGGGGGCGACACGTTGAAAGCGGTATTTAAGATCGGCCGGGTTGTGGCCATAAATATTGGTTGCGCCCACATAATATGCTTTTTCCGTTCCTGTGCGTTTATCAAATGTACCAAATCGGCCTTTACAGTCACTATAAACGATATTGTGGTTGCCTGGCTTTGGTACAGCAGGGCCGGTTTCACAGCCGCCAGCATACTGAATAAAGGCATTGGTATGCTGTGCGCCAAAGGGAGCATTACTGGGTACGGAAATGGTGCTGCCGTTATCCTGCATTCCTGCATATAACCAATACGGGTGCTGATCATCCACTTCCACCTGGTATACTTCCGTGGTGGGTTGATTAAACTGGCTTGACCAGGTCATTCCGCCATTCATCGTAACATTGGCACCACCATCATTTGCCTGAATAAACAAATCGGGATAATTGGGGTTTATCCACATGTCATGATTATCACCGTGGGGTACGGACATGGTTGTCCAATTCTTGCCGCCGTCCACGGATTTTCTAAGCGGATTTGCATTTGAATAAATTATTTTTTCGTTTGTCGGATCAATATCAAGGTTGGTGTAATAAAACGGCCTGTTTTGAACACCCTTATCGTTTGACACATGTTCCCATGATTTACCTTGATCCACGGACCAATATAAGCCCCCATCCGGGTTTGGTGCTTCTACTATCGCGCCAACCACGCTCGAGTTTGCCGGTGTAACCGCGAGATCAATTTTACCCACTAATCCGGTTGGAAGTCCGTTATTGATTTTTTCCCATGTCTCACCACCGTCAACAGATTTATATATGCCACCTTCATTTTCTGACATTTCCCCGCCACTAATAATCGTCCATGGCTTGCGTTCGGCTTTCCATGCACTGGCATAAAGGATATTTGGATTACTTGGATGCATTTCAACGTCGGTAATGCCCACCGTGTCTGAAATATATAAAACCTTTGTCCATGACCGACCGCCATCGCTGGTTTTGAATAATCCGCGATCTTCGTTCGGGCCAAACGCGTTGCCGATTGCCGCCACATACACAATATTGTTATTTGTCGGGTCAATTTCAACGGCCCCTATTTGCCCCGTGTTATCAAGGCCGATATGATCCCAGGTTGTACCACCATCAATGGATTTATAGGCCCCCTTCCCGGCAATCACATTTGATCTAAGCCCGTCTGAACCGGTGCCCACATAAACAATATTTGCATCATTTTGCGCGACTGCAATATCACCTATGGACGGCGTTGCAAAATATCCATCAGATACGTTGTTCCATGTTCTGCCGTAATCTTCCGTTTTCCAAACACCGCCGCCTGAAGCACCCAAATAAAAGGTTGAGTTTGCGGCAATGGTTCCTGTAACCGCCGTAACACGACCACCACGGGTTGGGCCAACGTTGCGAAATTCATAACTTTCATATTTGCCGCCGATATTTACGCCAGTCGCAACTGCGATCTGCGGCGCAGCAGCAGGCAGAATGGTCAATGCCGCGCTGATTAAGAGTGTACTGAATCTTTTCATTGAATTTTCCTCTTTTATATCCCCATATATTTATGAAAAGAGGCTAGCATCTTAGGCGCAGGGGGGCAATAGAGACCTAATTTATTTCGTTACTTTATTTCATCAAGTTCTTCTTCCAAATACTCAACGAAATGATAACTGCGACGACCAAAAATGGAACTCGTTCTTTTATCCAGTCTTATGAACGCTCCAACTTTTGTTTGAGGATCAGAGAAAGAATTAACGCGTATCTGTTGACCAGAATCAAGTGTTGCTGCAACCACCCTGAAGGATCCGGTTTCCCTTTGACTGTATGTTTCACCGGAAATAGTCGCTGCGACATATTCTTTATGAACGGGTACGTCAAGAATATAAGCCCCAAGACCAATAAGCAAAACTAAAGATACCAGTATAGCTTTCATATTTCTGCCAAATTGAAATTTAAACTCGTCAAATTTTGTCCATTGATGTCTCATATGTTGTATATAAGGGGTCAGTCGAATAATTCAATATCCCTTTGCAAACAAAGAACAAAAATCGTAAAAGACCAAAAAGAAAAATATATCTACTTTCCATATCGCGGACTTCAAGGTTTGGTTATTTAGTTGAATAGAATTTTACTGATAAGATGAATTCGGAAAATTTAATTTAACGCATATGGAAGTTTATTGTTCAAATGGAACTTGCTCATTGAATAAAACATCAAAAAGACCAATGGCAAACATAAGAAACCCGATAGAATATAAGGTGATGAAGAAGGATTTTCGTTTTAACGGTTTATCAGATTTCCATTCCTTTGGTATGGCGAATACACCAAAATAAATAACAAAAAAGGTCCGAAAAAAGAAACGAATTATGACGCTAAACGTGTCCTCTTCTATCTTTGCTATTCCAAAGAACTCAGGAATAGCGGGAACAGCGGTGATCGTTATAAAAAACAGAAATAACGATAAATAAGTCATAAAGAACTTTTTGAAATTTGATTTTGCAACCCTTGAATTTAAAACATAATGAAGGATCGACAAACAGAAACAAACATAGGGAACCAGCGCCGCGATATCTTGTTGAAATATATAGGCCATTAATATGGCTAGTAAAACTGCTGGTCCGGACCACCAAAAAATCATATTAATGCAAAATACCAAAAACCTCTGGTTAAATGATCGAGTTTTTGGGTCTTGGTTTTCTTTATCAGGAGGTAACATCCATGGATATAAAAGAAATCTTTTTTCAACTAGGGAACACTCTATGTCCAAATTTCGAAATATTAGTCCTCTGGTAATAAGGTCTTTTAAATAAAGATGAAAATAAACATAGTTAAACAAAATAAACATCGGACTAATACCAAAAAACCAGCGCCTTGATATTTCCGCTTCTAGTAATGGTAAAACCAAAGTTTCATTTTGCCAATTTCCGGTATAGGCTGCGATGACAACATAAATGGATGACAGCAATAACAAGAACAAAAGAAAGCGAACATGCTTGGAAGCTTCTTCAAATGATTTAAGAAAGTATTCTAATTCTTTTTCGTCTCTAATTTTATGTGTCAAATGTCATTCCCTTAAAACCTTGTCACATGATTACATCGCTTCAACGGTTCTGTCAATTTGCACCGCCGGAACATATTGCCAACGCAGAGATAATTATGTAGGCTAAATTCGGGATATATTACGGGAGGAAAAACATCATGAATATGCTGCTTGCGGGAGTTATACTTTGGTCCGGGGTTCACTATGTACCCGGTTTTTTACCAAATGTAAGGGCGAATTTGATTGAAAAAATGGGAAATGGGTACCGTGGCCTTTTTTCAATTCTGATAATTTCAAGTATCCTATTGATGGTTTTTGGATGGCGGGCATCAGCGCCCGAGTATGTTTACGAACCGCTTGAAAATCCAGCACAAATCACAAGTATTCTTATGATTATGTCATTTTATCTGTTTGGCGCAGCAAATGGGCCGAGCAATGCCAAACGTTATATTCGCCATCCTATGCTTACAGGTGTTATTGTTTGGGGTATTGGTCATTTAATCGCCAATGGTGACAGCAGATCGATAATTCTTTTTGGTGGGATGATTATTTGGGCCGTCAGTGAGATACTCATTATCAACAAACGCGAGGGTGAATGGGAAAAACCGGATGCCTCCCCGGTAAAGAGCGATATCATTAAACTTATCATTGCTATTGTTCTTTACGGGGTAATTGTTTTTGCTCATCCTTATATCGCCGGAGTGCCGGTGATGGTATCATGAGCAATATAGCGCAATCGCCAGAACAACAATATATGCCGGAGCAAATTAGTGAAAGCTTGAATAGTTTTGTCACGACAGTAGAGGAAGAAATAGAAATTCATCACGCTCATCCTGAATGGATTGATTATGATGAGAAATGCACCGAGGAAAAAAACTTAATCATCCGCGCTGAACTTATCCTGACTATGCTGGAAGAGGTCATAAAACAAGTGCAATTACCAAATGCCGATCCCAATTTTTTAAGGATAAAGGCGGCCCGGCAATATTTCGACAGTATATGAACTGTTTCTTACTTTCTTGGCTTTAATGCCTTCATATGGGCGGGGTTTTATTGTAATTGGCCTTGCCCATATCGGCGAGTGAAAAAAAGCACCTAAAACTAATTAACTCTTCTTTAATATTCTCAAATTATCATGTGCCAATATACGAAGTCATTGTTAATGCTTACTAAAAACTTGCATCTGAACAAAAATAGTATATATAGAACAAAATAGGAATAAAGACATTTTGAGGTTGTCATAATATGACTACATCATTTTTCAAAAAGCCTTTCGCTCTCCTGATCGTGTTGGGAGGACTGGGGCTTTCTTCTTTTTACGCAAATGCCGCCACCGTTACCCTTGATTTTGATTGGCTTCCCATTGATGTCCGTGATCACGGTACGACCATAACTGAAGACGGCTATACGCTTACCTCTACAGGATTTAGCAGCATTAAACCCGCAGACTTAATCTCAAACGGTACGACATCTTTATTCACTCAATTGGCATCCGTGACAATAACCAAAAGTGTTGGCGGGATTTTTGACTTATTTTCAATTGATTTTGGGGAAATGTTAAGCACGGCAACGCCGATAGTAGGAATTTCTGCGGTAAAAGAGGACGCAACCATATTAACGGATGACTTGGTAATCAGCGGACTTTCGTCCTTCTGGACTTATCGGCTTGATTTCAGTGATCAGTTTACCAATTTAACTTCTGTGACTTTATTTAATAAGCAAGCCGCGTTATTTCAATTTGATAATATTGTGGTTTCAGCGGCTGGCGGTGAAAATGGTACGGGAGGGGTAAACACTGTTCCCCTTCCCGGCGCGCTTCCCATTTATGCAAGTGGGCTCATCGCATTTTCGTTGGCCATTTGGCGGCGCCGAAAAAACACGAATTAGCCTAAAACAACAAAAAACCCCGCATCCAATTAAGGACACGGGGGCTTGTCGTTTTGTCTATTTTGTATTTTCATAATGGCATTATAAGCGTGGGTGGATAGCTCCCTGACCGTCATAGGTTTCCATTTATGAATATATTCCGGATAAAACCACCTGGCTAATAAAAGATATGGTTCTTCATCAGGCCAGTAGTCGCTACCAATGAATTCAGCTTCTTCAATGCCATATTTATCACTTAAGCTGTCTAGAACCTCGTCGGCATCATCCCCATACAGCCATAAATCATGAAAAACCTTATGGTCAGGTGTTACATGGTAATTTATTCCATTGACTATTTTTATCTCTTCAATCACTTCTTCTTCTATGGATTTTAGGTCAATAGCCATCATCGGTCCAAATATAGAGAATATTGCTAACTTTATATAGCGTCGAAATATCCTATAACGTAACCATTTTTGCGAAATTTAAGCGTAATGGATTCAGTTCCATAATCGTTTTCCGCTGCGTCTCTGAATTGAAATGTATACGTATGGGGTTTATCTATATTACCTTTGTCTTTATCACCAAAGGTGCAATCCCACCACGAAATGAAATATCCATAAAAAGTAAAATCATTTCGCTCAACTATTTGCCTCCTCTTACACACGACGAAACATTGGTTTTTTGATGGAAAACTTTAAGTTGTTCACCGTCAGTTTATTTTGCGTAAAGCGTCAATCCGGAATAATCCCTAAGGTGTCGGTCAAAATATATTGTATATTTTTCTTTTCGAACTTCAAACTTCGTACTTACTGGTTTAGCAAATACAGTAACAGCACCCCCAATAACCATATCATTTGTTCTTTCCCCCATGAAGTCACTTTGCGGTTCTATATCGACGTCGTAGAGCGGATGTATAAACAAATGTTGTAATATATAAAAAATTAGTAGAAATAACGAAAGTATAAAGAAGTATTTTCTTTCAAAGATAATCATATAGCCGCCTTGAAAACGAACTTATTCAATAGACCTACGAGTGTACACTGATAGATAGTCTCTATTCAATATAAATCAACCTTGCATATATTATTTTCGGCGCAAAAAACATTCTGTTTCAATTAAGTTTTTCATTGCATCAAAATGCCTTTTGAAAAGAAGCCCCAATCGCGACTTTCACTTCTCACTGCCTTTATTTCATCGACAATTTCGTCTCCTAGCTCATTGGTATAAGTGATTTTAATCGATAGTGGGTTATCATCTTCTATTTCCAATTGACTAAAATGAAGGGTGTAGTACCCATTATCGTGACCATGATACGGGCATTCGGAATATGAAATTGAAATATAGCTTACCATATCTTCAGCGACAATATTATCTTCGGAAGGGTCAATATCGTCACCAAAAGCGTTAAAAACCCATTCATTACCACGTTTTGCGGAAATTTTTATTACTTTGTTAGGGTCGTCAATAACAATATGTACAACCAACCAGTATGGTGAAATATCGGATCGAGTTCTGATTAGATATTTTCTACCGTAAGCGTTCCTCGAAATTCCATAATTATGAAGTTCTATAATAGACGGTGCCTCGGAGGAAGGAACAAACGAAAAGTTATGTCTTGTTTCAACGTAGAAATCCGTAAATATTTCAAACGCGACGAATAGCAATAAAATAATATATCGTTTTTTCATATATACCCCTATAAAGAGCATATATAAAGATTATACACGTGTTACTACTTATTTGGATCAGTGAGCAGGAAATCATGAGGCATACCAACAGATTCCAGGGTTTTTATAAGACGTTGAGCCATCGATGTATTATCTTTTGAGCTGTTACCATACAAATAATATGGCAAAACATCATCCCAGAAGTGTTCAATATTATGTTGCGGTGAAGTATAATTAAAAGTTCCCATGTTCCGCGGATCTTTTACCAAGTTTCCATTGTGATCAAAGATAACTTCGTGGTGCCCATCGGGAGAAACATACTTGTCATTGAATTGCGCATTTGCGGCGAACCGGTGAAATACTCCCTCATCCCGAGGAAGTTTTACCCAATTTCCATCCTTTATTACCGCAAGCGTTGCTGGGACATGATTATAATAATTCCTGTTTTCGTGGTTTTGATCAAGACCGTTTTTTGCAAGTTCTGCCGTTGCGCTTATACCGTCCTTAAGACTCATGACATTGTCATGGACATATCCAATGAAACCTTCTCGTTCCCGACGTTCTTCATCCGTTAGTTGGTGAGGTACGCGGCGCGCTTCTTCTAATGCCATTTGACCATATTTTCCCGGAGAATAGATTGTTTTTTCTGCAAGTGGTCTGGAAGGCGGTTTGACCACTTGACCGTTGTTCCGATCAAATAATTCTGCCTTATCTTCACCACTCATGATGCTCAACGCAAGATCAAGATCATCTTTGCTAATTCCTGCTCGCGCACCCATGATTTTTCGGGCGGCCGCTCGTTCCTTATCTGTAATTCCATACATTGTATGTTCTCCGTTTATCCTTTTAGATGTATTGATTATAATGATTGATATATTGTTCGGGCGTGCCTTTGCCTTTTTCGGTATTCCAATATTTCTTCCAATATGCCGCCTGACCATACAGTTTTTTTGGTATAGGTTCCGCCACCCGGTAATATTGAAGGCGCGCGGCGGCAACGGCAAAGGCCGGATTTAGAACAAGATTTTCCGAAAGGCTAAGATCAGGAATTTTATATTTTGTAAGCAGTGCCATTTTAGCACTGCGAAAGCTTAAATAATTATCCCATAAATCAAACAAAGTGGTGGGTTCCATTTGGAAGTATGAAAGCGCCGGTCCGTTTTTATATTGCGTAATACGCTTAAGACCTCCGCTTTCGTGAAGTGCCGTGCCAAGAAGCAGCTCTTCAGCTTCCTGCGACCAAAGATCCATGCCTTTTAGCACCGGTCTTATGATTTCCGAGCGCAATTGATCCGGGGTCATTTGTCGGCTTTCGCGTCAATTTTTTGCTCTATACGTTCAAGTTTGCTGAGTATTTGAGTTTCTAGCCTTAAAAAATTCTCGTAACGGACATATTTTTCAGCGACGTGAAGTTCATGATCAGAAATTCTTTTGTGAGCGACATCAAGTTTACCAAGCAAAGATCTAAGGCTTG
Source organism: Emcibacteraceae bacterium (assembly GCA_021774795.1). Taxonomy (GTDB): domain Bacteria; phylum Pseudomonadota; class Alphaproteobacteria; order Sphingomonadales; family Emcibacteraceae; genus Pseudemcibacter. Next base: position 4,691 of record JAJFIR010000041.1, on the reverse strand, counting down.
TATAACCCCAAATCACCGGGACACTCATGATCGTCCACAGCCAATTAAACATGTCGAAACTGTTATTTTCCATATCATGCACCTCAAATCATATGCCAGGGGCCGTTTACCGGGCCTTCGGGTCTTGCAAAATCGCGGTAGCCGGATCGTTTTAATTTTCTAAGTGTGCTGATGCGGCGTTGACGGTTATCAAGAACATATTCATTTTGCTGATCCCCCATTGTGTCGTTGACAACAAGGATCATATGACCTTCACCGCTTTCGGTTTTGCAGTATGTTAATAGACGCTGTGATTTTGGAATATTCAGTTGTTCTTTTATAACTTTTGAACAATATAGGCAGAAATCTTCGCAGTCGCCTTTCAAAATGCCATGCGCATTCGGTTGCATCAATTTCCAGTCATCAGCCAAGCTCAAGGTTTGCCCCTTGTAGCTAAGCTCACGCGTATCATCCGCCGTCCATATAAAGTTTTTCCTCACGGTGAAGAATATCTTTTCCAAATCTTTTTTCATGGAATACACTCCTCATGATCCGGATGATCAATACAGAATTGATAAGCCCCGGGAAGGATGATCCTGCCGGGGGCTTGCTTTGTAGTCGTGCATCCCGTTAAAAACAGAACTATAATTATAAAATATCTCATTGAATTACCTTACCTGTTAGAAGAAGTTTCCGAAGACATTTAACGTCACCACAGAATTATTAGAAGTAACCCCGCCTTTTGCGTTAGTCACCGTGACTTTCCATGTTTCGGTAGCGTTGATATTCAAACCGTCGCCCGGGCTGGCCGTAAGCGATAAAGTCAGGGTGGCCCCGGTGACGGAGGAGTTGCTTAATCCGCTGCCGGAAACCAGTTCCCACAAATATGTAAACGGTGTATCACCATCTGTGATAGTCGGAGTAAGTAAATAATTATTGGTCGCACCGCCGCTGTCTATTGCTTCAACTGTTGTGTTAACGGGCGTTGGCAGCGTTACGGAGGTGATAGGCACTACCCCCTGATGGGCAAGCCGCCAGATACCACCATCCTTGACGTAAAGCTCACTTACTTCCCGCCAGATACCGCCGTCTTTAATGTGCAGTTCGGAAGCTTCCCGAATAACGCCGCCGTCTTTTATATGTGTTGCAACAACCATGATTAATACCTGTACCAGACATCGCCGTTAACACCGCCACTTGGGGCCAGTGTTGACACGGTTCTTGCGCCGAAGGCGTTGGCGGTTGTTGCGTATCTGGCGGCTGGTATAAGACCACTTGTAAGATCGGCGGCACTATGACTGTGGCTGGAGGCGGCTTTACCGTCCAGGGCCGCTTGTAATCCCGAAACCTCACTGATAGCGTGAGTTGACGGATGGGTGTAATTATTCGCGCTTGCCGCAACCCCGTCTAATTTGGCTTTTAGTACCGTGGTGAAGTTCTCTTCCGAAACCGCACCGCTAACGACAAAATCAATGGTCCCGTCCGCATCGTCGTAAGTCACGGTTATTCCCGTTTCGGTGTTTCCGGTAAGCATCGCGCCGATAATGTCCTGAATAACTTCACGCGGGATCGCATCATTGTCACTGCTGAGCAGACTTGAATAAACCGTTAAAGCTTCATTGGTAAGGCTAGCATCAATGGTTACCGTTGTTGCACCCAAACCATAAGAAACGGCAGTGATGGAGCCATAAACCGTACCACTAATCCCCACTATTTTAACACGCCTTCCAATATGATAATGGCTTGTCGCGTCATTCCCGGTTATCTTGAATTGATTGCTTCCAACGAAACTACCGACACCATTTGCTGTACCGTCTTTATATTCAAACCATTGCCCGTCATTCCATTGCAGGCGATGATCGGCCATTTGTTGGCGTATAACGTCGTTAACGTCTCCCGGGGCCATATTTTCCGGCGCGCCGTTTGGTGGTGTGCTGGTGTTTGAACCAGCCGTTGATGAGTAATCGGATATTGTCATTTATTTTTCCTTTATACATAAAAAAAGCTCCGCAAAATTTGCAGAGCCTGGAAGCTGAATTTGTTAGTTTTTTTAAGGTTAGTTTTCTCGGAATGGTTTTCTGGAGCTAGTTTGAGTTAATCTTCCTTCTTTTTTATTAAATTCCATATAGAATAAGAAATTCGCGTGCCTATCAAAGACGCTGTTAATGCCACCACATTATAAAATATAAATTCCCTTAATATATAATCCCCTCCTACATGAAAAACAAAGACAGCGGTAACGATTATAAGATAACTACCAATAAACGGAATATATTTTATACCTGTAATATATCGAATGATAAGGCTAAGAATAACTGCACTGACAGCTAAAATGCCTGTGCCTATTAGCGTTATTACTATGAAGACGGCAAAACCCCATGTTTCCATCAAATACCCCCTTTACTATTGATCTTGTTTAATTTTTTCTTTCCATTTAAGTGTCATAGGCATATTCCCCATCTCTTTCCTGACAGATCGCGGATAAAAATCACCCTCACCCGACAAATATGAAGAAGAGTATGACTTAAAACTGACCGTGTTGTCTATTTTATAATGTATTTCATCACCTTTAATTTCTGCATCAACTTCATATCCGCCAATGAAATGCCTAACCGGGCTAAGTGTAACGCCGTTTAATCTACGTTTATCTTGGTAGTTTGAAACGGGCCAACCAACATGAGTGGTAATTCTACCTTCTCCATTATTTATCCATGCGTCCTTTAATTCATTGCGGATGGCGTTTATTGTTGGTGCCTTCTTCATATCTTCTACCCAAATTGTTCCTTCATCAAACTCATAAGTTTCTGGCCCTTTACCATCGGTGAAGTTTTCCCACATTTGATTGACACTTTGTTCCCCCTTCTTTGATTCGTAGAAACTTGGCCCAAAAACATTCCGAGCAACATGATTCCAAGCAACGCGATCTATGGCCGGTGATCGCTCTGGTCCATATTTAGGCTTATTAATGAAATCCTCAATCTGACTCAAATTTTCCTCTAAATATTTTTTACTTTTATTGGAAACATATCGCTCAATTGGTGTAGATAATTTCTGGTCTGATGATTTTTCATAAATTCTATCTGGTTGACCATTTTCCTGTAAAGTGAATATAGCTTGTGCTCTTAGCATTGATTTATCACCGACGAATGTATCAAGGGTTTGACGGCTCTCCGACAATAAATCATTCATAACCTGTTCAATCTGCTTCTCACTGTATTTTGATTTTTTCTTAAAATTGTTCATGTTTTTTCCTATATTTTATGCCGCGCCGTGCCTTGGGCTTTATCATATGACCGAAGCGTCCCCATACCCAGCAACCCGAATAACAAAGTCATCAGTTCTGAAATATCCAGGCTGGGCATGGTGATTTCCGGATACCAGATGGCACAGGCCCAATTAACAATCGGAGATAAGATATAATTAAAAAATAACGCAAGAACACACACCCAGCCGACGGCAGGACGCCATCCTGATACAAAAACATTGGGGTGTGCGGCCTCTTCTTTGTTAATTGCCATTTGTGCAAGGTCCGAATTGACCAAAGACATGGCAATTTCGTGTTTCATTTCCGCAGCTTGTGATTTATCCGGAATAATTTTTTCAATAACATTACCGACAATGCCAATAACATCACCAATGATTGGAAGGCCCATTGGCTTCTCCTTTTATTTTTAATGTTAAAAGGACTCCGGTTTTGCGAAGTCGTTAAAATTTTCACAATTTGATCACTGTTTATTAAGTTGGTATAATTATTATTTTAGTGAGGCTGAAATTGCTATATACTTCCCACATGTCAAAACAATAGGGGGACATCATGTTTAAAAATATTATCATCGCGGTTTGTTTGTTGGGTTTAGTTGGGTGCTCCTTAGCACCAGTTTACAAGGTTTCCCTTACAGGTGATGCTCAAAGGGACATTCCATATAGACAGACATATGAAATCATTCCAACGAGTAACAGCGTAAAAATTTCTGATCCTGATTTTGTAATATTTAAAAATCAACTTGCTCATTTAATGGCCGACATCGAAATAGTAGAAGCAAAAAATGGAATTCAGGCGGAAATTACGATATTGGCTGATTTTGGTATAGAGAGAGCCGGAGAAGACAGCTATACCGTAGGCTCTGTTGAATATGAAGACCAAGAATATAGAAGATATTTCAATCTTGTCGCTATTGATGCAGGGCATAAATTACCACGCAATTCTAATGAAATATTATGGAGCCTTAAGGTTTTTAGCATCGGAACAAATAGAAACTTAAGCGAGGTATTGCCGGCTATGATAGCCGCCGCTGAAGGCTATATTGCGACCAATACTGAAACACCTATAGTTATTACTATTGCAGGAGATGATGAGAAAGTAAAATCTATAAAAGGCATCTAAAATGAGGGAAAAAAGATCGAATCTAATTACCTTTTAACTTGCCTATTCCAGTAAATAATCCACCTAAATTCCCTGCAAGCCCACCAACGACACCCAAAGCATTCCAAATCCACTTGTATTCTGAACCGTATTACCAACCGAATGAACGGTGCCGCCAAGGCCGCCGTAGCCCATTGAAAGATTGGCGTAATTGGCAAGGCGGTTATAGGGGTTTTGTTCATAATAATTGAATTTGTTAATGAGCGATTGTAAATCGTTTGTCGCTTGTTGGTCGTTCATTTGGCCGATGTTAAGCAGTCTGTCATAATCGGCGTAATCATTTGCCGCG
>JAJFIR010000005.1 GCA_021774795.1 Emcibacteraceae bacterium | reverse complement strand
TCGCCGCCACCAGATTCCGCCAATACTTTTGTGATAGCCGCAGTAAGCGTCGTCTTACCGTGGTCAACGTGACCGATTGTACCTACGTTACAATGCGGCTTATTGCGTTCAAATTTCTCTTTAGCCATGCTTCTTCTACCTTTTCACTTATATTCAAGCGCCCTGAATTTTCCTCACAGAGAGAGCTAGTTATTGTTTAATCTGCTTATCTAAGCAAATTTCTCTTTTACCTCTTCAGCTACTGCCTGAGGTACTTCTGCATAATGATCGAACTGCATAGAATATGTAGCGCGACCTTTCGTAAATGAGCGCAACTGATTCACATAACCAAACATATTGGCTAGTGGCACTTTTGCACTGATAACTGTATTTGGTCCACGTGTTTCAGAACCTGAGATCTGACCACGACGTGATGAAATATCTCCAATAACATCACCCATATGATCTTCCGGTGTTACCACCTCAACATCCATAATAGGTTCAAGTAATTTAATGCCCGCTTTCGACGCCGCTTCGCGCATTGCACCGCGACCGGCGATTTCAAACGCAAGCACGCTACTATCCACATCATGGTAAGCACCGTCATATAGCGTCACCGAAAAGTCAATGATCGGAAAACCAATCAGCGCACCACTTTCGGCAATATCATTAATGCCTTTTTCAACACCGGGGATATATTCTTTCGGGATATTACCGCCTTTAATCTGGTCGATAAATTCAATACCCGTACCACGATCACCAGGTGTAACCGTTAATTTAACGCGAGCAAACTGACCTGAACCACCGGATTGTTTCTTATGGGTGTAGTCAATTTCAACTTCACGAGCGATACTTTCACGGTATGCCACTTGAGGAGCCCCAACGTTAGCACCAACATTAAATTCACGCTTCATGCGGTCAACAAGGATATCGAGGTGAAGCTCACCCATACCTGATATAATTGTTTGTCCACTTTCTTCATCAGATTTAACACGAAAAGACGGGTCTTCTTGCGCCAAACGGTTAAGAGCGATACCCATTTTCTCTTGGTCGGCTTTTGTCTTCGGCTCAACTGCAACAGAAATAACAGGATCAGGAAACTCCATACGCTCAAGAATAATTGGCTTTTGCGCATCACAAATTGTGTCGCCAGTCGTCGTCTGCTTCAGACCACATAAGGCAATAATATCACCGGCACGGGCCTCTTTAACATCTTCACGTGAATTTGAATGCATTTGAAGCATACGGCCTACTTTTTCTTTTCTGTCTTTAACAGAATTAGTAACCGTCGTGCCTGTTTCAATAACGCCTGAATAAACACGGGCGAATGTGAGCGTACCGACAAATGGGTCAGTCATCACTTTAAAAGCAAGCGCAGAAAACGGCTCGTCATCAGAAGCTGCACGTGTCATAGGATCATCGCTATTCACCGCAACACCCTGAACGTCATTAATATCAAGCGGAGAAGGCATAAAATCAACCACTGCATCGAGCAATGTTTGAACACCCTTATTTTTGAAAGCCGTACCAGTTAGAACAGGAACAAAGTTACCACCAATTGTACCTTTACGGATAAGACGTTTAAGTGTTGCTTCGTCAGGTTCGCTACCTTCAAGATAAGCTTCCATCACATCATCATCTAATTCAGTAACCATATCAAACATTGCTTCGCGGTATGTAGCAACACTGTCAACTATATCGTCAGGCACCGGTACTTCGGTATAGTTTGCGCCCATAGCCTCATCTTCCCAGATGATACCGACATTTCTCACAACATCAACATGGCCTTTATATTCTGCTTCCGCACCAATAGGCAATTGTAAAACAAGAGCGTTTGATCCCAAACGCTCTTTAATCATATCAACACAACGGTAAAAGTCAGCACCCATACGGTCCATCTTATTGACGAAACACATACGAGGAACATCATATTTGTCGGCTTGGCGCCATACGGTTTCAGATTGCGGCTCAACACCGGCAACACTATCAAACACAGCAACCGCACCATCAAGCACACGCAACGAACGTTCAACCTCAATTGTGAAGTCAACATGACCCGGTGTGTCAATAATGTTAATGCGCTTATCATTCCAGAAACAGGTTGTCGCAGCGGATGTAATCGTAATACCGCGCTCTTGCTCTTGTTCCATCCAATCCATAGTAGCGGCACCATCATGGACTTCACCAATTTTGTGACTTACACCCGTATAATACAAGATGCGTTCAGTAGTCGTGGTTTTACCCGCATCAATATGGGCCATAATACCGATATTGCGATAATCTTGAAGGGGAGTAGTACGTGCCATTTTCTTAAACCTTTACCAGTATTACCAACGATAATGCGAGAATGCTTTATTCGCTTCCGCCATCTTATGAGTATCTTCACGCTTCTTAACCGCAGCACCACGATTATTAACAGCGTCAAGAAATTCACCTGCAAGACGTTCAGTCATCGTGTTTTCGTTGCGATTACGTGACATACCAATCAACCATCGAATTGCAAGCGCCTGCGCACGGCTTGAGCGCACTTCAACAGGAACCTGATAAGTTGCACCGCCAACACGTCGAGAACGCACTTCAACCGCAGGACGAATATTCTCAAGCGCAGTATGGAACTGCTCAACGGGGTCTTGGCCTGTTTTGCTTTTAACAATATCCAAAGCACCATAAACGATGCGCTCCGCAGTAGATTTTTTGCCATCAACCATTAGGTTATTGATGAATTTAGCAAGTACGAGGTCACCATATTTTGGCTCAGGGAGTACTTTTCGTTTTTCAGCTGCGTGACGACGCGACATATCTTATTTCCTTATTGCAAAAAGGTCCTTACTTAGGACGCTTAGCACCATATTTTGAACGACCTTGACGACGGTCCGGAATTCCTTGTGTATCAAGAACACCACGAAGTACGTGATAACGAACACCTGGTAAATCTTTCACACGACCACCCCTAATCAAAACCACACTATGTTCCTGAAGATTATGACCTTCACCGGGAATATAGCTTGTCACTTCGAAACCGTTCGTTAAGCGCACACGAGCAACTTTACGAAGGGCTGAGTTCGGTTTTTTTGGTGTCGTTGTATAAACACGTGTACAAACACCACGTTTTTGCGGGCATGATTCAAGCGCAGGCACTTTTGTGCGTTGCACTGGCTTCTTACGTGGGTTACGAACCAACTGGTTGATCGTCGGCATTCCAATTCCTTAAATCGTTTTCGTTTCCATAGCAAAAAAGACAGCCTATTTTCTATAATAGAAAAAAGAGTGACAATTTGGTCACCCCGGCCACCTTAATTACTTATAATTTCCATTTCTTATTTCTTTACAGTACAGCGTTTAAATCGAACTTGATCTACCACCAGCACCTCTAAGAAGTGAGCGCATACTATGTTCGCTTAATTTCACAGTCAAGGAAAAATTAACGAACTATAGATTTTTATGAAAAAGGCCGAAGAATCCAGCGTTTTAGATGCTCCGGCCTTAGAAAAGTTTGGTAATAATTATGAATTAAATTTTAAATAGGCAAATAAATCATAATTATTCTGTTTTTAGATCACTCTACTGGCGCTGTTTGAGTTGAGTCGGCGTCTTCCCCAAGTGATTCTGCGATAGGATCACTTTTAGATAAAGCATCAGCATTTTGCTGCTCAAGTTCAGTCTGCCTGTCACGTTCTTGCGCAATATGTCGGTAAGATTTCATCTTAGACCCGGTACCAGCCGGGATCAAACGACCGACAATCACGTTTTCTTTAAGCCCGATCAGTTTGTCACTCTTACCAGATACTGCCGCTTCCGTCAGCACACGCGTAGTTTCCTGGAACGATGCCGCAGATATAAATGAGCGGGTTTGCAGAGACGCCTTAGTAATACCAAGAAGAATAGCTTCACCTTTAGCAGGTTGACGACCGTCCTCTATTGCCTTGGCATTAACCTCATCAAACTCTTCCCGTTCAACTTGCTCGCCGATCAGGAATGTTGTCTCGCCCGGTTTGGTAATTTCAACTTTCTTAAGCATTTGACGAACAATCACTTCAATATGTTTATCGTTGATACCCACACCTTGAAGACGGTAAACGTCCTGTACTTCATTCACAAGATATGCTGCCAAGGCTTCGATACCTAATGATTTCAGAATATCATGAGGTGCAGGATTACCATCAATCAAATATTCACCGCGACGAATGAAGTCACCTTCTTGAACGGAAATATGCTTACCCTTAGGGATAAGATATTCAACAATTTCATTTTCATCATCACGCGGATTAATGCTAATGCGGCGCTTATTTTTGTAATCGCGGCCAAATTCTACGTAGCCATCGACCTCTGCGATAACAGCATGATCTTTCGGACGGCGCGCTTCGAAAAGTTCTGCCACACGCGGAAGACCACCCGTGATATCTTTGGTTTTAGACGCTTCGCGCGGAATACGTGCAACAACATCACCCGCATGAACTTCGTCGCCATCGTTAACCGAAAGAATAGCACCAACAGACATGAAGTAACGTGCCTCAGTACCGTTTGAAAGTTCAACAACTTTATCTTTGTCATCACGTAAAGTAATACGTGGACGAAGGTCAGCACCTTTCGGATGTGAACGCCAATCAATCACGACACGACTTGAAAGCCCTGTTGCTTCATCGATATTTTCGTTAACAGCAACACCGTCAGCCATATCAACAAACTTAATAGTACCACCTTGCTCTGTGATGATTGGAAGTGTGTATGGGTCCCATTCGCAAAGCTTATCTCCATGCTCAATCTTGGCACCTTCATCCTTAAGAAGATGGGAACCAAACTGAACTTTATAAGTAACGCGCTCGCGACCTTCTTCATCGACCAAAACTATTTCCATGTTTCTGGCAAGAACGACCAAACGACCTTTAGAATCTTTAACAACCTTGCGATTATTAATCTTCACGATCCCGTCATGGGATGCTTCAATTGCAGATTGTTGAGACACTGAAGACGCCGTACCACCAATATGGAAAGTACGCATGGTAAGCTGCGTACCAGGCTCACCAATCGACTGAGCGGCAATAACGCCAACGGCTTCGCCAATATTGACAACTGTACCGCGTGCAAGGTCACGTCCGTAGCATTTTACACAGCAACCGGTTTTTGTTTCACATGTCAGTGCCGACCGCACTTTCACAATAGAAACAGCCGCTTTTTCAATTTCTTCAGCTTTAACTTCATCAAGATATGTTCCCGCTTCATAAATAAGATCACCAGAAACCGGATCATTAATATCAACCGCTAAACAACGCCCGACAATACGGTCGCTTAAATTCACAATAACATCACCACCGTCAGAAACTTCGGCAATATCAATACCGGTCAATGTACCACAATCTTCCTGTGTCACGACGCAATCTTGCGAAACATCAACCAAACGACGTGTCAGGTAACCCGAGTTCGCCGTTTTAAGTGCCGTATCAGCGAGACCTTTACGCGCTCCATGGGTGGAGTTAAAGTATTCAAGAACGCTTAGACCTTCTTTAAAGTTAGAAATAATTGGAGTTTCAATAATTTCACCTGAAGGTTTCGCCATCAAACCACGCATACCAGCAAGCTGTTTCATTTGCGCCGCAGAACCACGCGCACCACTATCCGCCATCATAAAGATGGAGTTTGTAGGTAGCGAGCGACCTTTTTTATCAACTTCTTCCTTCGAAATTTCCGCCATCATGGCATCCGCCACCCGGTCCGTACATTGTGACCAAGCGTCAACCACTTTGTTGTATTTCTCACCTTGAGTAATCAAACCTTGCTGATATTGATCTTCAAACTCTTTAACAGAACTCGAAGTTTCTTCAATAATCGGTGCTTTTGAATCAGGGATGATCATATCATCTTTACCGAACGAAATACCCGCCTTACAGGCTTCACGGAATCCAAGTCTCATAACACCATCGGCGAAAAGTACTGTTTTTTTCTGACCCGCAAAACGATACACGATGTCGATCACTTCGGAAATTTCCCGTTTTCCGATACGGCGATTGATAAGGTCATCAAAAGAAATTTCAGGATGCTTCGGAAGGTTTTTGGCAAGTAATGCACGACCCGGTGTTGTTTCAACTATTCTTTTTATTGGGTTACCTTCATCGTCAACAGCATCGATACGACATTTAATCGAACTATGAAGTGTGATTGCCTTACTGTTTAATGCAAGATCAACTTCGTCAAGATCACCAAAGACCATACCTTCACCGGGCTCACCCTGCTTGGCGGTCGTCATGTAATAAAGACCAAGAATAATATCCTGAGACGGCACAATAATAGGCTTGCCGTTCGAAGGGCTTAAGATGTTGTTTGTTGACATCATTAGCACGCGCGCTTCTAACTGTGCTTCGAGGCTGAGCGGCACGTGAACGGCCATTTGGTCACCATCAAAGTCAGCATTAAACGCCGCACAAACAAGCGGGTGAAGCTGGATAGCCTTACCTTCAATTAACACAGGTTCAAACGCTTGGATACCAAGTCTATGAAGTGTTGGGGCGCGGTTTAAGAAAATTGGATGTTCACGAATAACAACATCAAGAACATCCCAAACTTCGCGGCGCTCTTTTTCAACAAGCTTTTTAGCTTGTTTAATTGTAGTAGCGATTCCAAGCTTATCGAGACGCGCATAAATAAATGGTTTGAACAGTTCCAGTGCCATTTTCTTTGGAAGTCCACATTGATGTAGGAGCAGATCTGGTCCAACCACAATTACAGAACGCCCAGAATAATCAACACGTTTTCCGAGTAAGTTTTGGCGGAAACGACCCTGCTTACCTTTAAGCATGTCAGAAAGGGATTTAAGAGGACGCTTGTTCGCACCTGTAATCACACGACCGCGACGACCGTTATCAAATAACGCATCAACAGATTCCTGAAGCATACGTTTTTCGTTACGCACAATAATATCAGGCGCACGAAGTTCCATAAGCCTTTTGAGGCGGTTATTTCGATTAATAACGCGGCGATAAAGATCATTGAGGTCAGACGTCGCGAAACGGCCGCCGTCAAGCGGCACGAGCGGACGTAGCTCGGGCGGGATAACCGGTAGTACTTCTAAAATCATCCATTCAGGACGGTTATCACTTTCAATAAATCCTTCGATTATTTTTAAACGCTTAACAATCTTCTTAGGTTTAAGTTCGGACTTTGTTTCCGCGAGTTCACGGTGAAGATCTTCTTTTTCCTGCTCAAGGTCGATATTTTCAAGAAGTACTCTGATCGCTTCCGCGCCGATACCTGCGGAGAAACTGTCATCGCCATATTCTTCCTGTGCATTCACATATTCTTCTTCGGTAAGGAGCTGCTTCATCTTAAGATTAGTCAAACCGGGTTCGGTTACGATATGTTGCTCAAAATATAGGACACGCTCAAGATCTTTAAGCGTCATATCTAGCATTAACCCGATACGGCTTGGTAGTGATTTTAGGAACCAAATATGTGCCACAGGAGCCGCAAGCTCAATATGGCCCATACGGTCACGGCGTACTTTGCTTAAGGTGACTTCAACACCACATTTTTCACATGTAATGCCGCGATATTTCATACGTTTATATTTTCCGCAAAGACACTCGTAATCCTTGATCGGACCAAAAATACGCGCGCAGAAAAGCCCATCTCTTTCAGGTTTGAAAGTACGGTAGTTAATTGTTTCCGGCTTTTTGATCTCACCAAAAGACCAAGAGCGGATCTGTTCTGTACTCGCAATCAGAATTTTGATGTTATCAAATGTTTCTGGTTTTGCACTTGCATTGAAGAAATTTACGATTTCCTGGCCCATAGCCAATTCTCCTTATCCAGTACTGGTCTTATCTATTGTGATTAGTAAGTTCAACATTTAGGCAAAGGGACTTCATTTCCTTTACAAGAACGTTAAACGATTCAGGTATTCCGGCATCAAAACTATCATCGCCTCGGACTATGCTTTCGTATACTTTCGTACGACCATTCACATCATCCGACTTAACTGTTAGCATTTCCTGCAAGGTATAAGCGGCACCATATGCTTGAAGTGCCCACACTTCCATCTCACCAAAGCGCTGCCCACCAAACTGAGCTTTACCGCCAAGTGGTTGCTGTGTCACTAGAGAGTATGGCCCGATAGAACGGGCATGGATTTTATCATCCACCAAATGGTGAAGTTTAAGCATATAGATGTAACCAACCGTTACTTTACGGTCAAACTTGTCACCGGTTAGACCGTCATAAAGGTCAACCTGACCGGAACCATCAAGACCTGCTTCTTTCAACATATCAACAATATCCGGCTCATGCGCACCATCAAATACGGGTGTTGCCATAGGAATACCATTACGCAGATTATCAGACATACCAATTAAATCTTCATCATCAAGTGGTGTGATCTCCTGCTTATATTGTTCTTTGCTATAAACATTTTTGAACTTAACACGCAGGCTTTCTGCTTTTTCTGTTTCCGCGACATCATGCGCATCAAGCATGTCAGAAATTTGAACACCAAGTCCCCGTGAGGCCCAACCTAAATGAGTTTCAAGTATCTGACCAACATTCATTCGCGACGGCACCCCAAGCGGGTTCAAGCAAATATCAACCGGCGAGCCATCTTCGAGGTACGGCATATCTTCCTGCGGCAGAATACGTGAAATAACCCCTTTGTTACCATGGCGACCAGCCATTTTATCACCTGGCTGAAGCTTGCGCTTAACCGCAACAAATACCTTAACCATTTTAAGAACACCTGGAAGAAGTTCATCACCGCGTTGCAGTTTTTCGATTTTTTCTTCAAATCGAGCATGAAGGCGCGCACGGGCTTCTTCAAATTGTTGGTGAAGTGCATCGACCTGCTCCATGACTTTTTCACCGTCAACAGCAATTTGCCACCACAATCCATTCGAAATACCATCAAGAAGTTCTTCGGTTACTTTGGTACCTTTTCTCACATCTTGCGGGCCACTTAAAACCTTCTTACCCATAAGCAACGGTTTAAGACGAACATAAATACTGCGATCAAGAATTGATTGTTCATCTTCGCGGTCTTTTGACAGGCGTTCAATTTCTTCACGTTCGATGGCAATTGCACGTTCATCTTTATCAATACCGTGCCTATTAAATACACGAACTTCAACAACAGTTCCCGCAACACCCGGCGGTAATCGCATGGATGTATCACGTACATCCGCTGCTTTTTCACCAAAAATAGCACGCAGAAGTTTTTCTTCCGGCGTCATTGGGCTTTCACCTTTTGGAGTGATCTTTCCAACGAGAATATCACCCGGATGAACTTCAGCACCCAAATAAACAATCCCTGCTTCATCAAGATTACGAAGCCCTTCTTCGCCAACATTCGGTATATCGCGTGTAATATCCTCTGGACCAAGTTTCGTATCGCGTGCCATCACTTCAAATTCTTCAATATGAATCGATGTGAACACATCATCTTTAACGATGCGTTCTGAAATAAGGATACTGTCTTCGAAGTTATATCCATGCCACGGCATAAAGGCCACAAGCACATTTCGACCCAGTGCCAACTCACCAAGGTCCGTTGATGGGCCATCCGCGAGAACATCACCGGCTTTAACAATATCTCCCACTTTAACAATAGGACGTTGATTGATACATGTATTTTGGTTTGAGCGCTGGAATTTTGATAACGTATAAATATCCACACCAGAACTATCATGATCTAATTCATCGGTAACACGAATAACAATACGAATTGCGTCAACTTGATCAATCACACCGCCACGCGATGCAACAACCGCCGCACCACTATCACGCGCTACAACGCGCTCCATACCTGTCCCTACAAACGGCGACTCCGCCTTAAGAAGAGGTACTGCCTGACGTTGCATATTTGATCCCATGAGCGCACGGTTCGCATCATCATTTTCAAGGAACGGGATAAGCGCAGCAGCAACAGAAACAACCTGTTTTGGCGACACATCCATTAATGTAATGTCTTCGTGCTTTTTAAGTACATGGTCACCAGCCTGACGACAGTCAACAAGCTCGTTTACAAATTTACCTTTGTCATCAAGCGGAGTATTTGCCTGTGCAATTGTGTATTTTTCCTCTTCCATAGCTGAAAGATAAACGACTTTATCTGTAATGTTACCACCTTCAACTTTACGGTAAGGCGTTTCAATAAAACCATATTTATTCACTTTAGCATATGTCGCAAGTGAGTTAATCAAACCAATATTCGGCCCTTCTGGTGTTTCAATCGGACAAATTCGACCATAGTGAGTTGTATGCACATCACGCACCTCAAACCCGGCACGTTCACGCGTTAGACCACCTGGTCCAAGCGCAGAAAGGCGTCTTTTGTGGGTAATTTCACTAAGTGGATTTGTTTGATCCATAAACTGACTAAGTTGTGATGAACCGAAAAACTCACGAACCGCGGCAACAGCTGGTTTTGCATTAACCAGATCATGTGGCATTACTGTATCAATATCGATACTGCTCATACGTTCGCGAATAGCGCGCTCCATACGAAGCAAGCCAATACGATATTGGTTTTCCATCAATTCACCAACTGAGCGAACACGTCTGTTACCAAGATGGTCGATATCATCCACAACGCCTTTACCATCTTTCAAATCAATCATGGTTTTAAGGACTTCAAGAATATCATCTTTACGCAGCACACGAACATCATCAGGACAATCAAGGTCAAGACGCATGTTCATTTTAACGCGGCCTACCGAAGACAAATCATAACGTTCGGAATCAAAGAAAAGACCTTCAAATAATGCTTCAGCCGTTTCGCGTGTTGGCGGCTCACCCGGACGCATCACACGGTAAATTTCGGATAGCGCCATATCACGGTTTTGGCACTTATCCGCCATTAACGTATTACGCAGGAACGGGCCGATACGAACGTGATCGATGTCTAGAATTTCAATATTTTTATATCCGGCATCAGCCAAGAGCTCGATATGCTCAGCAGTAATTTCTTCCCCCGCTTCAATATAAATTTCACCGGTTTTATCATTTACCAAATCTTCAGCAGCAAATCGGTTAATTAAATCTTCATCAGGAAGAAGTAAATTTTTGACACCGTCTTTTTCAATCTTCTTAATAGAACGCGGTGTAATTTTCTTACCCGCTTCTACAACCACTTCACCACTTTTTGCGTTAACGAGATCGAATGTTGACTTTACGCCACGCCATCTATCCGCATCGAACGGCACACTCCAGCCACCTTTTACTTTTTTGTACGTAAGACGGTCATAATAATAATCCAAGATTTCTTCTGCCGTTAAACCAAGAGCATAAAGCAAAGTAGTCACAGGCATTTTCCTGCGACGGTCAAAACGAACATGAATAATATCTTTGGCATCAAATTCAAAATCTAGCCATGAACCACGGTAGGGTATTACACGCGCAGAAAACAGAAATTTACCGGAAGCTTGCGTTTTTCCCTTGTCATGATCAAAGAACACACCAGGTGAACGATGCATTTGCGAAACAATCACACGCTCCGTTCCATTAACGATAAATGTACCACGGTCAGTCATAAGCGGCAGATCACCCATGTAAACATCTTGTTCTTTAATATCAAGAACAGAACGAGCTTCAGTCTCTTCATCAACTTCAAAAACGATCAACCTTAAGGTGACACGAAGTGGCGCCGCATACGTTATATCGCGCTGCTGACACTCATCGGTATCATATTTAGGTTTTTCCAATTCATAGGAAACAAATTCAAGTGACGCCGTCTCAGCAAAATCTGCTATCGGAAATACACTTTTGAATACACCCTGCAATCCGTCACTCGTACGATCTTCACGTGTTATATCTGTTTGTAGAAACTGATCATAAGAGCTTTTTTGAACTTTAATAAGATTTGGCATTTCTGCCACTTCACGAATACGTCCAAAATTCTTACGAACCTTTTTACGACTGGAATAAGAAGTCGCCATGTTCAACCCTCGCCAAAATATTCTTGATCAAACCAAATTACTAAAAAGAAACAATAACTTATAAGTAATTCAATATTTTACAAATAAACACAAAATCAGATACACCAAAACCGCTTCAGAAATACTCCTGAAAACGGCCTAATTAAACTAGTCAAAATAATTTCAAAATCAATGGTAAATTATTGTTTATCAACAAATTATTTCAAATCCGATTTTACGTTTAAACTACTTTCCCTCAAAATAAGGGTAAAGGCGGTGCAAAAACCATTCGTTCCATACACCACCTTCAATTCTTTAGAACTATTTAAGTTCTACCGAAGCACCTGCTGCCTCAAGCTTAGCTTTAAGTTCTTCAGCTTCAGCTTTTGGACACGCTTCCTTAACTACTTTAGGTGCGCCTTCCACCATGTCTTTAGACTCCTTAAGTCCAAGACCCGTAATACCGCGTACTTCTTTAATCACGTTAATTTTCTTATCACCGGCAGCAGTAAGAACAACATCAAATTCGTCCTTCTCAGCAGCAGCTTCGCCACCAGCCGCAGGAGCTGCAGCAACCGCAGCAGCAGGAGCAGCAGCAGAAACACCCCATTTTTCTTCCAGAAGTGTGGAAAGCTCAGCAGCTTCCATCACAGTTAATGCAGATAATTGATCAGCAATCTTAATAAGATCAGCCATTTTATTTTCCTTAATTCAAAATATTAATATTTAATCGAAACCTACGTCGCTTAACCTTGCGATCCATAAGCACCAAATACACGAGCTAACTGTCCCGCAGGTGCTTGCGTAATACTTGCAAGTTTTCCCGCTGGAGCCTGTAGTAGCCCAACAATTTTTCCACGAAGTTCATCTAGTCCTGGAAGTGCTGCCAATGACTTAATACCGTTCACATCAAGAATAGTACTATCCATTGAACCACCAACGATTTCGAGCTTATCGTTATCTTTGGCATATTTAACAAGCACTTTAGCGGCCGCAACAACATCATCGGAATAACCGAGTGCCGTTGTGCCAGTAAGATGTTCTTCAAGACCTTCAATATTAGTGCCTTCAAGAGCAAGACGAGCGAGCCGGTTTTTAGTAACCTTAAAGCTAGCACCCTCTTCACGCATTTTATTACGCAAATCAGACATTTCAGCCACATTTAAACCCAGGTTGCGAACCACAACGATGGAAGATGATGTGTCAAAAACGCCTTTCAAAAAGGATACCATTTCCTTTTTTTGAGTACGATCCATTCTCGTCTCCGATTTCAATTTGCAAAGATCAAAAAACAATCTTTACCGTTCACATTTGACATAACGCGGCTCAAACAAATTTTGCTACCTCATATCGCTCATGCCTGTCGCCTCATTCTGGTTTCCCAAAAATTAGCACGGAAACTGTGACAAAATCACAACCCCATCTATGCAGGCCACTTTAGCTTAAACCGCCGCTTTTAAATTAATAAAAGACTTGGCACCTGCAGTTTCGGACAAGCCGGACTTTCGTAGTTTCCTTCGAAAATCCAAGTTCCCGTCAGACATGTCTAACGGAATTCTTCATGACGCCATCGGCGCCTTAGTCACTTCACCTATGTGTTAGATAGATGACGTATCAATTCTTAATCCAGGACCCATGGTTGACGTAACGGTCATATGTTTAAAATATGTACCCTTCGTACCAGATGGCTTCGCTTTAACTACAGCCTTTACGAGAGTTTCAACATTCTCGACGATAGCATTCTCATCAAAACTTAATTTACCAACACCCACATGGATGACGCCTGCTTTTTCAACTCTATATTCAACTTGACCGCCTTTTGCCGCTTCAATCGCACCAACAACGTCTTGCGTTACGGTACCAAGCTTCGGATTTGGCATAAGGCCACGTGGACCAAGTACTTTCCCAAGACGGCCAACAACAGCCATCATATCCGGTGTCGCTATACAGCGGTCGAAGTTCATTTCACCCTTTTGAATAATTTCCATAAGGTCTTCAGCACCAACAAGCTCCGCTCCGGCAGCTTTTGCTTTTTCAGCATTATCCCCACGAGCAAACACCGCCACACGAACCGTTTTACCCGTTCCGTTAGGAAGCCCTATTACACCGCGAACCATCTGATCAGCGTGGCGTGGATCAACTCCAAGTCCGATTGCGACTTCAACAGTTTCGTCAAATTTTACTTTTGTACGCTCTTTTAAAATCTTTACCGCTTCCTTAATAGAGTATAAAGCACTCAGATCAAGACCTTCGAGCATCGCTTTTGCTCTTTTACCCAATTTAGCCATCACTTTATCCTTTTACTTCGATACCCATAGAACGGGCAGTACCAGCGATGATTTCAAATGCGGCTTCTTTGGTGTTCGCATTAAGATCAACCATTTTCATATCCACGATTTCCTGAACCTGAACCGCCGTCACCGAACCGGCAACTTCACGCCCTGGTTCATTGGCAGCACTTTTAAGTTTAGCTGCTTTTTTCAGCAGAAATGATGCAGGAGGAGATTTCGTTTCAAATGTAAAACTACGGTCCGCGTAAACAGTAATCGTCGTCGGAATCGGCATATTTTTTTCCAATTCCTGAGTTTTCGCGTTAAATGCTTTACAGAATTCCATGATATTTACACCGCGTTGACCAAGTGCTGGTCCAATCGGTGGTGATGGGTTTGCTACGCCCGCAGGCACTTGCAGCTTTATATAACCGTCAATTTTCTTCGCCATTATATACCTTTTAATAGTCAATTTTCAGGCATAAACCTGAATGTTTAAAGGGATGTGGTACGGCTATGGCTGGCCTTCCACACACTAGCAGGCTTTCACCCAATTTCATTTAAGATCTCTCTCAAATGAGAAGCCGCCAAAAAATATATCTCTTTCAGCGACTCATAGAAGCGGCTTATAACAGCCTATTTAAAATAATTCTAGTTTTTTTCTACCTGTCCGTATTCTAATTCAACAGGAGTAGCCCGACCAAAGATCGAAACCGATACTTTCAGGCGCAATTTTTCTACATCAACGCCCTCAACGATACCTACAAATGAGTTAAATGGACCGTCCGTAACCCTGACTTCTTCACCCACTTCATAGATAATCGATGGCATCTTGCGATCAACACCTTCTTCGACCTGATGAAGAATTTGCTCTACCTCTTTATCACTAATTGGTGAAGGTTTACCACTTGCCCCTAAAAAGCCACTGACTTTTGGGGTATTTTTAATTAAATGGTATGACGCATCAGTCATTAACATTTTTGCCAGAACATAACCTGGGAAAAATTTATGCTCACTGGTGACCTTCTTGCCTTTTTTAATCTGGACAACTTCTTCAACAGGAACGAGCACTTCTTCAATGAGAGCTTCAAGACCGTGAAGACTAGCCGCCGCCTTAATTGCTTCAGCCACTTTTTTTTCATAACCTGAATAGGCTTGAACAATATACCATTTTGCTGCAGATGCCATATCTATGCTCCAAGCCCAAGTAATAAGGAAATAACAAAAGCCCAAAGCTTATCAACGCCCAAAAAGAAAACAGACATAACAGCCGCCATGATAAAAACCATGATCGTAGTGATCATCGCTTCCTTGCGTGTCGGCCAATGGACCTTTGACACTTCCTGCCTTACCTGGCGCACAAATTCTGCGGGGCTTGTTTTTGCCATCTTCTCTATATTTCCATGTCATTCGTAAATTTAAATGATGAATACTCTATATCTCATCAGTAATCTACTTTTTATTTAGTTGGCAGGAGTGGAGAGACTCGAACTCACGACACCCGGTTTTGGAGACCGGTGCTCTACCAACTGAGCTACACTCCTACAAATAAGAGAAACGGGCCTTTTTACAAGGCCCACTCCATCGTAACTTAATTATTCAATAATTTTACCAACGACGCCGGCACCGACTGTACGACCGCCTTCACGGATCGCAAAGCGTAGACCTTCATCCATCGCAATCGGGTTAATAAGCTCAACATTAATCGAAACATTATCAC
>JAJFIR010000040.1 GCA_021774795.1 Emcibacteraceae bacterium | reverse complement strand
GGTTGGTGAGCTTTATGAAGTATGATTTAGGATACTATGACGAAGAGAGCTGTAGACTGGAAAGTGCACATAACCCCTTTCGGGAAAAAGTGTTACCCATGTCTCCAGTATAAACTGTAACCTATGTGTCCGGTTAGGACCTTTTGTTAATGGCGGAGAGGAAGGGATTCGAACCCTCGGTACCGGTGAAGGTACACTCCCTTAGCAGGGGAGCGCTTTCGACCACTCAGCCACCTCTCCGCCGCCGTTTTTAGTTGGGTTAGACCCGCTTGTCAAAACATTTCTATTCAATTATGGGAAACGACAAAAAAAGAAGGCATAGAAAGATTTTCTATACCTTTTTAGGAAAATAATATTTGCGTTATAGGGATAAATTCACTGATATGATCAGTATTAATCACTAAAGTGTAATTACTCTGTTAGTGAGTAACCATCCATTCGCGTGCTTTGCGCTGTGCTTCTGAAATCTCACCATGTGACATTGCGTCTGCTACTTCTGCACGGTCAATCTGTGCACTAATCATGCCGCGCATTGCAGCGAGGTTGAACCATTTGTGTGCTTCGATATTATCTTGCTCTACACCGTGGCCGATTGAATAAAGCAGTCCCAGGTCATATAAAGCTTCCGCTTTTCCTGTTTCAGCGGCGGCCAAACGATTGTGAATATAATCCTTGTCTCTCATTCCCATAACTTATTCTCCTATATTAACTATAAATAACAATTGGTGTTTTTTTTGGTCTTATGATTAACAAAGTTGTAGTAGAATTTTAAACATTTAGTTAACGGGACAATTTAATTGATAAGTTATTGTTTTTAAATAATGTTTATGATTAACGTTTAAAGGTTAACATACAAGCTAAAGGTTAATTTTGGCAAAAATGGGGCATTCTTGTATAGATTCACTTGAATAAAAGAATCATTTCAAATGTATAAGTAAGCAAATATAAACCATATAAATTAGTCATATGTTTTATAGGTTTAATAAAAAAAGCCGGAGGAGTTTTCCTGCGGCTTTTCTAACATTAAAAAATATGTTTAAAATTTAGCCATCTAATTTCGGGCGCAGCAATTGATTTACGACCTGCGGGTTGGCTTTACCGCCTGTTTGTTTCATCACCTGACCAACGAAGAAACCATAAAGTTTTTCCTTACCGCCGCGATATTCTTCAACTTTGTCGGCATTGGCCACTAAAATTTCATCGATCATCGTTTCAATAGCACCGGTATCTGAAACCTGCTTAAGGCCTTTTTCATCGACGATCACTTCCGGTGATTTTCCACTTTCAAGCATATTTTCAAAAACTTCTTTGGCGATACGCCCGGAAATGGTTCCATCAACTTGCAAACTTAAAAGCTCAGCCGCGTGGGCAATAGAAACGGGGCTACCTGTAATACCCTTACCGAGTTTTTTAAGCGCGCCGAATAAATCACCGGTCACCCAGTTTGACACCATCGTGCCAAGTTCAGATACTTGCTTGCCGCTTTTTTCAACGGTCGCGGAAAGAAGCTCTTCGAAATAATCTGCGCTTTCTTTTTCAGCAACAAGCACGCCCGCGTTATAAGCACTAATATGAAGATCTTTTATAAAACGTGCTTTCTTAGCGTCTGAAAGTTCAGGCATTTCTTTTGCAAGCTCATCCACAAAAGCTTGAGAAAATTCGAGCGGAAGCAAATCCGGGTCCGGAAAATAACGATAATCATGGGCTTCTTCTTTTGAGCGCATGGTCCGTGTGGTTCCGGTTGCGACTTCAAACAGTCGCGTTTCCTGATCAATGGTACCGCCGTCTTCCAGTACATCCACCTGGCGGCGAATTTCACTTTCGATTACCATCATCACATAACGGATAGAATTAACATTTTTTGTTTCGGTTCTCGTACCGAGCGGCTCACCGGGGCGGCGCACAGACACATTAACATCAGCTCGCATTGAACCCTGATCCATGTTGCCGTCACATGTGCCCGCATAACGCACTAACGAGCGTATCTTTTTGAAATATGCCCCCGCTTCCTCCGCGCTTCGCATATCGGGCTTTGAGACGATCTCCATCAAAGCGACGCCGGAACGGTTTAAATCAACATAAGTCATGCTCGGGTGTTGATCATGCATGGATTTACCGGCATCCTGTTCAAGATGAAGTCTTTCAACGCCAATGTCTTTTGTTGAACCATCTTCCAAATCTACGGTCACAACCCCTTCACCGACAATAGGGTCTTTAAACTGCGAAATTTGGTAGCCTTGCGGTAGATCGGCATAAAAATAGTTCTTGCGGTCAAACACACTGCGCAAATTGATCTGACACCCCATGGCAAGACCCGTGCGGACAGCTTGACGAACGCATTCTTCATTGATCACCGGAAGCATGCCGGGTTGCGCTGAACACACGAAGCTTACTTGCGTATTTGGTTCGGAACCGAACTTTGTTGATGCCCCAGAAAATAATTTCGATTCTGAAATCACTTGTGCATGAATTTCAAGCCCAATTACGACTTCCCAATCACCGGTTGCGCCTTGATATAAATTTCTCATCTTTATTCTCCCCACCATTTTGTGGGTTTAACATTAAAGGCCGCAGCCTTTTCCAACACATCGGCTACATTCAACATTTGTTCTTCACCAAAAGCCTGACCCAGAACCTGAAGCCCAAGCGGAAGACCCTCAGCACTTAATCCTGCCGGAACAGAAACACCGGGAAGGCCAGCCAGGGAAGCCGGAACCGTAAACACATCATTTAAATACATTGCCAGCGGATCTGATATTTTATCACCGAGTTCAAATGCCGCACTTGGGGCGGTTGGTGTTAAAATAACATCACACTTTTCATATGCGGCTTTAAAATCATTAGCAATTAAAGTACGGACCCGCTGCGCTTTTAGGTAATATGCATCATAGTATCCTGCGGAAAGCACATAAGTTCCGATAAGTATACGGCGTTTGACTTCATCGCCAAATCCGGCGGCCCGTGTATTTTTATACATATCATCCAGACTATCGCCAGTGACACGTAACCCGTATTTAACACCGTCATATCGCGCAAGGTTAGATGAACATTCCGCAGGTGCCACGATATAATATGTTGGAAGCGCATATTTCGTATGGGGAAGACTGATATCGATGATTTGCGCACCGGCATCTTTTAACCACGCTATTCCCTGCTGCCATAATTTCTCAATTTCGCCCGGCATTCCGTCAACGCGGTATTCGTTTGGTATGCCCACCTTAAGACCGCTGATATCACCCGTAAGGGCCGCCTCATAATTAGGGACTGGAATATTGATACATGTCGAATCTTTTTCATCATAACCAGCCATGCTTTCTAGCATAATCGCGGCATCACGAACAGATTTTGTAAGTGGCCCCGCCTGATCCAATGATGAAGCGAATGCAATCATTCCAAACCGTGAACAGCGACCATAAGTTGGCTTAAGCCCCACCAGCCCGGCAAATGACGCTGGCTGCCTGATAGAGCCGCCGGTATCCGTGCCTGTTGTGGCGATGGATATATCGGCTGCCACCGCTGCGGCTGACCCGCCGGACGAACCGCCGGGTACCGTATCTTTATCCGAGTTGCCCGCGCGCCAGGGATTCTTCACCGGACCATAATAGCTATTTTCATTGGACGACCCCATGGCAAACTCATCCATGTTGGTTTTCCCGAGCATTACGGCACCGTCATTCCAGAGGTTCGATGTTACCGTACTTTCATATTCCGGTTTAAAACCGTCCAGAATGTGACTGGCGGCGCAACTGTGAAACCCTTTTGTACAATATAAATCCTTAATACCAATAGGAATTCCGGTCATACTTTTCGCATTTCCAGATTTGATCATTTCATCTGCTGCATCAGCCATTTGAAGGGCCTGGTTTGTTGTTACTTCAATATATGTGTTAAGTTCTTTGGCATCTTCAATTGCATTTACGTGCTGTTCGGTAATTTCCCGCGCTGTAAAATCACGATTATGGAGCCCATCACGTGCCGCAGATAAAGTAAGTTTTGTTAATTCAGTCATAACTCTGTCCCCTACTCTATCACTTTTGGTACGGCAAAAAAGCCGTGTTCTGATACCGGTGCATTTTTTAGAACCTGATCTCGATATCCACCGTCCGTAACTTTGTCTTCACGACGCGGAAGTGATGCTGCAACAACACTTGTCATGGCTTCAACACCTTCGGTACTAACTTCTGAAAGCTGTTCTACCCAATCCAGTATATTATTGAGTTCTCCTGCTGTGGATTCGAGTTCATCATCGGAAACAGCGATACGAGCCAAATTCGCGATCTTTGCAACGGTATCTTTATCAACTGACATAACGGTCCTGCTTTTCATTTGGTTAAGCTAATTTAATTGCGGGAAACTAACACTCAAAGAATATTATCGCAAGAAGTTAGTAGTTTCATAACGCACAAAATCTTGCTGCGGATCTATATTTTTTTAATGGTCTTTCAATAGTTAAAAATATCAAAGTAGACGGTATATGACGAAAGTTCATATGCCTGAACATTAGATAATTTAAAACAATCGATTTTATTCGACGAGAGCTTCGATAGCATACCCGTCGAAAGACTTGGTATATTCCAATACGACATGCCCGCTTATGTTAGCTGTACCTTCCATGCGGGCGATAAGTTCATCATTAAGAATAAGATAGCGTTTCATATCAGGACAAACTGCTCGAAGAAAATAATCAAAATTTCCACTAACTGTATAGCACTCGACGATTTCAGGAAATTCGGTTACGGCTTTATTAAATGTTTGAAAATTCTCGTTTGTATGTTCATGGAGGCTAACGGTCAAAATGACTGTAACCGTACGACATACTTTATCGAGATCAATATGTGCCATATATTGTTCGATATATTTTTCTTCTTCTAAACGCCTTACCCGCTGCAAGCAACTGCTTGGAGATAAATTTACCCGATTAGACAATTCGTGATTAGTAATTTTTGCGTCATTTTGCAAAATTGAAAGAATCTTCAGGTCAATTTGATCTATCGCCTTTTTTTTCATAATATTTGCTCCATATATAACGAAATAATATAATCTAAGTTATTATAGATACACTAAATTTAAAACAAAATATACTTTAAATCATATTGACCGAATAATATTTGGTTAAGTTCTAAAAATAAAAATTTCATTTACCGGTAAATATGCGAAAATTTGGATATCAAAATAAGTTTTATATCTTAGATAATTTTGGCAGAAGGTATTTTTAAATGAAACAAACAGTTTCACTCATTGGCGTTCCAAGTGACATTGGGGCAAGTGACCGTGGGGCCTCTATGGGGCCAGAAGCTCTACGTGTAGCAGGCATCGTTGAAACACTGGAAAAACAGGGTTTCAAAGTAAAAGACACGGGAGACGTTACCGGACCAAAAAACCCCGAACTTCCTCCCGTTGGTGGATATCGGCATCTGGCGGAAAACACGATCTGGGCGAATAACATTCAAGCTGCCATTTATAAAGAACTTAGCGACGGAAATTTCCCCATCATGATGGGGGGTGATCACGCCATGTCGATAGGGTCTATTGCTGCGGTAACCAAATACTGTGCGCAGAATGATCGACCCGTTTGCATGATCTGGATTGATGCACATGCAGATTTCAATACCAACGAAACATCCCCGTCTGGAAATATACATGGAATGCCAGTCGCGGTAGCAACAGGATACGGACACCCGGATTTGTTGGCTGTCGGCCATGCTATTCCGATGATCAGACCAGAAAATGTCTATCAAATCGCCATTCGGTCAGTCGATATAAACGAAAAGAAACTGGTGATTAAGAGCGGAATTTCCGTTTATGATATGCGCCGCATTGATGAAACTGGCATACGCCAAACAATGCAGGATATACTTCACGATGTCGCAAAAAAAGGTGCGCACCTTCATGTTAGCTTTGATGTAGATAGTCTTGATCCTCCAATAGCGCCTGGTGTGGCGACAACGATTCCAGGTGGCTTAACCTACCGTGAAGCCCAATTGTGCATGGAAATGATACATGATTCTGGACTTATGGGATCGATGGATATAGCAGAAATTAATCCTGCACTCGATACCAAAAACGGCACAGCAAAAATTGCTGTTGATCTTACTGCCAGTCTATTTGGCAAACAAATATTTCCTATTCATTCCCTTTATCAGGGTGAATAATTTGTCCCTGCAAGATGACATTATAGACCAGGTAGACAAACGTAGCGCGCATAACTACAACCCGTTGCCGTTAGTCCTTACAAAAGGCAAAGATGTCTGGGTTTGGGATGTGGACGGCAATAAATATATTGATTGTCTTAGCGCCTATTCCGCCGTTAACCAGGGACACTGCCATCCTAAAATAGTTAAAGCTCTTACGGATCAGGCTAGTCAAATAACACTGACATCACGTGCCTTTCATAACGATAAAATGGGTCTTTTTCTGGAAAAATTATGCGCCATCGCCCAAATGGATATGGCACTACCGATGAATACGGGGGCGGAAGCCGTTGAAACCGCCATTAAAGCCGTTCGAAAATGGGGATACGAAGTAAAAGGCGTCGAAGAAAATAAAGCTGAAATTATCGTATGTCGCGGCAATTTCCATGGCCGGACCATATCGACGGTCAGCATGTCATCTGAACCCGATTATCGCAGTAACTTTGGCCCGTTTCTCCCGGGTTTTGTCCTAATTGATTATAGTGATACTGAAGCGCTCAGAAATGCGATTTCTGCTAACACAGTTGCTGCAATAATGGAACCAATACAAGGTGAAGCAGGCATTATAATTCCTCACGATGGCTATCTAAGCGAGGTACGCAAAATTTGCACGCAAAACAATGTGTTATTTATTCTTGATGAAATTCAAACCGGTCTTGGCCGCACGGGAAAGATGTTTACCTATCAACATGAAGAAAATGCAAAGCCCGACATGCTTATAGTCGGAAAAGCACTGAGTGGGGGGGTGTATCCCGTGTCCGCAATAGTATCCTCAAGAGATATTATGAATGTATTTACCCCGGGCATCCACGGCAGCACATATGGAGGAAACCCGTTAGGTGCGGCAGTCGGGCTGGTGGCACTAGAAGTAATAGAGGAAGAAAAACTCGCTGAACGTTCGGCACTTCTTGGCGACTATTTTATAAAAAAACTGAACACCATAAAAACCAATAAAACATCAGAAATACGTGGTCGGGGATTGTTCATCGGTATTGAGCTACATAAGTCCGTCGGTCTTGCACGACCTTATTGCGAAGCATTGATGAAACTGGGTATGTTGTGTAAAGAAACACACGACTATGTCATCCGTCTGGCACCGCCACTCACAATTGAAAAAGACAGCATCGACTGGATGGTGGAACAAATTACCAAAGTTTTAAAAGATTAAATGCTTTTTCTTAGTTGACCCATTGGAGGCCCATATTCAGGTAGCGTTCTTTATCGTCGCTCCATCCTTTGCGGACTTTAACAAAAATAAATAAATGAACCTTTCTATCTAGCAATGTTTCAAGCTCTTCACGGGCCTGTTTTCCGATCGCTTTAAGACCACGGCCGCCCTTTCCGATAACAATCATTTTTTGAGAATCTCTCTCAACGTAAATAACTTGTTCAACCCGCACACTACCATCTTTCAGTTCTTTCCAGCGCTCCGTTTCGATAGTCGTCGCGTAGGGAAGTTCTTCATGAAAGCGTAGAAAGAATTTCTCACGTGTTATTTCAGACGCCAACATTCGTTCGGTGATATCTGTCAGATGATCTTCAGGATACAGCCAGGGTTCCTCCGGTAAGAATGCTGTAATTTTATCCCTGAGCATATCCAGTCCATTGCCAGTTTTAGCGGATATCATCAAAGTTTCTTCAAAAGAGCCAAGATCATTTAATTGTTTCGACATAGCAAGCAGTTTTTCACGCTCAACGATATCGATTTTATTGAAAGCTAAAATGGTTTTCTTGCTGCTTCCTTTTAATCCTTCGGCGATTGTTTTGGTGCTATCACTAATTTTACAAGTGGCGTCAACCAGTAGAACCACAATATCGGCATCATTCGCCCCTTCCCACGCCGCCGCGACCATTGCTCTTTCAAGGCGCTTGTTTGCCGTAAAAATACCGGGCGTGTCTACGAAAATCATTTGGCTTTCATTATGTATAGCCACGCCAACAAGACGGGATCTGGTTGTCTGCACTTTATGTGTTACAATGGCTATTTTGCTGCCAACAAGGGCATTAAGCAGCGTCGACTTGCCTGCATTTGGCGCCCCAATTAACGCAACAAATCCGCACTTTGATGATGTCGATACAGCCACATTTGTCATTTATTATCTTTCATAATTCTATTTACTGCTTATCATTCTTTATGCGGCTTAGCATTTGTGCGGCGGCTAATTGCTCAGCTTCTCGTTTTGATTGCCCCTCGGCTATTTCCTGTCCTTCATCGACAACTTTCACTGAAATCGTAAAGGTTGGTTCGTGATCAGGGCCTTTCTTGTCTATGGTTGTATATACAGGAATGGCTTTCCCCTCCGCTTGAACAGCTTCCTGCAATCTCGTCTTGGCGTCTCTATCAGCAACCTTGATATTAACTGCCATCGATTTCCAAAATCTACGAACGAATGATTCAGCGACTTCATACCCTGAGTCTAGATATATAGCCCCAATTACTGCTTCACACGCATCCGCAATTATTGTTTCTCTTTTTCGACCGCCCGTATCTTCGCTACTCTTAGCCATATGAATAAAATTACCCAGATTTAATTGATCGGCTATTTTCGCACAAGCTTCGCGACGCACAAGATTGGTATGTCTGCTTGCAAGTCCGCCTTCATCGGCAGTAGGATAAATTTCATACATCCAGGCAGCAATTGCGAGCCCAAGAACCCGATCACCTATAAATTCCAATCTTTGATAATTTGGGTTTCCTTCAAGGCTGGGATGGGTCAGCGCTTCCCGCAACAAGGTGGCATCCCTAAATTTATAACCAAGAATACCATACAGTTCTGCATATTGACCTTCCGTTTTTGTCAAATCAACCTCGGATTCAATAAAATTAATTTATATTGGAAAAGAACCGCTCTCTACGCTCGGCTGGGAACCACTTCCAAAACTCCCAAATCTCACTTTTATTATCAAAAGAAAGCGTAATCCACATTGCTTTACCGATAACATTTTCGTCGGGCACATAACCAACACCGACGCTTTTTGGCCAGCGACTGTCTAAGGAATTGTCTCTGTTATCACCCATTGCAAAATAATGCCCCGGCGGGACTAAAAATACATCGCTATCATCCGCTTTATTAGGTGTATAACCTTTATCCAATGTTATATATGTCTTGCCATTTGGCATTGTTTCTTCGAAGCGTTCAAATCTTTCCTCAAAACCATATTCGTTTGTGCGCACATAATCTTCCAATCTTTTCCTTGGAATTTTAACACCATTTAAGTGAAGTTCCCCTTTGATGGTTTGAATTTTATCACCCGGAAGGCCAATCATTCGTTTTATGTAATAAATATCAGGATCGCGTGGCAGACGAAAAACCACAACATCACCGCGCTCTACTTCACTGCCGAATATTCGTCCGGAAAATAGCGGTACGCTGAACGGAAAAGAATGTTTCGTAAACCCGTACGATCCTTTTGAGACAAGCAAAAAATCACCTACCATAAGGTTTTTTAACATTGATTCTGTAGGTATAGAAAAAGGCTGCAATACAAATGTTCTAAATGAGATTGCTATAAGAAAAGCGTAAAATATAGTTTTAAAAAACTCTCCCCAGCTTTCTTCTTCTTTTGTAGAAGTTTTGACGGCGGGACCCTTTGAAGTCTCTACTTTTTCTTTTTCAATCATAAAATAAATCACATATCAAAATTATATTACTTAAAATACAGGTTGCTCGGTTATTCCACCATAGGAATAACGCAAGAACCACTATTGCTCAACACTATTCGCTATAAATATTAATCATCTTCACTCAAAGCACTAATTATGACAATTGCATGCGCTAAAGGATGCTCGTCTGTAATTGTCAAATCAATTTGATATTTCATACCGCCGGGCACCAACATTTGTAGTCGGACCAGTGCCCCACCAGTTAATATCATTGATGGTTTACCAAAGTCATCATTAGTTACTATCATATCTTTCCAAAAGACACCATCGGCGATACCAGTGCCAAGTGCTTTCGCGCAAGCCTCCTTCGCCGCAAAACGTTTCGCAAAATTGGCCACCTTATTGCCTTTGGAACAGCAATATTCAATTTCATCAACCGTAAATACACGCTCGATAAAACGCTCGTCATGGCGTTCGATAGTTTTTTCAATACGGCGCATATCCACCAAATCATTACCCAGTCCAATTATTCTCATAGTCCGATAATATCCATAAGATGACCCCTTTATGGCTTATTTATGTTGGTGATCAAGTATTCGCACGGCCAGCATCCATTAAATCTCGCATTTTATGAATGGCTTCTTCTAATCCAACTGAAATTGCTTCTCCGATCAAAAAATGGCCGATATTAAACTCTGCAAATTCAGGAATTTGCGCTACCGCACTAACTGTTTCATAGTTTAAACCATGACCAGCATGAACTTCCAAATCAATGCTACCGCTATATGCTGCTCCCTCAATAAGGCGGTTTAATTCAAACACGCGTTCCTCCCCTGAAGCTTCAACATACGCCCCCGTATGAAGTTCAACTTTATCTGCACCGAGTTCTTTCGAAGCTTGTATTTGCGCCTCATCAGGATCGATAAACAAACTAACGCTAATGCCCGCCTCTTTCAGGGTTGCTATATAGCCCTTTAAATGCTTGCGGCCACCAATAACATCTAACCCACCTTCTGTAGTCAATTCAGCTCTTTTTTCTGGAACGATGCATGACGATGCCGGCTTCAAACGAGCTGCAATCAATAACATTTCATCTGTAGCCGCCATTTCAAAATTGAGCGGCACGTCTAATTCGGCTACCAGGCGCTCAACATCACTGTCTTTTATATGCCTACGGTCTTCCCTTAAATGAGCCGTAATACCATCTGCGCCTACTTTTTGAGCAACCAACGCAGCATCTACTGGATCAGGGTAAAATCCACCACGAGCATTTCTTACTGTGGCCACATGATCAACATTAACACCTAGACGTATTCTATTTGCTGCCATTTATTGTGTCGCCTTTCTTTTTTTTTGACGTCTTTTTAACCGTGCAATTTTATATTTCGATACTAATTTGTATATTGGCCAATAAAATATTATCCATAAAAAGCTGCCAATAATCGTGCCCCCTAATAACATCGGAAAAAATATAGTATCCAAAAATGGGCCAAGAGCAGCTAAAGGGTCATTCACTAAATCAACAATTGTAAATTTACTGAACATTACGTCCATTTCAAGCATTATATCATCTGTACGTTCGTTTCCGAGCAACCAAGTTCCCAAGTTGTAGGTAATGGCCCAAATTACAGGAAACGTCCACGGATTCCCGATGGCGGTACCAATGGCAGATGTAAATATATTACCGCGAACGATCCAGGCTATAAATCCCGCAATAATAAAATGCAACCCAACAAAAGGCGTGAATGAAACCGCTGCACCGCAGGCAAAGCCGGAGGCAATAGCATATGGGGTCCCATCAATCCGCGCAATTCTATGATGCATATAACTAGCGGCGCGTTTCCAGCCTGCCGACGGCCAAAGAAATTCACGAACTCTAACTAGTATTGATTGCTTTTTACGGCGCTTAAACAGCGAGGTTTCCTTTTACAGCAAATTGTTATTTCTTCATATCTCTACTACCCGGCTTAATCGCTTCACTGTTTTTTAAATGCGCAGGAAGGTTGTCAGCCGAATATGCGGAAATTTCAAGACCGATTAAAGACACGAGTGGCACACCGACATCTATTTTTCCGTTGCTTCGGTCAATAAGGCAACTCGCGGCGACGACGTTACCACCATATTTCTCTATGGTTTTAATGCATTCTTTTGATGAAAGGCCGGTAGTAACGATATCCTCTGACATGAGTATATTGGCACCTTGTGGAATTTCAAATCCACGCCTCAGTTCAAATTCACCACTTACCCGTTCTGCGAAAATAGCAGGCACACCAAGTTGACGACCCATTTCATATCCTACTATCACCCCACCCATCGCCGGTGAAACGACAATATCAATTTTTTCATCAATCATCATGTTAACTTTTTCAGCCAAAGCGGCACAGATTCGGGCGCCTCTTGCTGGGTCCATCATAACCCGGGCGCACTGAAGATACATTTCACTATGCAATCCCGATGAAAGAATGAAATGCCCTTCCAGCAAGGCTTCAGCATTCCTAAATTCATCTAAAACATCTTCTTTATTCATGATGGCCTTTCATTTTCCTACCAAACTAGCTAAATGACTTCTCGATTGAGTTCACGTATTTACTCGCCCGAAGTGCTGCAATAATACCTGTTAAATGTTTAACATCTCTGACCTCAATATCAAGCTCAATACGAAAAATATCGAGCGATCGTTCGCTGAATTTTATATTGCTCACATTCCCCTCATCTTGAGCCACAATCGAAAGCACCGATGCCAGCGCGCCAGTTACATGCTTTAATGCCAAATCTACTCTTGCGATATTTATCTCTGCACTATTTTCTGGTGGGTTCCAAGAAAGATCCAGCCACGATTCAGGCATTTCCGTATAAACATCCAGCGCATCACAATCAATTGTATGAACCATAATTCCCTTGCCGGAAGTCACAATACCAACAATTCGGTCACCCGGAAGAGGATGACAACATTTTGAAATTACTACAGGCAACCCCGGCGCAAGCCCTTTAATTGGCAACTGATTATCACCTGCTTTGTGAGGGCGTTTTTTATCAACAACAATGGCACCAACCGCATGAGAACCGTTTTTATTCTTTAAGCCGGGAAATACAATTTCAAGGACCGTTCGATCAGAAATTTCCCCACTTCCTACTTTCTCAAAAACACCGCCAGAACCTCTCAGATTCATTTTCTTGGCAGCCGCAGTAATCGCCTTTTTTGTATATTCCCGTTTTTCTTGCTCGAAAGAATGCTTAAGTATTTCTTCACCCAACTCTATATATTCTTTTTTCTGCTGCTGACGGGTATAACGACGAATAGCCGCTTTGGCTTTTCCAGTTACAACAAAATTTACCCAACTCTGATGTGGTTTTTGTGCTTTGGAACGCAATATTTCTACCTGATCACCGTTATTGAGAACTCTTTTCAATTGAGCGGCTTCGCCGTTAACCTTTCCACCAACACAGGTATCCCCAACTTTCGTATGCACTGCGTAGGCAAAATCAACCACGGATGACCCTGCGGGAAGATTTATAAGTTCTCCCTTTGGGGTAAAACAAAATACCTGATTTTGGTACATTGCGATTTTGGTATGTTCCAAAAATTCCTCAGGATCGGCGGCATGTTCCATAATTTCCAGCAAATCCTGCAACCACCGGTAATGAGCACCATCTTTTATCGAAACTTGATTTTTATATTGCCAATGGGCTGCAACACCTTTTTCTGCGATAATGTCCATTTCAGTAGATCTAATTTGGATCTCTATTCGCTTACGCTGCGGGCCTATTACCACTGTATGAATGGATTGATAACCGTTGGGCTTTGGCATGGAAATATAGTCTTTAAGTAATCCAGGAACAGCTTGCCACGATTTATGTATAATTCCTAAAGCTTTGTAACAATCTTCAACATTATCTACAATTACCCTAAAAGCAAAAAGATCGGCCTGATTTTCCAAACTTACATTTCTGTAGGTAATTTTTTTCCAGATAGAATAGGGCTGTTTTCGTCTACCTATGACTTCTGCATCAAGAAAATTTTCTGCAAATATTTTTTCCAGTTCACTGATAACTTCATCGCGAACATTTTCGGTGTTGGCATAAAGATAATCCAACCTTTTCATAATCGACTCGTGTGCTTCCGGGTAGACATGCGGAAATGCTAAATCCTCAAGCTCGTTCATCAATTCCTGCATGCCTATTCTTTCGGCGAGCGGAGCGTAAATGTCCAAAGTTTCTCTTGATATTCTCGCTCTTTTCTCAGTATTTTGAATATGATGCAGGGTTCGCATATTATGCAGCCGATCAGCAAGTTTCACTAAAAGCACACGGATATCATTCGACATCGCAAGTAAAAATTTCCGAAAATTTTCAGCTTGCTTAGAAGTTTCTGAGGTATATTCAAGCTCCGAAAGCTTCGTTACGCCATCTACCATCTTGGCAATATCATCGCCAAAAAGTCCTTCAATCTGCTCAAATGTCGCTACGGTGTCTTCAATCGTGTCATGCAGTAAGGCAGTCACAATCGTATCACCGTCAAGTTGCATTTCGGTCAATATTCCCGCGACTTCAAGAGGATGCGAGAAATACGGATCACCGCTAGCTCGTTTTTGAGTACCGTGAGCTTTCATAGAAAACACATATGCCCGATTGAGAAGCATTTCATCTAAATCAGGATCATAGGCTTTAACCATATCTATGAGTTCATATTGTCTAATCACACACCGTATTCCACATTAATCATGTCAAACTTAGTTTAATCACATATTATATATAGTGTACAAAAAAAGACTTGCAGAGAATACCTCAAACAAGCCTTTTCAAAAAAATATAACAGAGTTAGTTATTCGGAGGTTTCTTCCTCTGTCTCTCCCGCTTCAGCCTTAG
The DNA here is from genome assembly GCA_021774795.1 of Emcibacteraceae bacterium. Classification (GTDB taxonomy): domain Bacteria; phylum Pseudomonadota; class Alphaproteobacteria; order Sphingomonadales; family Emcibacteraceae; genus Pseudemcibacter. Next base: position 71,378 of record JAJFIR010000040.1, on the reverse strand, counting down.
CAACTTCAGCTTTAACTTCCATCGCTACTTTTGCAAGATTATCTGCTGTCATATCCTGATTATTTTCCGAAAGTTTTTGTTCAGCTAGTAATAACGAAATATCATCTTCCTCCGGCTCATCAACTTCCACATGTTTTTGCAAACCATAAAGTACTGCTTCCTGAAGGTCATCGGCAATAACTGTTTCATCTGCTATTTCACGAAGGGCAACGACGGGATTCTTATCATTGTCACGCTCTACTGTGATCGGAGCTCCAGCCGAAATTTGACGCGCACGACGGGCGGCTAATAACACAAGATCAAAACGGTTAGATACTTTATCTTCGCAATCTTCAACGGTAACGCGTGCCATCGCACAATCTCCACATAACAAAAACGCCATAAACTGGCAAATAAAGAACGGCTTATACAATTCTTACAACCTTCTGTAAAGCCGCTATGTACTATAAATAGGTAATTTTAACTACAAAACCCTAACAATCTCGTCCGATTGACGATCTTTTAACAGATTTAATACGTTTTTGTTTAATACAGGATGAATCCAATCACGGGAAATATCAATAATTGGAATCAGCACAAAATTTCTTTCATGCAGTCTGGCGTGGGGAATTACCGGCTTGTCCTGTAGTGGGGTTTTCGACGCAATTCGCCATTCGGCTAAGTTTGGATATATCTGTTCATCATAACATAACAAATCGAGATCTATTACTCTGGCTTCCCATTTGTCACGACGCACACGCCCCAGGCTTTGTTCAATTTCATGTAAAATATTTAATAACTCTAGCGCGTTATGGCCGGTTTTCACACTAACCACTGCATTTACAAACCATGGCTGATCCGATTTAGGGATAGGTTCAGTTTCATAAAATTTTGATTTAGTCACTATAAAAATATTATATTTCGAAAATGCTTCAAGTGCCGCTTCCAAAACGTATTTCGAAGACACATACTTTTGTGTCGTCAAATTACTACCCAATCCGATTAAAATCATTATAAAATAGCCAATTCGTACAATTAATGATGAACTAAATATATGCTGTAAACACTGATTAGTGATAATGCAACCATATCAAATGACGCGTCGTTCCAATATTATATAAAAAATACCCAGAATATGTTATAAGTAATTATATTTTATTTATATTTTGGGATTTTATTATGTTGTTTTATCCGGATGAGAAATTAGCTATTTTTATTGATGGCTCCAACCTATTCGCCACCGCAAAATCATTAAACTTCGATATTGATTATGGCCGATTAAGGCGCTATTTCGCAAAAAGCAGCCGTCTGCTGCGCGTAAACTATTACACTGCCCTTATTGAAGACGCTGATTATTCACCTCTGCGACCACTTGTGGATTGGCTTGATTATAACGGTTTTACGATGATAACAAAGCCAACCAAAGAATTTACAGACGATCGTGGCGAAAAAAAAATAAAGGGGAATATGGATATGGAACTTGCCATCGATATGATGGGAATGGCAGACCATGTCGATCACATGGTGCTTTTTTCTGGAGACGGTGATTTTAGGCGACTTGTCGAAGCATTGCAGCGCAAAGGGGTTCGTGTAACTGTGGTAAGCAGTACCAAAACCCAGCCGTCAATGATAGCGGACGAACTACGCCGTCAAGCAGACAGTTTTATTGAAATATCAAATATGCATGAAGAATTTAGCAGGGTTGCCGCATCCGATGCTGCCGGGCATCCATAGGATGCTTATAACTGATTACATAAAAGAAAACCACCGAGCACTTCCCGGTAATGCCCCGCTAAATTGCAGTTTATGTCCCAGATTAGTAGATTTCAGGGAAGTTAATGAAGAAAAATACCCAAATTTCTTCAATGGCCCCGTCCCGGCATTCGGATCAACCGACGCAGAGCTCTTAATCGTCGGTTTAGCTCCCGGCCTTAAAGGCGCAAATAGAACTGGCCGACCTTTTACTGGTGATTACGCTGGAGATTTACTTTATCCAACATTAGAAAAATTCGGGTTTGCCAAAGGATCATTTGATGCACGAATTGATGACGGATTGACCCTGCATAAAGCAATTATCACTAATGCTGTTCGCTGTGTTCCACCGCAGAATAAAACAATCGGTGCAGAAGAAGCAAATTGCCGCCCTTTTTTGATTGAACAAATCGAAAGACTGCCAACCATTCGTATTATTTTGGCCTTGGGCCTGGTTGCCCATAATGCAGTGTTATCCACATATGTAGAGAAAAAATCTGCATTTAAATTCGGCCATAATAAGATGCACGTTCTATCAAATGGTCTTACACTTATTGATAGCTACCACTGCTCGCGTTATAATACCAATACCAAGCGCCTCACCACTGAGATGTTTGAAGACGTGTTCCATAACATAAAAGGTTTATTAGGAAGCAAATGAAAAAATATGAATTAATAATTTTAGCTTCCGCGATATTGTTTAACCAAATCGGTTTTGCGCAAATGCACTTCGATAAAGTAGAAGTAAAAACGACGAAAGTCGCTGAAGACCTTTATATGTTAGAAGGTGAAGGGGGAAATATAGGCGTTTCAATCGGCGACGACGGTATTTTTCTGATCGATGATCAATATGCGCCGCTCACGACAAAAATTCTCGCCACTATCCGAGAATTATCAGACAAAGAAATCCATTTTGCTTTTAATACACATTTTCATGGTGATCATACTGGCGGCAACGAAAATCTAGGCAATATTGGCGTGGATATTGTGGCGCACGACAATGTGTATAATAGATTAAAAAATCAAAATTCCGGTGGGCTTCCTATTATAACATTTAATAATAAATTGACCTTTCATATAAATGGAATGCATATCCGCACAATTCATTATAAAAATGCACATACAGATGGTGATAGTATTGTGTATTTTGACGGGAAAAATGTTATTCATATGGGCGACATTTATAATGATAAAAATTATCCTTATATCGACCTTCCTGCTAAGGGTTCGTTCATAGGTATTATCAAAGCCATCGATGATACTATAGCCAATATTAACGATGAAACGGTCGTTATGGCGGGGCATGGGCCGATCATAAATAAAAACAAGCTCGTGATTCAGGTTGGTGAGTTAAAAAAAATGTATCAGATCATGGAAAACCTGATTGAGCAAAACTTAACTCTGGAAGACGTCATTGAACTTTCACCATATAAGGAATATGATGCCGTATGGGGTAACGGTTTTACAAACCCGCGAACCTTTATAGAGACCACTTATAAAAGCATCTCAATATCGATTAAAAATAAATAATAACATAATATGAGGAACCAAATGAAAAAGATACTTATAGCATCCGTTGTCGCTTTTGCGGTTAATGCCGGCGCATTCGCACAAGATTGGGACAATATAGAAATCACTACAACGAAAGTTACCGACGATCTATATATGATGATGGGTGAAGGTGGTAATTTAGGGGTATCCATCGGCGAAGACGGCGTTTTTCTTATTGACGATCAATATGCACCACTCACGGCAAAAATACTAACCGCTATACGTGAACTTTCAACCGATGATATCCATTTCGCCTTTAATACTCATTATCATGGTGATCACACGGGCGGAAACGAGAACCTTGGTAAAGAAGGCATTGATATTGTCGCCCATGATAACGTTTATAAGCGGCTTAATGACGAAGGTTCTGCAAAAGAAGCGCTTCCGATCATTACATTTAACGATAAGTTGACATTCCATATGAACGGTATGCATATCAAAACAAAACATTATCACTCCGCCCATACAGATAGTGATAGCATCGTTTATTTTGGTGGTAAAAATGTCATTCACATGGGAGACACTTTTTTCAACGAATCCTACCCTTATGTAGACGTGCCGGGCGGCGGTTCCTGGAGCGGATTGCTGATGGTTGTTAAAGATACTTTAGGCAATATAGACAACCAGACGCAGATCATACCAGGCCACGGGCCACTAACGGATAAAGGGGGACTACAGGTTTATTATGATGTCTTGATGGACATTGACAGCATTCTAACGCCCCTAGCGAATCAAGGTTTGTCGCTCGATCAAGTTAAGGAATTGAGCCCTCTTAGTAAATATGATGGTGATTATGGCAATGGATTCATGAATCCAGATACCTTTATCGGTATTGTTTACACGAACATTTTCAATAGCTTAGATAAATAACCACGATTATTGCTGCTTACTGACGCGTTTATTCAGATTGTATTCAGGTTAAATATATACAATAATATACAGGTGATCGGGTTCTATTTACTAAGGAAGGAATAAGAATATGAGTATTTTAAAAATTTTCCTGAAAAAGTCAGTAATCGTTACTGGATTGATGAGTGTTAGTCTTATTTCTGCTCCGATCATACAATCTGCTGAAGCAGCAGGTCAGGTTCGCAGCCGCGTTATCGGTAACAATAACAGTGTCGTCATTAATAACCGGGGCGGCGGACGACAGTTTAATAATCGCGGCAGAGGCAGAAGTAGAGGAGGCATCGGCACTGGCGGTGCAGTAGCCCTCGGCCTTGTTGGCGGTGCGATACTCTATTCAGCGATGAACAGCAATAGAGGCTATAATAGAGGCTATAGAAATGACCGCTATTATAACAATCGCAGATATAATGGCGGCGGTCATGTTTCAACAAGCATAACATATAGCAATTATGGCTACGGTAACTATGGCTACAGAGGCCCGAGAAATTACGGATATAGATCACGCGGGTATGGTTATGCACCACCTTACCGTTATAACCCACGCCCAAGAACACGGGTTGTGTACGTAGAAAGTGCGCCTCAAACAATTGTGCAACAAGTCCCTGTATATACACAGGCGCCAGCGGCCCCGGTCTATCAGCAACAACAACAGGCTCAAAATAGCAATTGTTTGCAAAGCCGCGAATATACAACAACCATAGAAATAGGCGGCGAGACCGTGCCGGCTTATGGCCAAGCATGTTTGCAACAGGATGGTAGCTGGAAATTCGGTGATCCCGTTGCGGTACCCAATTTTTAAATAGAACCGCCAATTAAGTTATAAAATACCTGCTTTAACGCGGGTATTTTTTTGACCTTTTAGTTATTATTTGGCATGCTGCCTAATAGATATCTCAAAATGGTGGCAACATAACTACCATTTTTTTCTTAGATAATCGACCAGAATACTAACTCAGCCCAATGGCCTTATTCATTACTTTTAAGAAGGCGAGCTTTCTGACGGTTCCAGTCTTTTTCTTTATCGGACGCCCTTTTATCATGTAGTTTTTTACCGCGCGCCAGACCAAGCATTACCTTGGCGCGGTTCTGATCGTTAAAAAATAATTTGAGAGTGACCAGGGTCATGCCTTTTCGTTGAATAGCAGCCATAAGTTTGTTGATTTGCTTGCGATGTAAAAGAAGTTTGCGAACGCGGCGTGATTCATGGTTAAAACGGTTTGATTGCGCATACTCTTTAATGTAGGTATTTATCAAAAATACCTCGCCGTCTTTTACTTCGGCATAACTATCGGTGATGTTGGTTTCACCTGAGCGCATAGATTTAACTTCGGAGCCAAGCAGCACAATTCCTGCTTCGAACTCTTCCTCTATTTGATAGTTATAGCGCGCCTTACGGTTCAAGGCGATCACTTTATAGGCACTGTTTTTCTTGTCGTCGGCCATTTTAATTGCTTATCAACCCTGCCGTGATCATCGCAGCTTTGACTTTGCTTTTTGTTTCTTCACTTATCGGTGTTAAAGGAAGGCGCATGCCTGATTTACAAAGCCCCAAAAGCTCCGCCGCATATTTAACTGGTCCGGGGCTCGGCTCGATAAACATCACGTCATGAAGTGCTGTAAGTTTATCCTGAATTTCCAGAGCATTTTTCAAATCTCCACTAAGTGACGCTTTTTGAAAATCCGAAATAAGCTTCGGTGCGACATTGGCAGAAACAGAAATACACCCAACACCACCGTGAGCATTAAAACCCAGTGCTGTTTGATCTTCGCCAGACAGTTGAATAAAGTCCCCGCCGCAAGCCATGCGTTGCAACGGTACCCGAGCCAGATTACCAGTAGCATCCTTTACCCCCACAACATTATTGAGTTCACTATAGCATCTTGCCATGGTTTCAACCGACATATCGACTATGCTTCTTCCAGGTATATTATAAATAATAATTGGAATGCCTGTGGCATCATTAATGGCTTTAAAATGCTGAAACATGCCTTCCTGTGAGGGCTTGTTATAATATGGCGTTACAACCAACGCACCATCGGCACCGGCTTCTTCGGCATGCGTGGCAAGACTAATGGCTTCGCGTGTCGAGTTTGAACCACATCCTGCCAAAACGGGAACCCGGCCCGATACTTCATCAATACACACTTCTGTGACCGTGCGGTGTTCTTCATGAGTAAGTGTCGGGCTTTCGCCCGTGGTACCACACGGTACCACGCCGGTTGAACCCTGTTCTATTTGCCAATTGACAAATTTTCGAAACGTTTTTTCGTCAAACTGTCTGTTTTCAAATGGGGTGATCAAGGCAGGGATTGATCCACTAAACATTTTATCGCTCCAAAATTGCTTTATTTTAATGTGCAAAATAGGCTTCTATATTTGACACTGCAAGACTTAATGGAATAATAAATAATTTCGTTAAAAAAAAGGCGGGAATAAATCCCGCCTTTCAAGTCATACGCTAAAGAATTTATGGGGTTAATCCTTAAGCGCACGGGACATTCTTTAAATCCTTAAGTTCTCGGACCGCGACCATTGCCGTCTCTATTGCCGCGACCACGACGATCATTTAAAATACCATCATTGTTTCGGTCCATGCGGTCAAACATTCGTTCACCGGAGGCTTTGTATTCTTCCGCTGATATCATTCCGTTATTATCGGCATCCATTCCGTCAAAACGAGCTTTTGTACGCTCCGCCCTTTTTGCAGCACGTTCATCAGCATTTTCAGCACGTTGTGTTTCTCTTTCAGCACGCCGCTCAGATCGTCTTGCTTCTCTGGCTGCACGGTCCGCGTCAATGCGCGCCTGATATTCATCCATAGAAATTCCGTCATTATTCTTGTCCGTTTCAGCGAACCTCTTATCTATCATGGCGGCAAATTCTGATTTTTCAACGGTACCGTTACCATCGGTATCCATGGATGACATTCTACCGCGTTGTCCGCCTTGTTGTGCGAACGCTGTAGAACTTAATGCTAAGGCTATTACACCTGTTATTACGTAAATTGTTTTATTCATCTTTAAATCTCCTAATAAAATCCCATTCCCACAAGTCATGTACTCATAGTACGCAGCAGATTTGAAAACCTGACGCATTAATTTCGAACTATGATGAAAAACTATCATTTGCGATGAATGGTGATAATTGTAAGAAATAATCTAATAAAACACAGGATGCTCATGGCATAATATGCTCGACAGTCGAATGAACGCGGTATTATTATTTTTCATAAAGAATATTTTCCAATTCTTCGAGCGATGCTTTCAGCACTTTCGCAGATTCTGAATATGAGTAGCCTGCCCGGGCCATAGCCGCAAACTCTTTTTGTTTGGCATTTTCCTTTCGTTCGCGGATTCGAAATGGACCAAATCGCCTTCTTTTTACATATTTTATTGCACTCACAATATTCGCATCAGGTCTTTTTTTATAAATACTTGTGACCACTTCCTCTATAATTTCAAGGGGAACCCCTTTCGCCCTCAATTTATTTTTAGCCTTTGATACGGAGTTACCGGAATTCAAGAATGATTTCATCCGGTTCTGCGCATATAGCGTGTCATCGATGAGCTTTTGTTTTACGCAACTGTCAATAATCTCCGAAATCCACTTTTTCGAATTTTCCTTCAGCACCTCGCTATTCTCTTGATCGACGATAATTCTGTCTACCTTCCGGCTTAATATAAATTTTAAATTTGCCTCTGTAGTTGCATATCTTTCTAGGTAGCGATAGGCTGCACCAAGCAGATACCGATGAGATATTTTTACTTTCTTTTTATATTTAATTTTGGCTTTCATGAATAGAGATTAACCGTTTCCCATGCCCGAGAATAGACCCATATCACATTATTTATGTTTGTTGTTTTTATCGGTTGTATGGGGATGTTCTTTTCTATTTTTAAAAATATTATCAACTTCTGTACCCCCGATGACAATCGCTGCCTCCAGAATTACGATCGGCGCTATTATCATTGCAGCCTACGTCTTATTTAAACGTGAAAAACTGCCCTCTCATGCGTCAATCTGGATTAAAGGCACTATAATTGGTTTAAGCGGCGTCGGTATTCCGTTCGTATTTATCAGCTGGGCAGTACAATTTATAAACAGTGGAACTGCGGCGATTTGCATGTCGATTATCCCTCTTTCTGTCTTTGTAATGGCACATTTCGCAACACATGATGAAAAAATGTCCTGGACCGGACTATTAGGTATTATAAGTGGGATATGTGGTATATTAGTTCTTTTCTATGATACTCTTCAGGTTGATAATATAGGCAATTGGGGAATTTATGCCCTGATCGCAATGTTAATTTCGGCATTTGGTTATGCGCTCTCAAATGTTTTAATCAAAAGATATGTAAAAACCGATCCTATAAACACATCATTTGTGATGTTGACTACATCGGCACTAATTATTTGGCCATTAACATTTATATTTGAGCAGCCCTGGACGGTTAGTCTGGGACGTGTTGAAATACTTTCAATACTGTATTTGGGTATCTTACCCACAGGCATTACCACAATGGTTTTGGTAATTTTTACTCAAATTGCAGGATCAACTTTTGTATCTTACAATACCTATATTATACCCATTGTTGGGGTTATTGCCGGATATATATGGCTTGATGAAGCTTTGAAACAAGCTACATTTCTTTCAATATTCTTCATCGCGATCGGCATTTATATTTCACAAACGCAGAAAAAAAATTAAACTCACATAATTGGTCGGCGGACAATAAGTCTTTTAATTGTTGGCAAATTTCTATTTGCACTGTAAAATACCACGCGAGTAAAATATATAAAAATTACTTGCGATAATAAGTGGCACCCTGTATCGAAGGTGAAATGTTTATTACCTAAATGTGACAAACAAGTTAATATTGATGTATAACTCTATAAAACTAAAGAAAACATAGCTGGTTGACAAAATTCATATATGCTTAAACCTACACCAACATTAGATCCCGATCTTCCAAGAAGGTATGCAGACTTTACTACTCTGTTGGAAGCCTTGAATTATGCGGCAAAAGGCATAAGGGGACTTAACTTTTATTCGCCACGTGGGGAACTGGAAAGTAAAAATACTTATTCGCAAATCCGTGACCGCTCTTATGAAATTGGACAAAGGCTCGTTCATTTTGGCATAAAACGCCATTCACGTGTTGCACTAATTGCTGAAACAAACGAAGATTTCGTCTGCTATTTTCTGGGATGTCAATATGCCGGATTGTTGCCGGTCCCGCTTCCTCTTCCAACGTCTTTCGGTGGACGGGACGGTTATACGGAACAACTGCATCAACAAATGAAAAGCTGTGAAGCAAGCGCAGCGTTATCGGCTGCCTATATGCTGCCACTTCTTGATGAAGCTACAAGCGGCTTAAACATGCGATTTGTTGGTTCACCCGATACTTTCGAAGCGCAGGCAAGCAAATCCGAGATTAAAAACGTTAAATTACCCGAAGTTAAACCTGATGATCTGGCTTACCTTCAATATTCATCTGGAAGTACGCGGTTCCCACATGGGGTTGCAGTTACCCATAAATCACTTATGTCTAACTGTCACGGAATTGGTGTTAACGGAATGGATGTTAATGATGGTGACCGGGTTGTTTCCTGGCTTCCATTTTATCATGATATGGGATTGGTAGGCATGCTTATATCACCAATCACCTGTCAAGCTTCTACTGATTATATTGCGACGGAGGCTTTTGCCAGACGACCTATCCAGTGGCTAAAATTGATATCAAAGAATAAGGGCACTATATGTTCTGGTCCTACATTTGGTTACGAGATTTGTGCGCGACGCGCAAATTCGACTGACCTCGAGGGACTGGATTTATCCAGCTGGCGTGTAGCTGGAATAGGGGCCGATATGATTCGACCAAATGTGTTAGAAATATTTGCTGAAACTTTTAAAGATAGTGGGTTTGACAAAAGAGCTTTTATGCCTAGTTATGGACTTGCCGAATGCACTTTAGCCGTTAGTTTTGCCCCTAAATTTGTCGGTTACGAAGTGGATTTGGTTAGCGAAGAAGTCCTAAATGGCAACGTAAAATCCATTAAAGAATATAAAAAAAATGGTAACGGCGCAAACTACCGGGAAGTTGTAAATTGCGGTAAACCGCTTCCGGAATATCAGCTGGAAATTCGTGATGAAAATGACGTTGTCCTCGGCGAGAGGGAAATTGGGCGCATTTTTGTTAAAGGTGCTAGCGTGATGGTAGGTTATTACATGGATGAAGAAGCCACTCGGCAATGTTTGTCCGCCGATGGCTGGCTTGATACTGGTGATATTGGCTACATGGCCAAGGGTTCCTTATATATTATAGGACGCATCAAAGATCTTATTATTATAAACGGCAAAAATCACTGGCCTCACGATATCGAGTGGGCCGTCGAGAAACTACCTGAACTGCGGTCTGGCGACAGTGCGGCAATTTCAACACCAGGAAAGAATGACGAAGAAATACCAACCATTCTGGTTCAATGTCGAAAAAGAAATGAAGAAGAACGAATAGAGCTGGAAAATAGAATAAAAAGCGAAGTTCAGGCGGTTATTGGAACTACCCCTACGGTTGTCTTGGTACCGCCGAGATCTCTACCACGCACATCATCCGGTAAGCTCAGTCGCGTAAAAGCGCGTCGCCAGTATATAGAAGGACAGCTGTCCTAAATTAATAACTTAATTGACGAAATAGTTTATGTAACGCTAATCTTACACCAAATTTGTGATTAGCGTTTTCTTTTTGGGACAATTGATGAATAAACGAATAGCGATTACAGGCGCTACAGGTTTTGTAGGCGGGCATTTGCTTAATAAACTCTTATCCTGCGGATATATGGTGAATGCATTAACGAGGCGTAGCCATAATCCAATTGAAAATGTCAATTGGATTATGGGAGATTTACACAATATTGAAGCCCTCAAAGAATTAACTCAAAACGTTGATGCGGTCATCAATGTAGCTGGTCTTGTCAAGGCTAAAAGTGTTGAAGAATTTTCGCAAGCAAATTCAACCGCTGTTGCAACGTTGGTTGATATAGTAAAAGAAGGAAGTTCTGATCCCCATGTCATTCAAATTTCTTCATTAGCCGCTAGAGAACCGCAAATCTCCAACTATGCTTCCAGCAAATATGAAGGTGAAGAATATATAAGAAATAATAGTGTTGAAATTAACTGGACCATCGTGCGACCACCTGGTATTTACGGAAAAAAAGACACAGAAACGCTAAAAATTTTCAAAGCATTGAAATGGCGGCTTGCCCTTTACCCCGCGAATAAGTATCACAGGGTTTCCTGGATAAACATATCTGACTTAGCTGAAGCCATCATTTTACTTATTGAAAACAAACAATATTATTCCAGAACACTCGAAATAGATGATGGCCGTAAAAACGGGTACTCACACGAAGAATTTTATAATATTTCCGCGGATATTATGGACGTCAATCCGATCACAATCACAGTTCCCTATACAGTATTAAAATTATTTGGACACATAAATGACATAATGGGACGCATATTTGGTTTCGCACCGATGGTATCATCAAATAAAGTAAATGAATTATGCCACAACAACTGGGTTTGTCGCCAGGAGAATGAATTTAAAATAACTGAATGGCACGCCAGAACGGAATTAGAAACTGGTCTAAAAGAAACGCTCGACTGGTATAAAAATAACGAATATATTTGATCATGATTTTTATAATAGATTTTGACATCTATATTCTATAAGTTAGCCGACCAATCCTAAAGGTAAAAAAATGACATTAAGTACATCTGAAATTTTTGATCAAGTCTGTGAGCTTATGGCTCCCTACAATCAAAAATCACTTACTCTGGAAACGGGGACGACATTTGCCCATGATCTGGAACTTGATTCACTATCTGTCATGGATATGTTGGCGGCTATTGAAGATCACTTCGACGTTACGGTGCCTCTTAATATCCTTCCTGACCTTGAGACAATTGGTCACGTTGCTGAAGCAATTAAAAATATTTTAGATGAATAATATTTATTTTATCGGATTAGACACTTTCATATGACATTAGACCTCTTCGAAAAATTTGACCGCACGCTGGAAAGTTTTAATCAACTTCCTAAAGGCGATTTTAACCCGTTCACAGTTAGTATGGACGCAGTAATTTCGCCAACAGAAGCGATCATCAATGGCCGCAAAACCATTCTCGCCGGCACCAACAATTATATGGGTATGACTTACAATAGAGAATGTATGGACGCAGCAGAGGAAGCATTAAATAGTTTTGGGACCGGCACAACGGGATCCCGTGTGTTAAACGGAACATACAATGGTCATAAAATATTGGAAGAAACACTAAAAGATTTCTATGACACCGAACATGCCATTGTTTTTTCAACAGGTTATCAAGCAAACCTTGGGATAATTGCAACGGTAGCCGGACCAAAGGATTATGTAATAATTGATGCGGATAGCCATGCCAGTATTTATGATGGCTGCGCTATGGGCAACGCTACTGTCGTCAGGTTTGAACATAATGATCCGGAAAATTTGGAAAAGCGCCTTGCCCGGATCAGACGAAAAGATCCCGACGCTGGAATATTAGTCGTAATCGAAGGTGTCTATAGTATGCTTGGGGATCAAGCACCAATTAAGCAGCTGGCCGAAGCGGCAAAAAAACACGACGCCTTTGTGCTCGTTGACGAAGCACATTCAATAGGCGTATTTGGAAAAACCGGCCGTGGCGTTGCACAAGAACAAGGTGTCGAGCATCTTGTTGATTTTACAATTGGTACATTTAGTAAAAGTGTAGGTACCGTTGGTGGTTATTGTGTATCTAATCACCCAAAGTTTGAAGTATTAAGGCTCGTATGCAGGCCTTATGTGTTTACGGCATCATTGCCACCATCCGTTGTTGCATCGGCAACTAAGGCACTCGAACTTATTAAAAATAGTAATTTACGAGTTAAGCTACTTGAAAATTCCATGAGACTTAATAAAGGATTATCGGACGCCGGTTTTAATGTGGGCACTACTGGTGAAAGCCCCATCGCTGCGATAGTTATTGATGAGCAAGATATCGCTATCGCTTACTGGCAGCAAATGATGCAAGAAGGCGTTTATGTTAATCTGGCTGTGCCACCGGCAACACCAAACGGCCTTAATTTGATGCGGTGCAGTTTGTCCGCCGCGCACTCATTGGAACAAATTGATTATATGCTGGAGAAATTTATCGCTATAGGTAAAAATCTGGGTGTTTTAAATTAATATAGCTAATCAAGACGAATAAAGGTCAGGTCGTCTGCCGTTGAGATAAGAAGTTCGCCGCTCAAATCTGTTTCATAGAAACAGCCATCAACAACGAATTTTTTATTAAAAACCAGACGTGCATGCTCGATTTCTGCGATTACATGTCCCGGCAGCATTTGATTACCATAACTACCTTTTAATAATCTTTTACCCGTATTTAGGATTGCATCTTTGGTGTTTTCAACACTTATAAAATTGAGCGATTTTTCTTTTTTCTTAACCGGAAATTTGGTGCCCAAAAACATCCAATCCAGGCTGCTTAATAAAACCATAAAATAACGGCCTATAACGGCACCACGCTGATTTCGGTTTATACGGATCATTTCATCAATGTCGTCTGATTTTTTTGAACCTAAATATGATTTATATAACAATTTAATAATTGTCATATAGTTTTGCAGTACTTGCTTGAACCCGGACCTGTATAAGACCCGTTTGAATAAAGACTTTCTGGAAATGATCTCACCCGCACAAAAATAAAGCCCATAGAGTTTACCAACATGCATGACGCCTTCTACTTTGATCAACGGTGTGTTCACCAGATGTGTGAGCAGCACTCCTGATTTATGTTTACGTAAAATATTTTGCAAATCTTGGTGAGCATGAGCTGCCACCGCGCCAAAATTTTGGGAAATAAATCTTTCTTCATCACCGGATAACACTGCTATGGGAATTTTTGCAGCACCAAACGGTCTTTTATCTATCATATATTCGAAAGTCGCTGAAGACAAAGCTTGTCCGCCGACAATAACAATGGCTGAAACATCACATTGTTTAAATCTAGATAACGCCTCTCCGATATCCATGAAGTTTTTCACTTCGTAATGAATTATACCGGAACCCTCTTCTTTGATAATACGCCTGATTTTGTCCATTTCATTTTTATTTTGAAATGAATCAGGGCTACTCAAAATAGCGATCATATCCAATTTATTATCCAGTTCGTGCTTAATCTCTTAGAATTTCAATTTTATACTAAATTGCTTAGAAGTTAAATGCATTTGCCGTATATTGAACATAAAGTGATGACATAAGCAAAAAACATTTATTAATTTGCCATAATTTCTTACAATGCAGAAAAGCGGTTATAAAATTTAGTAATATACTTTAGCCTTAAATGAGCTATAGAGATAAAACAAGCCAATAATCAAATAGAACAGAAATTTATGTTTAAAAAAGTAGATTTTTATATATTACGTAACACGGTTGTCCCTTTATTCGCTACTCTGGGAATATCAGCACTACTATTACTGCTTGAAAAAATGCTTACTCTCTTCGATTTCGTTATCAATCAAGGAGGGCCAATTGATATCGTCTGGCAAATGCTCGGGAACTTAATGCCACAATACTTAACGTTGGTGATACCTCTCGCTATGTTTCTCGGCGTCCTGCTATCAATTCGTAAACTTGCGCTTAGTAGTGAACTGGAGGCCCTAACTTCCTGCGGGCTTAGCCTCCATCGCTTGTTGGTTCCGTCTATTTCAATTGCCTTATTTTTATTGATTATCAATGTAATAGTAGTTGGGTTCGTTCAACCTTATAGCCGCTATGCTTATGAAGAACTTATTTTTGATGTCCGAAGTGGTGCTCTCGGAGCAGCCATTAAATCAAATGAATTTACCAATCTTGGTGAAGGGTTAACGCTTCGAATTGAAGAAACAAGAGAATCCGGCCAGGAGCTCGTTGATATCTTTGCTCAGAAAGAAGATCCGGACGGTCATATTTTCTCGGTCAGCGCAAAAAGAGGGAACTTTTTTGCATCACCTGACCAAAAATATATCGTGTTAAGGCTATTCGAAGGAACTTTAATAGACTTTGACGCAGACCAGAGTAGGCCACGAATATTAAACTTTGATATGCATGACCTTCCGTTAGAAGTGCCAATGTTTGAACAATTTAGAGGTCGCGGTGACGAGGCCAGCGAAATGACATTTCTGGAATTATGGGAACGGCGCGCAAGCGGAGATAGTGCCGTTACAGCGACATTACACTCGAGGATTGCCAGAGCTATTTCAATTCTTATTGTCCCGTTCCTCGCCGTTCCTCTCGGGCTTGTGGCAAAAAGATCCGGTCGCGCACTTGGTATATCTGTGGGCGTGTTTATATTACTTCTTTATCACAAAGTGCTTGAGTTTGGACTTGATTTTGCTGCCGATGGAAGTTTGAGTCCGTGGCTTTCCATTTGGTTTCCTACGGCAATTTTCATATTCATTACCGCGCGCCTTTATTATATCGGTGCCTATAAAGTAGGCGGTGTGCCACTGCGTAATCTGGAAATTATTTTCGATATTATTATCGAAGCCATTTCGAAAATGTTTAAACGATTAAGGACAGCAGGCTAAGATGGTTGAAAGAGTGATGAGCTACGGCGGACATTTCGGGAAGATGTTAAATCCCGGAAGCATGGACGTGTATCTCGCGAAACTTTTTGCTGTCCGTTATATCGTCATTCTCGTGGGTTTAATCTCTACACTACAGATGTTGGATATTCTCGCTAAGTCGGAAGAAATACTTGCCGGTGAAGGTGCTCAATACGAAGATTTATGGCGATATGTTACATTAAGAAGTCCCCATTTAATTTCGCTATTTTCCCCTTTCGTTGCCTTACTGGCGTCAATCCTGACGCTGTCAGTGCTCAATGTCCATAGTGAAATAGTTATTATAAAAGCATCCGGCTGGTCTGCATTTCGTATATTAATGCCGTTAATGGCCGTTTCATTATTGATAGGTGCAATAAGCTTTGTGTTTTCTGAAACAGTTACCGTTCACGCGAGGGGCGAGCTTCGTAATTGGGAAGCGAACGCGTTTGCAGCCGATATTCCGCCCGCACCCGATTCAGTTTATGATACTTGGGTCACGGACGGACAAAATTTGGTAAAAGCAGAAAGCGCAAACCGTAATGGTAGCATCCTGCTGCTTGATCAGGTCACGCAATATATCCGCGATGAAAACAAAAATATTACCAACATCATTAAAGCCGATTTTGCCGTATATCGAGAAGGTGCATGGAAGTTATTCGAAGTTAAAAAATTCGATCTCGATAATTTGAATATAACACTTCTTGAAAATCTGGATTGGGATACGACAATACCGCCTGAGAGATTTATTTCATACGCAATTGTCGCTGATCAGGTTAATTTACCGCGACTGAGACGGGCTATTAATCAACTTCAATCAGAAGGTCACGCCACGGATAATTTGAGCACAATGTTATATCAAAAATATGTCTCACCACTCAGCACACTTTTGATGCCTTTACTAGCGGGACTTGCAGCTTTTGGGTTGAATCGGGGCGGTAATCTACTTGCGCGTATTTTGCTTACATTATCGATGGGGTTTGGGTTCTTTGTTGTTAACAACCTGTTCATTGCGCTTGGACAATATGGCGCCGTGCCCCCGTTAATTGCCGCTTGGCTGCCATTTGTATTATTCGGCCTTGCCGGGATTAGTTTTATTTTGTTAACGGAAGAATAAATATAAAGGACAGTTGGTGAATTCATCAAAAATTGAAATTAAGGAAGTAAAAAATAAAACTGACCGAAAAACATTCGTGACACTTTTGTGGGATATATTTAAAGGCGACCCAAACTGGGTGCCACCTCTTATCATGGAACGTATGGACGCCCTTGATGAAAATAAAAACCCGTATTTCGAGCATGCGGAAGTAAAATTATGGATCGCTTATAAGGACGGCAAACCTTCAGGTAGGATTAGTGCGCAAGTCGACGGACTGGTGCCAAAATATCACGGGATAAAAACCGGTCATTATGGCTATTTCGATTGCATAAACAATCAGGATGTCGCAAACGCGTTATTTGGTACTGCGCTTAAATGGCTCAAAGAAAAAGGCATGGTTGAAGTGATCGGTCCTTTTAGCCTTTCTATCAACGAGGAAACCGGCATGCTGGTTGATGGATTTGATACGCCACCGCGACTATTAATGGGCCATAGCCTTCCTTACTACGAAAATCTGATTTCTAATTACGGGTTATCCCGCGTCAAGGATACATGGGCATATACACTTGATATTAGCAAAGAAATTCTACCACCCGTGATGCAAAAACTGGTGGACCGTGCAGTGGCAAAAGGGCAGGTACATTTTCGCCCTATTAATATGGATAAATACGAGGAAGAACTGAAAATTATCCTCGATATCTTTAACGACGCATGGATCGAAAACTGGAAATATATACCCTTCACCCAATCGGAACTTGATCACGCCGTAAAAGAATTAAAAATGATTATTCGTGAAGATTTTACCTATATTGCGGAAGTAGACGGTGTGCCGCAAGCCATGATGGTTACATTGCCGAATATTAACGAAATTATCGCCGACTTAAACGGAAAATTGTTTCCCTTCGGATTTTTAAAACTTTTGTGGCGACTAAAAATCAAACCTAGCTTCAAAACGGTTCGTGTGCCGTTAATGGGAGTGCGCAAAGAATATCAGAACAGCCGACTAAGTGGTATAATGTCCTTCGGCCTGTTTGAAGCCTGTCGAAAAACAGCGATAAAAATTGGGTGCGAAGAAGCAGAATTATCTTGGGTTCTGGAAGAAAATACCAGACTTTCGAAGCTTCTGGAAACCATAGGCTGCGTAAAATATAAAACATATAGATTGTATCAAAAAGAATTATAAATGACAGATAGCCCTGAAACAGCCCGAAAAATAAGCCTTTTCCACCGAATTCGAAATTATTTTCTTACCGGCTTGGTCGTTGCCTCTCCTATTGGTATAACGCTTTATATTGGCTGGTGGTTTATTGATTTTGTTGATCGAAATATTAAGCCTCTAATTCCAGAAACATATAATCCTGAAACTTACCTTCCATTTTCCATTCCCGGTTTAGGGTTAATCAGTGTTGTTTTATTTTTGATTTTACTCGGTGCATTAACGGCAAATCTGTTTGGCCGTGCTCTAATCCGCTTCGGCGAAAGAATTGTGGACCGTATGCCGGTTATTCGCAGTGTGTATGGTACGCTAAAGCAAATTTTTGAGACTGTGGTTGCACAAGATAGTAAAAGTTTCAGTGATGTAGTGCTGGTCCAATACCCACGCAAAGGGATTTGGGCGATTGCTTTTGTGTCAGGAGAAAATACAAGCGAAATTCAGCAGAGAATGGAAGATGAAATGATAAATTTATTTCTTCCTACAACACCTAATCCGACTTCCGGGTTTTTATTATTTGTCCCTAAAAAGGACTTAATTTATCTTGATATGACACCGGATCAAGGTGCAAAATACGTTATTTCAGCAGGTTTGGTGAGCCCCGAAAACTTCACAATAAAAGAAACCAGGAATAAGTCCGATTGAGCAAACAGACTTAATATGTGATTTCGTTGGTGGCCCGGTTGGTCACCGATTGCGCTTCGGAGGTGGACGAGGGCAAGCACTTGCGAAAGCTGTTGGTCTAAAGAACGGAAAAAACCCAGACATTGTCGACGCAACAGCAGGACTTGGTCGGGATGCTTTTTTACTTGCATCATTAGGTTCGCATGTAACACTGATCGAACGCAACGAGAAAATGCACGGATTCCTTAAAGACGGTTTAGATAAGGCGGATAAGGCAGGCGGTGTATATTCTGAAATCATTAGTCGTATGGTTCTGATCTATGGAGATGCGAAAGATTTATTACCTTCGTTAAATCCAGAAGTTATCTTGGTGGACCCAATGCACCCTCCTCGAAGCAAATCTGCCCAAGTAAAGAAAGAAATGAGACAAATAAGGGAAATAGTTGGCACTGATCCAGATGCTCATGAACTAATGAAAATTGCGTTAAATGTGGCTAAATCGAGAGTAGTTTTAAAATGGCCGCTACGCGCTGAGCCAATTGAAAACATCATTGCACCGTCGTACCAGATTGCTGGAAAATCAACACGTTACGATGTTTTTATGCGGGGACAAAAACTTAATTCCTCAGGATAGGCTGGTGGTCAAAATTAAAAATTCGTGAATTTTACCATAAGTGTACCTTATCCTGATTTTAAATATTTAACACCTTCGTCCCGTTCAAATAAATAGAGCAAAATTCTTAAGTTTTTACCACGATCACTCGCGAGATCAGGATCTTTCTCAAGAATAAGTCGGGCATCATCACGGGCCATCGGGATAAGATAATTATGATCTTCCATACTTGCTATTCTGAATTTTGGCAGACCGCTTTGACGGGTGCCCAGAACCTCCCCTGCACCACGTAATTTTAGATCTTCTTCCGAAATAATAAACCCATCCTCCGTTTCACGCATAATTTTAAGCCTAGCCTTCGCCGTCGCCCCAAGTGTCGCACCGTAAAGCAGCAAACATGTCGATTTATCACCGCCCCGGCCGACCCGACCACGCAATTGGTGAAGTTGCGAAAGACCGAACCTTTCAGCGTGTTCAATGATCATGACGGTGGCTTCGGGCACATCCACCCCCACTTCAATAACTGTTGTTGCCACTAATATGTCGATGTCACCGGCAACAAAACGCATCATAACCGCATCTTTTTCTTTTGGTTTCATTTTGCCATGCACCAACCCTACTCTTTCGCCAAATATTTGCGAAAGATGACGGTGCCGTTCCTTTGCCGCTGCCAGATCCAATATTTCAGATTCCTCCACCAACGGACAAACCCAGTATACTCGTGCTCCATTGCTTACTGCCCGTTGCGTCGCAGATATAATTTCATCAATACGGTTTAAGGCCATCACTCTTGTATCAATTGGCGTTCTTCCCGGCGGTTTTTCATCAAGTCTTGAAACGTCCATATCACCATAAACCGTTAAAGTGAGCGTCCGCGGAATTGGTGTTGCGGTCATAGCAAGTATGTCCATGCCAACGCCACTTTTTCCCTTTGCCGATAAGCTTATTCGCTGTTCAACGCCAAATCGATGTTGTTCATCGATCACGGCCATGGACAGATCGTGATAATTAACATCTTTTTGAAAAATAGCGTGCGTCCCAACAAGAATATCAATCTTACCTGATGCCAGGTCGTCCAGTATTTTCTCACGTGATTTTCCTTTATCACGTCCGGTTAATACACCTACATTAACATCTGAATTCCCAACAAGTTTGCTAAGACTAACGTAATGTTGCCTTGCTAATATCTCTGTCGGTGCAAGAATGGCGGCTTGTGAGCCATTTTCTGCAGCAATTAACATCGCCAGCAACGCCACCACGGTTTTACCACTTCCTACATCACCCTGAAGCAAACGCATCATTGCAGATGGCTCCGCCATATCCTGTTTAATTTCAACTAAGGTCCTTTTTTGCGCACCTGTTAATTCATAAGGAAGATTAGCAAGTACCTGACTAACTAGCTTTTCAGAAGGGACCATTATACGGCCTTGTTTCTTTTTCGTTTGTCGACGCATGATTTCAAGTGCCAATTGATTTGCAAGAAGCTCATCATACGCCAGTCTTACCCTCGATATTGATCCAGATAATACATCATCTACGCTTTTTGGGTTATGTACGTTGTTCAACGAACTATTCCAGTCTGGCCACTTTTCCCTTTTTAATAAGCTTTGATCAAGCCATTCCGGTAATATTACTGCCTTTTTTACCGCATCATTGATGATCCTTGCCATAACTTTACCGCTAACACCTGCCGTTAGCGGATATACAGGTCCAATTTCCGGTATTTCAGCTCTCTTTTCAATCGCCACCATATAGTCAGGATGGCTCATTTGAAGTTGACCATTATATACTTCAACTTTTCCGCTTATAAGTCGCGTCTCCCCTTCCGGTAATTGGCTCAATATATAATCACGCCTTGGGTGAAAGAATACCAGTTGAATGGAGCCCGTATCATCGTGGCACCAAACTCTGTAAGGTTTTTTACTTTTCCCTGGTGCAGGGTCATGTTTTCCAACGGTAATTTCTAGTGTAACGATTTGATCAAAAAGAATATCTTTTAACGCGGGTCCAGAACGGCGATCGATAATGTCAACAGGCAGATGCCATAGTAAATCTATGATGCGCAAACCTGCCACCTTCTCTAGATTCGCGGCAATGCGTGCACCGACGCCGGGTAAACTCACCGTTTCAGCAAAAAAAGGATATAGTATTTCGGGCCGCATATTCACCTGTAATAATTATCGTATTATTAGTATTAATTTGTCACATATTTTAATATATACATAGCATATCTTACCAATAATCGAATGAGAAGTTAAGTGGCGCAATTTAATACACCGGGTTTCACTGAGGACCGCGTAGATAATACTGAAAACATGGAAGTAAGGCGGAAAAGGCTAAAATTTCGAAGCTGGCACCGCGGCATTAAAGAAGCCGATATTTTACTTGGCTCATTTGCTGATAAATTTCTAGCCGATATGACAGAAGAACAATTGGATAAATATGAAAATATACTGCGGGAAGCTGATTCCGACATCGTCGCATGGATTACCAATGATCGGCCACCACCAGACAAATATAAAAACGACGTCATGGGAATGTTAAAATCTATAGATTATATTAAGATACTAAAGTGAACCAGCTATCTAAAGAAGAAGTCCCCCTTATATTAAGTAATGTGCCAGAAGGCATGGACGCACTTGTTTTAAGCGAAATCACAAAAGAATTGCCGGACGGCAAGCCGTTACTTCATATCGCTCGCGATGACATTCGTATGGAAAACCTGGCCGAACTGGTCCAATATTATGCGCCCGGGATAGAGGTTATTACTTTTCCGGCATGGGATTGTTTACCGTATGACCGTGTTTCGCCCAATCCGAATATACTTGCCAGGCGCATGACAAGCTTATTCAAAATAATTTCTCCACAAAAAAAACAAATCATAATAAGCACCATCAACAGCGTAACCCAACGCATCCCAGCAAAAAACACCCTTAAATTGGCTAGCTTTGAAACCGCTGTCGGAAGGCTGCTCAATACAGATAAGTTGATAGATTATCTTTCATCAAACGGGTATTCGCGCGCCAGTACTGTTGTTGACCACGGTGATTTTGCAATTCGCGGTAACATTATAGATATATTCCCCCCGGGATCAAAAAAGCCGATACGAATAGATTTATGGGGTGATGAAGTCGATACCATAAAATTATTTGATGCCGCCAGCCAAAGAACAGAACAGAAAATTGATCATACCGAACTTGTTCCGATGGGAGAAATATTTCTTGATCAGGTCTCAATTAGCCGCTTTCGCAAGGCATATGTGACCGAGTTTGGCACGGCGCGCGGCAATGATCCGTTATATGAAGCGGTGACTGATGGCCGCAAGCATGCTGGCATGGAACATTGGCTGCCTTTTTTCCATGAAAAATTAGAAACTATATTTGATTATCTTCCGGATGCGCTAGTGACGATGGACAATTTGACCACGGAAGCCCTAGAAACAAGATTAAGTGCAATTTCAGATTATTATCTTGCGCGAAAATCTGCGTATTCTAATAGTCCTCAAAAAAATAGTCCCATAGCGACCTATAAGCCAGTACCCCCTGAACTATTATTTCTAACTGGCGCAGAATGGCAGGAACATGCGGAAAAATTTAAAATACATCAATTTAACCCTTTCGACGCGCCGCTAGGTCAAGATGTGCGAAAGTATGACGGACATGCAGGTCGCAACTTTGCGCCCGAACGCAATGACAAAAACATTAATATTTATGACGCCCTTCGAACGCATATAATCGCCGTTCAGGAAAGCGGAAAAAAGATAATTATAGCGAGCTATAGCTTTGGTGCACGCGATCGCCTTGGCATTGTTCTGAATGATCATGGTATGGCAAGATATAAAATTCTAGACAATTGGCAGAGCACAAAACACCTGCCAAAAGATACAATCGGCTTGATTATTTTGCCACTTGAGCACGGTTTTGAAACTGACAAATTCGTGATGATTTCTGAACAAGACATTTTGGGTGATCGGCTGATCCGAAAAGTTCGCCGTTCACGTAAAGCAGAAAACTTCATTTCTGAAGCTTCCTCCCTTACACCTGGTGATTTGGTCATTCACATGGATCACGGTATAGGCAGATATGTCGATCTTAAAACCATCGCCGTCGGCGGCGCTGCGCATGATTGTGTACTGCTTACCTATCATGGCGGCGACAAATTATACGTTCCGGTTGAAAACATTGAAATTCTAAGCCGTTACGGCAACGAAGAAAGTGACGGAAAGCTTGATAAGTTAGGCGGAGCGGCATGGCAAGGAAGAAAAGCCAAACTTAAAAAACGCATTCGAGAAATGGCGGATGAACTCATTAAAGTTGCGGCAGAACGTGCGCTTCGCAAAGGCGAAGTTATGAAGCCTGCGGATGGACTTTATAACGAATTTTGCGCACGCTTTCCCTATAATGAAACCGATGATCAGCATAGAGCAATTTCAGATGTTATTGAAGACATGTCTAGCGGGCGCCCAATGGACAGGCTCATTTGCGGCGATGTCGGCTTTGGTAAGACCGAAGTCGCGTTAAGGTCCGCTTTTCTGGCGGTCATGGAAGGTTTCCAAGTTGCCATTGTCGCACCGACAACATTGCTCGCCCGTCAGCACTATAAAACATTTGTTGAAAGATTTAGCGGCCTAAACGTCAAAATAGGCCATCTTTCACGGCTTGTCCCCCTAAAACAAAGAAATCTCACTAAAGAAGAAGTAGCAAAAGGGAATTGTGAAATTCTGATCGGAACTCATGCCGTGCTCGGTAAAACAGTCGCCTTTAACAATTTGGGGTTGCTAATTATCGATGAAGAACAGCATTTTGGCGTTGGCCATAAGGAGCAGCTTAAAAAATTAAAAAGTAACGTCCATGTATTGACATTAACAGCAACACCAATTCCCAGAACATTGCAACTCGCCATGAGTGGCGTTCAGGGATTAAGTCTTATCGCGACACCACCCGTCGACAGATTGGCTGTTAGAACGTTTGTGCTTCCTATGGATGATCTGGTAATAAGGGAGGCACTGCTACGAGAACATTATCGCGGCGGACAGAGTTTTTATGTCTGCCCCAGAATTTCCGATCTCAAGGAAGTTTGCGAGTTTTTAAATGAAACCGTCCCTGAAGTAAAAGTCGTCACCGCACACGGGCAAATGGCTCCCGGTCAAATAGAAGATATTATGAATGCTTTTTACGACGGTGCCTATGACGTGCTTCTTTCCACGACAATTGTCGAAAGCGGCCTTGATATCCCGACCGCAAACACCATGATTATACACCGGGCCGATAATTATGGGCTTGCACAACTTTATCAATTGAGGGGACGGGTTGGCCGCTCAAAGGTAAGGGCGTACGCTTATCTCACTCTACCACCGCGCCGCATCCCAACACAACAAGCTGAAAAGAGATTACATGTTCTACAGACATTGGACACTCTTGGAGCCGGTTTTAGTCTCGCCAGTCATGATCTTGATATTCGGGGCGCAGGAAACCTCCTTGGTGATGAGCAATCCGGACATATTAAAGAAGTAGGCATCGAACTTTATCAACAAATGTTAGAAGAAGCAGTGGCCCATGCAAAATCAGGACCGATTGATAATGATGACACCGAAATATGGTCTCCGCAAATTAATGTCGGCGCAACTGTTATGATTCCGGAACATTACGTTACGGATTTGAATTTGAGGATGTCACTATATAGAAGAATTGGTGAGCTTATAGATAAGAACGATATAGACGCATTTGGCGCGGAGCTTATTGATCGATTTGGCAAACTGCCCGAAGAAGCAGAACATCTTCTCAAAATAATAGAAATCAAACAATTTTGTAGAAGAGCTGGCATTGAGAAAATTGAAACCGGGCCTAAAGGCGCAATAATATCTTTTAGAAACTCAAAATTTGCCAATCCGGCTGGATTAATAGAATTTCTAACCAAACAAGATACTGTCACTAAAATTAGGCCAGATCATAAACTGGTTTATGCGCGAAAATGGTCAAGAATAGAAAGTCGGTTGGCCGGATCACTAAATCTCTCAAGAGCACTCGCAAAAATCGCTGAAGCAGAATATTCCAAATAGTTAAAATTTTTCGTATCTCTTAACAGATATTTAGCAGATTTTTTCTATTCTTTGGCCATGATTAATGGAATAAGCACAAGTTTGTCTGGATTATTAGCAGCATCTACGAGGGCCACAACTGCGGCTAATAACATCGTTAATGCTTATAATACCTCAACGCCTGTTGGTGGTGATACATCCACTGCGGCACTCCGCTCAACTCGCGCTTATGTACCGGAAAGGATTGTTAATTCGTCAAGCAAGAATGGCGGAGTTATAGCCTCTAAGGTACCTATAAGTCCTTCATCTTTAAGTGTTTTTAGTCCGGAAAATCCTGTTTCAAATGAACAAGGGTTTATTGATGTTCCAAATGTCGACCCGGCTGTTGAGTTCTCTGAACTAATAAAGGCAAAACACGCTTATAAAGCAAATATCACCGTATTACGCACCTTGTCAGAAATACAGGAAAGTGCTTTAGATATTATCAAGTAACGATATCACGTCAGTAGATTCTATACCAATTCATCATATAAGCTCATATGATATATTTTCTTAACTATTTGCCCCTATACTTGTAGTGACACAGACATTTATCCTTGAAACAATAATGATTTGCATTTTGCAAATATAATTTCTGGTACAGTAGTTAATGAGCGACATAATAAATAATACAGAGCAAGAAATTCAAAACCTGATGAAGCTTGCCCATGATAATTCTCAATCAGGCAGGAACGAACTGTTCGAGGGCATAACTGACCTAATCGAAACCAGCCATCAACAAATTTCTGCAAAAGAAGTAGATTTGATGATGGATATATTGGGCACAATTATAACCGACATAGAACTCGGCATAAGAAAAAAGCTTTCTGTAAAACTAGCGGATCGTGATGACCTGCCTGTTGAAATGGTTCTTTTGCTCGCTAATGATCAGATTGAAGTAGCCAACCCAATTCTTATCCAAAACACGCTATTAACGGACAAAGAGCTGGTCGCAATTATACAGAGAAAATCACGACAACATCAGTTGAGCATTGCGTCAAGAAAGATGCTTTCTTCTGACGTATGTAGAGAGCTTGTTAATACTGACGACGATGGCGTTATTGTTACTATGCTTACCAATCAGGCGGCAAAGATCGACAACGAAACGATCGAAAAAATTGTAAGTAAGGCAAAAGATAGGGAGGTTTTGCAACCTCCGCTTATTCGCCGTCATGATCTTCCCAATGATATTGCAGCTAGAATGTATAGCTGGGTATCAATGTCTCTTCGGGAAGAATTGCTCGAGATTCATAATTTCTCGAAAAAGGATCTTGATGAAGCAATTTCTTCTTCTGTTGAAGAAATGATTGAAGAAGATAGTTCGCAAGAAAACCCGGTAGATGCAGAAGAAAATCTAATTAAAAAGTTAAAGAAAGCAAACAAGCTGCATATCTCGTTTCTCATGAAAAGTTTGCGCCAGGGAAATATAAGTTTGTTTGAGTTAGCTTTTGCGGAAATACTGAATGTACCCCGGGATATCATGTGCAATATACTCTATGAACGCGGCCCGGCTGCTCTTGCTATATCTTGCTGCGCGGCAAAAATAGATAAATCTGTTTTTCTGACCATGTACCGCTTAACACGGGAAGCAAAAATGATGGAGACCGAGTTATCGGAGACCGAAATAGAGCACACCTATAATCAATTTGTAAATACGGATGAACAACGTGCCAAACTCATTTTGCATAAATGGGTTGAAGATTCCATACGTAATCCTATATTCTAGATTCAAATTAACGCACCCAATTTAAATTAGGCCTTAATATGTCTCAAAACGACATGAAAATCGCTCTCGTTCACGGGGATAGCCATCCCGTTAGTACAGCCGTTAAACAACTTATTGGTCTCTACGATTTTGTATCAATAGAGGAAGCAGACGTCATCGTTGCGCTCGGCGGCGATGGCTATATGTTACATTTACTTCATGAACTTTTAGAGATAGACAAACCCATATTTGGTTTAAATTTGGGGACCGTGGGTTTCTTACTAAACGAGTTTTCATCGGATAATTTAGCCGACCGTATTAATGATGCTATACCTTTTCATATGAAGCCGTTAAGAATGACTGCTATAACCTTTACCGGTGAAAAGACTGAGGCTTTGGCTTTTAATGAGGTGTCTTTACTAAGGGAAACAAGGCAAACGGCAAAAATAAAGATATTTATTGATGATAAATTAAGATTAGCGGAATTGGCCTGCGACGGCGTTCTTGTTTCTACTCCCGCTGGCAGCACAGCTTACAACTTGTCTGCCCACGGGCCAATCATTCCGATGCATGCTGATATCTTGGCGTTGACGCCCATAAGTGCTTTTAGGCCACGACGGTGGCGCGGTGCTTTAACATCGCAGTCTGCAAAAATATTATTTGAAATTAATGAACCTGAGAAACGCCCGGTAAGCGCGGTAGCGGATATTATTGAGGTCAGAAATGTCAAAAGTGTATATATTGAACAAGATCAAAAAAATGTAAAAACATTATTGTTCGATAAAGAACATACCTTAGAAGAACGAATATTAAATGAGCAGTTTATAAGCTAATAGACTGTTTGTGTTTACCGAGAAAGCGGAAGCAAAACGGTAAATTCAGAACCCTCACCGACGGTACTTTTTAAACGAATATCACCATCCATCTGTTTTGCCAAATGTTTGGAAATATGTAATCCTAAACCTGTGCCTTCTTCTTTACGAGAATAAATATGGCCACGGTCCTGATGAAATTTCTCAAACACAAGTTCCTGTTGACCTTCTGAAATACCAATACCGGTATCCCATATAGTCACACCGATAACTTTTTTGTTCATCAATTCTGTGCGAACGCCAATGGCACCACCTTCCGGAGTAAATTTAACCGCGTTACTCATTAAATTAACAAATATTTGGGTAACACGACGCTCATCAACAAATAGCGTAATATCTTCATCAATTCTAATCTCACTTAGATCAATTTGTTTCTTATTCCCGCCAATTACAACCATGTTTAAAGCTTGTTCTATTGTACCTTTCAGCGAAACATCCCTTGTATCGAGCTGAATTTTTCCACTTTCAAGAACCGCAACATCCAAAATATCATTGATTAAGCCCAGAAGATGACGACCAGCGTTCATTATATCGCTACTATAGGAAATATATTGATCGTTCAAACTACCGAAAGCTTGCATGGTCATTGCCTCGGCAAACCCAATAATCGCATTTAGTGGTGTGCGAAGTTCATGGCTCATCGCTGCCAGGAAATCACTTTTTGCTTCAAGCGCTTCTTCAGCCTTAGCAGTAGCTATATTTAGTTGAAGTCTTTTTTCCTTAAGGTCGTCAAGCGTTACTTTTAAGGAATTCTGCGCATCTGCGGCTTTAGATTTCGCTTTATAGCTATCCGTCACATCTGTGCCTGCACCACGGAATCCATGAAAATCACCTTGCTCCATATCAAACATTGGCACACCACTAAGGAAAATATAAAGATCGTTTCCTTCTTGATCCTTAAGGACCAAGAGCTGATCTCTGAAAGGTGAATTTCGCTCCATGAAATCATTGCTCGTTACTTCGTCGCCACCAAACGTGCTTAAAAGAGTACCTATCTCATCAAGTTTCTTACCAACGAGCAGAAATGCAGGAACTCCTGTTATCGCCGTAAATCTGTTAGAAACAAATGTGAGTTTCATTTGTTTATCGACTTCCCAATACCAATCCGATGTCGCACGGGCAAAATCACGGTAACGCTGTTCCGTTAACGAAGCATCATCACCTTTCCCATTTCTATGTTGATCCGTGCAGTCCGTATAGGTGCCTCCAACAGCAATGACGTATCCCTCATCATCGCAAATCGGAAAATGGCGAGATCTATATTGCCGTATATTACCATGAATTCTTATATCCTCTTCAACGGTAACGCTGTTGCGTGTTAATTGAACCTCGTTCAAAATAGAAACCAAACTTGAAGGTAATCTGTAATCACCGCTTCGTTGATGAACAATTCCAACGATCGACTCACTGTCACTTACAAGTGCTCGATAACCATCATTTACATAAACCAGTTCACCACTAATAGTCGAAACATAAAGAGGCACGTTTTCATCAAATTTCATTTTCGCAATAAGTGAATGAATTTGATCTTTAACCGTAGGATTATCACTTTTGTCCAACTGATTCTTGACCAGTTTTTTTGCCCGTAATTTTTCAACAATTTCGAGCGGAATAATCGTCTGATTAGTCTTGTTATTAATGTTTCGCACTATAAATTCCCAATTCTTCAATGCTATACCGTACTATTCAAGCATACTAACTCGCGTTTTTCAATGAAAGTTGTGCTTCCTGATAGCTAAAATCACGCTGCCAATATCTTACCGCTGCCCGCGCATTATCCGGCTTTATCCTATCATATAAATTCAACATTGTGTTTAATATCGATGTTGATCTTGCTTTTGGTCCACTATTTGTTTGCAGCACTAATAAAAACATTGTTGAAAATTGACTTTTCTCCAAACCAATCGCACGCGCTATAACCGCTAAACTTTCGTCTGATCGCTCCCTTAGAACGCGCCATATAACTTTGACTTCCAATCCACTAAGTTCTGCAAGACCAGCTACGGCGACATTTATCTTTTCTTGTCTGAGTGCCGCAATCACAAAATCGATATTTAATTTTCTCTCATTTGCGAGTTTTTTCACCAATGTAATTGCTTTGGCCATGACTCCTGCATCTTCATCATGTTTATTAATAGTGCTTTTGGTAACCATTTCTAAAGCATCATCCAGCAGTGTTTCATCGACATCAAAATCTTCGACGATTTTTCTTCTCAGGGCTGCTGAAACCCACCAATACATTTTATGTGCGAGCTCAAACGATAAATCATTTCTGTTTAAAAGAGGTTCCTGGAAACGATCAACTGACTTTGATTCTTCTACTAAATACTCAATGGAGGCCTCAGAAATATCGGCATTCTCATTTTTTACCAATGCTTCAATAACATCTTCGCTACCATGTTCAATAAGTTGTTCTGATACTTCGGTGCTAACATGCGCCCGAATTGCAATAGATAATCTGTGATTGTCCGTTCTATTTCTAATAGTTTCAATCAAATCTTCATCGCGAAGAAGATCACTTTTTTCGAGTATCGGTCGGGCAACTTCAATTTGATCGTTCGCCAACAAAGTAACCAGTTCGATCGACATTTCATCCGATTCAGCGAGCCGTTCTGATAAAGTCTGACGTATTGATTTTTCAACATTTTTCAACAGTTTTACCAGGATATCATTCATCAACACTCGTTCGTGTTCGTTTAGGCGACCTTCTTCACTCAGGAAAAGATCAGTGATATTATCCATTAGGATATTTTTTGATCCTTCTGTATTGTCCTGTGCAAGCTTTATCAAGCTTTTTGAAGAAAGTTTCTCGTTCATATTTAAAGCTACTTTTACTAAGGTCGTACGGTTTCACCGATGAAATACTTCATCCCATATTTTATAAATATATAAGGTTAACAAAATATGAAAATCCTTATATTACAATTGGTTCTGAATAAGAATTAGCCTTAAAATTGATGTGATATTCGCTTAGCTCTCGAGATTTTGAATTCTAAGCTATGCCTGCAGCATTCAACATTAGAATAGCTTGATACCCATAAAGTATGTAAAAGTTCGACGCTACAAAGAGCACAACATTTTAAAATACCGGCGTTTTATAACTCAGATAGCCAGCTATAATTGATATTATTAATTAATATCAATTAGTTACATCAAACTTTAGAAAGTGGTGCGCTCGGCCGGACTTGAACCGGCAAGCCCGTGAGGGCGGCAGATTTTAAGTCTGCTGTGTTTACCAATTTCACCACGAGCGCCAATATATTTCGTGTTTGGAAAACGATAAAAGGGTATGACATATTCTGAGCGCGAATGGAACAGGGAGTTTCAATTTTTTTACTTTTTTTAGCATTTTCTTAATAATTTCGGCCATATTGAACTAAAGTACCGCTTCACCCGCAAAAAATTCTGACCCACGATTAATGATTTTTTCCCCTAGCATAACTAAGGCGTCGTCGACTTCAGTCAAGATGACAGAACGCAGGACGAAGGTCGCTCCGTAAGAGCCGGCTTTATAAAATGGGTAGCTGCCGATCGTAAGGTTTTCAAAATGTTCTTCTACTTCCGATAAAATATCGGCGAAATAACTTTCCCCTTCGAAAACATGGATGGTTTTCGTGATGATTTTTGCACCGCCTGATATTCGATCCTCGATATCAAGCAACATACTTTGCATCACAATGGGTATACCCGCCATAACAAAAACGTTGCCAATTTGAAATCCCGGTGCTGCACTAACTGGGTTTTTAATAAGGCTTGCCCCTTCGGGGATCATAGCCATTCTTAGACGTGCTTCCGTCAGGTTTCCTTTACCCATATTGTCTTCGAGCAGTTGTTTCGCTTCTTCATTGAGGAGAAATGGCACGTCAAACGCCTTTGCTACATTTTTTGCCGTAATATCATCGTGTGTGGGGCCAATACCCCCTGTTGTAAATACATAGTCAAATGATGGTCGACATTCATTGACGGCATTTTGAATGCGTACCCCATCATCGGGTATCACCCGCACTTCATCAAGAACGATTCCCAAATCACCCAACCACAAAGCAATATAGTTCAAATTCGCATCGTGAGTTCTACCCGAGAGTATTTCGTCGCCAATAATGATCAGTGCTGCTTTGATTTTATTTACCATATTTTATTCAACTTATTATTGCATGGATATTGAATATCGATCGAAATATGATTATACCCTAGCTTATGAAATTTGAACATGAACTTTTCCACGGCACTCTTATAAAAAGATATAAGAGGTTTCTGGCTGATGTAAAACTGGATGATGGCACCATCGTCACTGCGCACTGCGCGAATAGTGGTTCGATGCTGACCTTAAAGGATGAGGGCAATGAAGTTTGGTTATCACCGGCTACCAACCCAAAAGCGAAACTCGATTATAAGTGGGAAATAGTTAAGGTAAATGACACTCTTGTTGGTATAAATACGTCGCTACCCAATAAACTGGTCGAAGCCGCGATTATTGATGGTACTATAAGTGAATTATCGGATTATAAAAACTTGCGCAGGGAAATGAAATATGGGAAAAATAGCCGAATAGATATATTTTTAAGTGATCCGGATGCCAGTAAACCGGATTGTTATGTAGAAGTAAAAAGCGTTACATTAAGTCGTGAAAATGGCATGGCAGAATTTCCAGATGCGGTAACAAGTCGCGGAACAAAACATCTTCAGGAACTAAGCGACATGGTAAATGATGGCCACCGCAGCGTCATGATTTATTTGGTACAAAGATCGGATTGCACGTTTTTTAATGTTGCATCTGACATCGACCCTACTTATGCAGATGCGCTAATAAAAGCTAAAGAAAAAGGTGTGGAAGCATATTGCTATAGCTGCACAATTACGCCATCTGGTATAAATGTGGATCGTAGCATCCCGATTATGGAAAATTAATGAGATATGTAAAAGCATCCGAAGCCCCTGTTGAAGCAACAAGTGCTATTAAAATATACGAGTCAATGGATTATGTGGGCATGCGCAAGGCAGGACGCTTAGCGGCCGAAACATTGGATATGATAACACCATTAGTTGTTCCTGGCGTTACTACAGACGAACTTGATAAAATATGTGCTGACTTTGTCACTGAGAGAGGCGCGGTAAGTGCGCCCCTAAATTATAACGGTTTTCCAAAATCCATCTGCACGTCAATTAATCACGTGGTGTGTCATGGCATTCCCGGCCCCAAAAAGTTAAAAAGCAGTGACATTATCAACATCGATGTCACCGTAATTGTTGATGGTTGGTTTGGCGATACAAGCCGCATGTTTCACGTTGGAAAACCAAACGTCAAAGCACAACGCCTTGTCGATATAACATATGAATGTTTGATGCGCGGTATAGCGCAAGTGAAGCCTGGAAATACTATGGGTGATATCGGCTACGCCATTCAGGAATATGCCCACAGCCAGAGATGCAGCGTTGTTGAGGTATTTTGCGGTCATGGCCTTGGACGTATATTTCACGACTCCCCAAATGTATTGCATTATGGAGTGCCGGGCGAAGGCCCTGTAATTAAAGAGGGTATGTTTTTTACGATAGAGCCAATGATCAATCTCGGCGGTAAGGATGTCAAAGTACTTTCTGATGACTGGACGGCAGTTACAAGGGATAAATCGCTGTCTGCTCAATTTGAACATAGTATGGGCGTTACCAGCGACGGTGTCGAAATCTTTACTTTATCACCCACTGGCCTTACTCATCCGCCCTATGTCACAGAATAATAAAAAAGATCACAGAATTGGACATAGAGAACGCCTTAAAGCGCGTTTTCGAAAAGGGGGTGGTGACGCCCTCGCCGATTATGAACTTCTGGAGCTCTTATTGATGGGTGCTATCCCAAGACGTGACGTCAAACCACTTGCGAAAGAGCTTATAAGTGAATTTGGGTCCTATGCGGAAGCAATTAGCGCGTCTCCAGAACGTCTGACGGAAATTTCAGGTGTTGGCGAAAATGTTATAACCCATATAAAATTAGTCGAAGCCAGTGCCCAAAAATTAGCTCAAGGTATAATCATGCAAAAGCCCGTGCTCGCCAATTGGCAGGCACTGCTTGATTATTGTGGTTCACAAATGGCCTACAAAAAAACCGAACAGTTCAGAGTGCTGTTTCTCGACCGACAGAACAGACTGATCGCGGATGAAAAGATGCAGGAAGGAACGGTTGATCATACTCCCGTTTATCCGCGTGAAATTATCAAGCGCGCACTAGAGCTTCAATCAACGGCTATCATATTAGTGCATAATCATCCAAGTGGTGATCCAACACCAAGCCGCGACGATATTGAAATGACAAAAAAAATAGAAGACGCAGGCAAGCAACTTGGTGTATTGCTCCATGATCATCTAATCATTTCAAAAAGTGGCCATAGCAGCTTCAAATCAATGGAATTGATTTAAACCGATAAACATATATTACTTTCGCTATGCACTTTCCATCTTTTCGGGGTCATTTTGTGTTGGCATTTCCGCTCTGGCTTGAGCAATTCATTGCATTTGCTGTTTCATTGTTAGATGTTTGCTCCCCTTAAGAGCGGACCATCCAGTATAAATATAGCATAAAAGCTGCACTATAAAGCTCAGCTATGTACCTATACCATCCGCAGTTACGCCTTTAATTACGGGAATTAATCCCCCGCCATATATTTACCTTACTTTATTCTTCCTAAACTTTTAATCGTGTCAAATATGACTTTAAGCAATTGGCCGTATGATAAGCATGGCCACCTGTTTGGTTGGAATACTCGGTGTTTGTAATTTCCTCTTCACCGTCTTTTCCTATGACAGTAACCATTTCACCAATTTCAATGCCGTTTGAACCGGTAACATCAATGATAGTATGATTAGCAGTAATCAAACCTACCATCGGGTATTTTTTACCTTTTATTATGACGTTAGCATTGTTAACGGAATTAAGGGAAAAGCCATCAGAATAACCCAAGGGCAACGTAGCGATACGCATTGGTTTTTCGATTTTGTAGGCTTGATGGTAACCAACGGATTCTCCCGGCACCATGTCTTTGACATATATCACCCGCGTCTTGACACCAAGTACCGGCTTAATATCCATATTAGGCATGGGTTCCAAACCAACCAGCGAACTTCCGGGACGTACCATATCAAGATAGGAATTTGGATCATGATCAACTTCTGCACTTGATGCCGCGTGGCGAATGCCTAAATCAATACCCTTGGCTTTTGCATTATTATAAACCCTATTCAACCGGTCGATTTGAAGTGGATTATAATCTGCGTCTTCGGTCATCGCCGTAAGCACACCTTCAATTTCGATATTAGGAAGCGCAGCGACTTTTTCAACGAATGCATCGGCAATTTTATATGGCACCCCAACACGACCAAGACCTGTGTCTAATTTAATATGGACCTTTGCTTTGCGATTAAGCTTTCCGGCTTCTTCGTTTAATATTTCTACGGCGTCCGAAAAAACAGACTGGCTTATATTGTGGGTGATGGCTGTTCTGGCGTCCCTGGGCGAAAATGGTCCCAAATTCAGGATCATACCCCCTACCCTGTTATGACGAAGCAGTTCACCTTCATCCATCTTTACAACTGCAAAATGTTCAATCCCTTTCAGCACCATTGATTTGGCGATTTCAACGATCCCATGGCCATATGCATTACATTTTATCACTGCCATAATAGGGCGTTCAGCAACTTTGCGGCGCACCTCCGCAATATTATGATTTAAATTATCAATGTTTAATTCAACCCAGGTATCGAACTGATCTTCAACTGTTTGTGGTGGCGGGCCTGCCAATTCAGTTTCCTGCGCCCGCGCGATCGTCGCGGCGCTACCCGTTAAAATTACGCCGGCTGAAACACTGCTTGCGAGTTTCATGAAATCGCGTCTATCGGTTTTACCCATATTAACTCTCTCCTTATCTATTGTGCTAACGTAACATATGTACCGATAGCGCAGACAGAAATAATAACGCTGGCCAGTTTTGCGTGTTTCCACGGTGACATTTCAACTTTCGCTTCTTCTACTTTAATTTCTTTGTAATCTTCCGGCCAAAGTTTGCTAATCAAGACCATTATGACCGCAGTTGCAATAAAGACCAAAGCCAGAAAATGTAAAAAGTGGATTTCATCGGCGGTGTTAAAAATTTTCTTGGCAATCATTTGAACTTGGTCAGAAAAAGTAAAAACAAGAAAATAAAATATTATGGGGCTAATAATCATCGCAACCTTCGCTGCTCGTGCTGTTACAAATTTAGTAAATAATCCAAGTAAAATTACGGCAAGCATCGGTCCGAAAAAGGTCGCGTTAATTTTTTGCAAATAATTATAAAGGCTTCCTTCAGTATTAATCATAGGTGCGGCGATCATCGCGGCCAAAGCCAGCACAATACTGCAAACCCGCCCTGACCAAACCAGCTGGCGACCAGTTGCACTATCGTTTATAAACACATTGTAAATACCTTGACTGAATAATGTCGCTGCGCTGTTTAAAACACTGTTAAATGTGCTCAGTACCGCCCCAACCATAACAGCAGCAAAGAGCCCAACGAGTGCTGATGGCAATACTTCCTTGACCAACATCGGATAGGCAAGCATAGCATTCGCACCATTAAGTTCCCCTTTAAACATATAAAAAGCGATAACCCCAGGCAATACGATGGCGATCGGTCCTATTATTTTGAACGATGCCGCAATAAGAACGCCTTTCTGCCCTTCAGCCAGGTTTTTGGCACCTAAAGCGCGCTGAATAATTGATTGATTTGTGCACCAAAAGAATATTTGGTTAATAATCATGCCGGTAAAAAGAACGCCGAACGGTAGGAACGAACCGGGTTCATCACCGGTAATATCAAATTTTTCCGGTGCGCTATTATATACCAAATCAAGACCATAGACGATATTACCGGAACCGACGTATGAAAGTGCTAAAAAAGGTATGAGCAACCCGAACGCAAGAAACCCAATACCATTAACGGTATCAGAAATTGCCACCGCTTTTAATCCGCCGAAAATCGCATAGAGCGACCCCAATGTTCCCACGGTCCAGACCATAAGCCATATTGCAGTTAATTTGGTGATCCCCAAGGATTTTGAAACATCAAACAGACTTTCGAGACCACTTGCACCAAATAACAGTACGACCGGTAAAATGGCCACGACATAGGAAAACAAAAAAAGCAACGTTGCAATAAGTCGTGTTTTTTGATCATATCGATTTGCGATATATTCCGGTATCGTTGTAAGTCCGCTACGCAAATATTTTGGAAGAAAATATAATGCCGTTAGCACCATCGCAAGAGCGGCCGTTGTCTCCCACGCCATGACAGCGACAGTGTGGGAAAACGCATCGGCATTTAGACCGATGAGATGTTCTGTCGATAAATTCGTCAACATTAAAGAACCGGCGATTACCCATGCCGTAAGACTACGCCCACCGAGAAAATAATCGTCCGACGTCGCCATTTTATCATTGCGTGTCTTTAAATAAGAAATAGCTGCCACGAGCCCCGTAAAGCCAATGAAAGAAAAGACTGCCAGCATAAGAGTCCCTAATTTTGATTTTTATTATTTCCTTATACTTCAAAATCATTAGACTTAAAAGTCAGTATAAGGATGGGTAATGAACAAACAAATATTGGTATCTGATGTTGGTGGGACAAATGGCAGGTTTGCAATCGCTGAATTCGACAATGGTCGGTTGCCGCGGATACATTCGTACCAAAATTTATTATGCCAAAATTATAATTCACTTTCTCTGATGTTGGCTGCCTATCTTGATAATTTGAAGGGCGACGTACCAAGCATCGCAAAACTTTCTGTAGCGGGCGAGGTCTATCCTGATCGGGGATATATCTGGCACCATAATTGGCAATTCACATCAGGCAAATTTAAGCAAAATTTTGGCTTTGATAAAGTAACTTTTTTAAATGACTACGCCGCCCATATCTACGCTATTCCAAATTTATCTGATGAAGATTTACATCCGATTACTCCCTTTAAAAATGGTCTCATAGATGCGCCATTCAGTGTCATTGGTGCGGGTTCAGGTTTTGGCGCGGCGATCGGTGTGCCGTCCGAAACGGGATTGAAGGTTATTTCCGCCGAACCAGGCCATATGTCTTTTGCGCCCAAGACCGAGATTGAACGTGAATTTTGTCTGTATTTGGAAAGAACCCTAGACCATGTATCTATTGATGCGGTCGTTTCCGGCCCCGGCCTTAAACACCTCTATTCGTTTTTGGCGGGCAGTGATGCGAAAGCCTTTACCGCACCGGAAATAACTCTGGCAGCGAAAAATGGAACTGACACTTTATGCATTAAGACTTTGGAGGTTTTTTTCTCTATCCTCGGTAGTGTCGCAGGCGATATAACATTGGCCCATGGCGCCAAGGGTGGGATATATATTGGCGGCGGCATTGTGCCCAATATAATTGAGCTGCTGAACACGAGTAATTTTATGGCACGATTTTGTGACAAAGGCCCGATGAGCCGCTATGTAAAAGACGTTCCAGTTCATATCATAACGACGAAAAATTCCGCCCTTTTGGGGGCTGCTATGGCTGAATTGGGTCTAAACCAATGGGAGGACACCAATTAATGTTAACCAAACTTATATTAGCAATGAAGACCACGCTTGTAGCGACCATTGTCAATGTCATCCAATTTAAGCCGGGTCCCGCTGAAGAGCATTATGATCTTATTAATGATCCGTATGAAGTTAATAATGTAGCATCGGCTGCCATTTATTTATCTGCACTGATCGAACATAGGAAAGCGATGAATGACCCGCGACGAATTTGATCAATATTGTGCGAGCTTAAAATCCACAACACATGTCATTCAATGGGGTGATGCCAGTGTATGGAAAATTGGCGGGAAAATATTTGCGATCTGCCCTTATTGGGGCGAAGGCAAACAGCATAAGATCAGCTTCAAATGTAGTGACTTAAACTATCAGATATTATGTGAGCTTGACGGCATTATACCGGCCCCCTACCTTGCCCGTGCAAAGTGGGTGCAGATACAAAACCAGGATGCCATGAACACGGGTGACATAAAAGATTATATCAAGGCAGCTTATGATATTATTTCGAAGAAGCTAACTAAGAAACAGCGCGCAGAATTAGGGCTAGCGGACTAAATAGTGGCAAATAACATCAAAAAATACAGCCATAACCAAATAAATCATAGTCACGAGGACTTACACCAGACCGTGATACCTTTTAAAGGTAATATGGAACTCGAAATCGAAGGAAAACAAGGTGTCGTAAGCGGTCATACCATCGGGATTGCTCCGCTAGGCGCAGCATGTTTTTTAATTTCCGGCAGCGCGTTGTTGGCCTCGCTGGATATGTTTACGAAAGAATGAGTTAAATTAGAAAGAACCAGTAATTTTCTAGTTTTCTTCTACAGGGTGATCCTTCGAAATATTGTCCTTAGTCTGTTTCTTCTCAATCTCATCCAATACGAAACTCATGACATTATCAAAATCGGCCGGTAGCTGATCGGGGTTGGGCTCATGTGCCGCCGCTTTTAATAATTTGAACTGGCGGAAATAATCAAGGCATTTTGGGCAAATCATCAAATGAGTATAAAACCGGAACCGCGTTACAAAGTTTGCATCACGATCAATTATTTCAGATATTTTCTGCGCTATAACACTGCATTTACTATACATGGTTTTTCACTCCTTATTCGAACTAAACTGAACCGCCGCTCTTAATGCAGACCGCGCCCGGTGAATTCGAATTCTTAAATTGCCTGCGCTGATTTCCAGTGCTGCACATATTTCACTTACTTCAAGCTCTTCTATTTCTTTTAACAACAGAACCTCGCGATAAGCATGAGGCAAGTTATTTATTTCTTTATGCACTAATCTCAAAAGGTTTTTATGATCAAGTTCTCTTGCGGCATGGCCATCCCATTCAAAACATTCATCTTTCCAATGGCCATCGTCTTCTTTAAAATAATCATTTTCCGGATCATGGCCCACATCCACAAATCGCTTTTGTCGGCGAATTTCATCAATTGCCCGATTTCTTACAGCGCGATAAAGCCAACTTTTAATGCTACACTGACCTTCAAAGCTATCAATCGTTCTATACACATTTACAAGTGCATCTTGTACAACATCTTCTGCGGACGTTTTATCACCTAGCATTCTTGCAGCATACGCAAGAATACCGGATCCATATTGCGTCAAAACTTCCTTCCAAGCTTCTGCCCTTCCTTCTTTTAGAGCATTAATTTGGTTTTCATTATCCGCAGCCAAAGTTTGATGTCTTTCATCAACCTTCATTCTAAACAATTCACTTTCCAGCTAAACAAGCCCAAAAAATATTTGTTACCTGAATAAATATCTTAAACAATGTTTGTTAGAGAGCAATAGTTTTATAAGCCAGATACATAGGCTTGAACCTACTTCTCGGTTGTACCAGCGATAGAAACGATCCTGAAGGAAAGCACAGGATATCTTTGGAGAAAGTGCCTCTACCGCTGTTACAAACGCTATGGATACAAGTAAAGACGATCCAAACCTGAAAACGTTACAAAAGAATATGAAGAGAAGAAAGTTTTAATTGGATAATTTGGTCGGAATGACAGGATTTGAACCTGCGACCCCTTCACCCCCAGTGAAGTGCGCTACCATGCTGCGCCACATTCCGTACCACCAAATGAAAGACGCAATATAACGACACATCTATTTTGTCGCAACAGGCCAATTGATCTTTTCCCAATTTATTTATACGATGAATTTCCGGTAACACTAATGGGAATAAAAAATGCTAAAAAAACTCGCTATGATCCTTATCCTATCACTCTATTCAAACGCAAATGCGCAAAACTTGGACGAATTTACCGTTGAAAATATACATTTTCATATGGGAGTTGTTGCCGGGTTTGCCGAAGTCGTCAAAATGGATGTAAAACAAATCGGCTTAAGTGAAATGTTCACAGCTGAAGAAGCAACAAAATGGGAAACCGTAATCAAGCATATTACAGAACGAAATGGCGTGATGTATTATAAAGAAAGTGATTTCCTGGTGACTGACTTATTTCCATCCTCAATAACAGATGGTCTTACTCTTTTTGTAATATACAAAGATGATACACTCGATAAATATAATGCACTTAAAAAAAGAAAAGCTGACCTAATATCGGCCGATAAATATGATAAAGCCAGCAGAAGAGAAATCGCGGTAGGTTTTGGTAAATTACTGGATTATTCAGATAGCGTAATAGATGGATTAATTGACAGTAACGGTATCAAGGACTAGTGCTATTCCTTGAGCGCAGTCGCTAATTCCTTGCGGGCTTTCTCCAACCCGTCACGAATTGTCTTGAGTGACGTTCCGTCTGGCAAATCTTCATTTGAAGCCTCAGGCGTTGCAGTGGGTTCCTCAATGGCGTGTACAACATATGTTTGCTGAATAACCGCTTTTACACCATGTTCGCGAAGCAGTTTTTGCGCACCCTTGATCGTATAACCATCGTCATGAAGAAGCCTTCTTATAGCATCAATAACTTCTACATCTTCGGGTCGATAATAGCGGCGGCCACCACCACGTTTCATTGGTTTAATTTGGCTAAATTTGCTTTCCCAAAATCTTAATACATGCTGAGGTATGCCAATGCTATCAGCAACTTCGCTAATGGTCCGAAAGGCGTTAGGAGATTTTGCATGTTTTGAAGCTGGCATTTAGCTCAATTTCTTTCTGTGCAACAACAAGCAAGTGTGTTCCATATAAACAACCCCTTCTTGACGTGCATAATAGCTATTTTTATGAATTACTAACGCGATCTTTCAAAACCTGTGAAGGTCTGAACACAAGAACTCTTCTTGGTTCAATTGGAACCTCTTCACCCGTTTTTGGATTACGACCGATACGACCACCCTTGTCGCGAACAATGAAACTTCCAAATGAGGAAATTTTGACATTGTCCCCACTGGTCAGATTTGACGCAATTTCATCCAAAACTGTTTCAACTAAATCAGCAGATTCATTTCTTGAAAGTCCCACTTCCTGATATACCGCTTCAATTAAATCAGCCCTCGTAACTGTTTTTCCACTCATTTATCCTACCTCATTTGTTTTCCATAGCCTACTGTAGGTGGATTATACGGTCAATATCAAAGGGATGTGAAGAGTTCCTAATAGACTAGTTTATGTGCTAAAATGAGAAATAAGATAAAAATATCACAGTAATATTACGATTTACCACCTTAAAAGGCATGCGCCCCAGGTAAATCCACCGCCCATCGCCTCTAAAATAAGGATTTGTCCACGAGTGATTCGGCCATCCTGGACGGCTTCATCAAGAGCAAGAGGAATCGAAGCCGCTGATGTATTGGCATGTTTATGGACCGTTACGATAACCTTTTCAGGTGAAACTTTAAGCTTTCTAGCCGTACCGTCCAATATCCGCTTATTAGCCTGGTGAGGAACGATCCAATCAATATCATCCGACTTCATATTGGTGTCTTCAAGAACTTCTTTTACCACAGAAGCAAGATTGACGACGGCGTGGCGAAATACTTCTCTGCCCTTCATTCTTAAATGACCGACAGTTTGTGTTGATGAAACACCACCGTCAACATAAAGAAGGTCATTATACCGGCCATCCGAATGAAGTTTCGATGCTAAAATTCCCTGATCGCTATTATCTCCTCTTCCATTTTCCGCAGATAAAACCACTGCGCCGGCACCATCACCAAAAAGAACACAAGTCCCGCGATCCTCCCAGTCCAAAATACGAGAGAATATTTCGGCACCGATCACTAACACGTGTTTTGCCTGCCCTGCTTTGATAAAATTATCAGCCGTCGTTAATGCATAAATGAATCCTGAGCAAACAGCCTGCACATCAAACGCGGCACCACGCGTAATACCAAGTTTATATTGAACGGTTGTGGCAGTAGAGGGGAAAGTTTGATCCGCCGTCGAAGTCGCAACAACAATAAGATCGATATCCGCCGCCGTTACATTCGCATTATGAAGTGCTTTTTTTGCCGCATTGACAGCGAGATCAGATGTAACTTCATCATCCGCAGCAATATGGCGCTGTTTAATGCCCGTACGCTCGACGATCCATTCATCGGATGTATCGACTTTATGTTCCAGATCTTTATTAGTTATAATATTTTTTGGAAGATAAGACCCTGAGCCCGAAATAATCGAGCGAATTACGCTCATTACTGTATTTCCTTAATATTCATCTCTATAACGGTCTCGTCTTTTTTTTCATTTACATTTTCATCAATGTCATTGCTGCCACTGCTGTTAAAATTCATTAAGTCTCGGGTAATTTTGCCCGCCAAATCATTTTCCGCCATATCAATTGCTGCAATAATAGCACTGGCAAATCCTTTCGAACTTGCCCCACCATGGCTTTTAATGACCAACCCATTTAGGCCCATAAATACGGCACCATTATGATTGTTGGGGTCCAAATGATTTTTGAGTGATTGTAAAGATGCGCTCGCAAATAATGCACCTACTTTCGACACTATCGATTCATTGAGTGTTCTTTTGAGTAAATTGGCAATCATTTTTGCCGTCCCTTCGGCGGTCTTCAACGCTATATTACCCGTAAAGCCGTCCGTAACAACGACATCTACTTCACCACTTCCAAGTCCATGTCCTTCTGTAAACCCTTTATAATCCATGGGAATATTTGCTTCCCGAAGCATGCGGTCCGCCTCTTTGATGGCATCACTACCCTTTAATTCCTCCACACCAACATTAAGAATAGCAACGGTTGGTTTAGCAACACCTAATACTGAACGCGCGAAAGCGGCACCCATGATCGCAAATTGCACAAGATTATTTTCATCGCATTCAACGTTTGCACCTAGGTCCAGCATGACACTTTCCCCCCTATTTGTCGGGATCAACGATGCGAGTGCCGGTCTATCAATTCCGGGCATGGTCCGCAAAATAAACTTTGCTAACGCCATTTGAGCACCAGTATTTCCAGCAAGCACAGCGGCACATGACTCGCCGTCTTTTACTGCCTGGATGGATTGACCCATACTGGAATCGCGTCCTCTTCTCAACGCTTGGCTTGGTTTCTCATCGGCAGATATAGTTTTGTCAGTGTGACGTACTTCGCAGCAGCCTTTTAATATGGGATAGCGCGTAAGAAGCGGAACTATTCTGGTTTCATCACCAAAAATAAGAAAACGTAGATTTGGTGTCCGTTCACGCGCAATACTGGCACCTTCAATAACGATGTCCGGAGCATTATCTCCGCCCATCGCATCTAATGAAATTACAAGTTCACCCGTCAATTTTTACCCTTATTCTCAAATTGCGTCATAAAATATACTCAGATCAATGAGATGTTCTTACTGGTCAAGCC
Organism: Emcibacteraceae bacterium; assembly: GCA_021774795.1. Taxonomy (GTDB): domain Bacteria; phylum Pseudomonadota; class Alphaproteobacteria; order Sphingomonadales; family Emcibacteraceae; genus Pseudemcibacter. The sequence goes on along the minus strand of JAJFIR010000040.1, from coordinate 26,983 downwards.
CTAAATATTACTAATTTAAAATATAGTAATATCTGTTATCTTCAAGTTTAATGTTTAAGACTTTCTAAAACATTAAAAGGATTTCTTTTTTCCAGTTCTGATGCGACTTCATTCTCTTCCAATATTTTAAAACCATATTCTTTGGCTGAAACCTCCGCTTGACGGGGGTATGAACTCATAGAGAGCGACAAATATTCAGCGACATATTCGCCTAAATCAATTTTATAGTCTTCTATCAACTCAAAGTCGTCCTCGTCAACGGTAAACTCCACGACCTTATCATCAGCAATTTCCTTATTCTGAGAATTTATTATAAAAACAATCGTAAAGTTTTCCTCTATTGATTCGTTTATATCATTTAATGTTACAACACATTGCCGCACTAAATGAGCATGCATCGAAACAGATAACCTAAAATCACCCGATTTTTTTTGAGTAAGCTTTTCTATGGCACAATTAGCCTTTAATGATGAGATTTCCGGAATTGAAAATCTTTTCGCTAGTTTCAGTCGCTCCTCAATGCTGGTTTCGATACTAATTTTAGAACTCTTTTTAGTAACGTTATCTAAGTTAAAAATACGACTAAATTCGTTTTCGGGAATATCCACTGCCATTTACATTTCACCTTCGATTGTCAAAAAACTAATATTACCTTTAATGATATCCATGATCGATTGCCCGTTTACACTTTCCCACTGCAAAAATACATAGTTCACCATTTCGGACAAAACTCCTTCTTCTATATCTCTACCCCGATATAAATTGCGCTTTAATGCTTCCGACAAATCACGGTGATTATTACTTTTAAATAGAGCCTGATAAACCGCTACCCTTCCATAAAATGCTTCAGCCATAACTTTTATTTTCTTACCAACGCCAAGATCACCCACACCAATTTCCCTTAAGGATAAATCAAGATTATCAAACATTATTTCCTGCAAACTGCGTCTTACAAGTTTAGCGTCATTTATTTCACTATGCTGCTCTAGCTTGTTTAAAATAATTGACATATGCATTGTCATAAGATCAAACCGTCCGTCTAAACTATCCTCAACCTTATAATTTTTATAAAAACTGTCGTCACGAGACTGTTCGATAACTTTTAAAAATAATTGATGTGCTGCATTATTCAGCTTTTTACTTCTCGATAAAAAATCAAACATCATTATTTTCCGTGTTATAATAAACTAAAAGATTGACTAGCCAACTTGCTAATGTCATTTTGTTGCCAAATTTTGACCGTATAGGTGTATGTTAAATCGGTTTTACTATATCAAATGTGAATTAACACGCTATTGCTGAAACTGCAATTAATTCCAACGTGGATTTACTATTAAGAGTGCGAATATTTAATATGAAGATTTCCTTAGCTAAAACATTAATTGTTATTCTTGCATTTATGATGATTTCTTCCTGCACATCAATTAAGCAAAGCCGTGGATATATTCCTGACCAGAAAATGATCGATGCCATACGCGTTGAAGTTGACAATAAAGAATCTGTCGAATCCATGCTTGGCAATCCAACAATGAAACCTACTTTTGATGATAATAATTGGTATTACTATTCAAAAGAAACCGAACGTTGGGCTTTTTTTAAAGAAAAAACCATCGAAATGAATATCTTGGCTGTAACTTTTGATAATGATGATTATGTATCTGAGATAAGAAATTTCACCGTTGCTGACAATAAAATCATTGATCCTGTGACAAAGAAAACAATTACCCATGGTAAAGAAGTAAACTTCCTTGCAGAATTGTTTGGTAACGTAGGACGATTTGGATCTGCCGGTGGTTTACCACAAGCTGGCAATTAAAGAGCCCGGCTTTCATTGACGATAACTCTCTCTACAATTTCTTTATGTACTTCATTATTGGCAAATTCTTTGATCTTTTCAGAAAGCCCTTCAAAATCAGCGATGCGCGGACTGTCCTTACGACCAATAGAGTTTTCGCTATAATAACGAATTAACGAATCTCTTATGATGAGAACGGTTTTTTCCAAAAGCATCTTGTCTTGCTCACCAATCACTTCCATCGAAACATTCATTGATACATAATTCAGGACGCGCCCATTATATATATTAGGAAGTTGCAGACGCTCAATATCCACATACCGATAATCAGGCAGTACCGGCGCAGGCTCTACCTCTTCCACTATTTCTTCAATGGCATCTTCGTCAGCTTCCGATGGTTGCATAATAAAGAAACCGGCAGCGCCGCCGCCACCCAATATAAGTCCGGACAATAACCCAATGATCAGTAACTTTTTACCGCCCCCTTTAGGCTTTTCGTCTTTTTTCTGTTCATTATCTGATTTTTCTTCGTCAGCCATATGATTATTCTCTTTCATTAAAAATGACTAAAACCCTGACTTTTCGTATCAATTTCGTGGCCATCGTCGTCTACTAATACAGCTTTACAGTCAGCCGTGATTTCACCAATCTTAGTAATACTTACACTAAGTTCTTTCGATATTTTCTTTAAAGCATCTTCTTTTTCTTCAGAAATGGTGAATAGTAATTCATAATCATCTCCGCCATTCCAGACCAGATGACTATAATCTTCATTGGTTTCCAAATGATTACTTTTCAGAAAATAATTCAGCGCCATTGATGTCGGTATTTGTCGATAATTTATTATTGCCCCTACATTCGATTCTTCGCATATATGCCCAATATCAGCCATTAATCCATCAGATATGTCCAAAGCGGATGTCGCAACGTCGACCAAAGATCTACCCAGCTTAATTCGCGGAACCGGCAAGTGATAACGATCTATTAGATAATTGTAATTTTCCTTACCCACCCCCATTTTCAGAACCTTTAATCCGCAAGCTGCGTCCCCAATTTCCCCGGAAACGTATATTTGGTCTCCCGGTTTTGCACCGGATCTCGATAAGAAACACCCTCGTTTCACAGAACCAATCGCGGTTACTGAAATAGTTATCGGTCCCATTGTCGATACGGTATCCCCGCCCCATATTTGCCAACTAAATTCCTTTTGACCTTTAAGGAGGCCACGGGCAAATTCAGACACCCATTTATCAACATTTAATCCGCTCTTCGGCAACGCCAAGCTCAACAAATAACCCTCTGGATCAGCCCCCATTGCTGCAAGATCAGATAAATTAACTCGTTGCGCTTTTTGAGCAATCAACCCGGGACTATCATCAGGAAAAAAATGAACGCCCGCCACCAACATATCATTTGTAAAAACCAGATCTTGCCCCGGATCGGATGAATATATCGCTCCATCATTGCTCAATGAAAAAGCAGGCGCGCCTTCAGGTGATAAAGGCTCAAAATATTTTTTTATGAGATCAAATTCAGTTGTGGTCAGCTTCTCATCTTTCAATTAAATATTTTTAATCTTAAATTTCCGACCTTATCTAATTTTAGTTGTAATTTTATCAAGCACTCCGTTGACAAACCCCGGAGTGCTATCTTCAAAAAAGGCCTTGGTTACATCAACATATTCATTAATTATAACATTTGTTGGCACATCAGGCCTAGCCAGAATTTCATATGTACCTGCTCTAAGAACGGCCCTCGCCACTGATTCAATGCGTTCAAGCGACCAATCCTCGCTCAAACTATTTCTAATATGTTCGTCAACTTCAGTAATCTGTTTTTCGACGCCAATTACAATATCATTAAAGAAAACGGCGTCGGCCTTCTCTAACTGACTGTCTTCAATTATTTCGCCAAGCCGATGATCGATAAACTCATCAACAATGATTTTTGCAGCAATATGGCTCATTTCCATTTGATACAGGGCTTGCACCGCTGCGAGCCGAGCCGAACTGCGCGCTCCCCCTTTGATCGTTTTCTTATCATTCATCAACGTGCTATTCCGTACTGCTTCTTAAGCTCTATCATACACAGGGTTGCCTCCGTAACAGCGGCGCCTTTGTTATACTTATCGACAGAACATCTGGCCCACGCTTGGTCTCTATTTTCGACGGTCAGTATACCGTAACCAATAGCTAGTCTGTCATTAAGAACAAGATCCTGTAAACCTCTGGCACTTTCCTCACATACATAGTCATAATGACTTGTTTCTCCGCGAATAACACAACCGAGCGCGACATAACCGTCATATCCGTGATCGCTATCTGCGGCAAATCGCACTGCCCCCGGTATTTCGAACGCGCCTGGAACTGAAATACGGTCATAATCAACACCTGCTGCATCCAAGACCTGAATTGATCCTTTAACAAGTTCATCCGCAATATCGTCATAAAAACGGGCTTCAACAATAAGAATTTTCATTGCTATTTATCCTCAGTGGAAACTATTTTTAAGTCGAGTTTATTATCAAATCTTTGATGCCCGGTAATATTTAATCCATAGCCTTCTATGCCAACAACATTTTGTTCACTATCAGAAAGCAAGACAAAATCTCTGACCCCCAAATCAAGAAGTATTTGTGCGCCAATACCGTAATTTTTGATATTAGGGGACGGCTTTTTTACTTTTTGATCTTTTTTAGCAATTTCATCGGTAATATACGTTTTCCTGTTTTCCCTTAGGAAAACTAGTACACCACATTCCTCTTTTCCCAGCTCGACCATTGCCCTATTGAGCTGGCCGCGGCGCGGACCATTTTGACCAAGAACATCTTCAAAAATATTGAAAGAATGCATACGGACAAGAACCTTATTCGCTATCTCGGGTTTTCCCTTAACAAGGGCAAAATGCTGAATGCCATCATCTTTTGCAAGGTAAGCACGCATGGAAAATTTACCGCCAAACTCAGAATCGACCTCAGTTTTTTCTATACATTCGACCAAATTATCATTACGGCGTCGATACGCAATCAGATCTGCAATGGTTGCTACTTTTAAATTATGTTTTTTCGCAAACTCAACGAGATCCGGCAACCTTGCCATGGTACCGTCATCTTTCATAATTTCGCAAATAACACCAGACGGTATAAGCCCCGCAAGGCGTGCAACATCAACTGCCGCCTCAGTATGGCCCGCTCTAACAAGGACGCCGCCCCGCTTCGCGACAATCGGAAAAACATGCCCCGGCGTTACGATGTCCTCTTTATCTTTCGTTGGGTCAATGGCGACCGCTATTGTATGGGCGCGATCAGCAGCAGAAATACCTGTGGTTACACCCTCCGCCGCTTCTATTGAAGTTGTAAAAGCCGTTTGATGTCGGGTCGCGTTTTTCTGTGACATCATCGAAAGGCCAAGATCTTCCGACCTTCGCGCCGTTAAAGCCAGGCAAATCAGTCCGCGACCATGGGTTGCCATAAAGTTAATTGCGTCAGGTGTCGCCATTTGCGAGGGAATAATAAGATCCCCTTCATTTTCGCGGTCTTCATCATCAACAAGTATGAACATACGTCCATTTTTTGCATCTTCTAACACATCTTCAATAGGGGATAAGAATTTATGAGGCATATTTCTCTCTGGTTTTTATTTATTATGCAATCTAGCCACATAGCGGGCTAAAATATCTATTTCGATATTTACCTTGTCACCTTTTTTAAGAGACCCAAAGGTTGTTTTTTCCTGTGTATGTGGAATGATATTGACGCAAAATTCGGAAAGCACGCCATTTTGGTCCATTACATCGTTCACAGTAAGGGACGCTCCGTCAATAGTAATTGACCCTTTTTCTGCAATATATGATTTTAAATCGTCAGAAATATTAAATGTAAATTTTTTACTATCACCATCATCTTCGATTGATATCACTTCACCAACACAATCCACATGACCGGTGACAAGATGACCACCTAACTCTTCGCCAACTTTCAAGGCACGTTCTAAATTTACAGTGGTGCCAGTGGCCCAAGAACCTAAAGCTGTGCATAATAAAGTTTCGCTAGAAACATCAACGCTGAACCAGTCACTACCTTTGTCTACAACAGTCAGACACACACCTGAACAAGCGACAGACGCTCCAAATTCAATAGTAGAAGTATCATAACTCGTTTCGATAGCGATACGCATATCGCCATTTTTAACAAGTGATTTTACTTTACCAATATCTGTAATAATACCTGTAAACATATTTCGCCTAGCTTACTATTTTATATTCCTGCCAACTATCTGAACCTGACAAACCTTCATCTATCAATATGAAATTCAAATGTTGGTCCAGTTCATTTACATCAATATCGTATAATGCATTTACACCCTTTTCGCCAATAGTTTCTTTGGACTTGAACCAAAGCAGACGATCGATCAAACCGGCCTTTATCAACGAAGCATTAAGTTTACCGCCTCCTTCAGACAAAACTCTGGTAATCCCTTGTTGTGCCAGTGTTTTCATCACTTGATCAATATTCACATAACCACTTTTATCTTTATCCAGTATGAATATTTTGACGCCAACATTCTCGAATGTTGCGATTTTTTTCACATCATTAGAAGATGTCATTATCCACAGCGGTATTTTGCCCGCGGACACGCAAAGTTTCGTGTTTATGTCACAGCGCAATTCTGTGTCCACTACCACTCGAATGGGCGAACGGTCTTCCAGGCCGTTTATTCGGCAATCCAACATCGGATTGTCAACCAACACGGTTCCGATTCCCACCATAATCGCATCGTGGTTGGCCCGGTAAAGGTGCCCCCTTTTTCGTGATTCTGTTCCGGTAATCCAACTCTTTTCGCTTTTTTTATGAGCGATTTTACCATCAATTGAACTGGCAAATTTTACCGTTAACAGTGGACGATTTAATATAATTTTTTGAAAAAACCCCTGATTTATAAAATCAGCCTCATCTTTCAGTAAGCCCACCTCAACATCAATATCAGCGTCCTCGATTATTTTAATACCTTTGCCGCTTACCCGTGGATCGGGATCAATCGTCGCAATTATCACTTTAGAAACCTTGGCGTTAACAAGCGCACTGGCACAAGGTGCGGTTTTGCCCTGATGAGAACATGGTTCCAGTGTGACATAAACTGTTGAGTTATCAGCGCTGGCAACGGTGCTTTCAAGGGCGTTTATTTCAGCGTGAGGTCGTCCGCTAGGGCCGGTCCAACCTCTTCCAATAACATGGTTATCTTTTACAATGACGCAACCCACGGATGGGTTTGGGTGCGTAGCGCCAAGACCACGCCTCGACAAATTCAAGGCCATTTTCATGAAGTAAATATCTTGTCGACTGAAGTGGTTGCTAACTTTCTTCATGATCAGCTATCTCGCTGACGAAATGTTCGAAATCGCTGGCTTCACGGAAGTTCTTATAGACAGACGCAAATCTTACGTAGGCAACTGTGTCTAGCTGCTCCAGCCCCTCCATAATCAGTTTTCCAATATTTTCCGATGGAATTTCGCTTTCGCCCATGCTTTCTAGTTGGCGAACAATGCCGCTAATCATACGTTCGACCTTGTCTTCTTCCACTGGCCGTTTTCTGATGGCCATATGCACCGAACGTTCCAATTTTTCTCTCTCAAAAGGAACTTTCTTTCCTGATGTCTTAAGAACGGTTAACTCGCGAAGTTGTACTCTTTCAAATGTCGTAAAGCGCGCACCACATCCACCGCAGGAACGACGACGCCTAATCGCAGAATTATCCTCTGTCGGGCGGCTGTCCTTTACCTGAGTATCTTCATTTGCGCAAAATGGGCACCGCATATTTACTATCCTTTTGTCTTAATAAACCGGAAATCTTTCACATAGTCTTATTACTTTTTCACGCACGCTCGCTTCCGTCTTACTGTTATCTTCCGGGTTTTCCACAAATCCGTCAAGAATTTCCAGTATATAATCGCCAACTTCTTCAAATTCCGCGACACCAAAACCGCGCGTCGTACCTGCGGGTGTTCCAAGACGAATACCGGACGTGATCATCGCTTTTTGTGGATCAAAAGGAACACCATTTTTATTACATGTTATATTCGCACGACCTAACGAATTATCCGCATCACGGCCCGTTAAATTTTTTGGACGAAGATCAACCAACATCAGATGAGTATCAGTTCCACCGGAAACTATATCACACCCACCATCACTTAATCGCTTGGCAAGTGAGCGGGCATTTGCTTTTACCTGCTTGGCATATTCCTTAAATTCCGGCCTTAACGCTTCACCAAATGCAACGGCTTTTGCGGCAATCACATGCATTAATGGGCCCCCTTGTAGACCCGGAAAGACCGCGCTGTTAAGTTTCTTACCCAGGTCCAAATCATTGGTCAAAATCATACCGCCACGTGGGCCACGAAGCGTTTTGTGTGTTGTTGTGGTCACAACATGTGCATGTTCAAGTGGGCTGGGATGTTCGCCCGCAGCGACAAGCCCTGCAAAATGTGCCATATCAACAAGCAGGTAAGCCCCAACACTATCTGCAATTTCCCGCATGGCTTTAAAATCAATTTCCCTCGGATAGGCTGATCCACCCGCAATGATGATTTTTGGATTATGTTCTTTGGCTAGGCTCATAATTTGGTCAAGATCCATTAAATGATCGTCTTCGCGCACACCATATTGGATAGCATTAAACCATTTGCCAGACTGCGCCGGCGGTGCCCCGTGTGTTAAATGTCCTCCTGCATCTAATGACATTCCAAGAATAGTATCGCCCGGCTGCGTCAACGCCAACATCACCGCGCCATTGGCTTGCGCGCCTGAGTGGGGTTGTACATTGGCAAATTCACAATTAAATAGTTTTTTAGCACGTTCAATAGCAAGACTTTCAGCAATATCGACAAATTCACAACCACCATAATATCTTCTGCCGGGATATCCTTCAGCATATTTATTGGTCATAATACTGCCCTGCGCTTCCATCACAGCACGACTTACAATATTTTCCGAAGCAATAAGTTCAATATGCAGTTGCTGGCGACCAAGTTCCAGATTAATTGACTGCGATATTTCTGGATCTTGTTCCCTCAAGGGTGCATTAAAAAAAGTTTCTAAATTCGACGACATTCTAATATGGCCTTTAATAAAAAATAAAAATTAAATTATGACATTATGTCGATACGTGTTTGATGGCGACCGCCTTCAAATTTTGTATCGAGAAATATTTTTAGACAATCTTTCGCAACTTCAATACCCGTTGTTCGACCACCCAGAACGAGCACGTTAGCATCATTATGCTCTCTTGATAGTTTCGCGGTTAATCCGTCATGAACCAAAGCCGCGCGTATATGTGCATGACGATTTGCAGCAATGCTTATACCGATGCCGGATCCACAAATAAGAACGCCGCGTTTAGCCGTATCGTTCAGCAACGCTGCCGCCATTTTATTGGCATAATCAGGATAGTTTACAGAAGAGTTATCATGGCAGCCAAGATCGACAATGCCGTAACCCATTTCTTCCAAGTCTGCTTTAAGGAGTTCTTTTAAATCGAAACCGCCATGATCACTGGCTATAGCAATAACTTCGTTAGACATCGAGTATACTCACATTTTGCTTGAAGCGGTTATATAGAATTAACCGCTTCATAACATAAGTGATAATTAGATGAAATAAAAAAGCAGCCATATCATCCAAACTTCGAATATTTTCTAATTATTGAGTTATGCACCAGGCCCGCAATCAATACAGCCTTTCACCGGTTCCGGTCCAATATGCAGTTTACTATTTAAATCGCGCAACGCGGTTCGCAGGCCCTCTTCGATAACAGGATGGTAAAAAGGCATTTCCAGAATTTCAGAAATCGTCATTTTTTGCTGATGACACCAAGCAAGAAGGTGCGCCAGATGCTCGGCGCGGGGACCAAAAATTTCTGCCCCAAGCAACAAGCCAGTTCCCTGTTCACCGTAAACATGCATCAATCCTTTATTGACGAACATTGTTCTGCTGCGTCCCTGCCCTTCAAATGAAACTTCTCCGGTTGCGAAACATCCTTCTTTTAAAGATACGTATGAGCTTCCCACGGTCGCCAGTTGAGGGTCGGAAAAAACGACACCGAGCGAAGAAGACCTTTTACCGGCTCGCACATTTGGAAAATTTCCTGCATTTTTACCAGCAATTCGCCCTTCGTCTGCGGCTTCATGTAATAGAGGTTTATCGTTATTAGCATCGCCTGCAATAAAAACCGGATGATTACCAATTTGAGTAGTAAACGGGTTGAAAGCCGGAACCCCGCGTTTGTCAAGTGGAAGTGACGTATTTTCCAACCCGATATTTCTGACATTTGGCGTGCGCCCGGTTGTTGCCAATACGTAATCAAAATTTGAAGTGACACATGTACCGTCAAAATCCCGGTAAGTGATCGCTACTTTATCGCCTATCTGCTTTATTGACGTTACATCTGCATCTGGATTGATGTAAAATTCTTCTTGGAACGCTTTGGTCGCATATTCAAGTATTTCAGGATCACTTAATGGGCCTACAAATCCGCCACGGCCAAATATTTTTACATCTACGCCTAATCTGTGCAGTGCTTGACCAAGCTCCAACCCAATTACCCCGGGTCCAAACAAAGCAACGGCATCCGGCAAATCATCCCATTCAAAAACATCATCATTTATGATGAGACGGTCTTTAACATCTTGAAAAATAGGTGGTATTGCGGGGGATGATCCGGTAGCAATGACAATAGATTTTGCTTCAATTACCAGGCTATCATCAATTTGCAGAGTGTTGTTGTCAACGAATTTTGCAAACCCTGTAATTTTATGATTTGGATCAAAACTCTCAACAGATTCCAGGACAAAGCCAACAAACCTGTCACGTTCTGACTTCACACGGTTCATAACCGCGCGACCATCTATATTAGTAATCTTTGCTTCAACACCAAATTTATGCGCTTTTTCAACATTGTGCGCTGCTTCCGCCGCTGCAATAAGAAGCTTACTGGGCATACATCCTACCCGCGCGCATGTGGTGCCATATTGACCACGTTCTATTAAAGCAATGCTGTCTGTTGTTTTACGAGCTTCGCGGTACGCCCCCATGCCCGATGTTCCTGTGCCGATAATTGCGACATCTACTTTTCTTTTTTCCATATTAAATACCCATCTATTATTAAGTGCTTATTATGTAATAATTCCCGGTTCAATTACCACCAGTAAAGGGGATAATTATTCTTTTTGCCAAGATTATTAAATATAACCGCACAAAATGTTATTAGTACCGCTCCCGGGAGAACCGTTAGAAAAACAAAATCCCATCCAGAACTTGCTACGAGAATAATTAGTGGATTAGCGCCAGCGGGAGGATGAACTGTTTTCGTGAATAGCATGCCAGCAATAGCCGTTGCTACAGCGAACGCCATCACCCACCACAGGTTTCCTAATACGCTTAAAAATATTAAGCCAACGATTGCCGACACTAAATGGCCGCCGATAATATTTCGCGGTTGAGCAAGCGGACTTCCTGAAACGGCAAAAGCAAGCACGGCACTGGCACCGAGCGGCGCAAATAAAAGTGGTAATTGCGTCACATATGCTGCGTAAGCAATTGCGCCAATTGCCGTTGCGCTACCAACCCATGACCACATTATTTGGTCTAACGCCGCGCGCGGCGGAGAAGATCCTACTTCGCGCATTTTTGATAAAAATGAATTCATGTTTTTGCCTCACTATTTTCAAGTTCTGAAATGCGGTCAAACAACGGCTGAATATCCTCTTCAGTATATCTTGGTGCTATATGCTGAGGACAGTTCCAATCAAATCCTTCAATTGTGATAATAAAAGCGCGTTCAACATGGCCGCGGTAATCTGGCGTAGATAGTTTTTCTATAATACTACTTTCATTTTCATCGACCACCGAAATGCGCCCACTCATTTTCAAACGTCTTTTATTTTTGTAATCCATAAAAAACAATGAAACGCGATTATCATTCTGAAAATTACCCAGGCTGATATATTGTTTGTTGCCGCGAAAATCTGAAAACCCAATAGTGCCTTCGTCAATTATTTTCATAAAACCTTTTGGACCGCCGCGGTGTTGCACATAAGGCCAACCGGTTTCACTTACCGATGCCATATAAAAGCTATCTCTATCAGAAATAAATTCCGCTTCTTTGGGGCCAATTAGATGATGATAATCTTCACCTTCTTCAAAACGAGCATAACTTTTACGGCTCCCCTCGCGTTCCTGGATATTTTTAATATTATCCGTAAACATTAATTCAGTATATTTATGCGCCATAATTAATTCCTTTAAATAGAAAAATTAGTAAGCCATGCTTGGCGGAGCTTCGCCAGCACCAAACATGGCTTTGTTGGTTTTATTTACGTTTTGACATAAATATTTTGATCTTGCTTGCGATCAAATCACCATCTTCAGCAAGGGCGAAATGGCCAGTATCGAGCAAATTGAAATCCACATTCTTTAAATCCTGTTGATACGGATATGCTCCAGACGCCGGGAAAATAAAGTCATTCTTGCCCCATACAATTAATGTTATTGGTTGATATGTGCGAAAATACTCTTGCCATATTGGGTATAATGGTGGGTTAGAGCCATAATCATAAAAAAGCTTAAGTTGAATATCTTTGTTGCCGGGACGGTCTTGAAAATATTGGTCAACAACCCAGTTATCCGGATCAATTGCTTCCGGGTTACGTGTACCATGTGTATATTGCCATCTGGTCGCATCAATATTTAAAAATGCTTTTAAAGGTTCAGCATTCGCTTCTGATCGGTTTTGCCAATAAGCTTTAAACGGGGTCCAGAAATCTTCCAATCCATCTGCGTAAGCATTACCATTTTGGATGATTAATCCTTCAACCTTTTCCGGATTCTTTGTTGCGACCCTAAACCCTACAGGAGCACCGTAATCCATCACATATAATGTATATGAGTTTAGATTAATTTCGTTGACGAATCCTTCAATGGTGTTTGCTAAGTTATCAAACGTGTAGTCGAACTCGGTGGTAGATGGCATTGATGAATTACCAAAGCCAGGATAATCCGGTGCAATTAATCTATATTCGTCAGATAATTCTTCAATAAGCTCTGAAAACATCCGGGATGATGTCGGGAAACCATGAAGCAATAACAATGCAGGCGCGTCCTTTGGTCCTGCTTCTCTGTAAAAAATATCAAGCCCATTAACATTTACTGTTTTATGAAGGGTAATGTTTGCCGCTTCTTCTTGTATTAATTCATCGGACGCAATTGAAAATTGTGTTGGCGTGGTTAAAAGACTGGCGGTTAGTAAGACTGCTCCTAACGCTTTTTTTGTGAATAATTGTGGTATCTTTATCATAATATGTTCCTTTTATTTTGGTTAAATTTAACATGTACTGATCGGTTACTGTCTAATTAAACAATAACTTACCGATCTGTCAATGTTTAATTTGAAAATAACTACGACAACTGACATTTTAAGCTTACTTTACTTTATTCAATATGTGAGATAGGGTGTTTACCGAATAGTAACTCTTTGAGAGGTTTAATATGAGCGCATCAAAAAAAACGATTCTAATCGAGAAGGCTCTTGAAACTTACTACACGGGAGGTTTTCAAGCAGTGGGAATGGATAGGCTTGCCAAAGAAACCGGCATTTCGAAAACATCAATGTATAAACATTTTCGAACAAAAGAAGATTTAATTCTTGAAGTGCTGAACCTAAGGGATGAGAATTTTAGAAACTGGTTTGTAAGACGTATTGATGAACTTGCAAGCTCCCCTGTCGAACGCCTAACCGCCATTTTTGATGTGCTTGGAGAATGGTTTCACGAAGACGGTTTCCTAAGCTGTATGTTTATTCGAGCGTCATCAGAATATCCTAATTCTGATCATCCAATTCATATGTCTTCTGCAAAACATAAACGGCTCTTACTTACTTATGTTATTGGCTTGGCGGAGCAAGCAGGGGTCCCTGATCCGGGTCAATTAGCACGCCAACTAATGCTGTTAAAAGAGGGAGCCATCGTGATTGCCCATTTACATGGACCAGACGGCGTGGCGACACATGCAAAACAAGCCGCCGAAGTATTAATCAATAATGCACTTGGTCGCAGCTAAACAATATTAAAATGAAAACTTTGCTTGTTTTAATCACATCTATCTTTGTTCTTTTTTAAGAACATAATGCATCTTGTTTACAGCGACTCTGGTGAGTTCCGCCCGTGACGCGGATTTAGGACCAACAGTAGAAACCTCTCTACCTGTCTTCGGCTCAACAACCGTGACTTTCACTGAATTACCAAGAGTAATAAATTCAATGATAAAATCATTCTCACTCATGGTTATTCCCTCTTAAATATCAGTAATGTTATGAGTTATAAACTCATGCAGCGCTTGAATATTTAGCGATATCCAGTTTTTGCCAAACTTCTGCCAGCGCGTCAACCAACTGTTCAATCATTTCATTTGTATGTAGCGGGTTTGGCGCAAATCTTAATCTTTCAGTACCTCTTGGTACAGTAGGGTAATTTATTGGTTGAACATAAATACCGTAATCATTGAGCAATGTGTCTGACGCTTGTTTACATATGACAGGGTCACCAACCAGCAGCGGTACAATATGACTGTCAGAAGGCATAACAGGCAATTTTGCTTGCTTCATTTTTTTCTTTAATGTTGCTGCACGTTCCTGATGAATTTCACGTTCAACACTGGATTCTTTTAAATGACGAACACTGGCAATAGCGCCTGCGGTTATAACAGGTGATAGTGATGTCGTAAAAATAAACCCGGACGCGAAACTTCGCACGCAATCCACTATATCTTTTGATGCCGCAATATATCCCCCCATTAATCCGAAAGCTTTTCCTAACGTACCTTCAATGATATCAACCCGGTCCATAAGTCCGCGCTTTTCCCCAACCCCACCACCGCGTGGGCCGTACATACCAACGGCATGGACCTCATCCATATATGTTAGCGCGTTATAGCGAACCGCTAGATCGCAGAATTCCTCAATTGGAGCGAAATCACCATCCATTGAATAGACGGATTCAAACAAAATAATCTTTGGTACCGAAGGATCGGATTCTTTTAAAAGCTGTTCAAGATGTTCGACATCATTATGTCTGAAAATTCTTTTACCGCAATTACCACCGAGCACACCTTTGATCATCGACGCGTGATTTAATTCATCAGAATAAATGATGCATCCCGGTAATAGTTTCGCGAGTGTTGAAATGGACGCCTCATTAGAAATATATCCGGAAGTGAATAGAAGTCCGGCTTCTTTTGCGTGCAAGTCAGCCAGTTCATTTTCTAGCATAACATGGTAATGATGAGTGCCGCTAATGTTCCTGGTCCCACCAGAGCCGGCACCAACCTTATGGAGTGCTTCTTCCATAGCTTTAATGACCTTAGGGTTCTGACCCATACCGAGATAGTCATTACTACACCAGACAACAATGTCTTTTTCTTCACCGTCTATGTGCCAGGTGGCCGCTGGAAAATCGCCATTTTTGCGCTCGATATCCATAAAGACACGGTACCGGCCTTCTTCCCTGATATCCGTCAGAGATTGCGAAAATATACGATCATAATCCATTACAAAATTCCACATCATTGAATATTCCTTGTCCTACATTAGTTTAATTGACAAAGGAAGAAAAAATTTTGCTTTTTAAACTCTTGACCAGTTTAATATCAACCCGTTGAAAACTCAAATAACTAAGGGAAATGTGGAATATATGTTTATTCGCCGGAAAAACGAAGCATATCTGTCCAGAAACTTTCAAGAGAACGCAGACGATCCCTAAGCTCATTGACACCTTGATCAGTGAAAAGGTTTTGATCTTTCACTAAATCTAAATTTTCATCAAAAAGTTCCCCGACCAGATTACAAACAGACTTTCCATTATCGCTCAACCAGATTCGCAATGCTCTGCGGTCATGCTCAGAACGCTCTTGTCTTATGTATCCGGCTTCAACCAATTTTTTAAGATTATATGATACGTTTGAGCCAAGATAATAACCCCGGTTTCTTAAATCGCCAGCCGTAATTTCGTGATCCCCAATGTTATAAAGGAGCAATGCCTGCACTGAATTAATATCGCTCATCCCTTTAGAATCAAGACGATGTTTGACAATATCCAGCATTCTTCTGTGCAACCTTTCAATCAACCTCAGGCATTCCAGGAAATTATGTCTTGTCCTAGATTCCTGCGTTTCATGACCACCAATCAGGTTGCTGCTGTGATGTGTTAATGACATCCTTATTTCCTATAATTGATAAAAATATTTTGCTTTATATACATACGTTATATAACAACATACCTAACAAGCTGTTAAAAATTTGTTTACAAATAATTAATAAATTGAAATAAGCTGAAAAAAATATTTTGGAGTGCAAAATGAACACAGGTTCCTTTCCTAGCAGTCGTCCCAGACGAAGCAGAAAAAGTACTTGGTCACGAGATTTGGTTCGGGAAAATAATCTTTCTGTTAAAGACCTCATCTGGCCTCTATTCGTTCAGGAAGGAACTAATCATGCGGTGGACGTAAACTCTATGCCAGGGGTGCAGCGTCAAACCATTGATTTGGTAATTGAACGGGCCGCCGAAGCCAAAGAATTGGGCATTCCAGCTATTGCAATATTTCCCCAAACTCCTGAAGCATTAAAGTCAGAAAATGGTGACGAAGGGTTGAACCCTGAAAATCTGGTTTGCCAAACAGTGCGCGCTATAAAATCGCAAGTACCGGACATTGGAATTATCAGCGACGTCGCGTTAGACCCATACACATCACATGGCCAAGATGGTTTAATTGTAAACGGCTATGTGGATAACGATTTAACACTCGAAACTCTGGTAAAACAGTCGCAAATACAAATTGATGCCGGATGTGACATACTGGCTCCTTCCGACATGATGGATGGAAGAGTAGCCGTCATTCGTCAAATGCTTGAAGATAGCGATAACCATAAGGCACAGATCATGTCATATGCCGCCAAATATGCATCCGCTTTTTACGGACCATTTCGCGATGCCGTTGGCTCAAGGGGAAATCTAAAAGGCGGAAAAGATACCTATCAGATGGATCCCGGCAACAGCGACGAGGCGATACGCGAAGTTATGATGGATATCGATGAAGGCGCGGATTCCGTAATAGTGAAACCCGGCATGCCCTACCTTGATATTATTGATCGCGTTAGTCGAGAGTTAAACTTCCCAACTTTTGCTTATCAAGTAAGCGGCGAATATTCAATGATCCACGCCGCCAGTGCAAATGGATGGCTTGATCTTGATAAAACCATGATGGAAAGTCTGCTTTGCTTCAAAAGGGCAGGAGCCTGCGGAATTTGGACTTATTTTGCGCCAGTTGTTGCTAAAAAATTACAAAATATCTAACCCAATGCATAGCTATGCATATACATCGTTTGGAATTTCATTTAGCAATTCATCCAAATCGTAAAATGAAGGCTGGAAGCCTCCGGGTACTGCCTTGCGACCAATTTCCGCTGATATTTGAGGGGCCTGTCCGTGAAGGTGGGCGATGATAAAATCTTTCATAACGTCATAAATATGCGCTTCCTCGTCAATAATTTGCTGTAAACGTGACGCAAGAGGACTCGCCATGGTGTAAGAGATCAAAATACCAAGAAATGTACCAACCAAAGCACCACCAATTAACGCACCCAACACTTCAACCGGCTCATTAATGGATGCCATAGTGTTTACAACACCAAGCACCGCTGCAACAATACCCAAAGCTGGAAATGCTTCACCAACAACTGCGAGGGCGTGAGCCCCCTCACTTTCCTCATGATGGTGTTTTTCGAGATCTTTTAACATCACATCTTCGACTTGATGAGGATCATCAAAATTCATGGTTGTCATACGGAAATAATCACAAATAAAATCAACAACATGATGATCATCCTTTACTCGCCCAACATGATTAAAAATCTTACTTTCTTCAGGGTTTTCGATATGAGCTTCGAGGGCGATTACCCCTTTGGTTTTTATTAACTTGGAAATCATAAACAAAAGACAAAGAAGATCTTTATAATCATCAGATTTCCATTTTGGTCCTTTTAGAGCATGACCAAGGCCTTTGCCGGCTTTTTTCATTATTGAACCACCGTTGCCGGTTATAAACGAACCTATAGCAGCGCCGCCAATAACCATCGCTTCGGTAGGTAGAGCCCCAATAATCACATCCATGTTTCCGCCATGACTAATAAATCCGCCGAATACCATGCCGAGTGTGACAATAATACCGAGTAAAACTAACATTCAATAAACCCTTATTTTTTCATTATTAGTCACATTTATAGTTAAAGGTTATTAAGCAAGTTTTAATACGCTTAAAAAAACTAAAATTTTATTGAATAATATTTTTTGGACTTTTTCGATATAAACCAATATATCAAGGCATTGATCACCAAGCGTTTATAAAATTTGACAGTTGAAATTATGAATAAAAATACAGACCTACTATCCCTTGATGACATGAAAAATGCGGCCGAGGGATTTAACGGTGCCATAAAGCACACGCCAACATCACATGCCATCACGCTTTCAAAAATGACGGGCGCAGACGTATATATTAAGTATGAAAACCGCCAATTTACGGCATCCTTCAAAGAACGGGGGGCGTTAAACAAATTATTAAATCTTGATGACAGCCAGAAACAAAAAGGCGTAATTGCCGCCAGCGCAGGAAACCATGCACAAGGCGTCGCATATCATGGCAGCCGATTAGGTATTCCAACAACAATAGCCATGCCGCTTGGAACACCATTTGTTAAAATACGAAATACGGAAGATTTAGGCGCCACCGTCATACAAGTCGGTGAACGATTCGACGAAACAGCCGAAGCCGCATTAAAAATAGCAAAACAAAAGTCGCTAACGGTCGTCCATCCATTTGATGATATTCATGTGATGACTGGACAAGGGACAATTGCACTTGAGCTATTAAAAGACGTTCCAGAGCTTGAAATGATTATTGTTCCCGTAGGTGGTGGCGGTCTTATCGCAGGCATCGCAACCGCTGCAAAAGCAATAAACCCGAATATAAAAATTGTCGGCGTGCAATCCGAACGCTTCCCTTCACTGTACCGAGCACTTAACGGCGAAGATTATGTGCCGCTCGGGTCTACGTTAGCAGAAGGGATCGCCGTTAAAACGATAGGCAAAAAAACATATGAAGTATGCCGCAAATTGGTGGATGACGTTCTTCTGGTCAGTGAAGAAGAAATAGAAATGGCCTTGGGTCTTCTTTTGACCATCGAAAAAACTGTTTCTGAAGGTGCGGGAGCCTGTCCTCTCGCTGCCCTTATTCGTTATCCTGACTATTTTAAAAACAAGAAAGTCGGCCTCATACTTACGGGCGGTAATATAGACACGCGACTACTGGCATCCATTCTCATGAGAAGTCTTGTCCGAGACGGCAGAATTACTAGATTACGGATCGAGCTTCCTGATATTCCAGGAGCGTTATCCATTATTTCCTCGATAATAGGTAATAAAGGCGGAAACATCATTGATGTATCTCATCACCGATTATTTACCGAGCTACCGGCAAAAGAAACTTACTCGAACATTACTTTGGAAACACGTGACGCAAAACATTTACAAGATATCCTTGATGAACTCAGGGAAGAAGGTTTTGTCGTTTCCGTGAACCGAAATATTGACATGTAAATGAATAATTTGAAGATTTGATAAGATTTAATTAACCATCAACGGTCATTATATGCTTATTCGGTCAAGAAAAATTGAATTAGCAGGTTAATATATGTCGGACGAACAACGCCCCATAATTATAAAGCGTGTAAAAAAAGTTTCTGGTGGCGCTCATGGCGGTGCCTGGAAAGTGGCCTACGCCGATTTTGTGACCGCTATGATGGCTTTTTTCCTGCTCTTGTGGTTATTAGGCTCAACGTCTGAAGAGCAGAAAGAAGGTCTTGCTGATTATTTTACACCAACAGTCGCCAGTACAGAGACGACTTCGGGTGCGGGTGATGTATTAAGCGGGATTTCCTTAAATGATGACGGTTCCAGTTCCAGCGCAGTTTCAACTCCTATGCCCGATCAAATGGTCATTGAAAAAGAACAAATTGATTCATCGTCGGAAGAAAACGCCTTTGAAACAGCAATGGCTAACCGCGAACAAGATGCATTTGAGGACATGGCCAGTCAGTTAAATTTGAGCATTCAGGACAACGCTGAGCTTTCACAATTAAGCGATCAGGTTCTCATAGATGTAACGGCTGATGGCATGCGAATTCAGCTTGTTGATCAGGATAACCGATCAATGTTCAGATCAAACACCGCAGAATTATATAGCTACGCAGAAAGGATGCTCGGTCACATTGCAACAAATATTGGTGAACTACCAAACAGGATTGCGATTAGCGGACACACCGATTCAACACCGTTCAGGAACGGCGCAGCCTACACGAATTGGGAGTTAAGTTCTGATCGAGCCAACACCGCGCGCCGCGTTCTTAGAAACGCAGGCGTTTCCGCGGATCGATTTGCTGAAGTCTCGGGTAAAGCAGCGACAGAACCGTTATTACCCGATAGACCCGATAGATCAGAGAATCGAAGAATTACAATTCTTGTAATACGCGAAGCACCAACATTACCGTCAAATTTATAGAGAATAAAAAAAACCACCTGTCTTTTTCCAAAAGTCCTGCTAAAATTATCGCAATAGAGGGAAGATTTTGCATGGAAGTTTTGGAACCTACAATACAAATGTGGATGACCTTTGGGCTGATTTCAACGGGTATTTTCTTTTATATAATCGATAAATTTCCAATGGAACTTACATCTCTTGGGATTATTTCAGCATTATTAGTTTTATTTCATTTTATGCCAGTCATTGGAATGGACGGTGAAATATTGCTCAACCCCAGAACATTACTTGCGGGTTTCGCCGACCCTGCCCTCATCACTATTTTAGCATTACTGGTCGTTGGGCACGGGATGGTTGAGACCGGCGCGCTGGACAGCCCCGTAAAAATTCTTATCCGTCATGGTAGTAACTATCCGGTCACCGTTCTACTGATGACTTTAATTACTGTAATGGTTATTAGTGCTTTTTTAAACAACACTCCTGTTGTCGTTATTTTTATTCCAATCATGATTACCCTCGTTGAAAAACTTGGCAAGTCACCATCATTATATTTAATGCCACTCAGTTTTGTTGCCATACTAGGCGGGATGACTACTCTTATCGGATCGAGCACGAACCTTCTGGTGTCAGGCGCCTACCAAACCGCAGGCGGTGATGCGCTTGGGTTTTTCGATTTTGCCGTTCCAGGTTTATTTCTCGCTAGTATCGGATTTTTATATATAATTTTCATAGCACCGCGATTGTTGCCAACCGAGACAGGGGCTGCCAGCAATGAAGCAAAAATTACTGGTAAACAATTCATCATTCAAATCGACCTTACAGAAGGAAACTCTCTAATAGGCAAAAAAGCTATTGCTGGTATGTTCCCTCATTTTTCCGGGATGACTGTGCAAATGGTTAAACGAGGAAAGTCTGATTTTCTACCTCCATTTGATGATATAGTGCTTGAAAAAGGCGACTGCTTAATTATCGCAACGACACGAAACGAATTAACAGGAAAAATCGCCAAAAACAGCATACTGCTTTCTGATATGAACAATCAAAATGTTGTTAATCCGGATGATAATAGTGACGTCGCCGAATTCGTTTCCCGAGGTCAAAAACTGGTCGAAGTAATTGTTGCTCCTTCATCTAAATTAGATGGGCGCACGTTAGATCAAACAGGTTATAAGCTTCACGGTGGATGCAAAATTTTGGGTGTTCAGCGGCGCATGCGCATGAACAGAGCATCAATCAACGATATAAGACTAGAAGCAAGCGATATATTGCTTGTTGTTGGAACACAAAATCAAATCCAATCATTAAGGTTAAATAAAGATGTAATGCTAATGGAATGGTCTGTGACCGAAATCCCAATTAGGGCAGATACCTGGAAAGCATTATCGATATTTTTTGGGGTCGTTGCACTGGCTTCTAGCGGGATGGTGCCGATCGCAATTGCCGCGACACTAGGCGCATTTGTTATGATCGTTTCGGGGTGCCTTAATGTACAAAAGGCTGCTCATGCCGTAGACCAAAAGATATTCATGTTAATTGGTGCGGCACTCGCGATGGGGACGGCACTTCAAGCGACGGGCGGTGCTTCTTATCTTGCGATGGTTATGATAGACTTATTAAGCGGTGCAAGCGTCCCGATTATATTATCAGCTTTTTTCTTGCTCATTGCTTTCCTGACAAACATTCTTAGCAATAACGCCACAGCGGTTTTGTTTACACCAATTGCCTTAAATGTTGCTGGTGAACTCGGTGTCGATCCGTTTATCTTTATCACCGCCGTTATTTTTGCTGCCAACTGTTCCTTCGCGACACCAATGGGATATCAAACAAATCTCCTGGTTTTAGCTCCGGGCAACTATAAATTCTCTGATTTTATAAAAGTTGGTGTACCCCTTATTTTAATACTTTGGATAAGTTATTCATTCTTTGCACCATGGTATTATGGCATTTGATCAAAACATGTGATATTTATTAAAACATGACAGATCAATCAGCACATTTTCCAAAGTTTTATATGACGGCACCTTCGCCCTGCCCTTATTTGCCAAATAAATTTGAACGAAAAATATTTACGGAATTAAAAGACGAAAAACTCAGTTACGATAAGCAGGCTATTTTGGAACATAATAATCCCAGCGAGTATTCAATTAAACTAAATCAATCTTTGACGCTCGTCGGATTTAGAAGAAGTCAGGATATTGCATATCGTCCATCGTGTGAGAACTGCCGAGAATGTAAGTCGGTACGTACACCGGTCATTTTATTTTCACAATCAAAAAGCCAGAAAAGAATCTATAGAAAAAATCAAGATTTATCGGTCGAAATAAAACCTAATATTGCTACAGCGGAGCAATATGAATTACTAACCAGATATATCGATAAACGCCATGATCAAGGTGGCATGGCCGGAATAACCATGGAAGAGTATCGAGATATGGTTGAAAGCAGCCCAATCAACAGCCTTATTATCGAGTATCGCCAAAAAAATGGCGAGCTAATCGCTGCTGCCCTCACTGATCAAATGGCAAATTCATTTTCAATGGTTTACAGCTTCTTTGCCATATCAGAGGAATTAAATAAACGGAGTTTAGGTGTATATATGGTTTTAAGCCATATTGAGCTGGCGATTGCAAAAGGATTAGACCACGTATATTTAGGCTATTGGGTCAAGAATAGCCCAAAAATGGGATACAAAAACAACTTTAAACCAATAGAAATACTTACTTCAAATGGGTGGGATATAATTAGATAAAACTTATATCAGAGATATAGTTATCATTGAATTTTCCAGCAGGCATGTTTATAAAGATAACGATATTATATAACATTATCCACAAAATATATTAAGGGTTACATATGAAACGTCGTTCTTTTCTTAAAAAATCTGCCACCGTTGGCGCAGGCACTCTTGCTGCAGGAGCAGTAGCCGCGTGTAGCCCAAGCCCCGTAGACCCAAATTCAGGCGCTGTAAAAAGTGCAGCTGCTGGTGCTCAAAACCAGCCCTCAATTGAGCTTAGAATGGTAACAACATGGGGTAAAAACTTCCCCGGTTTGGGAACCCGTGCTGTTGAATTTGCTGAAGACATTGAAAAAGCAACAAATGGCCGAATTAAAATTCGTGTGTATGCCGCAGAAGAACTTGTCCCGGCCCTTCAGGCATTTGATGCTGTTTCACAAGGAAACGCCGACATTTATCACGGACCGGATTATTACTGGCAAGGTAAACATCCGATGTTCAATTTCTTCGGTGCTGTACCATTTGGCCTAACCGCAACTGAAATGACACAATGGCTTCAGTATGGCGGCGGTCAGGAACTTTGGGACGAACTTTCTGGCAGGTTCAATGTAAAACCCATGCTTTGTAATGCTACAGGAATGCAGATGGGCGGCTGGTTTAATAAAGAAATCAACTCCGTAGAAGACTTCCAAGGTCTTAAAATGCGTATCCCGGGTCTTGGTGGTGAAATCATTAAACGAATGGGTGGTACACCAGTTACGCTTCCAAGTGGCG
Organism: Emcibacteraceae bacterium; assembly: GCA_021774795.1. Taxonomy (GTDB): domain Bacteria; phylum Pseudomonadota; class Alphaproteobacteria; order Sphingomonadales; family Emcibacteraceae; genus Pseudemcibacter. The sequence goes on along the minus strand of JAJFIR010000040.1, from coordinate 3,043 downwards.
AAATTTTCTTATCGCTTTCACAAGGTAACATTGACGCTACGGAGTGGATTGGTCCATGGAATGACCTTACACTTGGTTTCTATCAGGCTGCCCAATACTACTACACATCTGCTTACCATGAGCCAAGCGCATCTGTGTGCGCAGGCTGGAACCTCGATGTATGGAATTCTTTAAGCGATTCAGAACGCATCATCATCGAAGCACTTGCTGAGATGCATTATGCGCGCTCACTTGCAGAATTTAATGCTCGTAACGCAGGTTCACTTCGTACTCTTATAAGTGAACATGGCGTCCAAACTCGCCAATTTTCGCCGGAAGTCATGAAAGCCCTCGCTGACGCAGGAGCTGATGTAGCTGCTGATATCGGTAGAACCGATGAAATATCTAACAGAATTTACAACAGTTATATGGAAACACTTGCCATTGCTAAAGAATGGGGTGGCATTGCCGACGAGCCATATTTGGCATCACGTCGCCTGTCAGATAAGTTTGGCCAAGCATTATAATAGTTTGACCATGTAAATAATAATTAGGGATTAACAACCGGGAGCAATCAACCTTATGGATGGAATTGCAAAACTAGCCCGCGGCATGGATGCCGTAAATGAGATGATCGGTAAGATCTGCTCATGGGCAACATTAACATTGGTACTTGTACAGTTTGCCATCGTGTTGATAAATTATCTTTACAGCGAAGGTATTATCGCCGTTCAGGAAAGTTTAACATATATGCATTCACTAGTATTTCTAGGAGCAGCAGGCTATACACTCCTTCATAATGGCCACGTACGTGTGGATATTTTCTATAGTAAAATGAGCGAAAAGAAAAAAGCCTACATCAATTTATTCGGCTCTCTGCTTATTTTATTCCCAGTATTAATTTGCATAGGATTATATGCGTTACCCTTCGTTATACAATCATGGGAGATACGTGAGGGATCGATTGAAACCAGCGGCCTTCATATTGTCTATATTCTAAAATCTATGATTTTACTGTTTATCGTTAGCACATTTATTCAAGGTATTTCGATTTCGCTTCATTCCATTCTTGTCATGTTGGGATATGAACACCTCGTCGAGGAACCAATTGGGGAGGGCGTCTAATGATATTAGATCTATCTTGGTTTGGGTTTCAGATTGACTTCGTCATCTTTGGAATAATGTTAAGCGAATTTTTTGGTATGCCATTAGATGCGCTTCTCTGCACCGTCATGTTTGTTTTAGCTTGCGGAGCTTTGCTTATCGGTTACCCAGTTGCCTTTACCCTTCCCGGTATCTCGCTTATGTTTGCCGGCCTTGGGTTTGCTATGGGGATCTTTGACTTTTCTTTTCTGGGCGGCGTACCACAAAGAATATACGGTACCATGACAAATGTGGTGATGATGGCTGTCCCTCTTTTTGTTTTTATGGGCGTTATGTTGGAACGCTCACAAATCGCCGAAGACCTGCTTGACAGCATGGGTAAATTGATGGGCCGGATGAAGGGCGGCCTTGGTATATCTGTTACTATCGTAGGCGCACTGCTTGCCGCAAGTACCGGTATTGTTGGTGCGACAGTTGTTATCATGGGTTTAATGGCCCTACCCACTATGCTTGATCGCGGGTATAGCCCGGCTGTGGCAACAGGGGGTATTGCTGCCGCTGGTACTTTGGGTCAGATAATTCCTCCTTCAATCGTACTTGTGCTGCTGGGTGATCAGCTATCATCCGCTTGGCAGGCATCACAACTTGCAATGGGAAATTTTTCCCCAACACCACTTTCAGTGGGTGATTTGTTTGCTGGTGCCTTAATACCCGGACTTGGTCTTGTACTACTCTATGTTTTATATCAAGTTTTGGTAGCAATCTTTTTCCCGGACTCATGTCCTCCGATCGCCGATGAAAAAGAAAAGATTGATCTTAAACCGGTCCTTGCAGCATTCCTTCCGCCAATTATCCTGGTCGTGGCGGTGCTTGGCTCAATCCTTGGCGGCATTGCAACACCGACTGAGGCTGCGGCCCTTGGTGCTGTCGGTGCGATTTTGATGTCTGGTTATAAAAACGACAAATCAAGACCAATGCCCGTTATTGTAGCAGGAACATCAATAGTTCTTCTTCTATTTTTAGGTGGCGTATTTGATCTCCGTATGGGCCGTGAAGATATCGCGTTTATGGATTATGTTGCTTTTGCTATCTCCATCCCAGTTGTGATTGCGATGATATGGGGTATCGCGGATAGCTTTATGCGTATTTACCGTAACAAGGTCATACATGAAGTTATGCAGATGACAGCCAAAATAAGTTCAATGATATTCATCATTATGGTTGGCGCTGCACTTTTCACTTTGATTTTTCTTGGATTTAATGGTGATTTTTATATTACTGAATTCCTGACAAACTTACCTGGTGGACGACTTGGAGCTTTCTTGTTGGTAATGATTGTTATGTTCGTTCTTGGTTTCTTCCTTGACTTCATCCAGATCGTGTTTGTTGTTGTTCCAATTGTAGCACCGGTGCTCTTTTTGATGGATATTAACCCGATCTGGCTTGGCGTGATGATGGCGATGAATCTTCAAACTTCGTTCTTAACGCCACCATTTGGCTATGCATTATTCTACCTTCGTGGTGTTGCACCGGAAGAAACCGTTAAGACAACCGATATATACAGAGGTGTATTGCCCTATATTTTAATCCAGCTCATTGCCTTGATAATCCTTTATAACTTCGAAGGATTGGTTACGTGGTTACCGAGTATCATATTCGGTTCATAGATAATGATTTTTTAATAAAAAAGGAGGCTAACGCCTCCCCAGACTGTTGACAAAGTCCTGGCTTTTGCCGGGACTTTTTGATTCAATGGGGCATGTTAAAGAAAATAGGTCAGAAACAGTTTGCATTCGAGATGGTCCAGATGGAATCTCTGGTGCCGAAGGATCATCTTCTTCGCAAGATCGATCGTTTCATTGACTTTGAGTTTATCCGCGAGAAGGTCGAGCCTTTATATTGCCCCGACAACGGTCGACCGGCGATTGATCCGGTGGTGCTGTTCAAGATCATTTTCCTG
>JAJFIR010000039.1 GCA_021774795.1 Emcibacteraceae bacterium | reverse complement strand
CACGCAGCTCATTTTCAAGATCAACACATTTTCTCAGAACCGCCTTTCGACTGGTGAGCAGGGCACGGATAAGATGACTATCAAAGCTTTTAACATGAACGCGGCTATACCAGCCCGTGCGCAGAATTTGTGCCATACCCCGGGCATCATTCTTATCGGTTTTATTGCGCATGGCGCTAAGGGCAGTGCTGACTTGTCGTGCCTCTAAACAGATAACCTCAAATCCTGCCGCTTGAAAACCGTACGTCAGATATTGTGTTAACGTACCCGCTTCAAAACCAACCGTATCAATATCTGAATTAAAGGACTTGATACAATCAATGATATCATCAACTTCAGATAAACATGTGCCTTCAAACAAATCCTCCCCTTATCATCAATAATACAAATGGAAACAGAACGTAATGATACATCCAATGCTGTGTAATAATGCATGATAATCTCTCCTTATAAATCAAACATAAAGCTTAACATCTTTATAAGCCCGATTACTCATGCTTTGGGTCGTGATCTTGGCGGGTATTCGTCTTATAAAAAATGCTCTTGTGTCTGAGTTATAGTTTTTAAATAATAATAGAATAAGCGGCGGAGAGGGAGGGATAGTTCGCTGCGCTCATCCTCCAAATATTTGTCGGACCGTTTCGCTCTGCTCAACGTCGTTACGCGCTTTGCGCTCCACCGAACCAAGGTTCCGTTCACCGATCCCATCCACCATAAAAAAAAACCCCCGATAACGGGGCCTTTTATTCTGGCGGAGAGGGAGGGATTCGAACCCTCGAAGGGCTTGCACCCTTGCTAGTTTTCAAGACTAGTGCATTCAACCGCTCTGCCACCTCTCCATAGATGATATTCGCGTGATGCGTGATGAGAGGATTTAACGGATGGATTGCTGTAGGTCAAGAACTGAATGCGTTCTTTTTAATAAAACTAAATAATTTTTAATAAAACTAAATAATTTCAAAATTTTTCGTATTTGCCTTTGAATCGTCACGATTTTTAAACTATATATGGTTACAATAAAAATATCACAAAATATAAGCGAAAATATAAGGGCAAATAGGTGATCAGAGCGTTATTTATAACTTTTTTATCAGGTGTACTCATTTCCACAAGTGCGTTTGCACAGCGCGTTGTCGAGGATAATCCGGTGCCGTTTGAAATTTGGCTTGAAGAATTTAAAGCTGAAGCTTTGGGCGAGGGCATATCCCGGGATACCCTTGATGTCGCATTTGAAGGGTTGGTGCTCAACGAAAAAGTTGTTGAGCTGGACCGTCGTCAACCGGAATTTACCCAGACGTCAAAAGAATATATTCGGGTCCGTGTAAGTGAAACGCGGGTTAAAAACGGTATTAAAAGAATGGCTGAATCCAAACCCGTTCTTGATCCTGCGGCAAAAGATATTGGCGTTCAAAAGCGGTTTATCGCTGCCATATGGGGCATGGAAACCAATTACGGTGCTTATACAGGGAATTATAATATTATCCGGTCCCTGATGACCCTTGCGTATGATATGCGCCGGCGTACTTTCTTTAGAAAAGAATTAATGAAAGCTTTGGTGATTTTGGAAGAAGGTCATATTGAGCCGGACAAAATGATCGGCTCGTGGGCGGGCGCAATGGGCCAGGGGCAATTTATGCCAACAAGTTTCTTTGCCTATGCTTATGATATGGACGGCGACGGCAGAAAAGATATCTGGACTAACGAAGCGGATGTATTTGGCTCCATCGGTAATTATTTAAAACGCCATACTTGGCACGAGAACCAGACATGGGGCCGTGAAGTTAAAATGCCAGATGATATGGGGGCCCGTCAGGCACTGGTGGATTTAACACATGAGCCAAACCCGCCCCGCTCTTGCAAACGGGCGTTGAGTGCCCACAGCAAAAAATATTCGCTTACACAGTGGCAGGAGATGGGTGTCCGTAATCTGGACGGTAGTGACCTTCCACAAGCCATTGGTGCCGGTATTGAAGCTACATTGTTGATGCCGGGCGGTATTGATGGACCCGCATATTTGACATATCAAAATTTTCGCACGATCCTTACTTATAACTGTTCAAACCTTTATGCGCTTGGTGTAAGTTTGCTATCTGATCGATTGAAATAGGGTGTTAGAGATGAAATTTTATCGTGTCATATATTTCCTGATTTTAAGTGCGGTACTCAGTGCCTGTTCCACATCGCCACACCTACAGACAAACGCGCCAGATGCACCCGGCGAGGTTAAAATCGGTGATCCCTATAAAATAGCCGGAAAATGGTACACACCGGAAGCGGACTCCACCTATAGTCAAGTTGGTATTGCGTCATGGTACGGTGCGGACTTTCATAATAAGCAAACTGCAAATGGTGAAAAGTTTAACATGAATGCCTTGACTGCGGCTCATACAACGCTGCCGATGCCAAGTTATGTGCGGGTTACCAACCTGGAGAATAACCGGTCGCTGATATTGCGGGTGAATGATCGCGGCCCATTTGTCGCCAATCGTTTGATTGATGTTTCAAGGCGCGGCGCACAGCTGCTTGGTTTTGAGAAACGCGGTACGACACGCGTTCGCGTTGAAGCAGTGGACGGGCCCAACGCCCCAACGCAAATATCAAGGTCATCTGAACCACCACCGATTGAAAAGCAAGAAGTTGGCGTGGTGTCAGTTGAAACATTGGATGTGCTGAAACCGGTGCAGCAACCGGGTGGACCAATTCAGATTGCGACATTGACGCCGCCGCAAAGCAGTATTTCACCAAATGAACAGCAAGGTGACATGTTTGTGCAAGTGGGGGCTTATAGCTCTATTGGTGGGGCATCACGTGTGGTAACCGGCGTAAAACACATCGGTGATATCGGGCTTGAGGGGATTACGATAAACGGCCGTAAGCTTTACCGCGTTCGCATTGGCCCGCTTCATACTTCAACATCAGCAAACGCAGCGTTACAGCAAGTATTAAGTTTGGGTCATAATACTGCCAAAGTCGTGTTTGATTAATAATGCAAATTAAATAACCGCCTATAACAACTAAGGTACACGAGAATGAAATTGATTAGTTCGTCCCAAGACAAAATTCGTACATCTTTTAAGATAATCGCGCTTACGGGCATAGCCGCCACGTGCAACATATCAAGCGGTCTTAACGCGCAAACGATGTCGAGCCCGGCAAAGCAAGCCATTTTGGTTGAAGCGGCAACAGGGGATGTGTTGTTTGAACAAAATGCCGATGAAAGAATGACACCGTCATCAATGAGCAAATTGATGACAATTTATATGGCCTTCCAGCAATTAAAAAACGGTAATTTGGCTCTGGATGATGAATACCGGGTCGAAGACACACCCGTCTGGCGTAAATGGCGTAACACAAGCACAAATGATACCGGATCAACCATGTATGTTAATGCGGGTAGCACGGTAACGATTGCCGATTTGCTTCGGGGTATTATCGTACAGTCCGGTAATGATGCCTGTGCGCAGCTCGCGCTTGCGATCGCGGGAGATGTTGGTATTTTCGTTAGTATGATGAATGATGAAGCAGAAAATTTAGGTCTCACCAATAGCCATTTTATGAATACAAACGGCTGGCCTGATCCTGAACATGTGATGTCCGCGCGCGATATTGCGACGCTGTCGCAAGCGTTGGCTACCGAATTTCCCGAATATTATAAGATGTTTGCAGAAAAAGAATTTACCCACGCGGGCATTAATCAACCAAACAGAAATAATCTTTTATACCGGATGGAAGGCGCTGACGGCCTTAAAACCGGTCACACGCAGGCCGGCGGTTACGGCCTTGCCTCATCCGCAGTTGTTGACGGACGCCGATTGGTGTTGGTTGTAAATGGTATGCCGACACAAAATTCGCGGATTAGTGAATCTGCGCGGCTATTAAATTACGGATTTAGGAGCTTTAACATATATGACATGTTAAAAGCAGGGCAAACCATTGATAGTGCCGATGTGTGGCTTGGGGAGGAGGCGACGGTACCACTGATTGCGGAACAAAATGTAACTTTATCCATGAACCGTCTTGCAAGGCGCAATATGACGGCAAAAGTGATATATGAAGGGCCGATTTCAGCACCTATCCAACAAGGTCAACCCGTCGCCACATTAGAGCTTTCAGCAGAAGGAATGGAAACAAAATCATATCCGCTGGTCGCCGGGACTGATGTTGCTGAACTTGGCGGGTTTAGCCGCATTAAAGCAGCCTTTACCTATATGTTAATGGGCTCAGCCGGTGACTGATGATAAATTCACCACCGGGAAGTTTATTACATTTGAGGGTGGCGAGGGTGTTGGTAAATCTACGCAGGTTAAGAAACTTGTCGAACTTCTTATAAATAAAGGAATAAATAACGTTCGAACCCGTGAGCCGGGTGGCTCAGCTGGTGCGGAAGAAATTCGCGCGCTTTTGGTCAAAGGCGGCGTTGATAAATGGCACCCCATGACCGAAGCATTGCTTCATAATGCGTCGCGGGCTGAACATCTCAGTAGTACGGTATTTCCGGCTCTAAAGGCGGGAAAATGGGTTATCTGTGATCGCTACGCGGACTCAACACTGGCTTATCAAGGATACGGGCAGGGTATAGCTGTTGATACATTACTGGCTCTCCATAATGTGAGTACAGGTGATTTCTGGCCGGATTTGACTATTATATTAAACGGTAATGAATTATCCCGAGCGGTTGAGCGCGAAGAAGAAATCAGCGATCAAAACACCAAGGAAGACAGGTACGAACGTATGGGAGCAGATTTTCACGCAAAATTACAAAATTCCTTCCTTGATATTGCACAAAAGAACCCAAACCGCTGCGCTGTTGTAAGCGCGGCTGGCACCATAGACGAGGTCGCGCAACGGGTGTGGCAATTGGTTGCGGGAAAATTTGATCTTAAATGAATATTTTTCTTAAAATATCAGTTATTTTTATAGGAATGATTATGCTTTCAAGTTGCGGAATGATGCGCTCCGATTGTTCCACTGTAAGGGATGATGACGCGGCGTACAGAGAATGTATGGCCAATCAGGGCAGTAAGGATTTTCAATATCAACTGGGATTAGAGGCATATGAAAATGAAGATTACGATACTGCGATAAAATGGCTTAAACGGGCGACCGTGGTGCGAGTGGATAACCTGCCATATTATGCTGAAATGGAACGGCCGCGCCGGGGCACAGTGGCGGCGATGAATGTAAGAAAACCAGACCCCGGTCACCGCGGGGCGATGCGACTGCTGGCAAACATGTATGAACAAGGTATTGGCGTAGATGTTGACTTAAATCAGGCGAAGCGTTACCGCGAAATGATAAACAGGCCTTAGTTGATAATTTTCAGTAAATTTATATTTTACAGATAGCCATTTAAATCCATTTAATGTTACATAATGAGTATACATTTATTTTACTTATTTTGGCTCCGATATTTATGGATCTAGACGTTACATCGTTACCACGAAACACACATGATTTGTATGGCCATGAGGATGGTGAGCAGCTTTTTCTTGATGCTTTTAACACCGGAAAAATTCATCATGCCTGGATGATTACCGGGCCGAAGGGCATTGGTAAAGCAACGCTTGCCTATAAAATGGCCCGCTTCTTACTTAATAATCCTCCTGAGGATGATCTTGCTCCCGGGTTATTCGGTGAAGCCCTTGAAAAAGTGGCCGTTGAAAACTTAACTACCGAACATGATAGTAGTGCCAATCATCTTATTACTGCGGGTAGCAACCCGGATCTTATGGTTATTGAAAAAGCTGAAGATCCCAAAACGGGCAAGATGCGAAACAATATTTTGGTTGACGATGTGCGTAAAATTAATAACTTTTTTCATAAAACGTCAACCAGTGGCGGTTGGCGGGTGTCAATTGTTGACACAGCGGATGAAATGAACAGGAATGCCGCCAATGCTATCCTTAAAATATTAGAGGAACCGCCAAAAAATTCAATATTGATCATTCTGGCACACGCGCCGGGAAAATTATTACCAACGATCAAATCGCGCTGTCGCATGCTCCCGTTAAAGCCGCTTAAATCTGTTACGGTTCGTGAAATACTTGTTAAAAACTATCCGGAATTGGAGAGAAACATCATTGACGGATATGTTAGTCTATCCAACGGTAGCCCGGGTTATGCCATATCACTTATAGAACATAAGGGCCTAAAACTTTACGGCGAAATGCTGGAACTTTTATCGACCATGCCCAATATCAATGTTCCTTTGATGCACGACTTTGCAGGTGCTATCACGACAAAGAAATCCGGCGATATGTTCTTATTATTTTCAGAAATGCTATCTCAGTTTATCAGTCGCATGATCCGGCATGTCAGTTATCTCGACAGTAACCATACCCACAATATTAAGGAAGCACTTACGGAAGAGTTTAAGCTGATGGAAGAACTTGGTTCAATAATACCGCTTGATCAGTGGGCCGAGCTATGGGAAAAGATATCAACAAAAATGATGCGAACGGATTTGTTAAATATGGACCGGAAACAAACGGTTATCGATATTTTAAATATGATCAATTCCTCACTACGGGTAAAATAAAAAAAGAGAGAAAATAATTAATGTCAGGTAAGCCTACTTTTTACATAACGACCCCGATTTATTATGTAAATGATATCCCCCATATTGGTCACGCGTACACCACGCTTGCATGTGATGTGCTTGCACGGTTTAAACGGCTCGATGGTTATGATGTCATGTTCCTGACCGGAACCGACGAACACGGACAAAAAGTTGAAAAATCGGCGGCAGCAGTGGGTAAAACACCGATTGAGTTATGCGATGAAGTTTCGACGAGGTTCCGAGAGCTGGCAGATTTTATGAATTGTTCTCATGATGATTTTATCCGTACCACCGAAGAGCGCCATAAAATTGCCTGTCAGGCCATATGGAAAAAACTTGAAGAAAATGGCCAGATATATCTTGATAAATATGCGGGGTGGTATTCGGTTCGCGATGAAGCATTTTACGCTGAAACTGAGCTTCTTGAAATAAATAACGAAAAAGTAGCCCCAACCGGTGCCCCCGTTGAATGGGTGGAGGAAGAAAGCTATTTTTTCCGCCTTAGTGCCTGGGAAGATCGCCTTCTTGAATGGTATGAGAGTATCGAGCCCACGGTGTTGCCAAAAAGTCGGAAGAATGAAGTTAAGAGCTTTGTTGAAGGCGGACTTCGTGATTTGTCAGTTTCCAGGACCAGTTTTAAATGGGGTATCCCGGTTCCCGGTAATGATAAGCATATCATGTATGTGTGGATCGACGCGCTAACCAATTATCTGACGGCGGCGGGTTATCCTGATACGGAAAGTGAAAGTTTCAAAAAATTCTGGCCAGCAGATATTCATATGGTGGGCAAAGACATTGTTCGTTTCCACGCCGTATATTGGCCTGCCTTTTTAATGGCGGCGGATATTGAACCACCAAAAAGAGTTTTTGCCCACGGGTGGTGGACTAACGAAGGTCAAAAAATTTCGAAATCAGTTGGTAATGTTATTGATCCCTTTGAAATTGTCGATGAATTTGGCCTTGATCAGGTAAGATATTTTTTAATGCGTGAAGTGCCGTTTGGTAACGATGGGGATTTTTCAAAGCAGGCAATGATTAACCGCATTAACAGCGACCTTGCCAATGACTTGGGCAATTTAGCGCAGCGCAGCTTAAGTATGATATTCAAAAACTGCGATGGTGTCATGCCATCACCTGGTACATATCACGAAACAGACAACACAATACTTGAAAATGCGGATAAAATAATACTTGATGTTCGCGAGTATATGGATAAGCAAGAGATACACAATGCACTTAAAGTAATTTGGACATTCGTATCTTATACAAACGGTTACTTCGCGGGAGAAGAACCTTGGTCCTATAAGGTAACTAATAAAATCCGTATGGGAACGATACTTTATGTGACGGCAGAAGTAATTAGGCAGGTAGCAATTCTAATTCAGCCTATAGTGCCGAATAGCGCAGCCAAACTTTTGGATCAACTAAAAATTCCAGAAGATAAACGTATGTTTGAGCATCTAGGAGAAGATTATAGACTTGAATCAGGTGTTAAAATAGATAAACCAGATGGTGTTTTTCCCCGATATATAGCCGAGGATAAATAACCGTGGCAGCGGACGCATCAGATATGCCGATGATTGTTGATAGTCATTGCCATTTAAATTATGGCACTTTGGCAGAAGACATGGACGGGGTTCTTGTCCGCGCCAAGGACGCGGGGATTGGCACTATGCTCGCGATAAATGCACGACTTAGCGAATATGAAACGGTGCTAAAAATTGCAGAAGCACATGACCATATTTACGCAACTGTCGGAAGTCATCCTCACGATGCTGAAGACGAATGGGGCATCACGCCTGATCAATTAATTGAAAAAACACGTCACAAAAAAGTAGTGGCGATCGGTGAAACGGGTCTTGATTATTATTATGAGCATTCACCGCGCGATAAACAGAAGCAAAATTTTATAGCCCATATTGAAGCGGCAAGGAAAACTCAGCTTCCGTTAATCGTTCATGCGCGTGAGGCCGATGAGGATTGCGCAAAAATTATGGCTGATGAAATGAAAAAAGGTGAATATCCGGCCGTTATTCATTGTTTTACCGCATCAGAAAAATTTGCCCGTCAAAGTTTGGATATTGGTTGTTATATTTCAATATCGGGTATTGTTACGTTTAAAAGTGCAGGCGAATTGCAGGAAGTGGTGAAAATCATCCCCCATGATAAATTGCTTATTGAGACAGATGCGCCGTTCCTGGCGCCGGTACCAATGCGCGGAAAACCGAATGAACCATCATATGTTAAATATACAGCAGAATTTTTAGCGGACCATTTGGACGTTTCTTACGTTGAGCTCGCGAAAATAACCACAGATAACTTCTTTACATTATTTTCAAAAACCGAAAGGTCAATTTGATAAATGGCCAGTGATCCCATGAAAATAACAATATTGGGATGCGGTACGTCGCAGGGGGTGCCGCGCATCGGGGGAAAATTAAATAACGGCTGGGGTCTTTGTGACCCGAATAATCCTAAAAATCGGCGCAGGCGTGTGTCGATAATGGTCGAGCAGGGAAATACGCGCATTATTGTTGATACGGGGCCGGATATTCGCGAGCAATGTTTAAGTGCCGGTATCACGACATTTGACGCAGTTTTATATACCCATGATCACGCCGATCACACCCACGGTATTGATGATCTTCGGGCAATTGCCCAAAATATGAAACGAGAAGTGCCCGTTTACAGTAATAAGCAAACGCTTGATATTTTAAAAACCCGCTTTGGATATATATTTAAAGGGCGGAAAGTTTATCCATCCATTTGTACGGCCCATGAAATTGATTTATCGCCATTTACAATTGGCGATATCAATATCCAGCCTGTTGAGCTTATTCACGGCGGCATAATATCTTACGGCTTTCGTTTTGATAAAGTGTGTTACTGCACAGATTTCAATGATATTCCAGAATCCAGCGACGAACACTTATACGGGCTTGACCTATGGATTGTTGATTGCTTGCGTGAAACACCTCATCCCACTCATAATCATTTGGAGCAGACATTGGGCTATATTAATAAATATAAGCCCAAGCGCGCGGTCCTAACCCATATGACGGCAGAGCTTGATTATGAAACATTAAAAAAATCAGTTGCCAAGTGGGG
>JAJFIR010000038.1 GCA_021774795.1 Emcibacteraceae bacterium | reverse complement strand
AAGGCCGTGCGAACGGCATTAGCGATCCTGAATCAAAAATTCAGGTTGATGCACTTGCGAAAAACGCCAAAGATTTTAACATTGATTATTACGATATGGCCGACAAACGCCAGGGCATCGTCCACATCGTCGGGCCAGAGCAAGGCTTTACCCTACCAGGCATGACCATTGTGTGCGGTGACAGCCACACATCAACCCATGGTGCATTTGGCGCGCTTGCCCATGGCATTGGCACTTCAGAAGTTGAGCACGTGCTTGCCACCCAGACGCTGATACAGAAAAAAGCCAAAAACATGCGCATCACGGTCAACGGCTCAACACCAGATCATGTGACTGCCAAAGACATCATCCTCGCCATCATTGGTGAAATCGGCACCGCTGGCGGCACCGGCCATGTGATGGAATATGCCGGCAGCGCCATTCGCGACCTTTCAATGGAAGGCCGCATGACGGTTTGTAACATGTCAATTGAAGGCGGCGCCAGAGCAGGCCTCATCGCACCAGACCAAAAAACCTTTGATTATATCGAAGGCCGCCCCCGTGCACCCAAAGGCGCTGCCTGGGAAATGGCACTTGCCTATTGGAAAACATTATACACCGATGAAGACGCCGTATTCGATCGTGAAGTCAGCCTCGACGCTTCTTCGTTACCGCCGATCGTCACCTGGGGCACCAGCCCTGAAAATGTTGTCTCCATCACTGGCAAAGTCCCAGACCCGGAAGACATTGCCGACCCGGCGCAAAAAGCCGCCATGCTGCGCGCTCTAAAATATATGGGGTTGGATGCAGGCACAAAAATCACAGACATCAAACTTGACCGCATCTTCATCGGCTCCTGCACCAATGGTCGCATCGAAGACTTGCGTGCTGTTGCCAAGCTGGTTGATGGCAAACACGTTAACGAAAACCTCACAGCCATGATTGTCCCCGGCTCCGGCCTTGTCAAAGAACAAGCCGAGGCAGAAGGTCTTGATAAAATATTTGTCACAGCCGGTTTTGACTGGCGCGAGCCTGGCTGTTCCATGTGCCTCGCCATGAATGCTGACAAGCTAGAACCAGGCGAGCGTTGCGCTTCAACTTCCAATCGCAATTTTGAAGGCCGTCAGGGCCGGCAAGGTAGAACGCACCTTGTCTCACCCATCATGGCAGCATCAGCCGCCATTGCCGGTCATTTTGTAGATGTAAGAGACTTTAACTAGATAATGGCAAGACGCAGTGATCATAGCCGCGAGGAAATAAAGGAACTCGCCTTAAACGCCACAGAGCAAATCGTGGCCGAGGCGGGCTTCCAATCCTTGAGCGCCCGCAAAGTCGCTAGTGCGATCGGCTATACCGTCGGCACCATTTATCTCGTCTTTAAAAATCTCGATGACCTCATCATGCAGGTAAATGCCCGCACATTAGAGGCACTGTATAGAGACGTTTTAAGCCACCAGAAAAGTAATCAACATAAAAAAAATCTGGTCCGCTTCGGCCATGCCTATTTTGAATACGCCAAAGCCAACCCCCATTTATGGTCCTTGATTTTTGAGCATCATGTCGCTGCTGGCGGTGACCTCACCCCTGATCTGGGTGAGCGCATCAGCACCTTGTTCACACTGATGGAAACAGAGATAAAGGCCTTAAATCCAAATAAGAAAAAGGAACAGATCCACACAGCTTCCCTGGCTTTATGGAGCGGCGTTCACGGCATCACCATCCTCGCAATTTCAGAAAAATTATTCATGGCAGAAAACACCACGCCACCAGAAATGATCGACGAACTGATCAATAATTTCTTAACAGGCTATCTTAAAAATTAGCCTCAATCACGCTGGCAGCAAATTTTCCAGATGATATTGCCACCCCATCCATGGTATAGATATGCTGGGTTTATAGTTAATTCGTCTATCATGAAACGGGGCAACACAATACCAACCGATAATTTTCTGAGTTGAAATTATCAGAGCACCTTAAAGGTTCATCGTTTTCCTTCAATATGAACCTGGCTAACTGTTCTTTTTGGATATTTCACTATGAAAATTCCAAGATGAAAATTCCAAGATGGTATTTCCAGGATGATAGTTTCAACTGCCACCATTGATCAAAGCCCGGGTGTGATCTAATCTTCAATCTTAGGTTTATCCTTGAGATTAAATCCTGAGACCAAATCAGGGCTTCAAACCCCATTCTAGGTTTTAAAAAAGGTGAAGCATGAGATATATAAGGAGAATAGTTTGTTAAAGTCTCTTATTAAATCTCAACCGCTGTTTTTGTCTCTTTTTCTTCTATTTTCAGCGATATCAGGTCTCTTATTCTCGCAACCAACAAGCGCGGCCTCTTATATGCTCGCCGCTCCCTTCATCCTTGAAGACAAAGCGCATCAGTCGACCAAAACACAAAATCCACTCGTTAAAAAAATTGCCGTGCTCGGCGAAGATGACCGCACCCCTCTGCCGGAAAAATACCAATCCATCGCCGCCGGCATCGGGATTCTTGGGCAACCCGGCTTAAACGGGTGGAGTTGCACAGCCTTTTGCGTCGCCCCCAACATCATAGCAACCAACGCTCATTGTATTGTCCGCAATCCAACCATGGGCAAACGCCTCAATCTATCAAAAACCCTTTTCATTCTCCCCAAGTTCAAACAATCATTTACAGGCAACACCTATAAACACCGGCTGACCTATCCTGAATATGTCCACGCCAAAAAACCATATCTTTCAATTTATTCCGGCAATTTCTCGCAAAAGTCACCCCTCAATTCCCAAGGCCAGGACTGGGCCTTTACCAAACTGATCCACTCTGTTTGCAAAGGCCGCTCCCTTTCATTTGCTGATGTCCCCTTAAAAGAAATCAAAAGAGCCGCCGCCAGAGATAAGGTCTTTATGATCGGTTATCACGGCGATAAAAAAATGAATGAACGGCTTTACTCAAAAAATTGCAAAATTCGCTCACGCAACAACGCGCTTTATTTTTTAAAGCCTCAGCGCCGCATCATGAGCAAGCAGGCCATTCTCCTGCCACACACTTGCGATGCCTTTAAAGGCTCATCAGGATCCCCAATATTTTTAGAAACCAAAACCGGCCCGAAAGTGGTCGGCATAAATCTCGGCTCGCTTCGTTATGAGCGATACCGCATTCGAAGAAACCGCTATACAGGTAAAATCATCAGCCGCAAGAAACTCAAAAACGGCAAAGAAACCAACATGGCCATTCAGCCAAAAGTTTTTATTGAAGGGTTACAGCGCTTTGAACAGGAAACCCTGTTAAACAGCGTCGAGGAATTTAAAAAACTTCAAAGCCAGTTAAAAATTCTCAAGCTTTATCGCGGACGCATAGATGGTATTTTAGGGAACAACACAAGAAAAGCCATTTTCGATTTCGAACACAAAATGAAATTATCAAAACTCGGCCTGCCAACAGAGCAACTGCTCACCCTGTTATTAAAAGAAACCACCAGCCTAAAACTGGCCAAAGCTAAACAATAAAGCTCGCCAGCACTTCATCATTGGTAATATCTTCAAACTGATAGCCGGTTTTTTCAAACTCCAATTGAATTGAATCAAAATTAGCCGCACTCTTACTTTCAATACCCATAAGTATCGTGCCGAAGTTTCTTGCTGATTTTTTCAAATATTCAAATCGGGCAATATCATCATCCGGGCCAAGAACATCAAGCAACTCACGCAAAGCCCCCGGCCGCTGTGGCATCCGAATGAGGTAATATTTTT
Organism: Emcibacteraceae bacterium; assembly: GCA_021774795.1. Taxonomy (GTDB): domain Bacteria; phylum Pseudomonadota; class Alphaproteobacteria; order Sphingomonadales; family Emcibacteraceae; genus Pseudemcibacter. Next base: position 11,281 of record JAJFIR010000038.1, on the reverse strand, counting down.
TCAAACCAGCTGCTTTCAAGGCCCGCTCTTTAACTTCCGGCAACCGCTCAAAATCAAAATTTCCACCAGAAGCAATACAAACAATGGTTTTGCCGCGTAAAGTTTCAGCCGGCATCCAGCGCAGCGCATCAATCTCAAGGGCGCCCGCCGGCTCTAAAACAATACCTTCAACATTGAGCATTTCAATAATCGTTTCACAGACATGATCTTCTGACACCAGCAGCACATTTTCAGCATCATAACCTTTAAGCATCTCAAAATTCAGCGCGCCCATCTGGCCAACCGCAGCGCCGTCAACAAAACTGTTGACTTTCGCCAATGAGACCCGCTCACCTTGTTTAAGGCTCTCTTTAAAACTCGGCGCCCCGGCTGGCTGAATGAATTTAAGCTCCGTATCTGGCGAAAATTCTGTCATAACCCGGCTAACACCCGCCGCCAACCCGCCACCACCAACAGGCAGAACAAGCATGTCAATAGGCCGGTCCATATCCTCAAGTATTTCAAGACCAACAGAAGCCTGCCCCTCAATAATATCAGCGTTATCAAACGGCGGCACCAGACGCGCACCGGTTTCATCCGCAAATTTTATAGCCGCTTTATTACACTGATCAAAAAAGTCACCAAAAATTCTGATCTCAACATTATCGCCGCCAAACACCCGTGTCTTGGCGATTTTTTGTTGCGGCGTCGTAACCGGCATGAAAATGATACCCTTCACCCCAAAATGCTGACAGGCAAAAGCAAAACCCTGCGCATGGTTGCCAGCTGAAGCACAAACAAATTGCTGTGGCTTTTCATCAGATGAAATCGCTTTTCTAAAAAAGTTAAACGCCCCGCGGATTTTATAACTGCGCACAAGCGTCAGATCTTCCCGCTTTAAATAAATATCAGCATCATATCGTTTGGATAAAAATTCATTGCGTTGCAAAGGCGTTTTGGCAATCACCGGCTGATGCGCTTTGGCTGCCAGCTCAACGCCCTTTAAAAATGAGGACTTCTCAACAGAGACTTTTTGTTCTTTTTCCATCGATAACTTATGCCCAAGGCCGCCCGGTTTGACAAGTCAGAAACCTGAAAACAGCGCCAAAATGGCCAATTTCCGATGCTTAACCAAAAGCAATGCAATCAAGCCTGGTTTCCTGATAATTAAAATTAACACTATTATTTCAACATTCCCCTTGTAATTGAACAGTGTTCATAATATATCAGCAATGAAACAGGTTTACGGATAAGAGTGAAATCCTTTTAATAGAAAACCAACCAAAAAAATTCTGTTTAACTGAAATCCAGTTTCTCAGAACCCAACCATCAGAGGCTATAAGTGGCGCATTCACAGTTTAAACTTTTAACAACAAAACGCTTCCTGCCGCTTTTCGTCACCCAGGCCCTTGGTGCCTTTAATGATAACGGCTTTAAAAATGCATTGGTCATTCTGGTAACTTATCGCCTCGCTGCCAGTCAGGGGATTGACGCGCCTTTGTTCATCACCATCGCAGCCGGTTTGTTTATTCTGCCGTTTTTTCTGTTCTCAGCCACTGCTGGCCAGCTCGCTGACAAATATGAAAAAACCTGGCTCATCCACCGCATTAAATTCGCTGAAATACTATTAATGCTGCTGGCAATTGTCGCTTTTTATACCAACTCCGTTTCTCTCGGGTTGATTGTGCTGTTCCTGCTTGGCGCACAATCCACTTTTTTTGGTCCCTTGAAATATGGCATCCTGCCTCAGCATCTTGAAAAACACGAACTCATCGGTGGCAATGGCCTGATTGAAACCGGTACATTCCTCTCCATCCTGCTCGGTACATTATTTGGCGGTCTGCTCATTCTGGTTGAAAATGGCGTGTTCTGGGTCTCAGTCGCATTGCTCAGCCTTTCCATCGCCGGCTTCATCGCCAGCCTCTATATTCCAAAAGCCAGCGCTCCAGACCCCGATTTAAAAATCAGTGTAAATTTCCTCAAAGAGACCTTCAACATCGTTGGCATAGCCAGCAAAACCAAAAATGTTTTCCTCTCAATCCTCGGCATTTCCTGGTTTTGGTTTGTAGGGACAATTTTCCTCACCCAGTTTCCAACACTTGCCAAAGACATATTCTTTGCCAACGAACAAGTCAGCAATCTGTTTATCGCCACCTTCACCATCGGCATCATGATCGGCTCGCTGCTTTGTAACAAAATCACCAAAGGCAAAATTTCTGCCGCATATGTGCCCATCGCCGCCATTGCCATCACCATTTCAAGTCTCGCTCTGGTCGCCCTCACCACATCCATGACCATCCCAGAACCGGTCAGTTTTGCAAATAACCTTTATAATCTGGAAGGCTTTCTGGCACTTGATGGCAGCTCATACGTCCTCATGGCCCTGTTCACCATCGCCGCATTTGGCGGGCTATACGCCGTTCCCTTGTTTGCCATTGTTCAGCATTTAGCTGAGCCAGAGCAACTCTCACGCACCATTGCCGGTAACAATATCATCAACGCCCTGTTCATGGTCTCTGCTTCATTGATGATTGTTTTCATGTTGAAATCCGGTTTTGACGTGTTGGATATCTTCATAACCGTCGCCATCATGAACGCCTTTGTCGCCCTTTATATCTGCAAACTTCTGCCTGAAGAGCTGATCAAATCAATTGGCCGTTTTTTATTGCGCCTGTTTTACCGTGTTGAAATCAAGGGGTTGGAAAATTACGAAAAAATCGGCGACAAAGCTGTCATCATCGCCAACCACACATCTTACCTCGACGCACCTATCTTAGGTTCGTTCCTGCCGGACACGCCCTTGTTTGGCATCAACACCCATATCGCGGAAAAATGGTGGGTCAAACCGGCTTTTGCCCTATTCAAACTATTCCCCTTAGACCCCTCAAACCCCATGGCGTTAAAAGGTCTGATCAAGGAAGTTGCTTCTGGTAAAAAATGCATCATCTTTCCTGAAGGGCGCATCACACTGACCGGCGCATTAATGAAAATCTATGAAGGCCCAGGCATGATCGCTGCCAACGCTGACGCTGAAATTCTGCCCATCAGAATTGATGGCGCGCAATATAGCCTGTTTTCAAAATTGAAAGGCAAAATGCGGCTAAGCTTGTTTCCAAAAATCACCGTTACAATCCTGCCGCCCCAAAAAATTATCGCCCCGGAGGGAATGTCTGGCCGTGAAAGACGGGCCCATATTGGCCGTGATCTTCATGATGTGATGACGAAAATGGTTTTCGAAACCAGCAACAGTGATCAGACCTTGTTTGAAAGCCTGATTAATGCAGCCAAAACTCATGGCCAGCACCTGCCGATCCTTGAAGATGTTGAGCGCGCGCCAATGAGTTATAAAAAACTGATCCTCGCCAGTTTTGTGCTTGGCAAACAGTTTTCAAAAACAACCGAGCCAAAAGAAGCAGTCGGTGTTCTGTTACCAAACACAAATGGCACCGTCGCCACCTATATGGGGCTTAGTGCGGCTGGCCGCATTCCGGCCATGCTCAATTTCTCAGCTGGTAGCAAAGCCATTGTCGCCGCCATAAAAACCGCGAACGTGAAAACCATCATCACATCAAAACGCTTCATCACTTTAGGCCGGCTGGAACAGATTGAAGAAGAAATAAAAAAGGTCGCAAACATCATCTATCTTGAAGACATCAAACAACGAATCAACGGCTTTGATAAATTAGCCGGTATGCTCAAGGCAAGCTTCCCATCACTAAGCTACAACCCTTCAAAACTGAACATAACCTCAAACAGCACCGCGACCATCCTCTTTACCTCAGGTTCAGAAGGCAGCCCAAAAGGCGTTGCCCTCAGTCATAAAAACATTCTGTCAAACTGCAATCAAATCAGCGCTAAAGTGGATTTTACCCCGCAAGACACTGTCTTTAATGCCATGCCGATTTTCCATGCCTTTGGCCTCTCAGATGGCACCTTGCTGCCTCTGCTTTCTGGCGTAAAAACCTTTCTCTACCCTTCTCCCTTGCATTATCGTATCGTCCCGGAAATGATTTATGATACCAACGCCACCATCATGTTCGGCACAGACACATTCCTCAAAGGCTATGCCGCCAAAGCTCACCCATATGATTTTTATTCGCTGCGCTATGTGTTCGCAGGGGCTGAAAAACTTTCCAATGAAACAAGAACCCTCTGGTCAGATAAATTCGGCATTCGAATATTTGAAGGCTACGGCGCCACAGAAACCTCCCCGGTGATTTCCTTCAACACAGCAATGGAATTCAAACCGGGCACCGTAGGCCGTCTGATGCCCGGCATTAGCTATAAGCTCGAACCAGTACCCGGCATTGATGAAGGCGGGAAACTGCTTGTCAAAGGCCCGAATATCATGAAAGGCTATATCAAACATGACAACCCGGGTGTCATCATCCCGCTTGAAGACGGTTGGTACGACACGGGCGATATTGTTGAATTTGACGCAGCTGGATTCATCACAATTAAAGGCCGCGCCAAACGTTTTGCAAAAATCGCCGGTGAAATGGTCTCCCTCACGATGGTTGAGCAATTTCTATCGAAACACTACCCGCAAGCAAATCACGGTATCGTTGCGCTGCCATGCCCGAAAAAAGGCGAACAGCTCATCCTGTTTACTGACCTCTCGAAACTAGAACGCAGCGACCTGATTACCAAAGCCAAATCAGACGGTATATCAGACCTCGCCATCCCCAAAACCATTTACAGCAACCAGAAAATACCAGTCCTCGGCACAGGAAAAATAGATCATGTCACTCTGGCAAAATTGGCAAAGGATTTATCTCCCGGTAAAAAACAAACAACGTAAGCACAAGTAAAGGTGAAACAGCCACAATAATGCAAAGATGCAAGGATCATCTGAATGTGATAATTCACACATTATTCTTCTTATGGAAGGTGTACCACTAACTCATTCCAAAGCAGAAGTTATTATTGAACACTCAATATGATTTCACAAATGAGAACTCAAATGACAACACCAGGCAGTAGAAGGAAAATAAATGCAGTTCGCCCCAGAAATAATCATCAAACTAACCATGGCTTTTGGCTTGTTTATGTATCTCGCACCAGGCACCACAGCAATCAATCGCTCAGAAAACCAGAATGCCGCTAAATCTGACGCAATAAATAACCCGCATTAATCACCCCGACACCGCGCAGTTCTGTCACGGTCAGGTCAGTAAAGTGAAATGTATCCTGCACCGCAATGAGATAGTTTTCACTACAATGGATCCGTGATGGCAGAGACTGCGCCTCAAGCCTGGCCGCACAATTAACCGTGCTTCCCCAGACATCATAAGTCATGCGCTGGTCACCAATCACCCCGGCTGTCACCGGCCCGCGGTGAATGCCAATTCGCAAGGAAAGCGATTCGAGACCGAGAAAAGAACGATGATTCATCTGCTCAATCATATCCAGCGCCAAAAAGCCGATCGCCCGTGCCCCGCCCGCATCATGCAAACCACCAACCGCCAGGTAACCGTCCCCAATCGTCTTGATTTTATCGACAGAATAATTTTCACACAAACCATCAAAAGTGGTGAACAGCTCATCAAGATAAGCTACCACATCTTCCGGCGGCACATTATTCGAAGCTCTGGTAAACCCAACAAGATCAGCAAATAGAATGCTGGCATCATCAACCCTGTCGGCAATTCTCTGCCCTGGTGCCGCTTTTAGCCGGTTGGCAATCGGCACAGGCAAAATCGTAGTCAGCAATTTTTCAGATCGTTGATACTCGCGCTCCAGCGCCTGCTCGGTCCTGTAAAGCGAACTCAGCGCATAATAAATCAAAATGGCATTGATAATGATCGCGTTGACATAAGCCTGCAACGCAAGGTCCTTGCGAAATTCCTGATCGTTGACCATCAGAAACCCTTCCTGCGTTGCAAAAAATGTCACGCCGAGCAACCCGGTCAATCCAAGCAGCATAAGCGGCACATGAACTTTATAGTTCTGCACGCCGACCATAAAAATAAACGCACCAGCCAAAGTGAAATAAATCTGCAAATCACTGTTCAAGCCAAACGCCAGCACAACAAAACTATTGCCAAAAAAGATCAAGATCGCCAGCAGAATGGCCGCCAGATTTTCACCATATCGATGAGCAATCAAAAGACTAAGTGAACAAACCACCATCACCAGATTATAAACATTCACTGGCAGCAACGCCCAAAAGTCATAAAATGCATTCATGATCATATGGTGAATAGCATTCAGCGCTGTAACAAACAGCGCCATATTCGTAAATCTCTGCCGCTGCCGAATGTTATCATTCTGGCTGACAATGCCAAGATTAACGATCTGATAACCCAGTTCAGAAATGTAATTTTTTACCCGATCCATAATCTCAACTCAAAGCCTGCGCTATACGTTCCTCAAGCTTTGTCACCTCAAGAATAACAAGCCCACCCCTGCTCTTTTCTAAAATTCCCTGCTTCATCATCGAAGAAAGCTCCCGGCTAACCACTTCGCGCCGACACCCAATGCGCGCCGCCAGGTGATGATGAAACGGTGGCGGAGAAATAATCCGCTGATCTTTCTTGCCGCCGCTTGGTATCATCCGGCGCGGTGTTGAAAGCCTGAGCAGCTCAACATATAGCCTTTCATTGGTCTTCAACACACTCATTTCAGAAAATCTCATATCAAGCGCCCGAATACGGGAAACCAGCGTTTTTAAAATGATCGCCGCGATTTCGGGAACAGTCGTTGTAATGTCAAGAAAGTCAGCAGCAGAAAGGCTGGCAATTTCAGTTTTCTGCAACGCCGTCACATTAGCGGATCGCCCCTTACCATCTATGGCAGAAAGTTCACCAAAAAAGTCCGCCTCCCCAAGGTCAGCAATAATCACTTCTTTGCCGGTCGCAAACCGAAATAAAATCCGCACTTTGCCAGAAACAATAAACAACACATCTGAAGACTGGTCTTCAAAATCAAGGATCAGTTCATTTTCATGATAGGTCCTTGTGACCAGTCTTTTTTCAAGTGAAGCCCTCTGCTTAGGAGAAAGCGCATCAAATAAAGGGATATTCTTAGAAACTCCCATACCCACCCATAGCTTTCATAACAAATCCATATCCAACAAAGACAATCCTACGAGCGCAGAAAAGTTTCATCAACTATTAAAAATCTATGAATTCATTATTTAAAATTTGAATCAAATTCTCAAAGCGGATTTTTCTTTTTATTAGACCATTTCTGGTAGTCTCGAAGCATAAAAGTTTTTTATTACAATTAATTCTGTATCAACCAGCCCAGAAACCAAAACAAAATGGGCATTATAGAACGCGAAAAGACAATGATTGAACGTGCATTACAAATAGTCAAACAGACAGGAGACACCGTCCACGCGGCCGTCCCTGATCGAAGAGACTCCGTGAGCGCTTTCGAGCAGATTCAATCCAAACGCTCAAACACTAAAGAGGAAGCTGAAAATTCTTCAGCGAGCTTCCAGGTTAAAAAAAGCTTTTCAAACGGCGCCAGCATGATTGCCAGAACCCTTGGCCAGTTTAACAAAGCCCTAAACTTGCTTGAATCAAAAACTTACCCGGACGAAAGTGACGATGTCGCGCCTCCTAAAAATCAGAGACAAAACGACACCAACACATTTTCATCAGACAAAACAACGTTTCAGAGTGTCCCGCAGGTCTCAGGCAATACAAACTCAGAACCGGCAAATTTCGAAGAACAACTGGAATTAAACTTGTCTGGTGGTAAAAACCCGAGCTCCTTCAAGGAACAGTCCAAACCTTCACTTGAGCTGAAAAAATTTGATGATCTGCCGGTCAAACGGGGTCAATTCCAGGAAACACCTCAAATAGACATTGGGATAAATCCCTCAAATTTTAAAATCCACACCATCATCACTGATGAGATCATCAAAGCCATCTCCAATACAAGTGCTGAACTGAATATTAAAGATGTCGGTGAACATTTGGCAAGCAAACTGGCAAATGAAGTCAGAAAACAATTGGCAAATCAACCACATGCCATCGCAACCAACCAAGGTGCAGCCCCATTAAGAACGCTGGAACAAGCGGTATAGCTCAGCTTTAATATCAAAAGCATCTCTAATCGTCAGAGGTGCTTTTTTATCTTTACTCCCCCAATCAAATATCCCCCACCAAACCACCAAAACAGTTAGTATTATCAGGTAGCATATACATAATGTTGAAAACTAGTTTGGAGAGATAAATCTCAGAATGCATTCATAATTATCTGATATGAGCTGATGTCTTTTTACTATCATAAGGTCTAATTGAATCTACTGTATTCTGTGATAAGAAAGACTTATGCATGCGATTTCGACTAAACAACTCAGATACTTTCATGCCCTTGCCAGATTAAAACATTTTGGCAAAGCCGCGGATTTTTGCTCCGTGACACAACCCGCTCTCAGCATGCAAATCAAAGATCTGGAACAAATCCTTGGTCTTAATCTGGTCATCCGCGGCAAATCACAAATCACATTTACGCCTGATGGAGATGAAATAGCCAGACGCGCCGAAAAAATTCTCGCCGACATCCAGGACCTGGCCGATTACGCAAAAACCCGCGCTGGTATCCTCGCCGGTAATTTCCGTCTTGGCATCATCCCAACCATCGCCCCTTATATACTGCCATCACTTTTGCCGGTTTTATCAGCCAGGTTCCCTGACTTGAGCTTAAAACTAAGGGAAACAACCACACCAAATTTAGTTGATGAAGTGATGCAGGGGCAGCTTGATGCGATTATTGTCGCCCTGCCCATTCATGATAATGACCTTATTTCCCAGACATTATTCGAAGACCCGTTCTTTCTTGTGACAAATCAACAAGATATCGGCCCAGATGAGAGCCCTGCAAAATTAATGCAGGATAATAATCTCCTCTTGCTTGAAGAAGGTCACTGCCTGAGAGATCAAACCATATCGTTATGTGAAATGGTCTCACCGCAAAACTTATCCCAGTTTGGTGCCACCAGTTTAAAAACCTTACTGGAACTGGTCGCCAATAATCAGGGCATTACGTTAATACCAAAAATCGCCGCCAAAATTGAAATTACCAAAGACAGCCCGCTGCGGTTAATCAAATTCCCAGCCCCTGAACCATCGAGAACGATTGGCCTTGTCTGGCGCAAATCATCCCCCCGCACCAAAGATTTTAACGCCCTTGGCAATGAAATCAAAAAGATGATGAATTTATAAATTCAGAACACTCTAATTTTTCAAATTCTCACAAATATACTGCAATTCTATCATCAGAGATGAAACTCTTTCCTTGCCATATAGGCTCCCATTCATTAGCAACACATATCAGCAAGTCTATTCATTGAGGGAACTATGCGTCTTTATCGTGCCTTTGCAACCGTTGGCGGAATGACCCTGATCAGCCGCGCTCTGGGCTTCGTCCGTGATATTCTGATCGCCTTCGTTCTTGGCACGGGGCTGGTGGCGGATGCCTTTTTCGTAGCTTTCAGGTTTCCCAACCTGTTTCGCCGCCTGTTCGGGGAAGGGGCGTTCAACGCCGCCTTCGTGCCGTTGTTTGCCAAACGTCTGGAGGAAGAAGGCGCCGACAGTGCCCGCGCTTTTGGCGAACAGGTGTTCAGCGTCTTGCTGGTGACGTTGCTGATCTTTACCATCGCCGCCGAACTCGCCATGCCGTGGCTGATGTATGCCATAGCACCGGGTTTCGTGGCGGAGGGCGACAAGCTGGATCTGGCGATACTGCTGACCCGCATTGCGTTTCCGTATCTGCTGTTCATGTCGCTGGTTGCGATGCTCAGTGGCGTTCTCAACAGTCTTGGGCGGTTTGCTGCTGCCGCCGCCGCACCGATCCTGCTGAATGTCGTGTTGATAGCAGTCCTTAGCGCTGCCGCGATCATGGCATTGGGCAATTCGCCAGAGACCGGCATATTGCTCGCCTGGGGCGTCGCCGTGGCAGGTGCGGTTCAATTTGTCATGCTGGTTTTTGCCTGCTACCGCGCCGGCATCAGTTTTGGCCTCAAACGCCCGCGGCTCACACCGGGGGTGAGGCGGCTGGTCCGCCTTGGTGTCCCCGGCGTCATTGCAGGCGGTATCACGCAGATCAATATTGTGATCGGCACTATCATCGCATCGCTCCAGGCGGGTGCGGTGTCCTATCTTTACTACGCGGACCGCATATACCAGTTGCCTCTCGGCGTGGTCGGCATCGCCATCGGTATCGTCTTGCTGCCTGACCTTGCCCGCAGGCTCAGTGCGGGCGACGATGCCGGCGTTCATGTCAGCCAGAACCGCGCACTGGAATATTCCATGCTGCTAACCGTGCCGGCCGCGGTGGCTCTGATCGCCATGCCGCAACCGGTGGTTCAGGTCCTGTTCGAACGCGGCGCTTTCGATGCAGCCGACACCGAGGCAACCGCGTGGGCGCTCGCAGCCTTTGCACTCGGCCTGCCGTCATTCGTACTCATCAAGGTCTTTTCGCCGGCTTACTTCGCAAGAGAGGATACCAGGACGCCGATGATTTATGCCGGCATCGGTATGATGGTGAACGTAGTGGTCAGTCTGGCCTTGTTCTGGAAGATCGGACATGTAGGGATTGCATTGGCGTCCAGTGCCGCTGGATGGCTCAATGCAGCGTTGTTGTGGGTCACCCTGGCGCGGCGCGGACAGTTCAGCCCCGACCATCGCCTGGTTCAGCGTTTGCTGCGGGTCGTCTTATCCGCGCTGATCATGGGGCTCGCGGTCTGGGCTGCGGTTGGCCAGACCGGGCATCTCTTCGCAGCGGACGTCGCTTTGGTATTGAGGGTGGCCGTCCTTGCCGGTTTGGTGGTGCTGGGCGTCGTTGTGTTTTTTGCAGTTGCGCATGTCACCGGCGCTGCGCGCCTGAGCGAGCTGCGCAACCAGTTCCGCCGGTCGTAGGTCATACCCGGCAAACGCGTCTTGGAATTTGCGCCGTTTTGCGCCATACAGCGCGCAACACTCCAGCAAGAGCCAGAGCTTTGATGTCCCAGCCCCAAAATCGTGTTTTCTCCGGCGTGCAGCCGACCGGCAACCTGCACCTTGGCAACTACCTCGGCGCCATCAAGCGTTTTGTCGAGTTGCAGAATACCCACGAGTGCATCTACTGCGTCGTCGATATGCACGCGATCACGGTGTGGCAGAATCCGCAGGAACTGCGGCACAATACCCGCGAAGTCACCTCGACTTTCATTGCCTGTGGCGTCGATCCGGCAAGCCACATCGTCTTCAATCAGTCGCAGGTAAAGGAACATGCGGAACTCGCCTGGATCTTCAACTGCGTGGCGCGCATGGGTTGGCTCAACCGCATGACCCAGTTCAAGGAAAAG
>JAJFIR010000037.1 GCA_021774795.1 Emcibacteraceae bacterium | reverse complement strand
GCAATCAAACCAGTATCGTTCGACATAAACATCTCCTTTACGATTCATGGGGTGCCAAAAATTGAAGGTCCCTTTAGTTGCTCTGAGTATGTGCGATATTTAAAGAAAATAGTGAAGAGAAACCGTGTTGCAACAAATTATCATGTTCAAGAAAAGTATATCCCAAAATTTTAAAAACATTCACATCTACTTTTCCCTACTTAAATAAAAGGCAATGAATTACAAATATCAGGTGGGCATAGAAGGATTAAAGGTTTATTGAAAACCTAAACCCTATCGAAGCGGCATTACTCGCTCCCTTGAGTTGGGCAGGATTGAAAACATACTGAAAGTCAGGTTGCAGATAAATTCCGGACCCGGCACGAAAGCTGTAGGTTAGCTCCAGCAATACTTCTGTGTCTTCAATCAATATTTGATTTTGTTCTTGTTTTTGTTTGAAACTCTCACTGAAATGGTCCATCGAAAAAGCCAATCCCATTTTATCTTCGGGTCGATTGGGGAAAAGCCCCTGGTAAACCAGTCCACCATCCAGATATAAATCGATTTTATTAACATCCTCTTCTGCTATTCCAATTCGAAAAAAGGAAAAAAGCCCTCTAGAGATCGATCCCTCTTCCAAAAAAATTGCCCCATCTACAAAAGCATAGATGCCATAGGTTCCAGATTGTTGAATGGGGTTGCCGTTGGCATCGACCCTAACAAGGTCATCCAAATCCGTTGTATAAATCCATGCCCCCATCCCCACTTTATTTAATCCTATTTTTTCATAATCCGACTCGTAACCGATTTCATGAGCTATCAGCAAACCATCGTCACCATTTAAATCTATTTGAGTTCCATTGGTTGGGTTGGTCGGGTCCCCCGGTACTCCATCGAGAATAGCTCCCATATAATAAAGGGATGGAGTTGGCTTTACTTTCAAACGTGCCGCTAACGAAGTAGCAGGAAAAGTGGAAGGTCCATTTTTTCCCGTTTCAGATAAATCTTGACCGGTCCCGAATGCTCCATTGACAAACAGTTGTGCGGTGGGCCGAATATCGAATTCTCCCGTCAAATCATAGAGTCCAAAAAGAACTGACACCTGATCTTCTAAAAAAGATTGCTCGTACCAGAGCTCAAGAAATTTAAAGGTATCGGGGGCTGCAATACTACTCACATCATGAGCGGACCCTACATTTTCTAAAAAATCGTTTCCGTGACTCCCAATTCCGAAAATAAAAAACCTGGATCCCTGCCAGCCTAAAAGTCGGCCACCATCAAGGTGCAATTCCAATTCCAATAGTCCGGTAAAATCCGTTCCTTGATCTAGTCCCCCAGAAACCAGCGAAAATAGATCGCCAAAGTATTCCACTTCAAAATCGACACCCCTCTCATATAATTTGGAACGCAACCCCTTCCAATCACCCGTCAAAGTGTCCGACTCGAAATGATGAATAACTTTATCTTTGCCATGCTCCAGCTCTTGAGCGTTGGGGGTAGTAGCCTGGAATAATCCGTATAAAAACGAAATCAGCAATAAGAAAAGTATGCGAGCTAGTTTCATGGGTTTGACCAAAAAGATTTGACCAAAAAAAAGAGCCTGTGTAAGGAACACAGGCTCTCCTAAAAATATAATTAACAGAGTTACTTCTTTATTAGATTGGTAGAGCAATAAATAGATTCTTTTAAATTCCTATTTATTTATCTGACTCAAACTCATTTTCTGCTTTTTCCCAGGCTTCATGAAATACGGTAAAGGAATCTGAAATTCCATCGATAATATGATCCCAAGCATCTGCAGAACTGTTTTTCAAGCTACCATACCATTCTGCCACTGCAATCCTCATTTTGCGCAATGCTTTCAGGTTGGCACGAGCTTTATCGCGCGCGGCTTTCCTCATACTATCCCAGTTATTATCGATGCGGGTTTCCAGCTCGTCAATATGTTCATCCAGGTCATCCAAAGCTGCATTGGTTTTCTCAATGGCATCATCACGTTGATCTGAGGTGTAATTTTTTAAGACTTTTACCAAATCTCGCGTTTCTTGTTTAACTTCCTTAAAGGTCGTGTCTTTTGACATACCAGCAAAAGAAAGTGGTGCAATGCATAACAAGGCAACCATTCCGATGGCGAATGTCAACAAACAAGTTTTATTAAAATTCATTTTAAAAAATCTCCTAATTTTATATTCAAAAGAACGTTCTAAGCCAGAGGCTTTTCCTCATTCAAATCTGGATGCCGCAGATTTCAATGCACCCCCCAAGGAATCCCAGGCACTGTCTATCCCTGCCTTTAAATCTTCCCACGCGTCTTCTCCTGACTCTCGAAGTGAATGGAGTTTTTGTTGAGCGTCTTGCTGCATAGATCGAAGCACTTCTATCTCTTTATAATATTCAAGTTGCACATCAGCTTCAGCCTTGTCAGCTTTTGCCTTCAACTTGTCAATCTCCGCGCTCCATTCATCTAATTTTGCCTGCAATTTATCTTGATAAGATTCTTTCATTCCCATTTTATTTCTCCTTGCTTTCATCCAAACCTTCTTGAAAGGCTTTTTGGGTTTCAGTTAATGTTTTTTTAACGTTTTCATATGCACTTCCAACATCCTGCTTGAGTAACTCCCAGGAATCTTCGCCCGCTTTACTCAGTTCATCGAATTTTTGTCTGGCATGCTTTTGAAGCAATCTCAGTTCCTCAATTTTTTTGTAGTATTTCACTTGGGTTTCCGCATTCGATCTTTCTGCCCTTTTCTTTAATTCCTGTATCGCAACTTCACAAATTTCTAACTGATCTTGCATTTCTTTGATTTGAACGTCTTTGGAACTCACTGTTTCACCTTTCTACCGTTGTGCTAACTATTGCAAATAAATGTTTGCTACACCTATTTGGGTTAAGCATTTTTAATGCCAAAAACAAAAAACATACACACCCACATTATTTTCAATTAGTTAGATTCTTTTGGAGTTTAAGTATCGGGGCTTTTGAATGGTGGTTTTAATAGTCTTGGTTGAATTCAACCAAGACTGTAGAAAAAGAACAAATTACTTTTTGTTTCTCTAAAAATCCCCTATCCTGCCTCCTAAACCGTTAACTCGTTTATGGAAAATCGTATGCACAAAAAAATGTTGATTATTAAACATGACACCGAAACCGAAACGGGGTTGGCAAAGGTCTACCGTAATAAAGGATGGTTGGTGGAGGCTGTATCGAGCATTTCTAAAGCGCGTGAGTTTCTTTCTAATGGAAATGGGTCGCCCCATGTCATCCTCGCTAATCTCGGTTTATCGGATGGGAAAATTTTGGATCATCTCGAAGAATTGCAAAACGATATCCCGTTTTCTGAATGGATCTTCATTGTGGAGAATGCCGATCGGGAGGACTTAAATAAAGTAGATGACCTTGCTTATGATTTTCTTGAAAAGCCCTTCGACCAAAAGCGATTGGATAATTTAGTCGCCCGGGCTTTTCGAGCTGCGCGCTGTAATCAACAGCTTGAGCACTATTCCTCACTCAGCAGAAAGCAATATCATCTAGATGCTTATCTGGGAAGCAGTGAACCCGTTCAAGAATTGAAAAGCATGCTTAAAGAATTGGCTAACGTTGATATCAGCACGATGATTATCAACGGCGAAACTGGAACAGGAAAAGGGCTCATTGCAAGGATCCTTCATCACACCAGTGATCTTCGTAAAGACGGACCGCTTGTGGAAATGAACTGCGCCGGGCTTCCCAAGGAACTCATGGAGTCGGAAATGTTTGGTCATGAAGCCGGAGCCTTTACCGGAGCAAAGAGCCGACACCGAGGATACATGGAGCAAGCGGATGGCGGCACACTGTTTATGGATGAAATTGGTGATATGCCCATGGACTTACAGGCAAAACTGCTCAAGGCCATCGAGGATAAAAAAATTCGCCGACTTGGAGGAGAACGAGAAATTGATCTCGACATTCAGATTATCGCAGCATCAGGAATTGACTTGAAAGAAGCGAGTAAAAAAAATGAATTTCGCCATGATCTTTACCATCGCTTGTCCGTTTTTTGCTTGAGCCTTCCCCCATTGAGAAACAGGAAAAATGACCTTCTTGAGCTGGTCCCGAACCTTATCGCTGAATTCAATCTCCAAGCTAATAAACATGTAAAAGTAGTTCCCGATGAGACATGGAAAGAGTTTATGAACTACGATTGGCCGGGTAACATTCGCGAACTACGTAATGTAATTGAACGATGTGTGTTGCTTTCAAAAGACGAAATACTTCCGACCCGTTGGGTGCAACTTCAGGAACATTGCTCACCTACCTCAGATAATCCTAAAACACAAGATGCATGTAATGTAGAAGGTTCTGTCAATATTCCCTTGGATGGAAGCATGTCCTTGGAGGAAATGGACAAATACATTATTAAAACTGCTTTGGATAAAAATGGATTTAATGTAATGGAAACGGCACGAAGCTTGGGAACCACACGTGAAACGCTTCGTTACCGAATGCAAAAATATAATATTAAATCCGACAAGAACTAGTCTTTCTGATTAATTAAATTTTCCTCGCCATTCTTAGGTGGATAAGACCCGATTTGGTGGGTATCCACCACCTCCTTATTTTTTTCTTAACCAGATCCCACCGATAAATAGTTCATTAGCAATACATTCCGCTTTGGCATAGTTTCTGCACAATCCCATTAGAAAGTCTCGAAGGAGAATATTCATAATGACAAATAAAAACGAGTTTATAAATAGGATGGATGAAGGACTGGAAGAATTTGATGCTGAAATGATCAAAGCTTTAAAAAAAATTGAAAAAACTTATCCAGGCTCAGAAGTTCCTGATTCAATCAAATCAAAAATAAATCAATTGGTCGATTTAAGGAAAGATTTTGCTGACAAAATACAGGAAATGAAATCATTGGTAGAAAGTTCCTGGGAAAATCTTGAAAAAGATTCAAGATTTATGCTTAAAGAACTCACCCATTTCCTCAAAAGTATTCCTGAGAATTGAATTAAATTTTCACTTACCCAAAAAAGGACACATCTATTATGATTTCATTAGCAGTCACATTTCTAGTAATTGCAATTATTGCTGGCGTGTTGGGCTTATCAGGTATTGCTGGGGTAGCTACTCAGATTGCATGGATATTGTTTGTGGTCGGCCTGATACTTGCCGTAGTTTTTGCCTTATTAGGAAAACGGGCACCAAAAATTTAGTCTCTACTCATTTTTCTTATCAAAGCAACCTTCAGTTCTTCTGAAACAGGCTGAGGTCCTAACCACTGCTCAAGCAATGCACGCATTAAATCTGGACCGGGATCTGAAAACTTTTTTTCATTGTTGATAAAAAAACCCGTCGATTGCCCCGGAAGATAAGTAAAGGTTAGCTGATCTCCCTGTTCGAGTTTGAAAATTTGTTTTTTGAACCGACTGTACAATTTGTCAGAAATTTCGGGTTTGATCGCCTCTCTCCAAGCATCTGGAACCTGATTGGGAAGTTCAGAAATCAAAATTTTAATACGTATGGCCACAGGGTGTTTGAGATCCAAAACAGATTCAAGGTTTTGGTTTCCATTATCCAAATACATGGCACATTGATACACATCCATAAACCATCGATTACGTACGCCATAGGAATGAAGCTTCCAATTCCTATTTTCAGCCTTCATAACAGCTGGGGGTTTTTCATGGGCTGATATCTCCACGGTCATACAAAAAAATATCACTAGAAAGGCCTCGATGAGTAACCCATATTTAATTTTTGAAAAATGATTTATTTTAGGGAGAGTTTTCATAAGAATGGCAAGAAAAGAAGTTTATGAGTAACAAATATATCCCCACTTGACTTTAAGTCAACGTTAATTGGAATCTATCCTCTCTCATACCAGTTTCGCGAACGGTTTACTATACGAACCACAGACAACATTACAGGAACTTCGACAAGCACTCCCACGACAGTAGCCAATGCCGCACCTGATTGGATTCCAAACAGACTAATAGCCGTAGCAACAGCCAGTTCAAAAAAATTACTGGCTCCAATAAGGGCCGACGGCCCTGCAACACAATGCGCCACCCCCAACTTACGGTTCAACAAGTAGGCAAGCCCAGAGTTTAAATAAACTTGAATAAGAATAGGAATGGAAATCAGCACGATTACTATAGGCTGAGAAAGAATCTGGTCACCTTGAAAACCAAATAACAGAACCAAAGTAATTAGCAAAGCATTGAGGGAAAATGGATTTACCTGTTTAATCGTTTTTTGCAATGCAGTGTCTCCACCTTTACTCAACAATCCCTTTCGCCAAATTTGAGCCACAATGACTGGAACTACAATATAAAGCGCAACAGATAATAAAAGTGTTTCCCAAGGAACGACAATAGCCGACAAACCCAGTAATAAACCAACGATGGGCGCAAAAGCAAAAATCATGATCAAATCATTTAATGCTACCTGGCTTAACGTGAAATTGGGTTCGCCATTTGTCAGGTTGCTCCAGACAAATACCATTGCGGTACAAGGCGCAGCGGCCAGAATAATCAATCCGGCAATATAGGAGTCAATCTGGTCAGCGGGTAGGTAGGGTGCGAAGAGGTGAGCGATGAAAAACCAACCCAGGGCAGCCATGGAAAAAGGTTTAATTGCCCAATTAATAAATACGGTAACGCCAATTCCCTTCCAATGGGAACGGACTTTATGCAATGCCTCGAAATCCACTTTCAAAAGCATGGGAACAATCATCACCCATATCAGCAATGCCACAGGGATATTAACTCCGAATAATTCAGCTCGACCCAGTAATTGAAAAAAACCTGGAAAAAAATTACCAAGCGCGATCCCAACTACAATGCAGAGAAAAACCCAAAGCGTTAAATATTTTTCAAAAAATCCCAAGCCAGTTACAGTTTCTTGATTATCAGTGGTATCGTCTTCCAAACTCATCTTTTTTTCTCTATATATTTTTCTATTAGAGCTATTTCATCAAGACGGGTTTTTAAAGTTTTCGGGTCATGATCCTTTAGTGAAATTTTCACAAGAAGCGCGATTTTCACTTCAAGCTTTTCATAAACCTTTTCAAAAATCCTCATCCTCTCAGACGGGTCCCCTTTAGCAGAAGCGGGATCTTCAAGCCCCCAATGAGCTTTAACCGGGTTTCCCAACCAGACCGGGCAAACTTCCCCAGCCGCATTGTCACAGACCGTAATGACCGCATCGAAGACGGGAGCGTCAGGACGAATAAATTCATCCCAGCTTTTACTCCTTAAGTTATGAATTAAATGCCCCTTGTCCAATAGCAATTCAAAAACAAGTGGATTTATTTTTCCGGTAGGATGACTGCCAGCACTATATGCCCGAAATTGGTCATTGCCCCAATTATTGAGAATGGTTTCAGCCATAATGCTTCGAGCTGAATTGCCCGTACAAAGAAATAGAATTGTTAATGGTTTTACCAATTAACAACAACTCGCTGATTCAATATTTGGTGTTTCGGAATCTGAAGAAATTATATTTTTTGCTGGAGAGTTATTGAAAGTTTCCGCATCTTCCATGGTCCTATAAGTTTCCCATGCTATCCCACTTGGGTCTTCTACCCACGTCTTATCCGATTTTGAATAACAACAAACCGTCTCACCTTCCGCAAAAGTTTTCATATCTGCTTTTGCTAAACGCTCGCGCATATCTTTTAGTTCACTGTCCTCGTCAACCTGAATCCCTAAATGGTCTATTCCTGATTTCGAATCGCTGATGGAAATGGCAAAGTTGATCTTGGGGTCATTCAGCATCCATTTCGCGTAATCATCTTTTCTCTTAGTTGGCTCACTGCCAAATAGATTGGAATAAAAGTTTATCGATTGCTGTAAATCATCAATAAATACATGAATGTGCATTCGTTTCATGAGAGCTTCTCCTATAAAAATATTTTCCTCACTTTTCTTTTTCAGGGACACAGCCAACAGGAATTTCACAACTGTCTGGATTGCCCTCACAACAGTTTTCAGTGAGGTAAGCCATTAGCTCATTCATAGATAGATAATTGGCCGAATAGAACAGAGTTCGACTTTCGCGACGGCAATTTATCAAGCCTGCATTTTTAAGCTGGCTTAGATGAAAAGATAGTGTCGAAAGAGGTATGCCCAGCTTTTCTCCAATATGCCCGGCGGGAGTTCCATGAACCCCCTCCCTGACAAGAAGCCGAAAAATTTCCAGCCTATGTTCCTGGGCCAGGGCCGATAAAGCTGTGACCGCGGTTAAAATTTCCATATTTCTAATAATATAGAAATATAGTACCCTAAGTCAAGATTATTTGTTTTCCGACTTATCCAATCTATTTAAATTTCTGTTTTTTGGGGCTTTTCAGGTTTGGTTCCAAATATCCGTTCCATAAAATCCGGTCTATCTTTGGCGCAACGAAAACCAATATCTTTTTTATAGGCTAGCGGTCCGATATGTTCGCGAAAGGAGGCGCGAGATTTCATAGCAACCACCTTTAAAAAATTCTTTTTACTAAAATGTCCCACCCCCATATACGACATGCCACGAACTACATAATGCTTTTTATCGTACGCTGGAGATTCAAATTTATTGTCTGGGTACGGTTTATAATAATCCCAAACCCATTCCCAAACATTGCCAACCATGTCGTGCACCCCATACGGGCTCGCTGCTTTCGGGAAACTGCCGACTGGTTTGAGCCCTTGCCCGGTTTTGTTTCTGGGGGAAGTAGCCAGGTTAGCAATTCCTGTTTTAAAATCGTCTCCCCACGGGTAAATGAATCCAGCGCGTCCCCGTGCCGCTTTCTCCCATTCCATCTCATTGGGTAAACGTTTGCCTGCCCATAGAGCATATGCCGCAGCATCGAAAAAACTGACATAAGTAACGGGAAGATTATCTTCACCCTCAGGGAATTTCTGTCCCCGCCAAGCCCGAGGTGGTTTATGGTCGGTGGCCTGGCAAAAAATATAGTATTGTAAATTCGTCACCTCGTAGCGGTCGATATAGAAACCGGGAATATCTGTCCGTCTCTCGGGCGACTCATCGGCATACCAGGGTTTGTCGAGTCCGAGTGAGAGGGCATGTTTTTCAACGTCCTCTTCATTCGTGCCAATGGTAAACTCTCCCGACGGAATATAAACCATTCCCTCAGGAACATTTTCAAAACACCCCGCCAAAAATAACGGCGAAAGAAATAAAAACAATAAAGTTCTTAAAAAATTTTGCGCTTTTATAAACATGAAAACATTAATATCAGTTCCTTTAAGTGACTTAGACCTGAATGACAGATTGACCGATTTTTCTTTAATTCCGAATGGATGTCCTGAAAAATTATTAGACTCGGTAAAAGAAGTTGGCATACGTCATCCTATAAGCATTTGCTCTGCTAATAAACCCTATAAAATAATCAGTGGACATAAACGGGTGCAAGCCACTATCAAAGCGGGACTCACCAACATCCCTGCATTTTTAGTTCCCACCATGGACGATGCCGTGGTGACAAACCTGAAAGAAAATTTTGCGCTAAGGCATTATAGCGATATTGAAAAAGGGGGCATTCTCAACAAACTTATCGCAGAAGGAATTGAACAAGACACCATCATCGATTTGTATATGCCCCTACTGGAACTGGAACGTAGCAAAAAGATTTTTCAGGATCTGATTTTAGTCGAAAAAATTAGCCTTGGATTACAAAAATTATTGCATCAGTCCAACGTCCCCGTCAAAGTTTTTCAGGTTTTTTTCAACTGGGACTCTGAAAATCAGGAGGCCGCAGAAAAGTTTTTTGCCGCCACGCGGCCGGGAGTAAACAAATGGCGGGATCTTTTAGAATTAACAGAAGAAATATCGAGACGGGATGGAATATCTCCAAAAGAAATTTTTTCTGCCCCAGCGACAATCGAGACTCTCAAAGATAATGGTCTCACTCCGCCACAGAAATACGATCGGGTTCATCAAGCCTTGCAGCACAAAAGATATCCTGTTTTATCCGATTTAAAGAAACAGGTACTGCGCTCGCTTGATGAAATGAAGCTGGATAATAAAACCCGACTCAAATATGACGATGCCTTTGAGAGCGATGAAATGAAACTGGAACTAAAATTCCGCGATGAAAGAGAACTATCGCAACAGGTAGAAAGAATTTTTCAAGCTCTGCAATCCGGCTCTATCGAGAAACTTGTTAAAGTGATTAAGGGATAGGCCACAACAATATTAAAACTTCAGTCCAGAAGCTTGAGGGCATTTGTATCGCTAAAAGGGAATAGACCTATTAGCCGCAGGGCTTGCCCTGCTAGAAGTAGCGTTTGCGGGGGGTGATGACTTTTTTAAATTCTTCGGGGCCAGTCATATATTTTTTGTAGAGCCCTTCGAGGTGGGCACGCGACAGGGATAATTCTTTTAACATTTTATGTTCAGATAAAAATCTCTGGGTGATGATACAATGAGTGATCGCTTTGGTTCCTGACCGCCTTTCGTTGTAAGCATCGCTGAGCCGTTCATGGGCTTTTATATGTTCGGGATTAAAATAGACCACTTCACGAAGCACATCGATCTCTTCCCCCGGCTTGCCATTGACTTTCACACTCTTACTTATCTGAAACAGGTTTTCTGCTAGGGTGTCGTTTGCCGTTTCGTTATCGGGACTCAGCTCCACCGCTTTTCGCAGAGGTTTATCAGCGGATGGATACCGCTTGAGTTTCATTAACGCGGCACCGAGCTTGAAATAACCTTCCGCCCCATGTTTTGGACTGTGTTTGATCGCCCGGCGCAGGGGAACGATACAATCTTCGAATTTTTTTAGTTTAAAATAAAGCATTCCCAATCTGAGGTTGGGCATGGAGGCAGTCGGGTCTACAGATATCGCCTGCTTATAGTGTTTGATAGATTTTTTTGTGTTTTGCAATTTGCTATAAACTTCACCAAAATTGTAGTGCGCCTGGACCGTCAGATTCTTATCAAAGTTCAAGGCATCCTGAATTTTACCTAACGCCTCATCGTAGCGACCCAACTCGGCAAAACAAATTCCCATTGATAAATGTGCCGGACCAAAGTTCGGGATGATTTTAATGGCTGCTTTAAAATGATTTTCCGATTCCCTCTGATTCTTCATCCGCCCGTATGAGGAAGATAAATTAGAATGTGCCTGACAAAGAGACTTCTTCACTATTTCGCTTTGCGGGTCTAGCCGCATGGCTTCTTTCAGATGCTCTATAGCATCATCATCACGGCCCATTTCCATTTGCGCGCGACCCAACTGCAAGCGCGCGCTTTTATGTTCGGGTTCTTTATTCACAACTTCGCGTAAGGGAGGAATGGCTTCTCCGTAGCGATGCATTTCCATAAATACTTCACCAAGGTCATAAAGAAGTTTTATATCTTCAGGATTTTTCTGCAAAGCTTCTTTAAGCCGCTCAGCTAACGCTTTTAGTTCTGTGGGGGTGCGGACAGGAACATCTTCTTCGGCAGGACTATCTTTGCCCCAACTCAACAGTTTTTCGATGATACCTTTAAACCAAGCTTTAATCTTGTTCATCATTGTTCAAATTTAAAGTACTTTTCCAGCTAGCAGTATGCTATTCAGCAAAAATAGGAAGTATAGATGAACTATAGTAAAAGGCGCAACGGTATTCAATCTGCCTTATGGGTATCGTCCTTCTGAGTCCAGCGTCACGCTGGCTAGCGGCGGAATTTGGTTATCAGGTTTCGCACCGTGTCGATGACTCTTTCAACATCAGCTTCTGACATTTTGGGATACAGCGGAAGGGAAAGGGTGCGCTCGGAATAATTTGAGGCAACAGGGTAGTCTTGCGGCTTAGTATTGAAGTTTTTTACATAAAAGGGTTGCAAGTGTAACGCAATGTAATGGACGGCAACGCCAATACCTGATTCCTGCATAGCATTGAGAAATTCATCTCGATCAATGGTTAATTGTTCGAGCCGCAATGCGATGATATAAATATGATGGGCGTGATCAGAATCATTATGACGAATCAGTGTTTCAAGTTCAGGCACTTCGGCGAAACCACGATCATAAATGGCAACATATTTACGGCGGAGCTCTAAAAACGTGTCTATTTTTTTTAGCTGATGAATTCCAATCGATGCATTGATATCTGACATATTGCATTTATGCCCAGCCATTTTTTGTTCCCAATGGGTGTAACCCGATTTCCCATATCGCTTCCATGCATCACGGCTAATACCTTGCAAGCGCATGGTTTGAAACTGCTCGGCTAAATCATCGTCATCGGTAACCACCATTCCACCTTCCCCTGTGGTGATATTTTTGTTGGCGTAAAAACTGAAAGATGTGCTGTTGCCCATGTTACCGATCTTTTTCCCTTTGTATTTTGTTTCGAGGGCATGCGCCGCATCTTCAATCACCAGCAAATTATATTTCTCTGCCAAAGAATTGATCGTATCCATATCGCAGGGATGCCCTGCAAAATGAACCGGGATGATAGCTCGTGTGCGCGGTGTGATTTTCTCTTCGATTTTTTTCGGATCAATAAGCCAGGTTCCAGGCTCAAGATCTACCAGAACGGGTTTCATTTTTTGCAGAAGAATTACGTTGGCCGTTGCGGGAAAGGTCATAGGAGTGGTGATAACTTCATCACCTTCAGGGAAACCCTGCACCTCCAAGGCCAGGTTCAATCCTGCTGTGCAGGAGTTTAACGCTATAGCATGTTTACAACCAATATAGTCGCTGAAGGCCTCCTCAAACCTTTTGGTTTTTGGCCCGGTAGTCAACCAGCCGGAACTTAAAGTATCGGAAACTTCTTGGTGCTCCTCTTCTCCTATCCAAGACTGGTGAAAGGGTAGATCAATACTCATACTTTGGTCTCACTGGCTTATTTAAGGGCATGGCGATCGGAATCTGGCATCGCCAATAAACTTTCTGAATCAATGTGGACATATTCTTTTTTCTCCCACGCATCGTTGTTATTTGGGATGAAGTACAACGTGGTCATTCCACCACTAATAGATGATGCATCGGCAAGAACAGTAATAGCCCATTTACCATCTACTTTTTCCCAATAATCTACATGTGGGCGCGTCATGTCAAATGCAATATCTTCGCGAACCAAAGCAGGGTTGATGCGCTCACGACCTTTTAACATAATTTTAACCATGGCATATTTGCCATCTTTGCTAATAGAAATTTTTTCTAGTTCGTACTCTTTAACAATAATATAAGGATTGTAAAACCATTTGTAAAAATTCTTCCTTGGGAAACCCAAAGCATCCTTCTTTTTGAAATTCTTTTTTATATAATTTAACGGTGGAAGCATTCCCCCTGAAATATGCCCCATTACCCCACTTCTATAGCCGGAAAGAAGACGTCCTTCAAAATATAGAAATTCTTCAACCGAAATTTCTTTTTTATATTTAGGATGCTGGTACTGGTAAGCCCCTCTCAAATCGTTATTCAAACGTTTGTTAAAATATTCATGTTCCAGTTTCTTGAGTTCCTGGGCTTCCTTTAAAACAGCATCTGCCACCTCGGCCCAACTGGCATTCGCTGCGGAAAAACCGCCCAGAAAAACCAAACTAACGAATAAGTAAACCGTTGTCATTACTAACTTTTTCATTCCAAACCTCCTGTTCACAGATACACTCAATCGACCATAAAATAAGCCGTATATTATATTTTCAAACTATCCTGTATATGACATCGCTATCTTAACGGCAAATTCCAACTTTTAGTTAACCCCCGACGGGGGAGGAAACCAGCACAAGCTTATTGGGCTTGCAAAGAGGCATCTCGGCTTAACAAGTCCTTGGAATCTTGACCTATTGCCTCCCCCGTTAGGGGGTAGCCTTTTGGATTTTTTCTGCTAACTCTTGCGTGATCCCCGGAATGGTCATCAAATCTTCCAGCGAGGCTTTTTGTATGTTTTCCAGGCTACCAAACTGTTTCAGCAGTATCAGACGACGTTTTTTCCCAATACCTGAGATCGACTCCAAGGGCGATTTTAGAGTGGTCTTGGTTCGCAACTTACGGTGATAGGTAATTGCAAACCGATGCGCTTCATCGCGAATGCGCTGCATTAAAAACCGCGAAGGAGAATTTTCATGAAAAAGCACGGGTTCTTTCTTTTCTGGCAGATAAACTTCATCGGTTGCCAGATTGTTGCGAAACTTTCCTTTCGCAATACAAGCCAGATCGACCCGATCCATAAGGTCAAGAGCATCTAACACCTCGTGCCCTGCATTCAAATGGCCTTTACCGCCATCAATGAGTATGAGATTTGGCAAGGGCGCATTTTCATCCAGCAGGCGGCTGTAGCGGCGGGTCATCACTTCTCTTAACATGGCATAATCGTCAATGCCTTTGACCGTTGCAATTTTATAACGACGGTATTTGGATTTTTCCGCAACGGCATTTTCGAAGACCACCATTGATCCCACCGCATGCTCTCCAGAGATATTTGATAAGTCAAAGCCTTCAATAACTTCCGGAAAATGTTTTAATCCCAGAGAAGTTTGCAACTCTTCCAGGGATCGGGTTCCCACTTCTCCTTTGTCCTGTTCCATTCTCATAGCGAAACTGGCGTTTTCTTCCGCCATTTTGATGAGGTCG
Organism: Emcibacteraceae bacterium; assembly: GCA_021774795.1. GTDB lineage: Bacteria > Pseudomonadota > Alphaproteobacteria > Sphingomonadales > Emcibacteraceae > Pseudemcibacter. The sequence continues at coordinate 21,985 of JAJFIR010000037.1, read as the reverse complement.
CGCTTCTTTCCTATAACAGGTACTTCCAGCCGCACGCGCGTGCCTTTTTTCTCCGATAACCAATTGGCGATTAAATCGGCATCTTCTATAGGATGTGGCAATAAGATTTCTGCAGGCAGAAAGGTCTCTTCAGAATAATATTGCTTGAGAAATGAAGAGAGCGTCTCGTCTTCTTCCATTTCGTTGAGCGACTTCAGCTTGAAAATCTTTTCCCCCAGCATTTTCCCGGAGCGAATGATCAACACCTGCGCCATCGCCTGATCTTTTTCTGAGCAATAGGCAATCACATCCTGATCTTCCAATGAGGTGGAAATGATTTTCTGTTTATCGAGCACCGTTTGTACTGCAGCTATTTTATCTCGAATAACAGCGGCTTCTTCATATCGCGTATCAACCGATGCCAACTGCATCTGTTCCTTAAGACTCTTCAGTAGAGTGGTATTTTTTCCTTTTAAAAAGAGTGAAACATCCTGCACCACCTGCGAATAATTTTCAGAGGAAACCAGACCAGCACAGGGTGCAAGACAACGGCCCATTTGATGATTGAGACAAGGACGACGCAAAGTACTTCCGTCCAATTTGTCTTTGCTCTGCCGTAGCGGGAAAATTTTATAAATCAGGCGGATGGTTTCGCGGACCTCTTTCACCATCGTATAAGGACCAAAATAAGTCGCCTTATCTTTTTTAACGCGGCGCACCACTTCTAACCGAGGAAATTTTTCTTGTGTGGTCAGACGTAAATAAGGATAATGTTTGTCATCCTTCAACAACACATTGTATTTTGGCTGGTGTTTTTTTATGAAATTGCTTTCAAGGATAAGCGCTTCAGCCTCTGTTTTCGTGGTCAAGAACTTGATATCATCAACCTTGCCCAGGAACATCCGCGTTCGGGGATGAAGGCCACGCGAACTTTGAAAGTAAGAGCGCACGCGATTTCTCAGGACTTTGGCCTTGCCTATATAAAGAATTTCCGACCGGCGATCCTTCATGATATAAATTCCGGGTAACTTGGGAATATTCTCTATAATATCTTTGATCTTTTTTTCCAGGGGAAACCTCCCGCATGTCAGCAATACATCACCTTAAAAATATACTCCCATTTGCATGAAGACCGAAAACAATAATCAACGCGGGTTCTGGGGAAGTCGAATGGGCTTCATTCTAGCCGCATCCGGTTCCGCGATTGGGCTCGGTAATGTCTGGAAGTTTCCTTATATAGTAGGGGAGAATGGCGGTGGCGCATTCGTACTTATTTATCTCGTCTGCATATTTATCATTGGCACACCTATCATGCTGGCAGAGTTTACACTGGGCCGAAAGACCAACCTGAATCCTGTCGGCGCATTCGCATCTCTAAAACCAAAGTCCTCTTTTATCAGCATCGGTTATATGGGGGTGCTTGCCGGATTCCTCATTCTCTCTTTTTATGGAGTGGTCGGCGGCTGGACGTTTGCGTATGTGGTGAAGTCCATTACCGGTAGCGTGTTGTCATTCACCTCACCTAAGGAAGCAGGAGCCTTTTTCGGAAACTTTATCAGCAATACAGGGGAAACACTTTTTTATCACGCTCTGTTTATGGGTGTTTGCATCGCCATTGTCCTAAGAGGAATTCATGGCGGCATCGAAAAAGCCTGTAACATTTTGATGCCCACTCTGGTGCTATTCCTGATCCTATTGATGATTCGCTCACTCACTCTCGATGGCGCAATGGAAGGCGTTGCCTTTTATCTATATCCCGATTTTAGCAAGATCAACGGCAACACGGTGCTCATCGCCTTGGGTCAGGCGTTCTTTTCTCTCAGTTTGGGTATGGGATGCATGATCACCTATGGCAGTTACCTTTCAGATAAAGAAAACCTGACCTCCTCCACCGTTTATGTGGTGATGTTCGATACTCTGATCGCCTTATTGGTCGGGATGGTTATTTTTCCCGCTGTGTTCGCGATGGGACTCGAACCCGCAGAAGGCCCAAGCCTGGTTTTCAGTGTTTTGCCCACCGTCTTCACCAGCATGCCCATGGGCCATATGGTGTCCGTCATATTTTTTACTCTGTTAGCAATAGCCGCAATCACCTCTGGCATTTCATTACTCGAAGTGGTGGTCGCATATTTTATAGATCAGCGTGGATGGAAACGGGAAAAAGCGGTAATTATTGTCGGGCTGGCTATTTTCGTATTTGGCATTCCCAGTGGTTTATCGTTTGGAGCCATTGCAGATATAAAACTGGCAGGCATGACCTTCTTCGATCATGTCGATAACATCGCCTCCAATTACCTGTTGCCGTTAGGAGGAATGTTGACGGCGATATTTGTGGGCTGGGTTTGGGGGACTAAAAACGCGCATGAAGAAATTGAAAAGCATGAAAACACCTTCAAATTTCCCTGGGCGCAATGCTGGGAATTCTTGATCCGCTACATCACTCCTGTTGCAGTTGGCATCGTTTTTCTCGCCAAATTCTTTCCTAACTAGCGCGATGTTGGAAGCTTAACAAGCATTTCCCTGTTCCCTTCCAAGCAATCTCTGCTAATATTTATTTTCTCTACGATTTAAATTCATAAGGGACCATGGAACATATTGTCTTGCACAAACTTGTCCTGATTGTAATTTCAGGAATTCTTTGCCATTGGTTTGCTTGGCGCTTCAAAATTCCATCGATAGCATTATTTTCGATAGTCGGCCTTTTAATTGGTCCCATTTTCCATTTGGTAGATCCAGGTCAGGATTTTGGAGTTCTTTTAGAAGCCATTATCAAACTTGCTCTGGCTATTATTTTATTTGAAGGAGGGCTAAACCTTAAATTTCACGAGTTGACCCATACCGGGAAGGCCGTTAAACATCTCATTCTTTTTGGTCTTCCGCTTTCCTGGTTTTTTGGTTTTCAAGTCTGCTATTGGATCGCGGATTTATCCTTTTCTTTATCTTTACTGATTTCTGCCATCCTTGTGGTCACCGGCCCCACTGTCATCTTACCTCTCATAAGACAGACAAGATTGAAAGCGCGTACCGCTTCTCTTTTGAAATGGGAAGGAATTATAAATGATCCCATCGGCATTCTGTTGGCCGTTCTCGTTTTTCAATTTGTTATAGCCAGCGATTTTATTGCATTGAATAAAATCACCGTCCTTTATTTATTAGGGTCTATTGCAGCTTCGATTTTGATTGGGTTTGGAGGGGCGCATCTTTTGAAGTTCACCTTCGAAAAAGGCCACGTTCCTGAGTTTCTAAAAATTCCTGTGGTATTCGCAACCGTTTTATCTGTGTATGCACTATCCAATCTTCTGCAAGAAGAGGTGGGTCTTCTAACAGTGACGGTGATGGGGATCACCATGGGAAACATTGGAATGCTGATCATTTATGAACTCAGAAAATTCAAAGAAAATATCACCGCCATTGTAATTCCTGTAGTTTTTATTCTATTAACAGCAGATTTGAATCTGGATAATCTCATGGGTTTGAACTGGCGTGTATTTGGATTCTTGTTTGGATTTTTGTTTCTGGTTCGACCCGCATCGGTGTGGCTTTCAACCATCGGGGCAGGATTGAGCTGGCAACAAAGGATTTTCGTCAGTTGGATTGCCCCTCGAGGGATTGTTGCAACTTCTATCGCTGGGTTGTTAGGTCTCAAACTGCAAGAACGCATGGTCAATAATGCAGAGCTGCTCCTTCCTCTAGTATTCGTCGTTATGTTTTCAACAGTTCTATTGCATGGATTCAGTATCGGCTGGCTAGCTCGTCATTTGGGATTAGCTGGGAACGCCAATGAAGGAGTTTTAATAGTAGGGTCCCATAAGTGGAGCATCGATCTGGCGTTAGCATTGCAAAAAGAGGGTGTGCCTGTTCTAGTAGTGAGCGACTCATGGAAAAACCTACAACAATGTCGCCTCCAGGGTATTCCAATTCATTATGGTGAAATTCTGTCTGAAAGCGTTGAGGAAGATCTGGAGCTTGCTGATATGGGGTATCTTCTGGCAATTACCGGAAACCATGCTTACAACTCGTTAGTGTGTAGTGTTTTTATTCAACACTTTGGCAGAAACCGAGTATTTCAGATTGCGACCAATGAAAAAAAAATCGAGAAGAAACAACTAAACAGTTCATTTAGAGGGAAAGTGTTGTTTGAAGGAAACCTGATCTATAAGGAACTGATTCTTCAATATATTGATGGGTGGCGATTTCAAAGAACTCGACTCACCGAGGAATATGATTTTGAAGCTCTTAAAGATAATTTTAAAAGAAGACTGAAACCTTTTATAAGAATAAAGAGTAATGGAGAACTGGATCTGGATTTTTCTGAAGATCAATCCCAAACTAATCCAGGAGACACAATCATAAGTTTTTCATACAAAATATAAAAAATAATTTATCAAATCAAGGCCGGTTTTGTCTCCGCTCAATAGTCGATTCAATAATATTTCCACAGTGAGGGCATGGAATAGGTCGTGATTTCTGTTTTTGCAAGGTATCTACAAAACCATAGGCAATAATACCCACTGGCAAACCAAATGTTCCCAACCCTAATATAGATACAAACCCTCCAAAAATTTTACCTAAGGTAGTAATGGGATAGACATCTCCATAGCCTACCGTCGTCATCGTTGAAACGGCCCACCACATCGAAGCAAAGATACTTGAGAATTGTTCAGGTTGCGCTTGATGCTCAAAAAGATAGATAACACCCGATGCAAAAAAGAGCATCCCAATAACTATTCCCAAAACAATCAACAACTCTTCCTTGGTTTCTTTCAATACACCTCGTAACAGATGCATGGAATGGGAATAACGAGCCATCTTAAAAAGAGCAAATAACCTTAAAAGGCGAAGCACTCTTAAAAACCTTAGATCTACATTCAGAAAAAACGGCAAGTAAAATGGCAAAATTACGATTACGTCAATGATCGCCGCTGGGGTGACCATATAGCGAAGCCGCCCCGTTACGGGATGCTGGTATTCCTCCTTCACTACAGCAGTCCAGATTCGCAAAACATATTCAAGCGAAAAAACCAACATGGAAAACAACTCAAAAATCTTAAACGACTGCGAATAGTTTTCGGAAATCCCCTGAACCGTTTCCAGAGCAACAGCAAAAACATTCAAGATGATGAGGGCGATAATAAAAATATTAAAACCCCGACAATAAATATCGCCCTTTGATTCGGGTTCAAGAATTTCACTGATTCTATGTTTGATACTCATATTTTCACTCCAGCCTTGCGGCCCATTCTTCATCTCCCAGAATTTCGCGCAAGCTCTCAGAAATAACACCAAGGTCCACACTGTCTTCAGCATTATTCTCTGCCTTTTTATAAAGGCGACGTGCCCCTTCCCCGTCTCCTAGTTTTTCTATAAAACATTCAGCCAGGCTTAGAAGGTCACAACAGTCTTCAGCCTTATCTTCCGCTTTATGGTAGAGCTTACTAGCCCACTCCCCGTCACCCCGTTTTGCGAAAACGTTATCTGCAAGCTCATAAAAGTCAGAATACTCTTTTGCATTCTCTTCAGCTTTTTTATAAATTTTGAGCTGCCATTCAACATCCTCAAGGATTTCTGAAACGCTTTCAGCGAGATCACACAATTCGCGAATATTTTCGCTTTCTGCTTTCTCGAACAATTGTTTCGCCCACCCTTTATCATCAAGAGCTTCAAAAATACTATACGCCAGCCAATTCAGGTCAAGACTGCTCTCGGCGTACTCCTCAGCCTTCCTGTAAATTTTTTTAGCCCAGTCTTTATCATTGAGTGCGAGGGCAACACTATAGGCAAGCCAGTTCAAGTCGAGACTGTCTTCGGCCTTTGCTTCAGCTTTTTGATATACTTTTTTGGCCCATTGCCCGTCTCCTGCTTCTGCTAATTGATCTGCAATTTGTTTGAGGTCACAAGCATCATTCGCATTGGCTTCCGCAGTTTGAAATTTTTGAGTTAGATATTCATCGTTGTTAAGGGGTCTCTCCTCCGAAACCAGTGCTTCTTCTTTTTTTGGTTGCTCTTCACCATCCACGCACTTTAAATATTCGAGGTAATGGATTTTGTCTCCTGCATAAAGAAAACTTTTTTCATACTTTGTTTTTGGTAGGTGTTTCCTCACATAAGAAATACCCGTCTCTTGATTCACATTTTGCAATGAAGACTCTGCACTAAAATATTCAAGTATCTCCATAGCATAAGATTCACTATCCGTAGCTAAATGAACACGACCTTTGGGGGCTAGCTTCTGCGCAATCTGTTTTACTAATTCGGGTTTAATTAGGCGGCGCTTGAAATGTCGTTTCTTGGGCCAGGGGTCGGGGAGGTTGATATAAACAGAATCTAATTCTTCGGCTTGAAAGAGGTGGGGGAGTTTTTCCCGGACATCTCCAAATACTATACGTATATTTTTTAGCTGGGAAGAACTAATAAGCGCAAGTAATTTTTGGATACCGTCCTGGGAAAAATCTATGCCGATGAAATTACTATACGGCTCTCTTTTAGCCATGGAGATTAAAAAATCCCCCATGCCAAAACCAATTTCAAGCTTTAAAGGATGGTCGTTCCCGAATTGGCTTTGCCAATTCGGATTCTCTTTAACATCAAGAAAGCAAGGATCTTCCACCACAAAATGGGTGGAAGAGGGTCTGGCAGTCAGTAATCCCATGGCTGAAAGAGCATCAAATTATTTATTTACCTAATAAATCGCTGGCTTTTTTAGAAGCATCTTCCATGGCTTTATCCAGTTTTTCACCTGCTTTTTCTGCTTCGCCTTTTTCTTCACAACCAACAGTGCCGAGCACAGAAACAACTAAAACCAATGCGATCATTAACTTTTTAAAGCTATTCATGATTCTCCCTTTATAAAAATTATCGATTAAAAAATTTATTCCTAATTCTATTCGGTTCCCTATTAAAATGGAATCTAAATATTATGATATGGTGTTTAAGAATAAATATGAATAGAATCCTACAAATTTCGTTCCTCCTATTCTTGGTCTTCTTGACCTCTTTCGCCTATGCTCACGGCATGTCGGAAGCGGAAAAACAAAGCATTTTGCAAGGAGGAAGCCTTCAATATCTGAAAATAGGCGCCACCCATATGCTGACTGGCTACGACCATCTTTTATTCGTATTCGGCATTGTGTTTTTTCTGACCACTTTCATGGATGTCGTAAAATATATCACTGCCTTCACCATCGGTCACAGTATCACTCTCATCACCGCAACATTAATGGGAGTAACGGTAAATTATTTTTTGATCGATGCGGTGATCGCACTCAGCGTTTGCTATATCGGCTATGAAAATCTGGGAGGATTCAAAAAATTATTTGAAAAGGGTTTAAATATGATCTGGGCCGTTTTCATCTTCGGCCTGATTCACGGATTAGGACTTTCTACCCGATTGCAACAACTTCCCTTAGGAGATGAAGGAATAGTCTGGAGAATTCTTTCCTTTAATCTCGGGATAGAATTAGGGCAAATAGCAGCATTATGCGTGATGGTCACATTACTATTTAAATGGCGACGCACTCCATCTTTTCTGAAAATCAGTAACGCCTCTAACAATGCACTGATTTATGCAGGAGCCCTTTTGTTTCTATTCCAAATGCATGGCTACTCTCACACCCTCGATCCCGATGAATTCCCCTTCCCAGAAGACAGCCATTCCCACGCCCACGAAAAAATGGACCGCCCAACCCCCACACCTGGTGAGGAATATTTTAAAATCCCTGAGGAAAAATTCTCCGACCCGCTCGGCTTGTAATTAGCCTTCTATCACCTGAATCTATCGAAGTATCTCTCTTCCCCCGAAAGAACGTTGTGCTCCCTACTTTATCTTTATTTAAATCGAATATGTTTCTTTCAATGGGCAGGAGTTATTGATTGATCTGCCAGACAAATGGCTTGAATTTTCTTAAAGCCCCATTATAATATGGTTCTTCTCTAGTTAGATGTTGCCGAAGTGGCGGAATTGGTAGACGCGCATGATTCAGGTTCATGTGCCCGTAAGGGTGTGGAAGTTCGAGTCTTCTCTTCGGCACTCTCTAACAAGTAGGAGCTTTGAATAAAAGTCTTAATTAAAATAGAGGTTTTTTTGTTGTAGGGGATTCTGTTGGAGCTGTGAAAACGGGTTGTTTCCACAACTCCCCCTGAACTAAATTTGATTCTGCGAATTCATACGATATTTTGCAACTCAGGCAGAATGAGAGTCTTGCTAGGCCTGATTAAAAATGGAGCACAAGATCTAAGTTCGTTCTATATTCGAGAAGATCTTTTTGCTCTGTCAATGCTGTTTCATAACCCACCCCCAACATTACATGATCGGCTAAACGATATCGAAAGCCAACCGTTCCTGACACAACGTGGCTTGAAGCCGTACTTCCAAAGTTTACAGCATCATTCCCCTCAAAGTTCGCTATCCCTGTTCTGTTACCATCATTGACGGATGTGAGACCATTTACTTCAATCAAAGGAAAGAAATTTTTACACAATTCATAGTCGATATGGGTGTGCCAGTGAAAGAAAGAACTATTAAAATCTGAATCCAAAGCTTGCTGGATACCCATGCTGGCTTGGAACCCCCATTTTTCATGAGCATGAGCTCCCGTTAAAAAATAATCCAAAAAGCCATCTCCCTTACCCTGCAGGTTAATAGCACCGGTAGATAAGCTTCCACTGGGAGGCTCATATCTAATACCAAATGAAACTATACTTTCAGTTTCCGGGCTTGAAAATAAAGCATATTTTAAACCAAATGCAATGTTTTCAAAACCATCCGAATCGGGGAGGACATTGTCAAAGTGTAGAACGGTATAACCGTCTTTTGATGCTATTAAACCCAATCGCTCCGTCAAGGCCACTCGAATTTGAGCTGCAAAAATGTTAATGCTACCGCCTCCTGTTACAAAACCTTTTGGGATTTCGTTATAAAGATAAACTAATCGAGCTTCTGTGGTTATGTAAGGTGTTTCATTGAAATAGGGTTGTGCCAAAGGAGGGACATAGCGCTTAAACTTCCCTTCTCCCAAGGACCCTTTCGGATCAAAATCGAACGCCGTTGCGTGGCTGGCAAAACCAGCAATCAAGAAAACTAAAATCAATTGAACCAAACTCATTTTTCTCATTTTTCTTCCCCTTATCCCTACGAAACCTTAAAAATATTGAAGGGATATTTAGCCCTCCAACCACCCCATTTTCTTCAGAAAATAGACTAAGTCCTCTTATGGAACCTAAATTGAGGGAAATTATTCCCCAAAGGTGATTTTTTTTTTGAAAGAGGTTATTTAAGTAGGAAAAAAGGCCTGAAGAAGGCACGATCAATGGGCAGATGGATGGTAAAAAACGAAGGAGTTATAAATTTTTTGATGCGACCAGGCGAAAAATAGCTTTCTCTATATCTCCTCTTCGGAGTTGTGATGCGTTGGAATAGTCACCACCAGTAAACCCGTCTAAAAGTTTTATTAGATGTGTCAGACTATCGATCAATCGAATAAAACTGTTTCGGATTCTTCCCACCTCATCTTTATTGCCTACTTCAATTTGATCTTGAAGAATCATTCCCATGGAAACCTGATCTACCTTTTCAGAAACTTCCTTCAATGGGACGGTAATAGCCCTGATAATATAAAAGCTCAAACCCGTTCCTAAGATAAAAAGTATTGCTAGGAATTTATATTCGTTATGAATCATATTCTCGACTTTCAGATGCGACTGATTTGCGAGCTCCTTAACGGCTTTGTTCATTGCATTTAACAAGGACAAATTATTATCCGCAATATAACTTGCAGCCCCTAAAACTATTGGAAGTTTATCAAAAATAGCCTTCACCTTTTCGTTATGCTTGTGAAATTGTTTTTCAATTTCTAGAATCTCTTTTCTTGATATTTCTGATTTAATTTTTACCAAACCAAGTTCTTTATCACCGGCCAAAAGGCCCTTTAAAATTCGGTTAGCTCTTTTTATTTTTTCTGACCCCGTCCGCAAATACTTTTCATCTCTATATCTGGAATAAAGAAATATGTTTTTAGTGATACCTTCAACGAGAGACCTTAAGGTACCTGCCATTAACATGGTTGAAGAACCCACAGTTTTCTGCATCTTCGTCAATGTTGAGTTAACAGTGGCATAGAGCTCTTCGTTGTTATTTACAACATGATCCAGGCTATTATTTATTTCTGGCCAGGTTTGAATTATTAATTCGACATTAAAAACAAAAGGTACCCAGATCTCCTGCACTTTATTAAAAGTGTTTAATACATTTTCTGTTTCCTTGGCATCCAGCTCGAGATCGGTATCGCCTCCTTCTAGACCATCCAGCACTTTAGAAAATTCTACCTTCACCTGATTAATTTCCGCAATTTTATTATTATCGCCCAGTTGCAGTTCCATTAAGTTTTTGGATAACTGTTGCGTCAACATACGTTGTTTTCCTGCAAGGTATATCAGGTCAGCATCATGCTTATGATTTTTATCCAGAGTAGAAACCGTATACAAAACGATAACTACCATGCTGGAAATCAAAAAATAAGTTAAAAAATAAAGCTTCGCAGATATTCTCCAAAATCCCAATTTGAAACCGTGCGCTCTATTTTGTTCTGTGCCCGTGGACATGAACCGCTCCCTTATTAATTTGAATAATTTAAAAACAGAAAAACAACTATGAGCTCAATTATGTGTGCCCTTGGAAAGTTCGCGAACATAATGAACTAACTTCCATACCTGATCATCTGAAAGGCTTCTATTCGGCAAACACCCTGTGCGCCGGACTCCATTTTTGATAGTCCAAAAAATCTGGCCGTCTGAAACTTTTCGCATTGATTTTTTGCACAAAAAGTTCCGCGGTTTAGGACGCAAAGACCAGGCCATTATTCCGAATCCGTTACCATTTTTTCCATGGCATTTTTCGCATTGCATAACGGGCACATCGAAATGATATAACATCTCCCCTTCCTCAAGAATTTCAGGTGTAAGCTTGAGCGGATTCTTCGCAGAATAAAATTTCTCTGGAGCCGGTTTGGTTTTTCTGGGTTGTGGGCATTTCCCTTCACCACTGATTTCGGCTCCCGCATAAAGGGAAGGGACGTTTGAGAAAATAGATAATAGCAGGAAGGGGAAAACCACGCGTGAAAAACTTATGGCTTTCCAAGTAAAATCGAAACTAACTGAGGGTTTCGTCTTTCTTAAAATTTTCAATTCATATCCCCGAGTCAAAACAATAATGAATTTCCTTATGATCGAAAATTTACTTTATGGTATATGTCAATGTAACTTAACATCAAACAACTGTAAATATTTTTCTCATCCTAGCGAAGATAATTATTTAAATAATACAAAGTGAAACGAAAAGATCAGAAGCTCCAATCAATGTGCCGAAAAATATCTTTAACTAAAGTAAATTTTCTGAAACTTATGATTATCTGCTGAGAAGGAATACTTAATCCACTTTAAAAATTAAAAAGGTCATATCGTCAAAGGGAACTGAGTTATCCGTAAAAGCGTTAATAGATAATTCGAGATTTATTAATATTTTTTCGGCTGCTTCATTTTTGGATTCAAACAAAGCTGCCTGTAACCTTTCCATTCCATATTGTTCATTTTGCTTATTAACAGGTTCCAGCGCGCCATCAGAATACAGTAAAGCAATATCTCCTGATTGCAATTGAACCTCTTCTTGGGAATACGGAGCATTTTCCTGTATGCCTAAAGGAATCCCTCCTGCTTTTCCTACTTCGTGAAATTGGTTTTGGTTTCTAAGAATGATCATCGAATGGTGTCCAGCGTTGCATAATTTGAGTTTCATACTTTTTGTATCTAATAATAAAAAAACAGCGGTCGCAAACATGCCTCTTCTTGTACGATTTGAAAGAATATAATTTATTTGGGATATGACAGCACATGGATCAGAGTTTATGAAAGAGACATATCTAAAATCGCTCATTAATTTTGCCATATAAAGAGCAGCCGAAACTCCCTTTCCCGAAACGTCTCCTAAAACCATTCCAAGTGTTTTCTCATCCAGCAAAATAAAATCAAAAAAATCACCCCCGACAAATTTTGCAGGAATAGTTTTAGCCGAAAATTGATAACCTGGAATCATCGGAGGGGCTTCCGGCAAAAATCCTTCTTGAACTAAAGTAGCCATCTTAACTTCATTTTCCATATGATTTTTCTCGGCAGTGATTCTTTCTAACTGCTTTTCGGCTATTTTTATTTCCGTAACATCCTTTCCATAAATATTGATGTATCCTGATTCTGCTACAGGCATCAATTCAAAATTTAATATTTTCCCGCCATGATTAATTTCCAGAGTCTTACTTTCTCCACTTTGCATTGAATCAGTTACTAACTTGTCAAACTCTGAAGGCAACATACTTTCCACCTCAAGACTCCAATCTCCCAGGTTTTTGGTAGCAGCCGCATTAGCGTATAAAACCTGCCCATCCTTTCCTACTCGAAAAACTGGATTAGGATTTTCTCCCGGCAACTTCGAAATATATTCAATTTGCTGAATATGTAATTTTATTGACCGCTCCATGTAATCAAATGATTGAGCTAGTTTTCCCACTTCATCATTTGATTTAATTTTTGGAATTGCGACATCCATATTTCCCTTTGCTATTTCTTCTGCCGCAAATGAAAGTTTTCGTATCGGTTTTGTTATGGATCGTGCAATAAATAGAATTACCAATAGTAATAAAGCCATACCTACAGCAGCAAAAATACGTAAATCTATTTGAAGTCGGTTGATCCCAGCTAGTTGCTCTTCTTTGGGAAAAACCACGCCCAGCGACCATCCATTCGATGGTAATGGCGCATAAAAAAGCCAAGTATCTTTACCCGTAATAAGATGTTTCATTGAAATAAAATCGGTTTCTCCTTTTGTCATCCTTTCCCATACTTTGAGAATATCTGGCCTATGAAATTTATCTGCCAAACTAAAGACAGTACTGTTCATTACCAATTCTTTTTTAGGATGCATTATCATGGTTCCTTTTCGGGATAAGAGGAACGCATAACCTGTTTCAGCTACCTTTATTGAAGAAACCATTTCCTGCAACCATTCTAGAGAAATATCTGCTGTCACAATACCCATCAACTCTCTTCCATTTTTTAATTCACGGTAAAATGGAACCGAATAGGTAGCCATAATGATATTTCCAGCACCTTCATCAAAATAAGGTTCACTCCACATAGGTTTATTTTTTTCTTTAGGGATTTTGTACCAATCCCATAAAAAATATTTGTATGATTCGCTTCCAAGGAAGGTAAATTTTATTTCCTTATCATTTTTGTAGTAATAAGGCGCAAAATAGCGGGAATCGGCATCAAACATATAAGGCTCAAACGCAATGGTTGATCCATATATTTCAGGGTTGTTTTCTACGGTCTTTCGAAGGAGTAGCAACAGTTCCTCTTTCGAGTAGCTTGAATCGTCGAGAGACAAAGCCATTTGTTGCGGAATTTTCTCGACAGCTTTTATAATTGATTCGATTTTATTTAGAGTGGAGTTCGAAAGGTTTTCTGCGGAAATTCTCAGGTTACCCTGAAATATCGAGCGGATTTCTTTAGCATTATGATTGCTAACAATGAGAAAAAATATAACCGATGTTACGAGAATACATGATGTCAGTTTAAAAACTATTCCCTTATTTTTCATTTAGTTGGCCAGATTTTTCTTAAAAACATTATAAAAATGATAGGATAATTTATCATGGCAAGCTTAGCATAATATATTTAGGTATTTTTTAAGTAAATACTGTTATGAAAAAATCGAGTCTCATTTCCTTGCTCCCGCAAATTCTCTTAAGCCATAAAGAATGGTTTGGTTCCAAGGGGATAAAGGGAATTTTCGCAGACCTTAGTGAAGAAGACTTGAGGGAAGCAAATTTTCGCGGATGTGTTCTGGTGGAAGCAAATTTGCAAGCTGCGGATTTGACTGGAGCCGACTTCACGGATGCAGACCTTCGAGGTGCAAATTTTCTAGAAGCACAACTCAAAAACACACAACTTCAAAACGCCAATTTTGAAGAAACGGATTTAATGTGGGCGAATCTTCAAGGAGCTAATTTAGAAAATACACGGCTCGATGGTGCTTACCTGCAGGGGGCAAACCTTAAGGACACCTGTGTAACCTCATCACAAATCAAATGCGCCTATACAGATGAAGACACTCAACTTCCAGAAAATATAGCAAGGCCTTCCTAAACTTTGAAAAACTACACAATCGGCTAGCCCGTCTAACTAATTAGATTGACTCTTAAAGTAGTTACGCTTCCCCTTAATAGCCTTGAATCTTTCTCTCTATTTTTTTAATTTTTCTCGCGCCCATGAACCAGAAAAGCCAAGATATATAATACTAGAGCTAACAAATACAGGTTTTTTGTTCCTAAAGCCATAGAACTGTATTCTAACAATCCCCCGCAAATAGCTCCCATAAGGTTATAGCCCAGAGAAATCGCAGGTTCCTGGCGATTTTTAAAAATCTGGGAAAAAAGCATCCCCGCAAAAAATAGCGGCACTGCCGTAACTAAAGCCCCGACAACCCATTGCGCCCCTATGGGTAGTGCTAAAAGAAACTGAATGGGAATAGCATAGCTAACACTTATAAAAAAGAATAATGCCCAGAACAATCTATTTTTATCAAACGGACCTCTGTACAAAATAAGAAGGTTGGCTAAAAAAATTAAAATTAGGATGGCGGCGAAGACGAGCACATTGACCTGCCATGTCGAACCGAATAATAAAGACATCTCTGTGACGCTCTTGGTTTCCAATAATAGAAAACTTGCGCCCAATAAAAACAAAGTCCAATCAGTATTCTTGACATTATTTCTTCCTGCAGAAAGAATAATCGATACGATGGAAATTAATAATATTATTCCGCCAGTCTTAAGATAATGGGTAGGGATACCCGGACGATCAAGATAAAGATACGGCCAATCATCAGTGGGAGCAGAAATAAGGTCAGCGGCTGCCTTATCGCTGTTCAGTAATGCAGGAAAAGTATAATCAAAGCCATTATTACCTTGTGCGTTTATCCCCGCTACAAGGGTAAAGTTGAATAACCTATGGTCTTTTTCAAAATGAACTAGTGGATGAACTCCAAATACATTCATCAGGATTTTAGCCAACTTGAAAGGAATAATAATGCTATGGGACATGTGGTACAAGATGACCACCCCCTCTGGTTTTAAATGCTTCTTTACAGACCGAAAGGCTTCCAACGTATAAATGTAATTGTCGAGGCGGATAGAGGACATACCCGATAAAAGAGTTTGGCTATCCAGCGTCCCTAATATGATGACATCATATTTCTTTTTGCTTTTTTTAAGGAAGACACGGGCATCATCAATATAGACTTTAGCTCGCGGGTCATCATAGGGTTTTTGATAATTTTTTTCCTTACCTAGCTTCCATATAGCTCGGTCAATTTCTACGGCATCTACATTTTTTGCTCCTTGCTCAAGAACTAGATGAACATCATTTCCTGAACCTGACCCTAATATCAGCACATCGTCCCAATTTTTTGCAAAACGGTAAGGAAGCTTATAATCTCGTTTTATTCGATCAGAATTGGTTCTTGAAAAAATGGCGGGTGGGGAAAAGTTATACATATACTGATGAAGAGAACCATTCACATTTATAGAAGTAACATCCGGATTTTCAAAATAATTAATTTTGTAATAGGGGGACCATATTTCACGGTCCTTTTGGTAAAGACTTTGAATCAGATAAAGGGTTAGGCTCAGACAGAATATTGAAATAATTATTTTTTTTGACCCACTGGATAGAAAAAGAAATATCAAACTTCCAAAACCAAACCAAATTAACGGAGGTGTAGAAAAGTGACTGAATAAAGAAAAAGTAAGAAGCCCAACGAGACTACCCGCCGTATTGATAGCATAGGCGTGGAGAGCTTGAAATTTTTTAAACTCCCTGCCCATCGCATTTCCCAACGCTACAAAAGGTAAAACAGAAAGAGAAAATAGAAAACTCACTACTGGAACCATTCCCCATGCTTTGCTATTGGGAGATAGGTCAGAATAAATAGCAAAAAAATCTTCTTCGCTGTTAGCGCTAGTAACGAGAATATTGCCAAAATAAATACAAGAACCTATTAACAATAATAAAAAGGGTGGAAAAAATCGGGTTAAGTTCCACTGCCTTTTAACCAAAAGCAAACCGATCCCCATTCCCAAAAATGCAGCTATTAGAACTAGGTTTATAAAATAAGCAGTTATTCTGACATTTGAAGGGATGAAGCGAATCAATGCCAATTCAAAAAAAAGAATTAAAAAACTGTAGCCAAAGAGTTTATAGGATGAAGGGGAGAAAAATCCCTCGCTCTGGTTTTTCAATTGAGCATTATCGTTCACAGATTTTTTTCTTTCTTATACTATTTAAAAAGTATGCACCACAAAAAAGAACTGTTAACAGAGAAATAATCAAACCCAGTTTGAACGAGAGGGGATCATATTCAAAACGAATTTTATGGGTTCCAGGCTCTATCAATAAAGCCCTGAATAAGTAGTTGGCTCGAAGAATTTCTTTTCCTTCTCCATTTACATAAGCTTTCCAACCCGGATAATAACTGTCACTCATAAAAAGAAATTGACGTCTATTTGAAGTCACTAAGAGATCCACGGAGTTACTTTTGTAGGTCTCGATTTGCACCGAACCCTGACTACCCGTTTCTCCTTTTTCTATACAATCGAAACCTTTTGGTTCTTTGTCCAATAAAACTACAGCTCTGGGGTCAAATTGTTTTCCTTTAAAAAAACCAGCATATCCTATATTTTTTGATACCACTTTACAAAATGGCACCAAAAATGCCCGAGGAAGAACATTCTTATTTTCATAGATACCTACAGATTCCAATTGCTCTAACCCTTCTATTTTACTTTTTTCAGACAGCTCAGGATAACTTTCAAAAACCTTTTTAAAATCAGGAGATGTTAATTCTGGTATTGAAATAATATATTTAACATTCATTAGGTTTAGCAATTGCGTTTTATCTAATGATGAATCTGTTTTTATGAATTCATCAATTATTTCCACTCGTTTCTGTCTTGTGACTGCAACGCCTTGAGTCTGAAATATTTTTTGGTTCCCCAACATACCAAATCCAAATATTTCCTTATTAACACTCAGCGCATCCCATTTCGAGCCGCCAGGAGTATAAGAACTATTTTCAATTTTTGAATTTGTATAAATTCTAAATAATGAAGGATCAGACTTAATAAACTTTGTGCTTTCTGCAGGCTGATTTACCTTTTCAATGTTTAGCTTCACATAAAATCCAACATGAAAATAAAACAGATCTAAAATAAATACTGAAACAAGTAAAACCAACATGTGTGGTTTTTGAAATTTGGGTTGAAAGTATAAATAGATGCATACACATAATAAACTGGTAAAAACTAAAAGCCTTTTTATATTAAATATATTTATTGTTATTTCATTATATTTTGGGGGACTCCAGCCAATCGAATCAAAATAAGCTACAAATTCGTTATGGAATAAATTTAATATTCCAAAACCCAACATACATAAAAATCCTAAAACCAAAAACAACAAGGGCAATGTTTTGTTATTATTTTTAATGGCCTCTTGCTTAAAACTATCGTATCCGAGCCCTGCTGTTATACAGAGAACAATTATCGCCATAAAAATAAATTTTACTGGAAATCTTAATTTGTTGAAAAGTGGCAAATATTCATATAGGTAGTAATGCAAAAAAGTATGCTTCCCCAAAGCAAAAACCAGAGACACTAAAAATAGAAATAAAAACCCCAAAAATAGTTTTTTGTTTTTCTTTATAAGAAAAAGTGAAAGTAAAAAAGGGATTGCACCCATATAAATTGTTTTTAACATGTTTTGATAAGTCCAAAAATTTTTGATACCCCATCCCAAACCATATTGATCGGGTAAAAAAAGTTCTAACAAATCCAAAGGGTGTAAGGACCAAATTCCAGCCTCGGCATAGGAAAGAGCTTCTGAGCGAAGAGATAATTTCGAGAGCTCCAGCATGGGAAGGATTTGTATTGCGGACAAACCAAGCATGGTTACAATAAAAACAGCGAATAAGGCTAATCGTTGTTTTAAAGAAGGGGGGAAACTCTCTTTTTCGATAACCAATTCTGGAAAAATAATTAAAAATAAAATCACACCAAAAGTCATGTAACAAATTTCGATTCCCCCACCTAAGAACATACATGTCCCCAAAGCTCCTGAAATTAGTGCATAGCCATAATGGTTTTTTTTAACCCCCGCAAAAAAAACCAAAATAAGCAAAGGGACCCAAGGGACTGAAAGAAACGTGTTCAGAAAACTATGGATCGACAACAGATAACCCGACAGCATGAAACCTATACCAGAAATCAATGCTGCACCGTGACTGGCCTTCATTCCTCTCAATAAGAGGTAAGTGAACCAACCTGCCAATGCAAAATGAATTTCAATATTTAAATTAAAGGCCTCGTTAAAAGGCAAAAAGAGATATAAGGCACTGAATGGATAAAGAACCCCTGGTTGAAGGGTGGCAAACAGAGGGTGACCGTTATAATAAAAGGGGTTCCATAAGGGAAATGTGAAATTTTTTATTTCTTCGACCCAGAATTGCCGGGGTGGGATGAAAAATCTTAGAAGATCGCGCTCAACAAATATTGAATTCTGAGTTTCGCCCAGATATAAAGCTGAAAGAGCAAAAAAAAAGCATACCGGCCAAAGGTTCTTAGCAACCGGTATGCTTCTTCTGAAAATATTATTCAATGGATTTACGAATCATTCAACCTTATCCACTTAAACTATTAGGAAGGGTTGCCCACAATTCCTGGTGTTTGATCATCAGCCACCTCAGTGTATGCCCATGTAGAACCATTTCCAGTAAAATTACCTGCAGCAAATGAAACCGGGCTTGATCCCGCTCCATTATCAACACTGGCAGCAACATCCGTTCCAGTATAACTTCCTCCACCAACTAATCGTCGCGCATGCAGCATAACAACCGCCCCGCGTAAAGAAGCAGTGATTCCATCTGAAACACCCGCTGTGGCCTCATCCTTTATATTAACGAATTTGGGAACGGCTACAGCAGCCAGAATACCTAGAATTACAATGACCATGACCAACTCGATAAGGGTAAAACCTTTTTCATTCTTTAAACGATTATTCATTCTTACATCTCCTTTTATTTCAATCAGCTTTTAATAAATTATAGGCTAAATTACTGAAAAATCAAGCATTACAAAAACATCCGCTCTACATGTCAAAATAATGCAATTTTTCTGCCTAAATTGAAAATTTTAAAAAATAATTTTTATGGCTAAGTAACAAGTGGAAATACAGGTATTATCAAAAAGATTATTTTAAAGAATTTATGAGAAGAGGTTTTCAGGAAATATTGGCGGGGGCCGAACATATTTTTTTGGGTAACCCATTACCCAATTTGTAAAGTACCTTTCTCATATAGGTTGAGAAAGAAAAACTTGAGTTGTTTGAAGTATCGAATCTGGAATGAAAATATTTGAGTTCCAATGGCACGAAGGGTTGGGTTTTATGGTGTCATTCTAAGCGCTAACAAAAGATCTCGTTTTAAGCTTTAACAAACAAATAACCCTCAAATCAACAACGTACTTAGTAAAACCATCAAATAAGTGGAACCGAGGAATAAAAATATCCCAACCAGAACATGGTTTTTCATAACCCAATCATCAACAGCAGTATAAACCGTATCGGCTTCCTGCTTGATAGAATCAGTAGAATAATGCGTATCCATTTTGTTGCTAAAACGTTGGAAAGCATTCGGGTTAATCAAGAAAGCCAGGCAAGTTAGAACTCCAACGCCCGATGTGAAAATCATAAACCAATGTATGGATGTAATTATAATTTCGCTAATAGTTTGGACAGACTCTGAGGAGGGTTGGATGACCAAGGTAATAAATTGATTGGAATCAAAATCTTTCAATAAATATTTTAGCGTGAATCCCGCACCTACCAGAAACATGCTTCCCACCCACCAGCGGTTTTTAAGCACCCACTCATTGGTATCGATGTGCTTGTCTATTACCGAATCTACTTTTTCTGTTGAAAACCAGGAATTGAATTTAGCATTGATCTTCAAGGCCTGCTGCGGTTTTAACAAAATAATCACACTGTAAATAAGTGCGCCGACAACAAGCAAAAATGAAAATATCAGCCCTGACTCTATCAATATTTCATAGACCACATCCATGGCTATTTCCTTAAACTGCGGGTTAGAGTTTTATAAAAAATTTCTTTTGCTTCGGATTATAAACCATCATGCTATTGCGAAAAATCCACACCCCATAGCGGCTACGCCTTGCCTCCCTTCATAGGGAGGAGTAGGAAGGGAGAGGGTTGGGCTTAAAAAATTACCTGAGTTCTCTTACTTTCTGGCCTTCTATAATCTCACCACGTTTAATTTTTTCTATATCTTGCTTTTGTTTCAACGGACTGATTCTTTCAATCTCTTTTTTGTCAATCACTCCATTAGCTGAATTATAAGGCCATTTAACTACGGTACCGTCTTTTCTCTGGTGATAAATAAAGCCCGTGGTTGAAGAATCATTTGCTGTAGTTCCGGCTTCTTCAGCTGTCTGGTTTCCACCATTAGGCCCTTGCACAAAAACCCATGTATCGTTGGAATTTACATTACCAAGCGGTTTATTGTTTTGCCGACGATCATAACCATAAGGAACATTATTCAAATTCTCGAACGGATCATCGGCAAATTCAGGAGCTATACCTTGAACCAATTCTTTGCTGTAATTATTGATCAGGTTTGAACGCAAAATTTCAATACTCGCATCTTCTGCGGCTATTTCTGCCTCCTGCGCCGCAGTGATCATTTTTTTGGCAGCAACAGACATCAAAATACCAATTATAACAACCACCATGATCAACTCAATCAAGGTATACCCCGAATCGGAGCACAAACTATTAGACGATTTTATATTTCGCCTCATCATAAGCTGAGGATTCTTAAAAAAATCACCTGGTTTTTGATCTCTTTTGTCCTTCGATGGGTTCGCCGCGTTTGGCTTTTTCCTGATCTTGCTTTTGTTTTAATGGACTGGTTTTATCAACCATTAATCTACCGATCACACCATTAGCCGAATCATAAGGCCATTTGACTACCGTACCGTCTTTTCTTTGATGATAAATAAACCCTGTGACTGAGAAATTGGTCAAGGTTGTTCCTGCTTGTTCAGCTGTCACCCTTCCCTCATTAGCTGACCCCTGCACAAAAACCCAGGTCGAGTTGGTTGCTTTTTTCCCTGCGGGTTTAGTATTTGTTCTGCGATTATACCCAGAAGGAACTTTGCTCAAATTTTGGAACGGATCAATGGGGAATTCAGCAGCAGCACCTTGAATTAAACTGTTACCAAAATTGTTGACTAGGTTTGAGCGCATAGTTTCAATACTCGCTTCCTCTGCGGTGACTTCTGCTTCGTCCGTTGCTGTGATCATTTTTTGTGCTGCGATGGAAGCCAAGATACCGATTATCACGATCACCATGATCACTTCTATCAGCGTGAAACCGTATTCACTGCGTATCTCCTCTAATACAGCTCTTTTTTTTTGCTTCATCACGTTTCCCATAATTTTAGTGTTACGCCATTTTAGACATATCCCACATGGGTACGAAGATGGCAAGTGCGAGAAAAAGAACCATCGCCGCCATGAACAATAATAAAATAGGCTCTATCATGGAAGAAAGATTTTTAACCGCATGATCAACCTCGTCATCGTAGTAATCGGCAACTTTGGTCAACATTTCATCGAGGGAACCTGAATCTTCACCCGCCGAAATCATTTGGATAACCAGAGGTGGTATTAGTCCGCTTCTCTTCAAAGGCACAGCAAGCCCTGTGCCTTCTTGTACACTGTCTCTAAGACCGAGAACAATTCCAGAAATGACAACGTTATCGACCACCTTTCCGGTGACATTCAAAATTTCCAGAATCGATACACCACCAGCCTGCAATGTGCTGAACAC
>JAJFIR010000036.1 GCA_021774795.1 Emcibacteraceae bacterium | reverse complement strand
GAGACAATATTTTCCCAAAGGAACGGATTTATCGGTTCACTCGCAAGCACAACTTAACAGGGTGGCGCGTGAATTAAATGAAAGACCAAGAAAAACGCTGGACTTCAGAACCCCGGCGATGAGATTTAACCAATGTGTTGCAGCGACCACTTGAGATCACCACACAAAGCAGACGTTCGTTTTTGGTATTTCACAACATTGTGATGATCATTGAATTATAGAGTTGTTAATAGTAAGATTAAATTACGTAAAAAAGTCTTTGGGGAATAAATATTTTGTTACGATTATTTAATCTATCTTTTATTGCTACTTTATTTATTCTTCAACCGCTTCTCGCGCAGGAAAGTAGCCTTACTTTTTCCTATTTTACAGATATGGCAGAATGTCCCAGCAGTTTAATGAGTGCTGAACAATTTAACTCAAATAGAAATATCCTTAAGAATAATCAGGACATTAATTGGAAAGTATATATTCCCAAACAATATAATATAGAAGAACCTTCGGGGGTGATCATTTATACCAGTCCCGGACAAAGTATAGTTCCTCCTATTAGTTGGGTAAAACTAGCTGAAGAAAATAACTTTATATGGGTTTATTCTGAAAGATCAGGCAGAAGAGATACTGCAGCCTTACGCATCCTCTTTGCAGAAATCACTGTCGCTTTTCTAAATAAGAATTTTAATATTGATCCCGATCGCATATATGCTGCTGGAGAAGGTCGTATAACGTCACAAGTCGTTTTGAATAATCCGAACGTCATCAGAGGAGCTATTTACAGCGGTCAAATTAATTTGACAGATAAATCTATTCCAAAGATTAGAAAATTAAGTGATAATAGAATAGTATTTATTACAGGTAATGCCGATAACTCATCTGACACAATGCATACTGTGTACCGTCAATATGCTAATGCAGGGTTCAGTAATTCTAAGCTTATCTTTATCAAAGAGGATCATTATTCCACAATTAAGATTCGTAAGCTAACACAGGCATTGATGTTTATCGATCAGAAAGGACCTTGATGTAAAATGGAGATCAAAGCACTTATCAGTCGTTATATAATAGCGGTATGTCTTGGATCGCTTGTGACATTCGGATTGTTTTATATGATGCAGTATATAATTGCCTCAGGGGAAATAATATTACAGGAAGAGGATAAAAGAATTCGTGTTGATCTCGGTCGAGTTCGTCAAGTAGAAGAAATAAGGGAGATAGTAAGAAAACCAGACGAGGTTATTCCTGAAATAGCACCAATTACTGACATTCAATTGACACTATCAGTTGCCAATGTCAGAAACCCCATTAATTTATCTGCTGAAGATGTTGAAACTGCAAATGTAAACACAGGATTAGGTGGCACTTTTATTGCCGACGGTGAATATTTACCTATTGTACGTGTTCCGCCGCAATACCCCATTCGCGCGGCAGAAAGTGGACTGGAAGGCTTTGTTGTGGTTGAATTTACCGTGACACCAATTGGCAGTACAACGAAAGTAAAAGTTATTGAATCCAGTCACCGTATGTTTGAACGAAATGCCGTACGTGCGGCAGAAAAATTTAAATATAAACCAAAAATCGTCGACGGGGAACCCACATATGCCGATGGTGTTCAAACAATAATTCAGTTTGAACTAGATACGTGATGAATATGTCTAACAATAGTTTCGTCCATAAAAATTACTTATTTAGCATAATGATATTAGTTTTTTTTTATTGTGTACTCAAAAGGCTATACGCAAAATTTGGATGCGCTAACAAACAAAGAACAAGACACAAGTAGTGCTTCTTCAGAAACCAGAAATGGCATAATATTATATGGTGAGGACCGCCCAAAACGTTCGCCCCCTAGTTTAAGAGAACGGCAATATTCTAAATATATGAAAGTAACCGAACTTATCAACTTGGAGCCTCCTCAGGAGGAAGAAGCTCTGGCATATCTCCTAGATCAGAATTATGAAAGATCGTTCAATGCTTACGAAAGAGCGGTTTTCTATAATATTATCGCCACAATCTACCAAAGTCAGGAAAAATACCAGGATGCACTCAAATATTTCTATCTTGTTCTCGCGCAAGGAAATAGTTTACCTTATGATCTGCAAGATGGTGTTCATTTCACCATTGGACAAATTCATTTTGCCCTCGAAGACTATGAAGCTTCACTTCCCTACTTAAATGAATGGTTGATCCAGCAAGAGGACCCGCCAGCCCATAATCTGATTTTCATTGCCAATGCTTATTATTATTCGGGTACCATGAACGGACTTGCACAGGATAAAGCGAATGGTTTTCACCGCACAGCCATTAAATTCATCAATCAAGCCATAACAAGTGAAGAATCTAAAGGTAAAGAAGCTAAGGAAAACTGGTATGTTTTCTTGCGCATGCTTTATAATAATTTTGAAGAAAATGCCAAGGTGATCGAAATTGCGGAGCTGCTTGTAACCCGCTGGCCAAAGAAAGAGTATTGGGTACAATTATCAGGACTTTATGCCCGTGAAGCAGCTTTAGAAGGCATTGACGAAGAGAAAATCAAGGCCTTTGAAGAAAAGCAAATAACGACACTTGAAATGGCCCATCGTCAAGGAATGCTTGATACGGCAAGTGAATTGCAAACCATGTCCCAATTGTTTCTCTATCATGACATTCCCTATAAATCATCGAAAACTCTATCCGCGGCAATGGATCAGGGCATATCAAAAAATACCTATGCGAATTATAATCTTCTTTCCATGGCGTATATTAAGGGACAGGATATAGAAAAGTCTGTTGATCCTCTTACAAAAGCCGCTGAACTTTCTAACGATGGTGATCTTTATATGCGTCTTGCTAATATATACTTAAAACTTGATAAATATGCGCAGGGGGCACAAGCGATCGAAAAAGGCATCGCAAAAGGCAGCGTTAATCGTCCTGATATTGCTCGTTTTCAACAAGGACAGGCTTATGCGTATATGGAAGAATATGACAAAGCCCGTAAAGCATTTAGACTAGCGTCAGAAGATGATAGAACCAAGAAGAACGCGACGACCTGGCTTAAATATATTGATGGTGAAGAACAAAGAACCAAAGATATTAGAGAATATCTTAACTAATATTATTATTTCTCGGCAATAAGAAATTTACTTCAAACACAAACATTTGCCTTATTTACTTGTCACGAATGTCCGTTTTGGGTGGTCATTTCAATGGGTCAACGCAACACTTTACTTTAGTATAGAAACAGAGGGAGTGATTGATATGGCTTATAGAACGAGAATAAAATACAGCTCTGAGCAGAAGAAAGAGTTATGGGGCAGGTGGAAGCGGGGCGATAGTCTTTGGGATATTGGTCGCGCTTTTGATCGACCATCGTCATCCATATATGGACTTTTGTCGCCCACGGGCGGTATACGACCACCAGAGCGTAAGAGGTCAAGGCGATCTCTAACCCTCACGTCATACAGTTATTTATTCAATCTAATCTAACTTTTTGAAGCTTGCAATCAAAGCCAATATATAATTGGAGCAAGTGAAAAAGAATGCTCACATGTGACAAAGGGTGAAACATTCAAAAATGGCAGAATTAACCAACCATTGTTTCAATCAATGACTTTAAAACTGGCCTTAGCTGATCTGCCTTATCTTCTCTGAATTGGTTAAGTGGTGCTTCGTCCATATAGGTGATCTGTGATATTTCGAGTTGAACCGCGTGAATGTCATTTTGTGGGTCGCCGTAGTTTCTTGTAATATAGCCGCCTTTAAAGCGGCCATTCAGGGCTGAGCTATAATGGGATTCTTTTACGATTTCGTCCAATTTTTCAACGAGCGCATGCCCTGCTGCACTTCCGTTACCGGTTCCGATGTTTAGATCAGGTAGCCTCCCCTCAAAAAGTTGTGGTACCCGGCTTTTGATCGAATGCGCATCCCATAGCATGGCGCGCCCAAATTTTTCTTTTAAGCGGGCAAGTTCAGAAAAAACTTGATCATGGTAGGGCTGCCAATATTTAACAGTGCGTGAGTTTATGTCCGGCGTAATCCCATCCTTATAAAGCACTTCACCATCAAAAGTATTCATCGGGCATAAAGTTGTTTCAAATTTTCCCGGATAAAGGTTTGCACCATCAGTGCCTCTATTAAGATCTACAACATAGCGGCTATAACGGGCACGAATAATCGAAACATCCATATCTTTTAAAAAATCATAAAGTTGGTCAATATACCAGTCTGTATCAATCATTGATAATGCTTCGACGGTCATTCCTTCTTTTATATCATGAGGGATTTCAAGGCCGACATGGGGCATGCTCACAAGCAGCGGTTTTGAACCCTGATGAAAATGAAATGCGGTCATGATGAAGAGCCCGTCGGCAGAATATCGATGATATTTTCAGAAAAATCCCCGGCTAAAACCATCGACGTGATTTTTTCAATATCGGGTGCAAAAAAACGGTCCTTGTCATAATGCGTGATATGATTTCTTATTTTCGCGTGTGCACTTGCCAATAACGGCGACGTTTTAAGGGGCGCGCGAAAATCAATCCCTTGCGCGGCAGCCAACAGTTCGATCCCAATAACAGTCGCACTGTTAAAACACATGTCAGTTAGACGCCTGGCACCATACGTCGCCATGCTTACATGATCTTCCTGATTTGCCGAGGTCGGGATGCTGTCAACGCTAGAAGGGTGCGCCATGGTTTTATTTTCCGACACCAACGCCGCAGCAGAGACTTGTGCAATCATAAATCCAGAGTTAACACCACTATTTTCAACAAGAAAAGCCGGAAGATCGCTCATCTTTGGATCAACCATGATAGATAAACGCCTTTCTGAAATGGAAGCGATCTCACATATTGCCATCGCCAATTGATCAGCGGCGAATGCAACAGGTTCAGCATGGAAATTGCCACCTGAAATTACGTCACCATTGTCCGTAAAAATAAGAGGATTATCGGTCACGGCGTTGGCTTCGATTAATAATGTTCTGGCGGAATTAATTATAATATCAAGACACGCACCCATAACTTGCGGCTGGCACCTTAAGGAATATGGGTCTTGTACTTTATCGCAGTCTTCATGGGCGGTTAAAATATTGCTGCCTTCAAGCTGTTCCAAATATTTCGGTGCAACAGCAATCTGACCGGGCTGACCGCGCGCGATATGAATGCGTTTATCGAATGGCGCTACGCTACCCATTAAGGCATCTATACTCATGGAACCAGCTGCAACAGCCGCGGAAAAAATGTCTTCCGCTTGAAACAAGCCTTTGATCGCAAGTGCCGTTGATACCTGGGTGCCATTCAAGAAAGCCAGTCCTTCTTTCGAACTAAGCTCCACCGGTGCAAGCCCCACTTTGTCGAGTGCCTCCCTCGCGGGAAGCCTTTCACCACCAAGCCTAACATAGCCTTCACCCATTAAGGCTGCTGTCATATGGGCAAGCGGCGCCAGATCCCCGGAAGCACCGACGGAGCCTTTTTCAGGTATTTCCGCAATAAGGCCCGCATTAACAAATGCAATAAACCTTTCGATCGTAGATTGCCTAATGCCTGAATGTCCTTGGGCAAGGCTTGATATTTTAAGAACGTAAATAAGCCTGACCACATCATCAGGAAGTGGCTCTCCAACCCCTGCGCTATGGGAAAGAACAAGGTTTGTTTGCAGCAGCGCCAACTGGTCACCCGGGATCGATGTTTGAGCAAGCAATCCAAACCCGGTGTTGATACCATAAACCGTTTTGCCTTGTTCGATAATATTATCTACAACGTCCCTCGATGATTTTATTTTCGCCCATGCAGCATCATGCAAAGATACACGGGTTTCATTACGGTATATTTTCCGCAAATTTGCAAATGTTAAGTTCCGTGGATTAATTGTAAAGATCATGGGATTAATCCTTTAACATTGGTAAGTTGAGGCCTTGTTCGCGGGCACATTGTTTTGCAATTTCATAACCCGCATCTGCGTGGCGCATTACACCGGTCGCAGGATCATTCCATAATACACGGTCAATTCGTTCCGCCGCGCCGTCGGTACCGTCACAAAGCATAACAAGGCCGCTATGCTGGGAAAATCCCATTCCAACGCCACCGCCATGATGAAGTGACACCCAAGTCGCCCCGCTGGCTGTGTTTAGCAATGCATTTAATAGGGGCCAATCAGACACCGCGTCTGAACCGTCCATCATCGATTCTGTTTCCCGGTTTGGGCTCGCTACGGAACCTGAATCCAGATGATCGCGGCCGATAACAACCGGCGCTTTTAATTCACCATTTTTAACCATTTCATTAAAAGCAAGACCTAACCTATGACGGTCACCCAGGCCGACCCAGCAAATGCGCGCGGGTAACCCCTGAAAATGGATGCGTTCCCGCGCCATATCGAGCCAATTATGAAGGTGTGGGTTATCGGGGATAAGTTCCTTCACTTTTTGGTCGGTTTTATAGATATCTTTCGGGTCACCACTTAATGCCGCCCAACGGAACGGGCCAATTCCCCTGCAAAATAATGGCCGAACATAAGCCGGAACAAAACCGGGGAAATCAAAGGCGTTTTCAACGCCATTATCAAATGCAACTTGGCGAATATTGTTCCCGTAGTCAAAAGTAGGGATGCCCATTTTTTCATATTCAAGCATTGCTTTTACATGAATTGACATTGCTTCTATGGCTACTCTTTCAACTTCTTTTGGCGCGGTTTCAATTTTATGCTCCCACTGATCAACTGTCCAACCAATCGGCAAATATCCGTTAATAGGATCATGGGCTGATGTCTGATCGGTAACGGCGTCCGGACGAATGCCTCGCTTTAACATTTCGGGAATAATTTCCGCCGTATTTCCAAGAAGCCCGATTGACGTTGCCTCACCTTTTGACGTTGCTTCTTCAATCATCGTCATTGCGTCATCTAACGTGTTTGCCCTTTTATCCAGGTAGCCGGTGCGAATTCGAAAATCTATTCGGTCAGACCGGCATTCAATAGCGAGCATGCTGGCACCGGCCATTGTCGCCGCCAAAGGCTGCGCACCACCCATACCACCAAGGCCACCTGTCAAAATCCACTTCCCTTTTAGATCATCGTTAAAATGCTGGCGTCCCATTTCGACAAATGTTTCATAGGTTCCCTGGACAATGCCTTGGCTGCCGATATATATCCAGCTTCCCGCTGTCATTTGCCCGTACATCATAAGACCTTTTTTATCGAGCTCATTAAAATGATCCCAATCGGCCCAGTGCGGCACCAAGTTGGAATTGGCAATTAAAACCCGAGGTGCATTTTCATGGGTTTTAAAGACACCAACCGGTTTTCCTGATTGCACCAGCAACGTTTCATCACCTTCCAACTGTTTTAAACTTTCGACAATTTTGTCAAAACATTGCCAGTTTCGCGCTGCTTTGCCAATACCGCCATAAACAACTAAATCTTCGGGACGTTCTGCTACATCAGGATCAAGGTTATTCATCAGCATTCTAAGCGGCGCTTCTGCTGCCCAGCTTTTGGCATTTAATTCTGTCCCGGTGGGTGCCTTTATTATCCGGCGATTCAATTTTTGGTCTGACATTTATTTATCCTGTATATACAAGTTAATAATTTATACTGCTTTTTTAGTTAAATAAAGCAGAACTGGAATTTATTCGGGCTTAAAAAGACCAGAAAGTTCGTATCTTGATCCCGGATGATAAAGTTTTGCTGTTGAGGCCACTCTTTCCTTTGTCCAGGTACGACGTTCTATAAGCAAGCAGGCTTCTTCATCTGCCATGTCCAGTATTGTCTTAATCGAATTTGGCGCGATAATCGCTTTAACCACATGCTCAACTTTTTGCAGGGGAGCCATTTTAATTAAGTATGCGTAGGGTGTTTCTTTGGTAAAATCTTGATCACCATACCCCGGCACCACATCTTCATTAACCAGTCTGTCTTCAAGCTGTATGGGTATGCCTTGTTCTTTATGAATTATTTGTGAATGTGTCAGCATGTCCCCAACATTTATGTTCATTATTGTTGCTATTTTAGCATTGGCCTTAACGGGTTCACATATTAAAACTTCTGCGCTGTAGTCGTGATGACGTGCGCGAATTTCATCGGCGATATTATGAATTTCAAGCGGATTGCTTTTGGCTTTTAATTCGGCAACAAATGTTCCAACACCTGCAACCCGGATCAGATACCCTTCATCGGTTAATTCACGCAGTGCCCGGTTCGTTGTCATACGCGATACAGAAAACTCTTTTACCAATTCGTTTTCTGAAGGCACACGCGTGCTAGCCATCCATTCACCGCTATCGATGCGTCCGAGAATGTGATTTTTAATCTTGAGATATAAAGGTTCTGATTTTAACTCTACACTCATTGCATATTTCCTTATCAATATTTGTGGGTAAATAATTACTTGTATATACAAGTTAGTCAAGTATTTTTTGTAATCTAGTCATTGTCTTCGAAAAATTCTGCGTAATTTCACATTCATTGGCATGTTTATAATCGTTTATAACCATTTCGCCGGCGACCCAAACATTCTTGATCGGATTTACATTTCCGCTAAAAATGAACCGGTCAATTAAATTACGGTCCGGCGTGCCGATAAGCGTTGGTGAGGTTTCATCAAGGACAATGATGTCTGCCCTTTTTCCAGCTTCCAATGAGCCATTATCAAATCCGCTCGCCTTTGATCCGCCTTCCAGATTGCGAAGATATAAATTGGTGCCGGTGTGAATATCCTGATCACTCACTGCGATGTTGCGACGCTGGTGATGCAATCTTTGACCATATTCCAGAAGTCTTAATTCTTCGATTACACTAACCGAAATATGACTATCCGAACCAATGGCGATCTTACCATCTTGTTGCAAAAAATCATTTAGAGGAAATAAGCCGTCACCCAAATTTGCTTCTGTGGTTGGACATAACCCCACCACCGCCCCTGATCCGGCAATTAGGCTGACTTCGTTCTCATTTAAATGGGTCGCATGGATCAGGCACCAGTGCTCATCTACATCAACGTGATCATAAAGCCACTCAACCGGCCGCTTACCCGACCATTTAACACAATCGTCCACTTCCTGGGATTGTTCGGCAATATGGATGTGAACGGGTCCAGACAAAGGATTGTTTTGCAAACAGTTCTTTAATGCGTCCGCTGGTACAGCCCGCAAGCTATGAAATGCCATTCCTAAATGTTGATTGTTACCCTCTATCTGTTGCGATAACTTTTCAAGAAAAACCAAATAATCATCCACGTCATAACCAAATCGTCGCTGATTTTCATTCAGTGGC
Organism: Emcibacteraceae bacterium; assembly: GCA_021774795.1. Classification (GTDB taxonomy): domain Bacteria; phylum Pseudomonadota; class Alphaproteobacteria; order Sphingomonadales; family Emcibacteraceae; genus Pseudemcibacter. The sequence continues at coordinate 240,446 of JAJFIR010000036.1, read as the reverse complement.
AGTCCACCAAAACCGGAATTCATATAAAGGACCGGTAAGTGGCATAGACCAATATTAACTTTCTTCGAAGCACTGAAAATAGCCTCCGACATGGCGTCACGTCCCTCAATACCATTATGAAGATAATGAAACTCCGTCACACTGACATATCCAGCCTTAAGCATTTCTAAATAAAGCTGTGCCGCTATCGTCTGAAGATCTGACGACGTGATTTTTTCGGCAAAGCGGTACATAATATCGCGCCAAGTCCAGAAACTATCATTCTCTGAAGTCGAATATTCCGCCAGTCCCGCCATGGCGCGCTGGAAAGCGTGGCTATGAACGTTATTCATTCCAGGAAGTGCATACCCGGCGACAACATGGCCACTTCCCTTATAATCCTTGATGATTTCTTCAATCCGACCTTGATTATTGATATTCAATAATACATTATCAGCCCACCCGTTGGTTAATAATGCTTTGGAAAATATAATGCTTTTCATATTATCTATTTCTGGATATAGTTGTATATACAACTTAACTTTATTACATTATTTACAGATGTCAAACTTAAATCGAAGCGAACAGAAATATGACCCATAAAATATGGAAAAATATCAACCTTCTAACAATGGATAACAGTGAAAATCCATACGGCTATATCGATGATGCCGCCATTGTTGTGTTGGGTAGTGCTATCGAGTGGGTCGGTGCGAAAAAGGACCTACCGGAATTTCCGACCGCACAAGTTATAGATTGCAGCGGTGCTTATATGACCCCCGGATTGATTGATTGTCATACACATTTGGTATATGGCGGCAATCGAATTGACGAATTTGAAAAAAGATTGAACGGTGCTAGCTATGAAGAGATAGCAAAAGCGGGCGGAGGTATATTATCGACGGTTAACGCGACGCGACAAGCCACTGAAGAAGAATTAGTTGCCAGTGCTTCTAAAAGACTGAAGAACCTGCTTACTGAGGGCGTAACGACCATTGAAATTAAGTCGGGTTACGGTCTGGATATTGAAAACGAACTTAAGATGTTGCGCGCCGCCAGGAAAATTGGACGCATGCATAATGTTGATGTTGTAACTTCCTTTCTGGGTGCTCATGCTTTACCGCCGGAATATGCGGTTAATAGAGAAGATTATGTGGATCTGATTATTGAGCATATGTTACCTGCCGTCGCAGCGGAAGGGTTGGCCCAAGCCGTTGACGGGTTTTGTGAAAATATCGGCTTTACTTGTGGTGAAATAGAAAAAATATTTATTGCCGCTAGGAAACTTGGGTTTGATGTGAAGTTACATGCGGAGCAATTAAGTGACCAAAAAGGGGCCGCACTGGCCGCGAAATATGGTGCTCTTTCAGTTGATCATCTTGAATATTTAAGTGAAGAAAGCATATTGGCGATGAAGAAAAGTGGTACCGTCGCTGTGTTGCTTCCCGGCGCATATTACACATTGCGAGAAACAAAACTGCCGCCCATCGAACTTTTAAGAAAACACAATATTCCTATCGCTATTGCAACCGACAGCAACCCGGGATCATCACCCGTTCTTTCATTAAAGCTTATGATCAATATGGCATCCACACTCTTTCAACTTACGCCGGAAGAAGCATTATCGGGCGTTACCAGAAATGCTGCCCTTGCGCTCGGCTTAACCGATAGAGGCATTCTCGCAAGAGGAAAAAAGGCGGATATGGTGCTTTGGGATATAAATCATCCTGCTGAATTATCATACCAAGTTGGAGGATCACAATGCCTCGCTGTGATTAAAAACGGGGAAGTCAATTAAAAAGACGCTTCACGTCCAAGAGCGTTTCATCTATCCCGAAAGCCTTAATATCTTCCGGTATATTTCCGCCATTTATCAGCGCGGATGCTATCCGTGCCAAGGCGGGTGCTGTTTTAATGCCGTACCCTTCCTGGCCTGCGAGCCAGAAAAAACCCTGTGCATCGGGAGCAAATCCAACTGCGGGATAACCATCTTCTACCCTGTTTCTGAGGCCTGCCCATTTATGCTCTATATTTTGCACATTAATACCGGTTACCTGTTCAAAATAATGCGCGGCGTAAGCGACATCAATTTCTTCGGGCTGCGCATCACACGGTTCGGATAATGTCTGATCGGCGGGACAGGCTATTATCTTACCGGCGTCCGGTTTAAAATAAAACCGTTCATGCAAATCATCAATGAAGGGAAAGCTATCAACGTCATAATCCCCCGGTGGATCAAGTAATATCATCGTTCGGCGTAACGGCTTAATGCCGATTTCCTTAACACCGGACAAACGCGCAACATTATCGACCCATGCCCCGGCGGCATTTATAATAACAGGTGCCTTGAAAACACCTTTTGTTGTTTCAACGATCCAATTTTTATCGATTTTTTTTATTGAGCTCGCTTCTGCTCCGGTGAGCAATTCACATCCGCGGCGTCTTGCTCCTTTTAAATATCCTTCAAGAAGTGCGTGGACATCAAGATCAGCCATTCCCGTCGTCAGGATAGCACCTTGACTATAATCTTCATTCAATATGGGACAAAGTTTCAGAATTCCTTCTCGGGAGATAAGCTCGATCCGTTCACTATCGCTAGAATTCGCGACTATAATCAGTTTTCTATAAAGTTCTAGAAGTTCATCTTGCTCTTTTTTTGATCCTATATAAAGCTGTAGGCGTGGCTTATATATGTCATGTTCCGTGAACCCGGTGGGCGGATTTTTCAAGAAATCCTCACTACCCAGAACAAGGGCCCGTATAACCGGATCGCCTTGTTTATAGGTTGTGATAAACACGGCGGCACTACGACCCGTCGAGTGATATCCTGGCTGATCCTCCTTCTCTAGAATAATAACTTTACCGGTTTTACTTAACTCATAAGCCGCTGAGGCACCAGCAATGCCGGCACCTATGATAATATAATCAGCTTCAATCATTTAGCTTACTAGATAAATCCATATCCAAGGAAATCAATCAGCAAATACCCGATAACGATTGGCACCACAACTTTAATAATGCCCCGCCAAAATTTAAACAGTAGGCTGTCCCCCAGACCAAGCTCCTCAAGTGCATCTTTTCTATGCACAATATAACCTAAGAAAATAGCGGCAAAGAGCGCATTAACCAACATCATGCCGTTGGCAGACATATATTCGAGCAAATCCATAAAATTCTTATCAGCAACCGTATCGTTAAATGTAAGAAGCCGCACATCTGAAAGCACGTTCATTGATAACGCAGACAAAGCCGCCAAACACCAAAGACCCGTTCCAACAACCAATGACGCTTTCTTACGGGAGAATATGCCGCGTTCTTCAAGATTTGAAACTGCGGGCTCAAATAGCGAAATGGTCGAAGTGATGGCCGCAAAAGCAAGTAACAAGAAGAACAGAATTCCAAACACCTGCCCAAATGGCATTTGATCAAATATTACTGGTAAGGTAACAAAAACGAGGTTTGGACCAGAATCAAGTTCCAGACCATTAGCGAAGATGATCGGGAATATCGCGAAGCCAGCGATGAGTGCTACGAAAGTATCCGCAAAGGCAACACCACACGCAAGCTTTGGAATTGAAGTGTCCTTTGGAAGATATGATCCATATACAAGCATTGTCGCGCTCCCTAATGAAAGCGAGAAAAAAGCCTGTCCTGTGGCTTCAAGCAATGTCTTCATATTAATCTTGTCAAAATCAGGGGTAAACATGAACTCAAATGTTTCCGCCATCCCACCATTAAACGCAGAATAAATTACAAGTAAAACAAGGATTAAAAATAACATCGGCATTAATATATTTACGGCCTTTTCAAGGCCAGCTTTAATGCCACGCGAAATAATAAACGCTGTAATAGCCAAACTTAAAGTCATCCAGAAAATAAGCGTTCCCGGGCTTGATGTGAGGTCAGCAAAAACTTGTTGGGTTTGACCTTCCACCAGATTACTAAGCTTGCCCGTTATGATGCTGTATACATAATTAAGGGTCCAGCCGGCGATAACAAAATAAAACCCGAGAATACCGAGAGGGGTTAAAACGCTTGAAAAACCAACAAATTTCCAGAAAGGTTGGCTTTTCTTGCCATCACTAAGCTGGGTGTATGCGGTAATTGGCGGCACTTGCTTTCTACGTCCGATGGTCAATTCCGTCATAACAAGCGGGATACCAAACACAATAACTATTCCTAGATAAAGAAGCACAAAGGCTCCGCCACCGTTTTCACCAACCACATAAGGGAAACGATAAATATTGCCTAAACCAACTGCGCTGCCAATTGCGGCAAGTAAAAATGCTGTTCCCGAAGACCACTTTTCTTGTGCTACATGGGCCAAATTATTCCTCCCTTAATTCCCTGTTTCTTTTTCATAACAGTAGCATAAGATTTTGTGCCGTCCATAAAATAATGCCGCACCCCAACAGAAGGCACGGCATTTATTAACGTTTTTATAATATTCTGCGCCTAATTACGCATAATATTTGCCAAAACGGTTGTTTATAAAATCATTATGATCAACATCTTCCTGTTTGACAAAACCCGTTGACGGCAACTTACCTTCTGCGAGCAAATCAACCATGGCACAAATGCCAGCGGATGTCGTAATCTGAATTGCTGACCACATCTTGCCGCCAATTTCCTGATTATAGACTTTATGGGCGTATGAATCCTGAACAAACCGACCGTCGATGTCGCCCGTAACCGTCACGTACACAAGGACCACATCCTGATAAGTGAACGGAAGAGCATATTCAAAAATATCCTTCATTAAATCTTGACGTTCATTAAGGCGAAGATCCTGAAGAAGAAGCTTTAATATATCACGGTGGCCGGGATAACGTGCCGTTCTGTAGTTTAGGTTTTGAACTTTACCTTCTAATGTTTCACATAGAGTGCCGAGACCGCCGGATGTATTGAAGGCTTCGTAATCAATACCGTCAAGCGAGAAGACTTCAAGCTCCTCTAGCGGTGGCGTTTCAGTTAATTGACCATTTATGACAGCTTCACAGGGCTGACAATATTCATTAATTAAACCGTCCGTAGACCATGTTAAGTTATATTTCAGCGCGTTTGACGGAATTTTAGGCAGCGCACCTACCCGCATGTGAACATTTTGCAATCGATCAAATTTTTTCGCGATATCATAGGCGATAATTGAAATATATCCCGGGGCCAAACCACATTGTGGAATAAGGGCTACATCAGCATCTTTTGACAATTCTTTGACCAGACGTGTACAGGCAACGTCTTCCGTAAGATCAAAATAGTGCACACTGTTTCGTACGGCAGACTGCGCAATGAATTTGGTAATCTGGTATGGTGCTGCTGAAAGCACGGCAAATTTATCAACCATTTCCGCATCAAGTTTTGCTTGATTTGTCACATCAAGATTGACTGTTTTTACATTGTCATAGTTCGGCATTTTCGCCAGTGCCGCGTCATTAATGTCCGCTACTGTTACATGGTAATCGCCGCTACCCGCGAGCATTTCGGTGATCATTTCGCCGATTTTACCGGCACCCATAAGGAGAATGTTTTTCATTTGCTTGATCCTATTACATTTACTTGATAACAAGACTCTATTGATATTGTTTATCAATTTGAAGGGTATAAATCGTCGATTTGTACGATTATATTTGACAAATTAACGGATAAATATACAAAATGACGGTATGGAACAAAAATTAGACAGTAATGATAAAAAGCTAATATCGCTGCTTAGCCAAAATAGCAGAAGTTCAACTACCACGCTGGCAAGAACTCTTGGACTTTCCAGAAGTACGGTACAGGACCGAATAAAAAAACTGGAAAGTCGCGGAATAATAGGGGGCTATACGATTCGATTGAATGAAGATTATAAGGAGCGTCAGATTTCTGCGCAGGTAATGATGACGTTTCACCCAAAATATTCAGACGCCATCTTACAAGCGTTAAAAAAGATGCCTAATGTGGTTACGGTTTTCGCTGTAAGCGGTATTTACGATATGATTTCTGTGGTTCGCGCAGAAACCACGGAAGAACTTGATAAAACTCTGGATGACATTGGCAGCCTTCCAGGCATGGAAAAAACCACGACATCGATTATGCTTTCTAAAAAATATGAAGTTTGATCAACGCTTCGCTGCGTTGGCAATTCTTAGGCAAGCGCGCGCGCATATGGCTTCCACCGGCATGCCAGTTGTTTTACAATCTTCTTCCGCGCCTGACGTGATCGACATGGCGCTAGCAAGGCGTCCTGTCGTCCATTTACCCAAATCCGCTTTAAAGCGGCGCGCTTCCATGGCAAATACTTTAGGTATCAATTTACCCATCGCCTGATCGGCACTAAAGCCCTGATCCATATAGCCACACGTCAAATGCATGCGCTGAATTTTACGCAGTAACGAACGCAATACCGCAATGGCATTTTCGCCACGGTTAAATGCTTTAAATAAACTGTCATCAAGTTTTCTGAGATCACCGCTCAGCGTCGCACTTGTGATCGTATCAATGGTTAGTGCGCCACTATCCCCGACGCAAGCGGCGACATCATCCAGAGTGACCATGTCACTTTCTCTTTTAGCTTCCGCACCCATATAGAGCGCGAGCTTATTAAGTTCACTTCTTGATACAAGCCGATCACTGCCCAAATTCATTTGTAAGAAGGCAGATGCATCAACGTCAATAGAAAGGCCGTTTTCACGCATTACTTCATGAATTAGGACGTCAAGCGAGGCTTGATTATCTTCATAACATGGAAGGGCAGCCGCATTTTTTGCTTTTTCAAAAAGTTTGCGCAGCCCTGATGTGGGACGAAGATTACCCGCTGAAATAACGATCAAACCATCACCAATTGGATTATCAAGGAAAGACTTGGCAGCCGCAGTAGTGTTCTCTGCCGCGCCTTCTATTCTCACCACGCGCCTACCGCCCATCATCGAAATAGCCGCCGCTTCGTCGGCAAGCAGGCCGGGTTCGGATTTTAAACTGTCGGGTTCAACATTGGCGACCAAAAAAGGATCCTGTAAATCCGCCACTACTTGTTTCGCTATTTTAGTGGCGCGCTCCCTGACCAGGCCCTCATCAGGACCATAAACTAAAACAGCGAGATATTGCGGTGATAGTTTTCGAACCTGAGCATCAATATCACGATATGATAGCTTCATCACGGGACCTTTTGGTTATTACTTAAAAACGTCCCGATACGTGTTACAACTTGATTGGCCGCTTCTTCGGAAAGGCGGGATAATGAAGTTTCACGCGCCACTTTATTTGAAAAGTCCGACTGCACGAGGTCATATGTCACCAAAGCACGAGCCGTGCCATTCATAATGGAATTATCACTCTTGATGTCTATTAAACTAAAGGCGACAGTAAGTTTCAGATTTTGCAGCGTGACGGACTCGTTTTCGCGAATACCATATCCACGTTCTTCGACCTCATAATTGGCTTTTAACAAATAGTTGATCTCTCCGCCCTTAGACAGCGGCGAAATCCGGTCTTCTATATTATTTTGTAAAAGCTGCGACAGTCGTTCCTGGCGACCGCTTAAGTCGCGAATTTGATCGACCTGAATATTCGCCATTATTTGTGCAAGCCCCGCACCACTGGCAGAGTTTTGTCCGTACATCGGCTTAAATCCGCATGCCGCAAGAAATATGGGAAGAAATAACCCCATAATTTTGAGCGTAAATTTGAACCGAACCTGCATCAAGTATCCTAAATTTTTATCCCTAAGTGACAATATTAACTATTTTGTCGGGTACAACAATGATCTTTCTTATATCTTTGCCTTGAATTGCGTTTTGTACTTTGTCGGATTTCAGAGCCAAAGTTTCTAATTCTTCTTTTGCAATACCTTTCGAAACTAAAAGTTTATCTCTAAGTTTGCCTTGAACTTGTATAACAACGGTAACATCTGATTGTATCATTAATTCGGGCCGTGCTTCGGGCCAAGGTGCGTCTGAAACCAGTCCTTCACCACCTATCAATGTCCACATTTCCTCCGACAAGTGCGGCATCATAGGCGACGTGATCATTATGATTGTTTTAAGAGCCTCACGCATTGCAAAACGGTCACCATCATTGTCGTTCGCTTTAAACGCACCGATTGCGTTTGCAAATTTGTAGGTTTGCGCCACTGAGCTATTAAAATGAAAATCTTCGATATCTTTTCCAATAGACGTTATCGATTGGTGGGTCATTCTTCTTAATTCTTTTGCGCCAGCGGTGAAGTCTGTCGGTTCTTTATCATCGTCCGCCGCTGCTATATTAATATTTTCCGTAACAATCCGCCATAAACGTTGCGTAAAGCGCCATGCACCTTGGACACCCTCCTCTGTCCATTCAAGATCCCGCTCAGGTGGGCTGTCAGATAGCATAAACCAGCGTGCCGTATCCGCGCCATATGTATCGATGATATCCGTCGGGTCTACGACATTCTTTTTGGATTTGGACATCTTAACGGACCGACCGACTACCACTTTCTCGCCTGTTTCTTTTATGATAAAGTTATCGCCACTCTGTTTTTGTAATTCTTCCGGTAAAATCCAATCTCCATTTTTATCCTGATAGGTTTCATGGCAAACCATCCCTTGAGTAAACAACCCGTCAAATGGTTCTTTTACATCACAGAGCCCCACTGTTTTCATCGCACGGGTAAAAAACCGTGAATAAAGCAAATGCAGTATCGCATGCTCCACACCACCGACATATTGATCAACCGGAAGCCAATAATCGGCGGCTTTTTTTTCAAATGGTTTGTCAGATTTTGGTGAGCAGAACCGCGCAAAATACCATGAGCTATCAATGAATGTATCAAATGTATCTGTTTCGCGAACGGCGGGTTTATCGCATCTGGGGCATTTAACATGTTTCCATGTTTCATGATGATCCAGAGGATTACCCGGTTTATCGAAAGTAATATCGTCAGGCAACATCACCGGAAGGTCTGCTTTCGAAACTGTCACTACACCACAGTCGTCACAATATACCACCGGTATCGGTGCTCCCCAATAACGCTGCCGGCTCACCCCCCAATCGCGTAAACGATAATTTGTCGTTGCTTCACCAAACCCACCTTCTTCACCCAGTGAAATCACCTTGGATTTGGCAGCTTCTACGGTTAAGCCGTCTAAGAATTCGGAATTGCCGATTGTACCTGGGTCTGTATAGGCAATATTATCAACTTCAAATTTTGCGGCGTCTTCGCCGCTTGGGATGACCACGGCTTGCACATCAAGATCATATTTTCTTGCAAAATCCAAATCCCGCTGGTCATGAGCAGGGCAGCCAAATACCGCACCGGTGCCATATTCCATCAACACAAAATTTGCCACATAAACCGGTAGCAACAGGTCTTCTTTGAACGGATGCTTCATATCAAGGTTTAATTTAAACCCTTTTTTTTCGGCTTTCTCGAGTGCTTCTTCACTGGTGCCTAAGGTTCTACATTCTTCAATAAATTCCTGGAGCTCATCATTTGTTTGTGCATATATAGTTGCGAGTGGATGATCCGCAGCAATTGCTATGAATGACGCACCAAATATCGTGTCGGGGCGAGTGGTATAAACTTTTATTTTTTCATCCGATTGGTCAGCATCAAATGACAAATGCATCCCTTTGGATTTTCCAATCCAGTTTTTTTGCATCACGCGAACTTTCTCAGGCCATCTTTTCAGCTCTTCCAGTTCTGCGTTTAGATCATCTGCGACTTCAGTAATTTTCAAAAACCATTGGCTTAGTTTTTTTCGAACTACAGCCGCACCGCTTCGCCACCCTTTACCGTCTATCACTTGCTCATTAGCAAGCACCGTGTTGTCGACAGGATCCCAATTTACCCAAGATTCCTTGCGGTAAACAAGTCCTGCTTCCATAAAATCAATGAACATTTCCTGTTCTTTGCCATAATAGTGAGGATCACATGTGGCTAATTCACGCGACCAATCAAACGAAAACCCAATCCGCTTAAGTTGGTTTTTCATATGATCAATATTTTCATATGTCCATTTTGCCGGATGAACATTATTTTCCATCGCGGCATTTTCTGCTGGCATTCCAAAGGCGTCCCATCCCATAGGATGAAGAACATTAAATCCCTTTGCTCTTTTATAGCGGGCTACGACGTCGCCTTGAGTATAATTTCTAACATGCCCCATATGAATACGACCAGACGGGTAAGGAAACATTTCAAGCACGTAATATTTTGGTTTTGAATAATCTTCTGTGACCGCAAACGAGTCTCTTTCTGCCCAAATTTCCTGCCACTTTTCCTCTGTGGCACTGGCGTTATAGCGTGTCATAATTCGTAATCCCGATGAATAAAACATATGTAGATATTATCAACAAACCCGTTGATATTAGATGCTTTTACAGTTAATTCCGTTCTTTCGCTCTATATCTAGTTTGAAGTTGGTGCATTGTCTCTACGTAAAAGGCGCGCTTGAATAATAATGGCATTTATAACCTGTGCGGCTGCGCCGTTACGAGGCGCAGTAGAAACCCAGGTACCGTTTTGTAGCGTTTCACGGTGAACAGATACTTTTAACGCATCAGCCCTCAGCTCTTTACCAACAATAAAAACATCAACTTTGCTACGATCATTGGCATCATTTGGGTTCACTTTCCAATCCGTGATTATGACTCCACCAGACTGGTCGGCTGAAGTCATCGGTAAAAATGCCAAGGTATCTAGTGTAGCTCTCCATAAATAAGCATTAACACCTATCTCGTATACTTCTTCAGCCGCTGCTATATTTGTACGTGGCTCTCCGATATCGGTACGTGTAGTACATCCGGCCAAAAACAGAACTGTAGATATCATCAACAATTTCGACAAATTGGTGACTGATATCTTCTGGTTTACTAACATTTATATTCCAATCTTTTAACGCAATATATATAGGCGAGGGTGGCCTATAATTTAACTATTTTAGCACATGATAACGACCACTTTAATTTCGATAAAGCTGTTTATCAGATTTTATGTAAAATGTCCTGCCAAATATTCTATTTTTTATAAAAATTCATATCAAGTAATTGAATTTTATAATTTATTTCTATATACTTATTATTAGATATGTATGGAAGATTTTTGATAAATGTTAATATCGCTAATATATTCTTTCGGTTGTCTATCCTAACCGACTGATACTGTTACGATAATTTTCTTTATTAATAGGGGTTTAAAGTGAAGAAGCGAGCATTAAAAACTTATATTTCTGCTATAGCCGCTGGTGTTGTTGTAACTTGTTTTACGATGGGTGGCGCGTATGCTCAAAGTCAAATTCGTTTAAATCCGGCATATTCTGCACCGCAAACCAACGAAGAAAATGAATTAATTGTTACAGAAATATTACAAAATGAATTCAACCAATTTCTAAATGCTAAAAATAGCGAAGAACCCGACCAATATATTCAGTTAAAAAATCCTGAAGATGAAGAACGCTCTGTCTTATCATTATCGGAAAATGATAACGAAGATACTGTGTCAATGGAACTCAGCCAAGAATATAGCTACAATCCTTCGTTATCGTTTAATCTACCGTCATCAACTTTGTCTTATGGTGGAGCGGCGACTACACTTGGAGGGTCGCAGTTCGTTTTATCGCTTTCCTCGTCAGATGATATCACAAAGCGAATAAGCAAAAACAAATCACTTCGAATACTGGTAGGATCCAGTTTTATGCAAACGTCCCTTGGAAATTATACGAATTTCTTAGATAGCAATCTTACTGCACAACAGTCCTATAACTTGACATTTGGCGTTAATTACTCTGGCTTCCAAGTTGGTGCATCATACAGTCGTAATGATTATCTATTTGCTTCGGATTTAAGCGGGTTCGATTTCGGCTTGGGGTATAATAGTGAAAGCTGGTCCGCAAACTTGCGTGTTGGTGAATATAGGCGAAATAATTCATTGCTGCTGTCGCCGGAATATAATATTTATGATAATGTTTCTGCCTTTGAACTTGGAGCAACGTATAAATTATTTTCCAACATCAATTTCACGGGTCGCTTTACTTATTATTCATACAGTAATGGCACTGAAATTGTACCCCTTGATGATGTTAAAACCTTTATCTTTGGCACAAATCTAAGTTTCTAATCCTCTTATAGCCGCAATTCCTGTTACGCCTGAATTACTAAGGTCCGGTGCCGTTTCAATTGTGATGCCGCCCAGTGCGTATATTGGCACTTCATATTTACTGCATATTATCTTCAGCGCGTTTAAACCAATAGTCAAGTTAATGTCTTTGAAGGTTTCAGGATGACTTTTTGTTGGAAATATAGGGGAAAGAAGCAAGGCGTCAACATCACCCTCCAGCGCATGTTTTATGGCGGCTTCATTGTGAACCGAGGCTGTAATAAAATAATCTGGATATTCCTCTCTTATAGAAGATACCTTATGCAGAGCATGCTCAGGTATATGAATACCGTCCGCCTTAACCATCAAAGATAACGTTAAATCCCCTGCCACCACAAACTTTATGCCTCTTTTTTCACATATATATTTTAGGGCCTGACCTAGTTCCCGCCGGCTTTCTAAATCATAATCACGAAGTATCACCATTGAGCCGCTTGGCATTTTTTCTATAACACTTTCGGGATATGGTTGCGTTTCGTTGTCAGTGATAAAAATCAAACTCGGTAAATGTACATATCCACTTTGGCGATTGAGGTCTTCTGCAATCTCTGTTAGGTTTCTTTCCATATAATGACTTTAGTATAAGGTAGTTTGAATGACCAGCAATCTCATGATCATAAAGGATAAAATTTCAACCGCAGCGCAAAAAAGTAACCGCAGCGAAAAAGATATTACCTTGGTCGCCGTATCCAAAATTCATGTGGAAGAAACTATCCTCCCAGTGCTCAAGGAAGGGCACCGTATTTTTGGCGAAAATCGCGTTCAGGAGGCCGTCCAGAAATGGCCCCCGTTAAAGGAAAAATACCCGGACGTAAAATTACACCTTATTGGTCCACTTCAAACAAATAAGGTGAGGCAGGTCGTTGGCCTGTTCGATACGATTGAGACGGTCGACCGACCAAAACTGGCGCGCACCATCGCCCGAATACTTGAAGAAGAAGGAAAATTTTGCGAAATTTACGTGCAGGTGAACACTGGACTTGAAAGTCAAAAGGCAGGAATTGCACCGTCGGAGGCAGATGATTTTATACGCCTTTGTCGTGACGAGTTAAAATTGGATGTCGTTGGCGTTATGTGCATCCCACCAGTAGGGGAAAATCCGGTGCCACACTTTACGATGTCAAGAGACATCGGGGAACGCAATAAGCTTAGCAATATATCAATGGGTATGAGCGGCGATTTTGAGCTTGCTATAGAAAACGGTGCCACCCACGTTCGAGTTGGCACCGCAATCTTTGGCAAAAGGCCCGGATATTAGTTTTTATTTCTTATAATCTGTGTCCACTGTGGCCGCCAGATAAGCAAACATGGCATATATCGCCGCATTATGCGTAATAGCTTCCATACTGACTTTATCCAGGGTGTCATTTGGCGTATGATGAAAATCAAAATAATTTGTTTTCTCCATCCCCAAATTAACTGCCGGCATACCCGCATTTCCAAGTGCCGACATATCAGACTGGCCCTTTGCACCATTTGTCGAGAGCGTTGCAACACCGTACGGTGCCAATACTGCACCAATTTCACGAACGACATTTAAGGACGCGGGACCAACGCCCGGCTCAATATTAATAATGCGTCCTGTTCCACTATCCCATTCGGCACCCAAGATTGTATTGTCGAAATCATTGTGATCTTCTTTATGGGCGCGAACATATTCATGGGCACCATAAAGCCCCTCTTCTTCCGCTGCAAAGAGCATTACATGAATTGAGCGTTTGGGTTTTTTACCACCATCAATAATATGCTTGCCCGCAGACATAACAATTGATACCCCGGTACCGTCGTCTAACGCACCAGTTGCCAGATCCCAACTGTCCAGATGCGCTCCAATCATTACTGCTTTTTCAGGTTCGTCCGTTCCGGTAATTTCACCCAGCACATTATATGTGACTACATCGTCATGAGAATGTGATGACATTTCAAGATGTAGCGTTACAGGCTCTCCATATTTCAGGGCGTTATCAAGAAGATCCGCATCAGGGTTAGAGATGGCCGCCGCCGGAATCTTCGTAACGCCGTCCGCATAATTCATACTGCCGGTGTGCGGCGTCCTGTTGTCGTCTGTACCAATAGAGCGGATGATAATGGCTGAAGCACCTGCTTTTGCAGCGGCAACAGACCCGTTGCGACGCGCCTGCCCCGCATATCCATATCCCTTGGCACCACGAACGCCGCTATCTTCCATCCGGAACGACACATAGGCAATTTTACCTTCAAGGCTGTTTGGTGCGGCCGCAACCAAGTCTTTATATTCATTAAATTGCACGACTTCTGCCGTAAGGCCCCCTTCTGGTGTACCAACGCTGTTACCGAGCGCAGCAAGAGCCATGCTATGCTGAAACGGCTCTGTCATGCGTAGGCTCGCTGAACCACGGTGCCACAGCGGAATTGTTACCGGTTCTTCCCAAACGCGGTCAAAGCCCATGACCGTCATTTTGGCCATAGCCCATTCGCGACCTTTTTTATCATTTGCAGTACCAGCCAAACGGTGGCCCACTTCTGTGGTAAGCGAAGTGATAATTTCCTCCGTTAAACTCGACGCATATGCATTTTTACCCAGCATATTCGCATGAGCGACCATTTCGTCGGTTAATGCATTGTCCTGCCCAAACACTACATGGGGCGAAAGTCCCATCATCCCGGCAAATGCTATTGCAGCAATTTTCTTCATTATTTTCTCCCATTAACTTTTTAAAAGTAATTTTTAAGGTAATTTTTTTATGTGTTCGAAACTCATTATGACAATAACAGCACCACCTTGAATGTCAAAATCAGTAAATCTTTTATTCCGTTATTCCTTTATGCCAAGCAAATCAAAAAAGAATGCATATTCAAGTGCTATTTGTTTGAAACGCTTAAAGCGACCTGACGCACCACCGTGTCCCGCATCCATGTCGGTTTCAAATATAAGGATATTATCATCCGTTTTATAATCCCTTAGTTTAGCTACCCATTTCATCGGTTCAAAATATTGTACCTGCGAATCGTGAAGACCGGTTGTGACGAGAATATTTGGATAATCTCTTTTTTCAATATGATCATACGGCGAATAGGAAAGCATATAATCATAATATTCTTTTTCATTGGGATTGCCCCACTCATCATATTCATTAGTCGTAAGGGGTATCGAAGTATCAAGCATCGTCGTCATTACATCAACAAAAGGAACATGTGCGCCAACCCCGAGATATAATTCAGGTGCCATATTGAGTACACCACCCATCAAAAGCCCCCCCGCACTACCGCCCATGGCATAAACTTTTGCGCCGTCCCCATAATTCTGAGCAGTGAGTGCTTTCGTCACATCGACAAAATCGGTAAAACTATTCATTTTATTAAATAATTTACCATCCTCATACCATGGCCTGCCCCGCATTTGGCCACCGCGCACATGCGCTATTGCATAAACAATACCCCGGTCCAAAAGACTAATACGCGATGAGTTGAAGCTTGGCTCAATGGTGATACCATAAGAACCATACGCATATTGAAATATCGGATTGGTGCCATCATGACCGAACTTATCTTTCCTATAAACAATTGATACCGGTACCTGTGCACCGTCGCGCGCCTTTATAAATATGCGCTCACTTTGATAATTGCCCGAATTAAAATCGCCCAGAATTTCATCCTGCTTTAAGAGCTTTCTCTCGCCCGTAATAAGATCAAAATCATAAGCCGTCTGCGGCGTGGCTAAGGAACTATAATTTATCCTTACATTCGGCGCGTTAACTTCCGGGTTAGATGAAATGCTAACGTCAAATACCGGATCATCAAATTTCAGTTGCCTACTGTCACTACCTGTCAGATGAGAAACAACAATACGGTTCTCACCATTTTCTTTTTCTTTTACAACCAAAGTGTTTTCAAACACCCGAAAATCAGAAATGAAAACCTGATCACGGTGGGCCACTAAATCCACCCACGCATTTTTGTCGGCGGTGCTGGCCTCATGAACTTTCATAATTCGAAAATTTTTGGCCTGCCAATTGGTATAGATATAGTAATATTCTCCCAACTTTTCAACAGAATATTCATGATCATCCTCAAGCGGTAAAAATAGCTTAAACTCCCCAAGTGGATTTGATGCATCAAGCACGGAAACGCCCGCTATGGACGTACTATCATGATGAATATATAAAACCGAGCCATCACGAGATTTACCAAGCGACATATAAAAGCTGTCGTCCTTTTCTTCAAAAACCCTAACATCATCATTTTGAAGGGTGCCAAGCTTGTGACGATAAACTTCCCTTCCTAACAAAGTTTGCGGATCTTTTTTTATGTAAAACACATGTTCATTATCGTTGGCCCAAATCACATTGCCGGACGTACCCTCCAGGGTGTCTTCATATAAATCACCAGTATTCAAGTTTTTAAATTGAACCGTATAAATTCGACGGCTCACCGTATCGGTTCCAAAAGCCGCGATGTTGTTGTTAGGGCTTACCGAATAGCCACTAAGATTAAAATAACTATGGCCTTCTGCCATTTTGTTAACGTCGAAAAGAATTTCATCGGTATCTGTACCCTGCTTCCACCTTACATGAACCGGATATTCATTTTGCCCGTCATATCGTGATTGATACATATACCCGCGCCGCAGAAGTGGGACACTTGTGTCATCTTTTTTGATCCTCCCTACGATTTCCTCAAATAATTTTTCCTGAAAATCTTCTGTATGGTTCATCACACTTTTTAGATAGGCGTTCTCTGCTTCTAAGTGAGTTAATATTTTTTTGTCTTTCCGATCATCATCGCGCATCCAGTAATAATCATCCACACGTTTGTGTCCGTGAATTTCCATTTCATATGGCATTTTTTTTGCAATCGGTGCGGTTTCATTCTTTGTCATTTTCGTATGTTTCTCGTTAATTGAATTCGTGTCACATGCAGCTAACGCAAATATCAACCAGATTATAATACTATAAAGTTGCTTCATATCGTCTCACCTGCTTTTTCTAAAATATACACATAAACCAGTACCAAATATAAGAAAAATTATAATTGTTCTTATTTATTAAGGTAATAACTTGCTCTATGTCCTCATTATGGTAAAAACGATTAAGAAGGGGAGGTTTATTCCTCCTTAAATCAATTCTCAGGAGGGAGTAGCAGATGTCTCACACCAAGCGGCCAACCTCACCGCATCTACAGGTATATTCATGGAGTCTCGAGATGGCTTTGTCCATTTTGCACCGGGCAACCGGCGTTGCTCTCGGTGGTGGCGCGCTACTTGTTACATGGTGGATTATCGCTGTTGCTTCAGGTCCTGATGCCTATGATCAATTTCGAATGGTCATGAGCAGCATCATCGGTAAAGCGGTTTTGTTTGCGTTTACTTTTTCACTGACACTACATTTATGTAACGGTATTCGTCATTTATTTTGGGATATGGGTAAAGGTTTCGAACTCGAAGATACTCAGCGTTCCAGCAAACTGGTTTTATTTTCATCCATTATACTGACAGTCCTTTCCTGGGCCGTTGGTTACGGTTTGATTTAGGAGAAAATGATGAGCTTACGTTCCCCCCTTGGTAAAGTTCGCGGTCTTGGTTCCGCAAAAAATGGTACCCATCACTGGTGGATGCAAAAAGTGACAGCCGTTGCGCTTATCCCCCTTACAATTTGGTTTGTGTCCAGCATCGTGCAAATGACCCAAGCAGATTATGAAATTGTCATTAACTGGATGAATTCACCGGTTGTCGCCATACTTATGACGCTGTTTATCATCACCGGTATTTATCATTTAAAACTTGGCCTTCAGGTTATTGTCGAAGATTATATACATTCTGAAGGCTCTAAAATGGCTTTGCAAATGATGATCACGTTCGGCTGTGTAGCGATCGCGATTACGGCTATATTCTCCATTTTAAAAATTGCGCTTTAAGGTTTAATCATAATGAACAAATCATACGAAATAGAAGATCATGTATATGATGCGATCGTTGTGGGGGCCGGCGGTGCCGGACTTCGCGCCGCGATGGGTATCGCGGAAAGTGGATTAAAAACCGCCTGCATATCAAAGGTATTTCCAACACGTTCGCATACCGTTGCGGCACAAGGCGGTATCGCCGCTTCATTGGGCAACATGGGTCCCGACAAATGGCAATGGCATATGTATGATACCGTTAAAGGTTCCGACTGGTTAGGTGATCAGGACGCCATAGAATATATGGTGCGTCAGGCGCCGGAAGCGGTTTATGAGCTTGAGCATTTTGGCGTACCGTTCAGCCGCACAGAAGAGGGCCGAATTTATCAACGTCCGTTCGGCGGCATGACAACGGAATTTGGCGAAGGCGCGCCGGCGCAGCGCACATGCGCTGCGGCGGACAGAACCGGCCATGCGATGCTCCATTCGCTTTATCAACAGTCACTAAAGTATGACACAGATTTTTATGTGGAATATTTTGCCATCGATCTGATTATGGAAAATGGCGAGTGCAAAGGCGTCATTGCCCTTGATATGAATACGGGTAAGCTTCACCGTTTTCGCGCGCATTCAACGACACTTGCTACTGGCGGGTATGGCCGTGCTTACTTTTCCGCGACATCCGCACATACCTGTACCGGTGATGGTGGCGGTATGGTGCAACGGGCCGGACTTCCGCTTCAGGATCTTGAGTTTGTGCAGTTCCATCCAACCGGGGTTTATGGCGCAGGGGTACTGATTACCGAAGGTGCCCGCGGCGAAGGCGGCTATCTCGTTAATTCGGAAGGTGAGCGTTTTATGGAACGTTATGCACCTTCTGCAAAAGATCTGGCGTCACGGGATGTGGTATCACGTTCCATGTCATATGAAATTCGCGAAGGTCGCGGTGTCGGCGAACATGGCGATCATATATATCTTCATCTTGATCATTTGGACGCCGATATTCTTCATGAACGCCTGCCGGGAATCTCTGAATCAGCGAAAATTTTTGCCGGTGTTGATGTAAACAAAGAACCCATTCCGGTTCTGCCAACGGTTCACTATAACATGGGCGGTATTCCAACCAATTATCACGGCGAAGTTCTTAACCCATCCGACGAAGACCCTGACCGCATTGTCCCCGGCCTGATGGCTATTGGTGAAGCGGCGTGTGTATCAGTGCACGGGGCAAATCGTCTTGGTTCAAATTCACTCATTGACCTTGTGGTATTTGGCCGCGCGGCAGCGCAACGAGTTGCTGATGTTGTAACCACTGGCCAATCACATACAGCTTTATCTGCGGATCATGCCGATATGGCCCTTGGTAGGTTAGATGCTGTTCGATATGCGGACGGCGAACTTTCTACCGCACATATACGCGATAAAATGCAGCGCACAATGCAGGAAAACTGTGCTGTGTTTAGAACCACAGAAATTCTTGAAGAGGGTAAAACCAAAATTGACGATGTGGCGAATTTGATGCCGGACATTAAAACTTTTGACCGCTCGCTGGTTTGGAACAGTGACCTTATTGAAGCTTTGGAGCTTGATAATCTTATGGGGCAAGCACAGGCAACCATGCACTGCGCGGCAAACCGCACGGAAAGCCGCGGTGCGCATATGCATGAAGACTTTCCGGACCGCAATGATGAAGAGTGGATGAAACACACCATCGCCCATCTTGATAAAGGAAAAGTCGACATTAGTTACCGTCCCGTTCATGATTATACGCTGAGCGACGAAGTTGACTATATTAAACCAAAACCCCGTGTCTATTAAGGGAAGGGAATTATACAATGGCTGAATTTAGACTTCCCAAAAACTCCACTTATAAAAAGGGGAAAATATGGGCCGCCGAAAAAGGCGCAACCAACATCAAACGGTTTAACATTTATCGTTGGAACGAAGATGACGGTGAAAACCCGCGTATCGATACTTATGAAGTTGATCTTGATAAATGCGGACCGATGGTGCTGGATGCGCTGATCAAAATTAAAAATGAAATTGACCCCACTCTCACTTTTCGTCGGTCTTGCCGCGAAGGTGTTTGTGGTTCATGCGCCATGAATATTGGCGGTAAAAATACGCTTGCCTGTACCATTGATATTGCCGCATATAAAGGCGATGTGAATATATATCCGCTTCCACATTTGGATGTCGTGAAAGATTTAGTACCGGACCTTACCAATTTTTACGCACAGTACGCCTCCATTAAACCGTGGATGCAAACACAGACACCGACCCCATCCGGAACTGAGCGACTTCAAAGCACCGAAGACCGCGAAAAGCTCGACGGACTTTATGAATGTGTGCTTTGCGCCTGTTGCTCAACCAGCTGCCCCAGTTATTGGTGGAATAGTGATAAATACCTTGGCCCCGCAGTGCTGCTTCAAGCTTATAGATGGCTTGTGGATAGTCGCGATGAAAATACCGGCGAAAGACTTGATGATCTTGAAGACCCATTCCGCCTTTACCGCTGTCATACGATTATGAACTGTACCAACACCTGCCCGAAAGGCCTTAACCCGGCCAAGGCGATTGGCGAGATTAAAAAGATGATGATCGAACGTCAGGGGTAAGTGAATTGAATACCATAGATCGATATTCGGTTTCAGTTGTACCACTTGAAATTCTCTCGAGTACTGGGCAGTGTCTCGCTAACGCAACGGGATTTTTCTACAGTTACGGAAACAATATATATCTAGTAACCAATTGGCACGTTTTGTCTGGGCGGGATTCACAAACGGGTCAACCCCGCCATTCTTCGGGTGCGATACCTCACTCATTGTCTTTTCCTCTCATTAGGACAGAAAACTTCCTAAATGACTGCTATTCTCATTCCGAGCTGCTGATTAATGAGCAAGATCAAAATTCGTGGTTACAAGAGAAGGATTTTGGGCAGAAAGTGGATGTAGCCGTTCTCAAGTTGAATATTGATAAGTCAAAATTTGCCAATGGGGTTGTTAACTTGTCAAGCGGAGTGACCGGCGATCTAGATGTCGCAGTAGGAATCGATGTCTTTGTATTAGGCTATCCTCGAAACCAAACAAAACAGCATAATATTCCTGTTTGGAAGAAAGCATCAATCGCATCTGAACCCAACTATCCCCTCAATAATCAAGATGAAGTGTTCTTGATAGACTGTGCTACAAGAGAAGGAATGTCTGGTGCCCCTGTGATTGCACGGCAATTAGGAATATGTTCGAATATTGATGGCGAATTAGTATTAAGGCCCGGCGTCCATTCTAAATTTCTGGGTGTTTATTCAGGTAGATATACTGGAGATGATTTACAAGAAATGCAACTAGGTATTGTTTGGAAACAAGAACATATTAATAATATCATATCATTTGGCGTTAAGGGTGGATTTGACATAATACAATAAAAGCCAGCTGATCAACTGGCCTTAATTTTTTACATCTCAGAATTAATTAGCTTCAATTTACCTAAATATTCCCTGCAAAGAAGTTCGGCAACTTGAATGGCGTTAAGGGCAGCTCCTTTGAGCAGGTTATCGGACACACACCAAAGATTAAGGCCGCGCTTTACGGTTTCATCTTTGCGAATACGGCTGATGTAGGTAGCGAATTCACCCGCCGCATCAATCGGCGTGATATATCCGCCGTCTTCATGCTTATCGACGACCATAATACCCGGTGATTCTCGAAGAATTTCACGGGCACGCGCCGGGGTCATTTCGCGGGTAAATTCAAGATTAATGCTTTCAGAATGGCTGATAAATACCGGAACGCGAACACAAGTTGCGGTTACGCGAATATCCGGATCAAGAATTTTACCGGTTTCGGCGACCATTTTCCATTCTTCTTTTGTATCCCCATTATCCATAAACACATCTATGTGCGGGATCACATTGAAGGCGATTTGTTTTGGGTAAATATTTGTTTCCACTTGGTCGTTAACGAAAATAGCCCGTGTTTGCGACCATAGTTCCTCCATAGCGTCTTTACCGCTTCCGGAAACAGACTGATATGTGGAAACCACACAGCGTTTGATAACCGCAGCGTCATGAAGCGGCTTAAGTGCCACAACCGTTTGTGCCGTAGAACAATTTGGATTGGCGATGATATTCTTTTTAGTGTAGCCGGATATAGCACCCGGATTTACTTCTGGCACAATCAGCGGTACATCAGGGTCCATTCGAAAATGGGAACTGTTATCAATAACCACACAGCCGGTTTTACCTATTTTCTCACCCCATTTGGCAGAGACAGACCCACCAGCAGACATTAGCGCAATATCCGTACCCGTAAAATCATAATCGTCAAGGTTCTTGCACTTAATCGTCGTGTCACCAAAAGTAACTTCATGACCAACTGAACGACGAGACGCGAGGGCCACAACTTCTGAAACAGGAAATTGGCGTTCATGCAGAATATTGAGCATTTCACGGCCAACATTGCCAGTCGCTCCCACGACGGCCACTTTATAGGACATTGTTTTCTCCAATGATTTTAACTATTTAACTTTGTTAATGCGTTTAAAATATGATCGCCCATTTCCGTTGTTGAAACGAGCATTTTACCGTCCTGATGGATGTCTGCCGTTCGGACGTCATCGGCGAGCACATCATTTACCGCGTCTTCAATAAGCTTTGCTTCATCGGCGCAATCATAAGAATACCGAAGGGCCATGGCAAAACTTAAAATTGTTGCGATCGGGTTGGCTTTACCCTGCCCGGCAATATCCGGCGCACTGCCGTGAACGGGTTCATAAAGAGCCCCTTTGCCCACTTCACCTAACGATGCCGAAGGCAGCATGCCAAGCGAGCCTGTGAGCATTGCCGCAACATCGCTTAACATATCGCCGAACAGGTTATCAGTAACAATCACATCAAACTGTTTCGGTGTGCGCACGAGCTGCATACCGCAGTTATCAGCAAGCATATGTTCAAGTTTAATATCGGGATAATCCTTGGCAATTATTTCAACTTCTTCGCGCCACAATAATCCACTTTCCATAACATTCGATTTTTCAACCGATGTCACGAGGCCATTTCGCTTAGCGGCCAGATCAAACGCTACATGAGCAATGCGGTGAATTTCATATGTTTCATAAACTTGCGTGTTAACGCCCCGGCGCTGCCCGTTGCTAAGGTCTTCTATGCCGCGCGGCTCACCAAAATATACGCCGCCCGTAAGTTCGCGTAAGATCATAATATCAAGCCCGCTGACCAGTTCTGGCTTTAAGCTTGATGCGTCAACAAGCGGTTCAAAACACATGGCCGGGCGAAGATTGGCAAAAAGATTAAGTTCTTTGCGTAATGTCAAAAGCCCTGCTTCAGGACGCTTATCATAATCGACACCGGCCCATTTTGGTCCGCCAACTGCACCAAACATTACCGCATCAACTTCTTTCGCTTTAGCGAGTGCCTCATCACTAAGAGGTTTACCGTATACATCGTAGGCTTTACCGCCTACATGATCTTCGGAAATATCAAAGTTAAGCCCGCGGTTTTCGCCCAGCCATTCGATAACACGTTTCACTTCGTCCATGACTTCCGGGCCAATGCCGTCACCCGGCAGGATTAACATACTATAGTTTTTGGTCATTTTATTTCTCTACTTATAAAGCTTATTTATACAACCAGGGTTGCTGTGCTTTTTGTTGATCTTCAAAAATTGATATTTTTTCATCTTTTTCAATTGTAAGACCAATATCGTCCAGGCCATTGATTAAACAATGTTGGCGAAAACCATCAATTTCAAATTTAATCACATCGCCGTCAGGACGGGTAATTTCTAAATTTTCCAGATCAACTGTAAAAATTGCGTTTGCGCCGCGCTCTGCATCTTTCATTAATTCATCAATAATAGGCTGCGGTAATTTTATTGGCAGCAAACCATTCTTGAAGCAATTTCCGTAGAAAATGTCAGCAAAACTAGGGGCAATGACACATTTTAAGCCTAAATCCATTAACGCCCACGGCGCATGTTCGCGGCTTGAGCCACAGCCAAAGTTTTCCCCTGCAATAAGAATTTCCGCGCTACGGTAAGCGGGTTGATTTAATATAAAATCTGCGTTTTCCGAGCCGTCATCGTTGTAACGAATGTTAGAAAACGCATACTTACCCAGACCAGACCGCGCAATGGTTTTAAGATGTTCCTGCGGGATGATCATATCCGTATCAACATTAATCATCGGAAGCGGTGCCGCTACGGCACGAATACTGGTGAATTTATCCATTTTAAAGCTCCCTGATGTCGGTTAGCTGGCCAGTAATAGCAGCAGCAGCAGCCATCGCCGGACTAACCAGATGTGTGCGGCTGCTTGGTCCCTGGCGGCCTTCAAAATTTCTGTTGGATGTGGATGCGCATCGCTCACCAGGTTTTAACCTGTCAGCATTCATTCCCAGACACATCGAGCAGCCCGGCTCTCGCCAGTCAAATCCGGCTTCAATGAAAATTTTATCAAGACCTTCTTCTTCAGCTTGAAGTCTGACAAGACCACTTCCCGGCACAATCAAGGCATCAACCGTATCAGCAACTTTGCGTCCCTTAACAACTTCTGCTACGGCCCGCATATCTTCGATACGGCCATTAGTACATGATCCAATGAACACTTTATCAACTTTTAAATCGGTGAGTTTCTCGCCCGGTTTAAGACCCATATAATGTAACGCCCGTTCAATAGATGCTTTTTGTTCAGGATCACTAATATTATCAGCACCGGGTACGACGCCGGTAATTGGCAATACATCTTCCGGGCTCGTGCCCCAAGTTACTTGCGGGACGATATCAGCGACATCAATGAAGATTTCTTTATCATATTTTGCCCCTTCATCAGATTTTAAGCTGTTCCAATAATTCACTGCCATTTCAAAAGCGGCTCCCTTTGGCGCTTTTGGTTTTCCTTTTACATATTCATACGTTTTCTCGTCAGGCTCAATAAGGCCTGCGCGCGCACCTGCTTCGATCGCCATATTACATACGGTCATGCGCCCTTCCATTGAAAGATCACGAAACGTTGAACCTGTAAATTCTATTACCGATCCAGTACCGCCAGCGGTTCCGATAGTCCCTATAATAGCCAAGGCTACGTCTTTCGCCGTAACACCGAGACCCAGATCGCCCGACAGATCAATACGTAAATTCTTTGAACGTTTTAGTATAAGTGTCTGGGTCGCCATAACATGTTCGACTTCGGAAGTGCCAATTCCGAAGGCTAGTGCCCCAAACGCGCCGTGGGTAGATGTGTGACTATCACCACAAACGATTGTCGTGCCAGGAAGTGTAAATCCCTGTTCGGGGCCAATAATGTGAACAATACCCTGGCGCGCATCCATCATCGGGATATATTCCACACCAAATTCAGCGCAGTTTCGCTCAAGTGCATCCAGCTGTGTTTTTGATTCGATACTATCCACACGTGTCGCGCGGTCTGCAGTCGTCGGAACATTATGATCGGGAACGGCAAGGATGGCGTCCGGCCGACGCAACGGGCGTCCCGCCACTCTTAAGCCTTCAAACGCTTGCGGGCTTGTGACTTCATGAATGATATGACGGTCAATATAAATAAGGCTGTTGCCGCTTTGCTGTTCTTCAACAACATGGGCATCCCAAATCTTATCATATAATGTGCGTGGATTACTCATTTGGTTTTCCTAGTCCTTCATTATGGTATCAAATAATCTTAAGCCATTTATTATAACTGCGCATAAACGCAAAAAATGAGGCCCCGTTTCCTGAGCCTCATTTTGCTTAAGGCTCTTTTGATTAAGCCTCGAAATTATTTAGACGGTCAGGTCTTAATTTGCAGACTTTTTATGCCAATCCGTTTTTTCAGCAATACGGGCTTTCTTGCCGCGCAGACCACGGAGATAGTAAAGTTTCGCGCGACGAACACGTCCGCGGCGAATCACTTCAATGCTATCGACATTCGGTGAATAAAGCGGGAATACACGTTCAACACCTTCACCATAAGAAATTTTGCGAACCGTGAATGATGAATTCAATGCACGGTTTGAGCGAGCAATACAAACACCTTCGTAAGCCTGAATACGCTCACGAGAGCCCTCAACAACCTTCACATTGATTTTCAAAGTATCACCAGGAGCAAACTCTGGAATGGTTTTGCCCTCCGTAAGTTGAGCCATTTGCTCGTTTTCAATTTTTTCAATTATATTCATAATATTTTTCCTTGTACGGCGGCTCTTTTAAACAACTTTGAACCATAATTCAATATCAATCATCACTTTTATTGTGACTATATTTCTTCCAGAGGTCAGGGCGTCTATGTTTTGTCAGTTTTTCTGAACTTTTTAAGCGCCATTTCCTTATCTTTTCATGATGTCCTGACATCAGTACGTCGGGTATTTCAAGCCCTTCCCATTCTTGGGGTCTGGTATATTGCGGATATTCCAGTAATCCGCTGGTAAAACTTTCCTCTTTAAGTGTCTCTGGCTCACCAATGACGCCGGGAATTAGCCTTACCACCGCATCAATGAGCATCAGCGCCGCTAATTCACCTCCGGATAAAACAAAATCGCCGAGGCTAACCTCGATTATATTGCGCTTTTCCAGTACCCGCTCATCCAGACCTTCAAATCGTCCACAAATAAGCGTTATTCCTTTTTTTCTTGCAAAATTATGAACCATATTCTGATCCAATCTTTTGCCACGTGGTGATAAATATACAAGCGGCCAATCTTCATTATTTGCATCGTCCGGTATTTTATCCAATGCCGCGTCTATGGCACGTCCTATAACATCTGCCCGCATCACCATCCCAGGACCGCCGCCAGAAGGCGTCCCGTCCACCGATCGGTGGTTATCAAAAGCATGATCGCGAATTTGCATCACATCTATGCTCCATAAATTATTCTCCAATGCCTTGCCGGCGAGGGAATGACCCAGCGGCCCGGGAAACATTTCTGGAAAAAGTGTCAGAATTTGTGCTTGCCACATGTTCTTTCGCCTTCCCTTAATTTGTTTCCGCTTCTTCTGCATCACCGGCATCATCATCAAATGCTTCACGGTTAATCACTACAAATCCCGCTTCGATATTTACTTCAGGGACAATTTCATCAGAAAAAGGATACATAAGCTTGCCATTTTCCTTTGATAGTTTCACTTCAATAATATCACCTGCACCGAAATTAAAAACACCGTCAATGGTTCCAAATATATCATCATCCATATTTTTCGCATTTAAACCCACCAGATCCTCATAATAAAACCCGTCTTCTTCTTCGATTTTAGGTAGGACATCCCGCGCGATATATAACTTTGATCCTTTTAGCAGTTCAGCAACATTTCGGTCTTCAATTCCATCAAGTTTAACGGCAATTCCACCCTTCACATTATGTAAAATCTTAGCAGCCACTTTCTTACCTTCAGGACATTCGTGGCCGTATAACGTTAACGGGCCGTAATCACAAATGGACTTCATGTCTTCGGTAAAAACTTTCAACCGAACAGCACCACGCACGCCGACGGCACCAAATATAGCCCCAAGACAAACCAAGTTTGGATCATCTATAGTGCTATTAGGTGAGTTGTCATTGTGCGCAAAAGAAGACATTGTTATTTGTCGCCTTCTTCTTTTTTTTCTTTCTCAGCTGCAACTTCTGCAGCTGGTGTTTCTTCTTTAACTGCTTCTTCTTTAACTGTTTCCGCTGCCGGGACTTCAACAGGGGCTTCTTCTACTGCTGCGTCTTCAGGAGAAGCTTCTTCGGCTGGAGTTTCAACCGCCGTATCTTCTTTTTTTTCTTCCTCTGCTTGTGCTTCAGCCGCCACTTTCGCTTCTTCAGCTGCTTGTGCTACAGCTTCAACTGCCGCTGTTTCTTTCTCTTTTTTCTCTTCAATACGCTCAAGTGCTTTTGTGCCCGGCTTTGCTTTATTTGGATTATTTCGCGCTTCGCGTTTCATCAAGCCAGCTGCGTCGAGAAAACGCGCTACACGATCCGATGGTTTTGCACCTAGACCGAGCCAATGTTGAATGCGTTCAACATCCAATTTAATGCGGTCTTCGTGATCTTTAGGAAGAAGTGGGTTATGAGTACCAACTTTTTCAATATATTTACCATCACGAGGAGAGCGCGAATCCGCTACTACAACGCGGTAGTAGGGACGTTTCTTTGCACCGCCGCGTGCTAGTCTAATTTTTACAGCCATTTAATTTTTCCTTTAACTTAGTTTAATTCAATTAATAATTATTCAGTTAGAATGCGGCTAAGGTTATTTAGGCAGCAATCCTTCCATTCCGGGTGGCATTTGTCCGGGAAGCGGCATACGCCCCCCTTTCTTGCCCATTTTCTTCATCATTGTTGCCATTTGTTTTTGCATTTTCATCAACTTGTTCACATCCTGCACAGTCACGCCTGCACCTGCCGCAATTCTCTTTTTGCGTGATGCATTCATGAGTTTCGGACGCGCTCTTTCTTTTGGGGTCATACTGTTGATGATCGCTTCCTGACGATTTAATACGCCATCATCGATGTTGGCAGCTGCCATTTGCTTTTGCATTTTACCGAGGCCCGGTAGCATTCCTAAAATACTCCCCATGCCGCCGATTTTTTTCATTTGTTGAAGTTGGGAACGCAGGTCGTCAAAATCGAACATTCCTTTCTTCATTTTCTTCATCATTCTTTCGGCTTCTTCCGCCTCGATGGTTTCTCCAGCTTTCTCAACGAGAGAAACCACATCGCCCATTCCCAAGATGCGTGATGCTACCCGTTCAGGGTGAAATTCTTCCAAGTCATCAATTTTTTCACCGACACCGACGAGTTTAATAGGTTTGCCTGTCACCGCACGCATACTAAGCGCAGCACCACCACGCCCATCGCCATCCATCCTCGTGAGCACAACGCCGGTGATACCAACCTGTTCGCTGAACTGTTCCGCAACATTGACGGCATCTTGTCCCGTTAGGGCATCAACCACTAGTAACGTTTCGTGTGGATTAACTGCCGTGCGGACTGCCACAACTTCTGCCATTAACGCCTGATCAACATGAAGTCGCCCAGCTGTATCCAACATAACAACGTCGAACCCCTGCAGTTTAGCCGCCATCATTGCGCGCTTTGCAATATCTACAGGCATTTGACCGGCAATAATAGGTAGAGTAGCTACATCAATTTGCTCACCAAGGATTTTCAATTGCTCCATCGCTGCGGGTCGTTGAACATCCAATGAAGCCATAAGAATTTTTTTGCGTTCTTTATTTTTTAGTCGCTTTGCAATTTTAGCTGTCGATGTCGTCTTGCCGGAACCTTGCAACCCAATCATCAGCACAGGTACGGGTGCCGGAGCATTAAGATCAATGGTACTGGCATCGCCACCAAGCATTTCCGCCAATTGGTCATTAACAATCTTAACCACCATTTGACCTGGAGTTACCGATTTGACAACTTCCTGACCAATTGCTTTTTCTTTCACCTGAGAAATGAACTTTTTGACAACAGCAAGCGCGACATCGGCTTCGAGAAGTGCTAAGCGCACTTCGCGCATCGCTTCATCAACGTGGGCTTCGGATAAAGCACCACGCCTTTTAAGCTTATCAAATATACCGCCAAGTTTATCACTTAAACTATCAAACATATGCTTCTCTGCTTCCTTACCGCTTCAATTTAACCAAACGAATTTTTCATAACACAAACACACCAGTGGGCGAACCTTCGCTGACTGGTGGATATCCTCGGACACATATTATGTTTCATCCACTGGGAATGGGCGGAAAATATGAGTATTTTAAACAAGAGTCAAGTTCTTGTTTACGCTTGGCCGAAAAAATGTAATATGTTCGAAGTAAATTGAACCATAACGACCAATGGACCGTAAACTAATGACCCTTAATCGGATAAAAAACCTTTCCCTATATTTGGTAGTAACCCTAATTTCATTTGGCAATGTTTCTGCGCAGGCCGGCGTGGATGGTAGCCCGTTTGAGGGCTTATATCTGGGTGTTATCACGACAAAATCTACATTTGAAACAACAGCCAGCCATGTCGGACGAACAGATGTAGTCGATGCATTTTCACAAAACGTAATCAGTAATTTTAATGGTATTTCATCCGAAACATCACAAAATAGTTATGGCGGCGGATTTATGGGCGGATATGGCCTAAATTATGGGCCGGTATATTTTGGCGCCGAGGCGGCATTTATAGTCGACAAAGGTAATACGGTGCTTAGTGACGGTGTGAACACAATTAAAATATCACAAGGAAATACTTTCGATATCAGCCTTCGCTCCGGTATTACTATTTCCGACAAAGCGCTGGTATTTGGGTTGATTGGATATTCAGGTGTAAATTTAAAAACAAAAGGCGTCAACGAACGCCTTGGTAACAATAACGATTTTAATAAACGTCTTACCTCCCTACGCTACGGCGGGGGTGTCGAGGTGGCTGTAATGGAAAACATCGCCGTACGAGTTGAATATACGCGCTCAATAGTTAACGATGCAGTTGTATTGGACGGTGCCGACGAATTTACTTATAAGCCAAAATCATCGCGGATAATGCTAAGTTTAGTGTTACACATGTTTTAATTCACTTTGAAACTTATTCAAAGTAAAGCAGGGTTTCAGGTATAATGAATAAAATCGGGATGAATTATATCAATATGCTGCTTGGCATAGTGTTCTTTTCGATCATGATTTTACTCCCCGCTCCCGAAGGCATGAACGATAGTGCATGGAAAGTTGCCGCTGTAACCGTCTTACTTGCCTACTGGTGGTCATCTGAAGCCATCCCCGTACCCATAACGTCCCTATTACCGATCGTCATGTTTCCCATGCTTGGTATTTTTTCGATTGGCGATGCTACTGCCCCCTACGCAGCACCCACCATTCTACTGTTGATGGGCGGATTTATAATGGCAACCGGCCTGGCAAAATGGAATTTACATCGCCGAATAGCATTAATGGTACTCGTAAGGGTTGGGAACAATCCAACTGCGCTCATCGGCGGATTTATGGCAGTCACCGCGATGACATCGATGTGGATCAGCAACACAGCAAGTACTTTAATGATGCTTCCTATCGCACTTTCAATGGCCGGTGAAATGGTCAGGGAACGAAACGAAAAAACAACGGGTTTTATACTGTGTCTGGTTCTTGGTATCGCATACGGAGCTAATATCGGTGGTTTCGGAACGCCAATCGGTACTCCACCAAATCTACTGGTAATTGCTTTCATGAAAGAAAATTACGGCATCGATGTAAGCTTTTTATCTTGGATGCTGATCGGCACCCCAACCGTAGTGATAATGTTACCAATCGCGTGCTTTGTTCTGACAAAACTGGCGCATCCTTTCGATCTGAAAGAAAATTCGATCGCCCATGAATTGCTGCAACATGAACTTGACGCAATGGGACCGATGAGCTTACCGGAGAAAAGGATGACCATGCTTTTTGCCTTTGTCGCATGTTCATGGATTCTTCGCACTCCGATACAAAAAAACCTCGAAATGCTTCCCTGGCTTAGTGATGCGCTTATTTCCATAGCAGGTGCAATCCTTATGTTCATGATTCCATCTGGATCAAAGAAAGAGAAAAATTCCGCTCTACTCGATTGGAAAACCGCTGAGAAAATTCCATGGGGTGTTTTGTTGCTTTTTGGTGGTGGTTTGAGTTTAGCGGCCGCCGTAAAGACTTCGGGACTTGCCGTTTTTATTGGAAACGAACTTGCCGCAATTGGTGCCTTTGATCTAATTTTTATTATTATGATCTTGGTAACGCTTGTTGTCTTCCTCACTGAATTAACGAGTAATACAGCGACAACCGCAACACTGCTTCCGATCATGGGAGCGTTAGCTTTAGCATCCGGAATTGATCCAATGATATTATTTGTACCGCTCGCCATATCAGCAAGTTGCGCATTCATGCTTCCTGTGGCGACGGGACCCAATGCGGTCGTGTTCGCAAGTGGTGAAGTGACCATCCCGCAAATGGCCAATGCCGGATTTAGACTTAACCTTTTCGCTATCTTCGCGGTAACGGGTACGTGCTACGTTCTGGTCCCAATAATTTTTGGATAGTGATTAGTTTTTTGGATAATTATTGGTTTTTTATCAGAATCAGTCCATATAGTGAAATATGAGTATAAGAACCCCTAAGAGTGCACTTTAAATATTAACTATGACAAACGCGCAAAAAGCAAAAGTCATTACATTTGGCTGTCGACTAAATACGTACGAATCCGAAGTTATCAAAAACCACGCCATTAATGCTGGTCTTGATGATACGGTAGTGTTTAATACCTGTGCAGTGACTGCCGAAGCTACCAGACAGGCTAAACAAGCTATTCGTCGCACTCGTCGTGAAAACCCAAACATTAAAATTATCGTTACAGGATGCGCGGCACAAGTTGATCCCGTTCAATTTTCACAGATGGATGAAATTGACCAAATCCTGGGCAATGAAGAAAAACTGAGTGCGCGAAGTTATCAGGATTTTGGTGTTTCAAAATCGGAACGCATTAACGTTAATGATATTATGTCGGTAAGAAAAACTGCCCCTCAGTTGATCGAAGGCTACGAGGAAAGATCAAGAGCTTTTGTTCAAGTTCAAAATGGCTGTGACCACCGCTGCACGTTTTGTATCATACCGTACGGTCGTGGCAATAGCCGCTCTGTTCCAGTTGGCGAGGTAGTAACACAAATTAGAGAGCTTGTTGAAAATGGATATCAGGAAGTTATCATAACGGGCGTCGATATTACATCTTACGGCCCTGACCTTCCCGGCAGCCCGACGCTTGGTACGCTATGTCAGAAAATATTAAAAAATGTACCGGAGTTAGAACGACTTCGATTGAGTTCTATTGATTCTATAGAAGTTGACGAAGCTCTTTTCGACGTTATAACTACCGATGAAAGAATGATGCCCCATCTCCATTTATCTTTGCAAGCGGGCGACAATATGATTTTGAAACGAATGAAACGAAGACATACGCGGGAAGATTCGATTGAATTTTGCCGCCAGGTTCGAAAAGCTAGACCCGATGTGGTTTTTGGCGCAGATATCATTGCCGGGTTTCCGACTGAGACAGAAGAAATGTTTCAAAATTCACTTCGCATCGTTGAAGATTGCGATTTAACATATCTTCATGTTTTTCCCTATTCAGAACGAGAGGGCACACCAGCCGCAAAAATGCCTCAGCTTGATAAAAAAATTCGCAAAGAACGCGCCACTCGGCTGCGTACTCTGGGCCAACAAAAACTTGATCAACTGCTGACATCCCAAATGGGTAATCAGGTAAGCATCTTAATCGAAAAATCATTAAATGATGAAGACGCCGCGATCGGACATACCGAGCATTTTGCACCCGCAAAAATTTCAGGTGACCACTCAATCGGGCATATTGCAAAAGCAACAGTCACAGGTTATCAAGATGGTATATTGATTGCGGAAATCGTTAATGACTGATGAAGAAAAAAAAGTTGGCTGGTTTGGTCGTCTAAAACGAGGCCTTAAAAAAAGTTCATCTGCACTTACTGATGGTATTAAAGGTATTTTTACGAAAAAACGCCTTGATGCTTCCACTCTCGAAGAACTTGAAGACCTTCTTATCATGTCCGACCTTGGTGTCGCCGTTAGCGCAAGAGTATGCGAACGGCTTTCAAAAAACAAATTTGATAAACAAATTAGTGCCGAGGAAGTACAGCACGCTCTGGCCGAAGAAATTGGCGAGATCATGCAAGAAGTTGCCTTGCCACTCCTGACCGACGATCAGAATAAGCCCCATGTGATTTTGATGGTAGGCGTGAATGGCGCGGGTAAAACCACCACAATCGGAAAGCTTGCAAAACAATTTAAAAACGATGGCAAACGTGTCATGATGGCCGCAGGCGACACGTTTAGAGCCGCAGCGACCGAACAATTGCAAATTTGGGGCGACAGAAACAACGTCCCTGTTGTTAGCGGTAAGGAAGGATGCGATGCCGCAGGGCTAGCATATGATGCAATTAAAAAAGCCCGCGAAACAAATACCGATATTTTAATGATCGATACGGCGGGGCGATTACAAAATAAAAGCCATTTAATGGACGAACTTAAGAAGATCATAAAAGTCATTAAAAAATTCGACGAGACTGCACCCCATGACACCGTCTTAATTTTAGACGCGACGACAGGACAAAATGCGGTGTTACAAGCCGAAGTATTTCTTGAAATGGCTGGTATTACGGGACTTATTATGACAAAACTTGATGGCACGGCACGGGGCGGCGTTCTGGTGGCGTGCGCTGAAAAATTTAGACTACCAATACATGCTATTGGCGTGGGGGAAACCATAGATGATCTGCAACCTTTTGATGCCAGTGATTTTTCGAAAATGTTAGTCGGTGTTGAAATAAAGTAAAGGTAATATGAGAGGCTCAAAATGAAGCAAGTAATTAAACTACTCATTGAAATGGGTCCAATTGTCGTATTTTTCTACGCGAATAGCTATTATGCCGATGAAAACGGGTTAGGCGGAATTATCCCGGCTACAAAAATTTTCATGGTAGCAATGGCTATTTCAATGATCTTTTCCAAGATACTCTTGAAAAAGATCACCATTATGCTTTGGATTTCGGCGGGCTTGGTGGCTATTTTCGGTGGGCTTACTATTTACTTTGATAACGAAATATTTATCAAGATCAAACCAACGATCCTGTATACGCTCTTTTCCCTAACGTTACTTGGCGGGTATGCTTTTGGTAAACCATTTATTAAAAATCTGATGGAAGCTGGATTTCCGCCAATGGCAGAGATTGCCTGGATGAAAATGAGCCGCAATTGGGGTCTCTTTTTCATTGGGTGTGCATTGCTTAACGAATATGTTTGGCGTAATTATAGCAATGAAGATTGGATTTCTGCGAAAATTTGGGTCTTTATGCCGCTTAGTTTCGTATTCGCCATGGCGCAAATGCCCCTTGTCATGAAACATCAAATTGATGAAGAAGACTAGATTTTTATATCAACAACCTGGCCAAGCTTCTTAAATGCTGGCTGACTATTTTCTACTGCTTTGGGAATGAAGCTTTCACGAAGATTTAAATTAACATCTCTTGATTTTTCATCGTCAATGTCATCATTTTCTTTCAGGCGAGTTAAATTCTTAAGTCGGATATCGTCTTGAATTTTTCTTAAAGCGTCGCGGTTTTTCCTTATTAACTCTTCGCGCTCACCTTTTCTCGCAGTCAATCGGCTATCGCGTGTTTCCTGCAATTTCTTTTCTTGCTGTTCCTCACGTTGAACTTGTTGCTGCCTGGAGGCATCAAGCAAAGAAGTAAGTGAGACCAGCGTCTGCGATTGTGAACCAATTTTCATTACATTTACCAATTCTAAAGTCACTAATCTATTGAAGAAAAATGATTTTTAGACTTTCTGCCTAGTTGGAAATGTTACCATTCTGCAACGATGGTATGCACTTTAAGGCAAATTAGTTAATTTTTCTACTTCTTTTTGTAAAATTTCTTTTTGGTCTGCCGGCGCGTTAAGTAGCGCACTCTTCATTGCCTCTATCGCCTGGTCCTTTTGACCAAGCACAATGTAGGCGCGCGACAGCCTCAACCATCCTTCTATATTGGTCGGGTTTTCCCTCTGCTTTTCGGCCAGTTGCATCACCATTTGGCGAATTAGTTCCTGTTGTTCTGCTTCGCCCATATTCTGAATAATTTCGGCCTGCTCTGCAGAAATTGACGGTGCTCTTGTCTCCGGTAGCTGTTGAGCTGCTATACCAAGAGCTGTCTCGGCCCTGCCAATCCAGAAGTCGACAAGCGGCAACAGCGGGTTATTTTCTTCCAAACCATTTCTAATTTCTGACCAATCTTCATAAGCAATTTCAACGTCACCAGCCTGAAAATCAGCAAGGGCAAGATAATATTTTGGTCCAGGGTGATCCGGGCTTAATTTAACTGCCTTGTTTAGTACAGTCATGGCGGCTGGTGTCACACGCTCTGCGGAAGCGAGAATAAGGCTTTCTGCATACATTAATTGATAATCAAACGTATCCGGTTCTAAAATATGAGCCTGATAAAGTGCCTGCGAAGCAGCTTGAAAATTTCCTAAACTCATTTCCAGATTAGAAAGATAAGCCCAGCCACGAGCTTCATCAGGCATTTCTTGAAGCTTCAGTTTAACTTGCCCTGCCAGTATTTTATTTCTTTTTACTTCTTCTGATTCAACAATTTTCTCGCCATTTTGCATGGCCGAGTTTTTGGGAAAATCCGGCATGGCAGGTGAGCCAATAACGGCATAAAAAAAACCGGACATTAGCAAGATAGCGACCATAGCTGTTGCCAATAAATGATTGGGATTCTCAATGGTGATGTCTTTTATTTGTTGTGATGCCGCTTTTAATAAGCGCCTCTCTATTTCTGTTCTGGTCTTTGCCGCTTCATCGGGCGCAATAATTCCTCTCTGCACATCATTTTCCAGCTCTTTTAACTGGGAACGATATACCCCCACGTCCGGAGCCTCCGTCGGCGAAACGTATCTTATCTTATAGTAAGGGAGCAAAACAAATGAAATGGCCACAAAACCAAAAAATGCGAGCGGAATGATATACATTAATCTCCATTCCCTTCTTTAAGCAATTCATTCACGCGGCTTTGCTCTTTTGCTGAAAGTGGCTCAACGATCAACTTTGTTTGTCGTCCTTTTTGACTGCGGTAAACGATATAAAAGCCGACTATCAGCAACAGTAGAGGCGATAGCCAAAGTATAATGGTGCCGCCATCAAAGGGCGGCTTGAGCAAGACCCAATCACCGTAACGACTGGTCATAAAAGAAAGCGCCTGCTCGTCATTGTCGCCAGCGGTTATCCTTTCACGGACAATAATGCGCAAATCTTTCGCTAGGGCCGCATCACTATCAACGATCGACTGATTCTGGCAAACCAAACAACGCAACTGTTTCATAAGGCCTTGTGCTCTTGCCTCTTCAGCAGGATCGGCCAGGCGGACTTCATCAACGCCCACAGCGAGTGCCGAAAAGGACAATGTCATTAATACGAATAGGCTTAAGATATACCTCATTGTTCAATACTCTCAATGATTGGAATTATTTTATCTTCAAATTCCATTTCGTGAATTGGACCCGCGTGTTTGTACATAATAATGCCATTTTTGATAATATATGTTTCAGGCACACCGTAAACACCCCAATCTATGCTTACGCGGCCCATTTCATCAGCGGCGATTTTGTAATAAGGGTTACCTTGGCGTTCAATAAATCCATTGGTATCTCTGGCTTTGTCTTTATAACTTACACCATAGATTTTATAGCCGCGCTCTTTTAATTTCATTAAAAATGGATGCTCAACGTAACAAGGCGCACACCAGGACGCGAAAAAATTCACCAGAATAACCTCATCTTCCGCGCCAAGGTCGTTTGAAGAAAATCCTATTTCTTCACCGCCAACGATGGGTAATGAAAATTCCGGCACGGGATCATTAATTAATGCCGAAGGTATATTGCCGGGATTTAAGTTCAAGCCTACGAAAAGTGCCGCTGAAAGCAGGCAAAAAATTGCAAATGGAATAAACATGTTAAGCCGCATCTACTTTTTTCCTCCTTTGGGAGCACCCGTTCTAAACCGGCGGTCGCTTAATGAAATAAGGCCCCCGATCACCATAATTATAACACCGGACCATATCCAAATTTGAAGTGGCTTATAATAAAGTCGAACTGCCCACCGGTCATATCCTTCGCTATTTGCTTCACCAATTACCACAAAAAGATCGCCGGAGAATGTGCTTAAAATTGCCGCTTCTGTTGTGGGCATCGGCGGTGTTAAATAGACACGTGCTTCTGGCTCAAGCGTATCGATAAATATTCCTTCTTTGCTTACGTCGAATGACGCTTTAACCGCTGTATAATTCGGCCCGGTGACGCCGTCAGTGTCTATAAATTCTAACTCATACCCGCCTATTTTCGCTTTGTCGCCGTAAGCCATTACATTTTGGTATTCCGTACTCCAAAATGAAGATCCTGCCATTCCTATCACCGCCACCGCAAGACCCAGATGCCCAAAGCTCATTCCTAATGAGGCCCGCGGCTGTCGGCTCATTCGTTTTATGGCTCCTGACTTAAATATCTTGATGCGCTCCGCCCATTCGAAAAGGGTGGATAGCGCAAGCCATAAGCCAAGTCCAAGCCAAACGGCGGCCATAATATCGCCACCGCCACTAATTATGAAGAAACAAATTGTTGCCGCTAATGACGTTAAAAATACAAATGAAAGCCTTGATGCAAGTCCCTTCAAGTCCGCCCGTTTCCAATTGACAGAAGGCCCAACGCCCATCACCAGCAGCAATGGGATCATTAAAAATCCAAATGCAATATTAAAGAAGGGTGGTCCAACGGTAATTTTGTCACCCGTAAATGCATCCCTTAATAGAGGATAGAGAGTACCAAAAAGAACCACAACCGCCGCCACGGACAGAAGCAAATTATTTATTACCAACATGCTTTCACGGCTAATAGGTGCAAATAATCCTCCCGGCTGTAATTTATCTGCCCGAAGCGCAAATAATAACAAACTGCCACCAATGACAAGAAAAAGAAACATCAATATAAAAACCCCGCGTTCCGGATCAGTTGCAAAAGCATGAACCGATGTCAGAACACCACTGCGAACAATAAAAGTGCCGAGCAAACTGAAAGAAAAAGCGATGATAGCCAGAAGCACCGTCCAACTTTTTAATGTATCGCGCTTTTCTACGACTATTGCCGAATGAAGTAACGCGGTGGCTGCAAGCCAGGGCATAAGAGACGCATTTTCAACCGGATCCCAAAACCACCAGCCGCCCCAGCCAAGTTCATAATAAGCCCACCAGGAACCAAGTGTAATCCCAGCAGTTAGAAAACACCACGCAAGTAATGTCCAAGGCCGAACCCATCGCGCCCACGCGGCATCGACGCGTCCCTCTATCAGCGCGCCAACGGCGAATGAAAATGTAACAGATAATCCGACGTAGCCCATGTAAAGCAGGGGCGGATGAAACGCGAGCCCCGGATCCTGCAATAGTGGATTTAATCCGTTACCTTCCATCGGAAACGGATACACCCTTTCAAATGGATTGGATGTCAAAAGTAGAAACAGATAAAAACCAAGACCGACAAGTGCTTGGATCGCTAATACTTTAACATGAAGCGTTTTTGGAAGATTACGACCAAAATACGCCACCATTGCCCCATAAATTGACAATATTAGAGCCCAAAATAAAATTGACCCTTCGTGATTTCCCCAAACAGCCGATATTTTATAAAGCATTGGCTTTAAAGTGTGGGAATTTCTAGCCACGTTGGCGACAGAAAAATCAGAAACCACGAATGCGTACATTAAGGCTGCAAAAGACAGAATAGCGAAAAAAAGCTGGCCATAAGCCGCCGGGGCAGACACGGCCATTAACCGACCTTTATTATTTAAGGCACCATAAAGAGGGATCGTTCCCTGGATGAATGATAAGCAACAAGCAAGAATTAGCGTATAA
Source organism: Emcibacteraceae bacterium (assembly GCA_021774795.1). GTDB lineage: Bacteria > Pseudomonadota > Alphaproteobacteria > Sphingomonadales > Emcibacteraceae > Pseudemcibacter. The sequence goes on along the minus strand of JAJFIR010000036.1, from coordinate 200,996 downwards.
TGGCCGATTTCAACGATCATATACTCTCTTCTTCATTCGCGTCTCTGTAAACACCACGCTTTTTCAAACTATCCATAACTTCTTTAGGCATATAATTTTCGTCATGTTTTGCGAGGACCTCGCTCGCATTAAAGGGACCTTTACTATTGGTCTTTCCTTCAAGAACAACACCTTGGCCTTCCCGGAATAAATCGGGAAGAGATCCTTTATAAGTAACGCTTACGGTTTCGGCACCGTCCGTCACATCAAAATAATAGGTTAGCCCGTCAGAATCTTTGACGAAACTGTCTTCTACCACCAGGCCGCCCAGCCGGATATGTTGACCGTCCGCTATATTTCGTTCCTTAAGTTCACTTGGATCAAGGAACAAGCTAATGCTGTCTTCCAATGCAGTTAGAACAAGCCCAACTGCAAGCACCAAGATGGTCATTGTTGTGAGGACCAAATAAAGCCTTTTCTTCTTTCGCTTACCAGCGCGTGTATTTCCGTCAAAAGCCATAATAAATTATTCCTGCTTATTCATATTATCGAATTTGGACTGTAGGTCTGTGAGTTTTTTCTCACTCCGATTTTTATTTTTCCAGCTTATAAACCCAACCGCGATCATAATCACAATAACCGCAGCATAGCTTGGCCAGACGAAAATAGCATATTCGCCCATGTTAATTCAGCCCTTTCTTATTTTTTTCATCCGCAAGACGCATTTGCAGCCCTCTAATTTGACGGCGAATGATCAAAGTTTGTATCCTCCATAAAAGCACAGTGACGAAGTATAAATAAAACGCCAATATAGAAATTAATAATGGCCACAACATGTCCGGATGCATACCCGAACCGCCTGATTTTAAGAGGCTGGCTGGTTGGTGCAATGTGTTCCACCAGTTAACAGAAAATTTTATAATGGGAAGATTTATTGCGCCAACGAGGGCCACTACTGCCGCAATACGTGCGGCTTGAACCCGGTCATCGATGGCTTCCCAAACCGCCATGTAACCAAAATATAAAAAAAGTAACAGGAGCTCAGATGTTAGACGTGCATCCCAAATCCAGAAGGTTCCCCACATAGGCTTGCCCCAAAGGCTTCCGGTCAAAAGGGCGAGTGCAGTGAAAGCGGCACCGATCGGCGCAGCGGCACGGGCCGATTGATCCGCAAGGGGATGTTTCCAAATAATCGCAACTACGCTGACAACGGCCATAAATCCATAACAAATTTCTGACATATGAGCGGCCGGGACATGAACAAAAATTATCCTATAAGCGCTGCCCATTTGATAATCTTCCGGCGCGACAAACAGACCCCAATAAAGCCCAACGACGAGGCTTACCAAAGTCAAAATAAAGCACCAGGGCGTGATCAATCTACTAATCCGTAAGAAACGGGCTGGGTTGGCAAACTTATGCATATGTCTGATCTATCCTTTTGTGGTACTATAATCAAGAAATAGTGAAAAAAATCGACGTGATCGCCACAATTACACCTTGTTAATTTCTTAACTTTTGTTATCTATACTAAATCGTTAAGGTAATTGGGTAAGTAACAGTGTTATGAATTGGCAAATTTTAAAAAGACCACTAAAACTTTTCGTTGGATGGGTGATGTTTATCGTCGGCACTATCACCGCGCCAATACCGTTGCCAATTGGGCAAATTGTAGCCTTGATCGGTCTAAGTATTTTGGTTTCAGAAAGCCAGTGGATTAAGACCAAAATGCAAAGGACTCGTCGCAGACTACCTGCTGTTGGCAGACAATTGCAGCGCATGCACCCCTATCTTCCAAGATTTCTTAAAAAAGTAATCGATGATACGGACCCCACACATCTCGCTGAATAAATTGCTGTTAAAAATTTTAGGCTCGCCGTATCCATACTGCGCTATCATGATAAACAACCCCGCCTGCGGGTGCCGCAATTTCCGCGCTAACGAGTTGATTGATCCCTTTGCCGCCTTTATGGGCGTCTAAACACCAAATTCCTTCTGCAACAACGACCCCCTTATGCGCGCCGTCAAATATTTTTGCGCTCAATTCAAGTTCCCCCAACTGATTGCCAATTAGTACCAGACCATCTTCAACAATATTATGGTCTTGTGCGTCATCAGCATGGATCAAAAGAGTTGGGTTTTTTTCCTTCTTTAACGACGTCGCGGTGTTGTTAAAGGAAGAGTTTAGGAAGTTACGGGCGGGAGGCGTCATTAATCTAAACGGATGGTCATTGTCAAGCGGATCAGTGGCGTCCCAATGATCCGGTAAATAAGGCAATTCGTGTCCTCTCGGCCCCATTCCTTGCCAATCCGGTTTGAAACGAAATTTTTTATCGGGCCACCCAAAACCAGACACAAAATGATGGCTGTCAAAATCCTCTATGCAATCATGAAAATGTTTATCAGTCATCGCTTTAAGGTCAGGATGCTTTGACGCACCAAGTGTTTCATCAAGAATTTCATTAGCACTCATGCCAAAGCCGCGATGGCTCGCCCCCAACCTTTTTGCGAGCGCGGTTATTACCTCATGATTTGTTCTGGATTGACCGACGGGCTCGATGATTTTTGGCCCTAAAACAATATGAGAATTACCGCCAGCTTTATATATATCATCATGTTCAACAAACGTTGTCGCAGGCAGAACGATATCCGCCATACGGGCTGTTTCGGTCATAAACTGTTCATGAACACAAATAAATAAATCTTCGCGCGCAAACCCTGCGCGGACTTTATTTTGATCTGGAGCAATAGCCATTGGATTTGTTCCCTGAATAATCATTGCGGTGACGGGCGGACCATCACCCAAATCATCCTTATCGCCAGTTAAGGCCGGGCCAATTCTGGAGTGATCAATCGACCGAATGTTATTTTTCTTAACATCAAGCCCCTCGATCAGGGTTGTATCAAAATGATAGATGCCACTATTGCTGTAGAAGACACCTGCGCTTGGTGTCGGCCATTTTCCGGTTACCGTGGGTAAGCAGCTAACGGCGTGGACATTTACCGCACCATTTCGGCACCGCGAAAGTCCAAATCCCAAGCGGATATAGGAGCGTTCCGTTTGACAATATAGCTTTGCGAACGCTTCAATTTCTTCGGTCGTTAACCCCGTTATTTTCGCGGCCCAATCTGGACCCCGCGTCTTTAGGTGCGCTTCCAATTCGTCCGGTACATCCGAATATTTTTTCATATAATCCCGGTCAGCATATCCGTCCCTAAAGGCTATATGCATAATCGCGCAGGCCAGCGCACCATCAGTCCCCGGCCGGAGACAAACATGAATATCAGCCGTTTTGGCGGTTGGATTATTGTAGGGATCAACAACAACAACTTTTGCGCCCCTGTTTTTCTTAGCCTTAGCGACGTGGGTCATAACATTAACTTGTGTTGAGACGGCATTGGTACCCCAGATTACGATTAGATCGGCTTCTGCCATTTCCCGGGGATCAGGGCCAACTTTACGGCCCGTTCCCGCCATCCAGCCACTGTCTACAATACCACCACATGTGGTGGAGCGCATTAAAGAATAGCCCATCACGTGGCGCAATCGTTCTATAGCACCGCCCTGAACTAAACCCATAGTTCCGCCGTAAAAATAAGGCCACACTGTTTCCGGCCCATATTTCTGTTCGGCTTTCTTAAAAGCACGAGCCGTAATATCGAGGGCTTCATCCCACGATATTTCTTCAAATTGACCTGATCCTTTAGGTCCGCTACGTTTTAAGGGAACCGTTAAACGCTTTTTACTATGGGTACGTTCCGCGTAACGGGCGACCTTGGCGCAAATAACACCGTCAGTATAGGTGTTATCCGGTGCACCATGAACGCGTCCGATGGTATTATCATCTAACCTTTCCACGACCAGTGAACATGTGGACGGGCAATCATGTGGACAGCCAGAATAAACTAGTTCCGGTTTAGTTGACACTTTTTTGCTCCTCTATAATCATCTAATTAAAACCATTCATAAACAATTGAAGATTAAACTCAATAATTCAAATTTGTAAAGCATTAAAGATGTAGAAATTTAGTCGAGGGCCATCCTAACCGAGGCCGCAGCTGCCCAAGGTGTAATCGCCATACTAAAAAGTGTTAACGCGCCCAGAATTAACATAGAAGCGTTTCCACCTTTTCCCACTGTCAGCGTATCAACCGAGATAACACCAAAAATAAGTATAGGCACATAGAGCGGTAATATAAGCAACGACAACAAAACGCCTCCACGCCTGATCGACACGGTTAGAGAGGCTCCAATCGTCCCGATTAACGATAGCGCAGGTGTTCCAATTAACATCGAATATATCAGTGGCATAAAAGCATCGTTTGACAAATTCATCAATATTCCAAGAAATGGAGCCATTAATATCAGCGGTACACTTGTCGTTAACCAATGGGCCAACGCCTTTGACATCACCACCATTTCAAGAGATAACGGGTTCAAAGCATACTGATCGAGAGAGCCATCTTCAAAATCTGCCTGAAATATCCTATCAAGCGACAAAAGACAGGACAGTAATGCAGCTACCCAAATCACACCGACGGCGATGCGTGCTAGAATATTTTGCTCCGGTCCCACACCCAGCGGAAATAAGGATACAACAATGATAAAAAAAGCAACGACCATGCTGCTGGAACTACCTTGTGACCAACTTAGTTGAATATCCCGTTTGCATATGTTGAAAAAGATATGCATTATCACCAATCATCCGTCTTTAGAGCGTTGGACGATGAAAAATCAGCAAGATTCAATGTTTTTGTCATGCTTTCATCAATTTTTAAGTCCACATGGGTAGCACATATGATCATACCCCCCTCTGCCATATGCCCCTTCATCGCATCTGATAACAGGCTAAGACCTTGATCATCCAACCCGACGGTTGGCTCATCAAATAACCAAATACCTGCTGTGTGGCATAATGATCGCGCGAGTGCCGCTCTTCTCGCCTGACCAGAAGACAGGTATCGAACGGGTGTATCCTTGAGATACGTAATCCCCATCTGTTTCATAGACAGGACAATTTTATCTATGTTTCCCCAAATGGAAGCCCAGAATTCAATATTTTCAAATACAGTAAATTCTTTTTTGAGCGCATTTTTATGCCCTAAATAGCATAAATTTTGGCTAATCCAGTCACGGTCTTTAGTGATGACATGATCATCGGAACTGATACTTCCTTCGATTGAATGAATAAGTCCGGCGATCGTTTTTAATAATGTAGATTTACCTGATCCGTTTGGGCCAACAACTTTAAGCAGTTGTCCTGAATTAATTTCATAATTCAACCCTTCAAAAATGACCTTGTCTCCGCGGGCCACTGAAAGGTTTGTTGCTGAAAAGGTATGTTGGGTATTCACTTAAACATCTGCTCGCTGTTAGGCCTATTGTTATATGCAATAAAAGCTATAGCAGCATATTTAAGATGAGAGAAGAGCCGAGTTTAGTGGTATAGTTTATTTGATATTTCTTTCGCCCAAATCAATACACCGGCGGCCACAGAAAATAATCCCGCACCAACGATTATGGAGAAAAGCTCTTCACCATCTTTTAACGATGATGTTCCCGAGGCAAATACCAAAAAAGTGGCAACCATCAAGCTAATCATAAAATTCTTAGCGTTGAAAAATCCAGCAATAAATTCTGACTTTGTTTTTTGTTGATAAATCATAATATTCACTTCGTTTAATTTTCCAGTAAAGCCACTATGGAGAAACAATTGGTTTATTTCTTGACCCGATTAAGGTCTTTTTCAGACAAATAAAGGCAATGAAGACATATTTTAACGAATAATTAACCACTTGCTCTGGCATAAAGATGTTTTTCCTTGAACAATTACTGTTTTTAAGTCAAAACATGCCTATAATTCATTGATAAAAATAATAAGGAGTTTAACCGTGGCAACAGTTGGTCAAGATACCCTGAAAACACGCCGTACACTTAACGTGGGCGATAAAGAATATGACTATTATTCTCTTCCCGAAGCAGCAAAAAAACTAGGCGATATCTCGCGTCTACCCTACTCAATGAAAGTGCTTCTTGAAAACCTGTTGCGCTACGAGGATGGCATCACTGTTTCGACCGAAGATGTTCAGGCCATCGTTGACTGGCAGGAAGAAAAACGGATGAACCGCGAAATTCAATATCGTCCGGCACGCGTCTTAATGCAGGATTTTACCGGGGTTCCGGCTGTTGTTGACTTGGCAGCTATGCGTAATGCCGTTGTAGAACTTGGCGGAAAACCCAATCAAATTAATCCTTTAAGTCCGGTTGATCTGGTTATCGATCACAGTGTTATGGTTGATAATTTTGGAACCAATAAATCATTTCAACAAAATGTTGATCTCGAAATGTCACGCAATAATGAACGTTACCAGTTTTTACGCTGGGGACAAAACAGCTTTGATAATTTCAGCGCTGTGCCACCAGGAACCGGTATTTGTCATCAAGTGAATTTGGAATATATCGCGAAAACAGTTTGGACGGCAGACGTTGACGGTAAAACCATTGCCTTCCCAGACACATGTGTAGGTACGGACAGTCATACAACAATGATTAATGGTTTGGCCGTGCTCGGTTGGGGTGTCGGCGGTATCGAAGCCGAAGCGGCAATGCTTGGCCAGCCGGTTTCCATGTTGATACCGGAAGTCGTCGGCTTTAAGCTGACCGGAAAAACACGTGAGGGAATTACGGCAACGGATATCGTACTCACGGTGGTTGAAATGCTTCGTAAGCACGGCGTGGTCGGAAAATTTGTTGAATTTTACGGTAACGGTCTTGATGAAATGACCCTTGCCGACCAAGCAACCGTCGCCAATATGGCACCAGAATATGGCGCAACATGCGGCTTCTTCCCCGTCTCTAAAGCGACACTTGATTATTTGGCGTTCTCTGGACGTGATGATGAAACAGTTGATCTTGTTGAAGCATACGCCAAAGAACAAGGCATGTGGCGTGATGCATCAACCCCCGATCCTGAATATACATCTGGATTATCGCTCGACCTTAGCACTGTGGAACCTAGCCTTGCTGGCCCGAGCCGACCACAAGACCGAGTAGCACTCAGCAACGCTGCTTCAGCGTTTAACGATGTACTTGAGACCAGAGGAAAATCTGCGGACAAAGATAATAAATATGCCGTCGCCGGCAAGGATTTTGAACTGGGTCACGGTGATGTCCTTATTGCCGCGATTACGTCCTGCACAAATACGTCAAACCCTGACGTTATGCTTGCCGCAGGACTGGTCGCTAAAAAAGCAAATTCACTTGGTTTAAAACCCAAGCCATGGGTCAAAACATCTCTTGCGCCTGGATCGCAGGTTGTGACTGACTATTTGGATAAGGCTGGCCTGACTGAACACCTGGATGCGCTCGGCTTTGATTTAGTTGGATACGGATGTACAACATGTATTGGTAATTCTGGCCCGCTAGCGGAGCATTTACGCAAAACCATTAACGACAATGAGCTTATTTGTGCGTCAGTACTTAGTGGCAATCGTAATTTTGAAGGTCGTGTCAGCCAGGATCTTAAGTCATCATATCTTGCCTCCCCGCCGCTCGTTGTGGCGTATGCAATTGCAGGTAGTTTGCAGATTGACATTACCAGAGACGCGATTGGTACCGATGGAAATGGCAATGACGTTTATTTAAAGGATATTTGGCCTTCTAATGCAGAAGTTGAAGAGGCGACACGTACCTCTTTAACACGTGAAATGTTTATAGAGCGCTACAAAAATGTATTTGACGGAACCAAAGATTGGCAAAATATTGTCTTCCCGGAAGGAGAAACCTATGCTTGGAACGATAATAGCACCTATATTCAACACCCGCCTTATTTCCAAGCTATGACCATGGATATCGGTGGGATGTCCGATATTAAGAACGCGAACCTTCTTGCGCTTCTTGGCGACAGCATTACCACGGACCATATTTCACCCGCCGGAGCGATTAAAGCAGATTCACCGGCCGGAAAATACTTATCTGATAACGGCATAGCACAAACTGACTTCAATTCATACGGCTCCAGACGTGGAAACCACCAAGTCATGATGCGCGGCACATTCGCGAATGTGCGGCTTCGTAACCTAATGGCGCCTGGCACGGAAGGTGGCATCACAACCCACATTCCATCCGGTGAACAGATGAGCATTTATGATGCGTCCATGAAATATCAGGAAAGCGGAACAGACCTTGTCGTGGTTGGTGGCAAGGAATATGGCACAGGATCGTCCCGTGACTGGGCGGCAAAGGGTACAAACCTTTTAGGTGTTAAAGCAGTAATAGTAGAAAGCTTCGAACGTATTCACAGATCAAATCTTGTTGGTATGGGTGTGCTTCCTCTTCAGTTTAAAAGAAACGATAACCGCGAAAGCCTCGGCCTAACCGGATCAGAGACATTTGATATTACGGGGATAGCTGGCGGAATTGAGCCACAACAAGATGTTGATGTGAAAATCACATATAAAAATGGCGATACAAAAGACATTAAGGTCTTAAGCCGCATCGATACTGCTAATGAAGTAGAATATTATAAGAATGGTGGCATCTTACATTTTGTGCTGAGAAATTTAGCCGCTGAATAGGCCGGGAATTAGTTAAAAAAAGGCCGACTTAAGAATTTTAAGCCGGCCTTTTTTTTATGTCTCTTTTCTTTCGGCAATTCTGATACCAAAAATCACCTTGAAAGCTTCAGCGTTTGCCGCGACAACAATCGCCAGCATCATAAAGGTGAAAAATGCAGTAGGCAGATGAACCGCAATACCTTCCCAAAAATAATTTAAATCGAACTGCGTAGCAAATTTTGCAAAAGCCCATGTGACAAAATAACTGTATAGACTTATCGGTAAAAAGGCCCTTAAAATTAAAAGCCATAACGTGACAGTATTTCCAGATGTTTTTTCCCAAACACTTCTTAAGCTCATCTTACGGCGACCTAAAGCGATACCGACGGTATATAAAGAAAGACGTACCAAAATTGGCGAAAATAACAATATTACCAATGTAGTGCTCTTAAAGGCGATATCCTGGATCGCAACGTCGTTCAAATATTGACCTTGTGAATACTGATAAACCATAAAGCTAATTGATAAAATCAATGTGGGAACAAAAAGTACTATAGTTGTGATGACTATGCGAATAGCCGACCAAAATAAATTGTGTAAATTAAAAACACCCGGGGCGACAATATGGTCTACAAGCTGAGAATAAGTGGCATGTTCTGATCCCATCAGAAATTGTCGATACCATAAAAGAGCAAAGCCGGCGCAAATCATCGCGCGTGGAACGGTGGTATCATAAGCTTTGCCCTGTTCCAGATAAAAATAGTCAGTGCCTATTTCCAATGCGACCCATATTAGAATCGGACCTAAAGCCAATTTCAAAAATTTATCGAAATTATGCATAAAGTATGTATAACTTCGCGAAATAACCCCATTAATGGAAATTGCGCCCTCAAGACCGGGGTCCATAACGGCTTTGTTATCCGACACTTTACTCTCCACATTAATCTGCACTTTAAGGCAGGATTTTACGCTCAAATCGTGAAGAAGTGATTACCAAATTCATAGAGTTTTATCTAAAAGAGTGAAAAAAGGAACGTGCGGCCGACTATCATCTAAAACTATGAAAGCCGGTCCCCACTAATATTTATTTAAAACTGCTCGCCATCATATTTGAAAGCCGCGACGCGAAACCAACTGGATCTTCAGGCAAGTCGCCTTCCATTATCCGCGCCTGGTCAAGTAAAATTTGCGATGCTTCTTTAAGAGTATCGACCGAACCATCTTTTGTTGCTTGCTTGGAAAGTGCTTTGATCAAATCATTATCAGCGTTAATTTCCAGCACCCGCGCACTCGCAGCACCGTCCAGTTTATTGTGCATTTTTAAGATACGTTCCATATGCATATCCATATCGTCATCGTCTGCCACCAAACACACGGCACTATCGGTCAAGCGATTTGATGGTCGAACGTCCTTCACGGATTCACCCAAATTTGTCTTGAGCACAGCGATAAGGGCGTCCAGCTCAGGTTTACTTTTCTTCTTTTTATTTTTTTCCTTATCATCAAGTTCTGCCGCGCCGCGCGTAACGGATCCAAACTTCTTACCTTCAAATTCCGGCACCATTTGCAGCCAAAACTCATCAACGGGGTCTGTGAAATAAAGAACTTCGATGTCCTTGGCTTTGAAGCCTTCCAGCTGAGGCGAACGTTTGGCGGCAGCCAAACTATCGGCGGTGACATAATAAATAGTGTCCTGATCTTTATTCATACGAGACAGATAATCATCCAGCCCGGTAAGACCATTATCCGCAGTGCTTTCAAAACGAGCCATTTTTAGAATTTGATCACGGCGGGAAAAGTCCTCATAAACTCCTTCTTTTAATACCGACCCAAATGAATTCCAAAATTCGTTATAGCCCTCTGCGTCTTTCTTCGCTTTCTTTTCAAGCTCTGTTAATATCCGCTTTGTTACGGCATTTCGAATACTGGTCATGACAGGATTATTTTGCAGCATTTCCCGACTAATATTAAGCGGCAGGTCTTCGCTATCAACAACCCCACGCATAAACCGCAGATAGCCGGGAAGTAAATCTTCGCAGTCTTCGGTTATAAATACACGTTTAACATAGAGCTTTACTTTTGGTTTACGGGCAGGATCAAAAAGATCCATAGGTTGTTGGCTGGGGATAAAAAGAAGTACGGTATATTCGATTTTTCCTTCTGCCCTGTAATGAATAGTTGTTGCCGGATCATCAAATGCATGGGCAACATGATGATAAAACTCTTTATACTGTTCTTCGCTTATATCAGATTTCGACCTTGCCCAAAGTGCAGTACCGTCATTCACTCGCTCAGAATTCTCTTTTTCCTCGGCGTCTTTATCCTCATTTTTGCTGATCAGGGTTATCGGCAGGGTAATATGGTCGCTATATGTCTTGATGATATTTTTAAGACGCAGCACTTCCAGGAACTCGTCGGCGTCTTTCTTAATATGCAAAGTAATCTGTGTACCGTTTGTGTCTTTTTCTGCGTCGGAAATAGTATATTCACCAATGCCGTCTGACGCCCAAAGATATGCTTGATTTTCACCCGCTTTTTTACTTAATACTTCGACTTTATCTGCAATCATAAAGACCGAATAAAAACCAACACCAAACTGACCAATAAGGTTGGCGTCTTTTTTATCGTCACCAGACAGATTTTCCATAAATGCAGATGTTCCGCTTCTTGCGATGGTGCCAAGATGGGAAATTAGATCTTCCCTGTTCATTCCAATACCATTATCAGAAATGGTGAGCGTTTTATTCTCTTTGTCCAGATTTATATCAATGGCAAATTCGCCATTATCTTTTAGCAATTCGCCGTTGGTTAATCCTTCATAACGCAACTTGTCACACGCATCAGAGGCATTAGAAATCAGCTCACGAAGAAAAATCTCTCTATCACTGTAAACGGAGTGCACCATCATGTGTAAAAGGCGCGAGACTTCTGCTTCAAATCCCATTTTTTCGGTTGTCATATTCCACAATTCCTGAATTAGTTATCTATAATGTTGAATATGGCGTAATCATTGGTGAATTCAAGGGTATCTGGCAGATTAATTTGTTTTTTATTCAATCTTTTTGGCGCAACCGCCCAACCCATCAAATAACTTGTCCATTCTGCCTATCCAGGATGCAATTGGAACATCTTCATTAAATAATTTTATCGAACTGGTGCAGCGCGCCCAGAGAAATGTGCTGTATAACATATAGTCATTATAAGCGGGCCGGACACCAGATAAATACTGAGCATCTTTTAAGTATTGATTGTAGGGCCAAAGGTTATTTTGAAAGATTTTAAGCGAACTTTTATGGGTTTTTCTGGCTTCTTCAAGAGAGCAACCGATTCGTGGTTCGCGGGTCTTTCGAAAATAGTTCTGATCCTCTTCATCCAGAATATCGTGAATATCAGCAAACAACGTTTTAAATAATGGCATCAGCAGATGTTTGGCGACCTGTAGACTGAGTAACTTTGGGGCTGTTCTTGCTTCGTCGCCGCCAAATAAAGAAGGTTTATCTGAATAATTGTCTTCCAAATAGCATGCAATATCCCAACTGTCTTTGATAGTTGCTTCACCATCAACAAGTACAGGGACTTTTTTACTGCCGGCGAAGGCCACAACGTCCTGAATTTCCGTAAAACGCAGCGGAACCAGTTCAGGTTTAAGTCCTTTATGAGCAAGCGCCAGTTTTGTACGCCAGACAAATGGACTAAAGCCCCGGGTTTTGTCGCGACCAACCAATTCGAAAAGTTTCATGAGTATATCCCTTTTTTCATTCTTCAAAACAATAACATGTCTTAAATAAAAATGCAGCCAGTTGATTAAACATTGCTGGGTGAAGGGGAGGGAAAAGGGTTTCGCAACATTTAGACCAACTGACTACAGGGACTAACAATTTTCAGTTATAAAAACCAATTGAGGCGGAGTTAAGAGTGAATTAAGGTTATTTTGTGGCAATTCTAGTTGCATTCGTTTGCCAATGGCTTCAAAATAAAATTAATGTCGGATCAATCAACAATAATTCCATTTCACGCGGCCCATCATAAACGGTCAGCACAGCCTTCCATATTTTTTGAACGTCGCGAATTTGAGGCCATTTTAAACATTTATGGGAAAATGGTGGCGTCCGGACATTGGAAAGATTATGCCGTTTCCGGAACCCGTGATACGGCAACATTTGCTGTATTTCGTAAAACAAGTGAGAGACCAATATTCCGCATCACCAAAAACCCTTCGTTAAGACATAAGCAAGGTGCGTTTGCTATTCTCGGGAGCCAGGATCAGATTATAAAACGCGGCCAGGAGCTGGACCAGGTTTTGAAGTATTTTGAAAAAAAATTAATAAAACTAGTAAAATAGCTACCTGCTATGTGGTCGTCTCGGTGGTTTTAATATGGTGCTGCGGCCATCCATATCCGGATCTTTATCAAGAAAATCAAGGGTGTGATGAAGACCGCGGCTCTCTGTTCTCAGAAGTGCCGAATGGACAATTAAATCAGCAACGGTGACCAGATTTCTAAGCTCCAGAAGATCCGGGCTGATGCGAAAAAAACTATAATATTCTCTTATCTCTCCGGCGAGCATATCAATGCGTCTTGCGGCCCGCTGCAACCGACGTGTTGTTCGAACAATGCCTACATAATCCCACATGAAATGACGAAGTTCATTCCAGTTATGGGAAACGACGACTTCTTCATCAGAATCGGTAACCCGGCTTTCGTCCCACGGTTTAATTTCCCCAAACCGTTTTTCTTTTTTTAAGTTTTTCAATATGTCTTTTGCAGCTGAATTTGCAAATACCAGACATTCAAGAAGTGAATTGCTAGCCATACGGTTGGCTCCGTGAAGGCCGGTGTGGGCAACTTCCCCTATTGCATAAAGATTTCCGACATCGGTACGTGCATTCAAATCAGCCATTACACCGCCGCAAGTGTAATGAGCAGCAGGAACGATCGGAATAGGATCTTTTGTCAGATCATATCCCAGTTTCAAGCACCTTTTATAAATTGTCGGAAAATGTTCTTTAATAAAGTCATCATCTTTATGGGAAATATCCAGATACAAACAATCAACACCAAGCCGTTTCATTTCATGATCAATGGCATGAGCCACCACATCGCGCGGCGCGAGTTCCGCCCTTTCATCAAAGCGGTCCATAAACCGTTTCCCGTTGGGTAGGAGAAGATAAGCACCTTCACCGCGAAGTGCTTCCGTTAAAAGAAAAGTACGTGCCTCAGGATGATAGAGGCAAGTCGGATGAAACTGGTTAAATTCCATATTTGCAACCCTGCATCCAAGACGCCACGCCATCGCAATGCCGTCCCCGGTGGAGCCGTCGGGGTTTGACGTATAAAGGTACGCACGGCTTGCGCCGCCCGTGGCAAGCACAGTAGCCTTTGCGCGAAATACATCAATTTTACCGCGCTTTGTATCAAGGACGTAAGCCCCAATACATTTCTGCATTTTTGCGCTCGGTTTCTTGGTGCCTACCAAATCGACGGCCATATGATGTTCGAATAACTTAATATTGGGATGTTTTCTTACTTTTTTTTCCAACGAAATCTGTACTTCTTTGCCCGTGGCATCGGCATTGTGTATAACGCGGCGAAATGAATGACCGCCTTCTTTCGTTAAATGATAGTCGCCATCAACAATTTTTTCTTTATCAAACTCTGTATCCCTGGTAAAATCAGCCCCATTGTTAATAAGCCAGTTAATTGCTTCTTTTCCTTGGCTTACAACAAACTTTACCGCTTCATAGTCACATAAACCGCCGCCGGCATTTAAAGTATCCTCGATATGAGATTCCATAGTATCACGGTCATCCAGAACCGCCGCAATTCCTCCTTGTGCCCAAGACGTGCTGCCACTGGATATCTTATTTTTGGATAGTACAGCGACTTTGGCATGATCCGCCACATGTAGAGCAAGGCTCAAACCGGCTGCGCCACTTCCAATTACCAATACGTCAAAATCATGGTTCAAAGACATGCCTATCGTCTCTTATTCTTTCTCACTTTTTGTAAGTTGCAGAAAAATATCCTCAAGATCGCTTTCTTCTGTTCTTAAATCAGCAATTTCAATCGAGGTTTTTGCAACTTTATCCAAAATTTGCCCTACAGTGATAACACTTGGACTAAAATGAATGACGATGGCACCCTCTTCGTTTAACTTGGCACCGATTTCCCTGATTTCAATTGGTACTTCATCAATTGCAGACACCGGATGTATTACCACCATTTTCTCATCAAGCTGCTTTAACAAGTTGGGGGTTTTATCACAAATGACAAGTTCACCGTGATTTATGATGGCTATTTCATCACATAGTTCTTCCGCCTCTTCAAGATAGTGAGTGGTCAGGACGATCGTTACGCCCTTTTCGTTTAGATCACGGACATATTGCCAGATATGTTGCCGAAGCTCCACATCAACACCGGCAGTGGGCTCATCGAGCACTAAAATAGGCGGGCTGTGTACCATCGCTTTTCCAACAAGCAACCGACGCTTCATTCCGCCCGATAAAAAGCGCGTGTATGCATCGCGTTGCTCTTCCAGGCGCATGGCTTCTAATATTTCTTCTGAACGGCGCTCCGCTTTTGGTATGCCGTAATAACCGGCATAAAGTTCTAATATTTCAAAAGGTGTGAAATAGACGTCAAAATTTATTTCCTGGGGTACAATACCGATATTGGCTTTGGCATTTCTCGTATCTTCGTTAATGTCAAATCCCCAGACTTCTACATTTCCGTTTGTCTTATCAACAATTCCTGCAATAATATTTATGATTGTTGACTTGCCCGCGCCATTAGGGCCAAGAAGTCCGAAAATGGACCCTTTGGGAATGGACAAATCAATTCCTTTTAACGCTTCTTTGGGTTCTGTTGCTCCCTCACCGTCGTATGTTTTTTTTAGTCCGCGAATTTTTATCGCGAGTTCTTGATCTGTCATCTTTTATGATCCAATATGAGCTTGTTTATTCGGTATCATCCGCTAGTCTATGGGTCAATGAATATTCACTTTAAAAATCAAATAATTATGGAAAATTAACAGCATGGCTAATGGAAAACACTTATATCTAATTGACGGCTCAAGTTTTATTTTCAGAGCATACCATGCCATTCGCCCTTTAACCCGCCCTGACGGAACACCTGTTAACGCTGTTTCCGGATTTTGTAATATGTTATTCAAGTTGCTTAGGGATTTGGACGACAGTGAACGGCCAAGCCACCTTGCCGTAATATTTGATGCAGCGAGAAAAACATTCCGCAACGACATTTATCCGGAATATAAAGCTCACCGGCCGCCGGCACCTGATGATCTCGTCCCGCAGTTTAGCATAATCCGCGATGCGGTAGTCGCCTTTAACTTGCCCTCCATTGATAGTGACGGGTATGAAGCAGATGATATTATAGCAACATATGCCAAACAGGCGGAAGCACAGGGGAACCGGGTCACCATTGTGTCTTCCGATAAAGATTTAATGCAGTTGGTAACAGACAATGTGCGAATGTTTGATACGATGAAAAATCGATATATCGGTATAGAAGAGGTGAAGAAAAAATTTGGATTGGGTCCTGAAAAAGTTATAGAAATCCAGGCCCTTGCCGGCGACAGCGCCGACAATATCCCTGGTGTGCCGGGTATTGGCATAAAAACGGCCGCTTTGCTTCTCGAAGAATATGGAGATCTTGATACTCTTCTGGAACGGGCAGGTGAAATTAAACAAAATAAAAGAAGAGAAAACCTTATCGAATTTGCAGATCTTGCGCGCGTCAGTTTAGAGTTGGTCACCCTTGATCAAAGTGTTCCTGACCTGCCAAGTTTTGAAGGGTTCACATTAGGGGATATTGATCCCGAAAAGGTATTGCCCTTTTTAGAAGAACAAAACTTTCGCAGTTTGCAAACAAGGGTATTAAATCATATGGGCCCCGACGTGGCGGCAGAGTTCGCGCCAGTGGAAAATGCCGTACCAAAAGACGTGAAGTATGAAACTGTTTCGACAGTGGAAGCTCTTAATATATGGATAAAGAAAGCCGAACAAGCACGCCAGGTGACCATTGATACAGAAACGACTTCCGTTAAAGCGATGGCTGCCAAGCTTGTGGGGATTTCACTTTCTATTGATAGTGGTGAAGCTTGCTATATTCCTTTGCAGCATGTCAGCTACAGTGATGAACCCGTTGATTTACTGAGCGCGCCGACAGAGGCACCACTAATCGACCAGATTCCCATAGAAGAAGCACTGGCACTTCTTCGCCCGCTTCTTAAAAATCCTGCGGTTATCAAAATTGGCCAGAATATAAAATATGACGCATTAATTTTAAAAAAATATGATATTGACATCATGCCTATAGATGACACCATGCTGATTTCGTATGTTCTTGACGCAGGTGTTAATAAACACGGTATGGACGAACTTTCACAAATTCATCTGGATATAACCCCAATACCCTTTAAAGAGATCGTCGGTACGGGGAAAAAACAACTTACTTTCGACCAAATAGAACTTGAAAAAGCAACAGAGTATGCTGCTGAAGATGCCGATATAACCGGTCGCCTGCACCGGCTTTTAAAACCGCGTCTGGTGCAGGAGAAAATGCTAAACGTATATGAAACACTGGAACGTCCCCTTGTGTCGATACTTGTGGGTATGGAATATAATGGCATAAAAGTAGACCGTGATATGCTTAACCGATTGTCCAATGAATTTGCCGTAAGGCTTGGTGAGCTTGAAGGAGTAATTCATACTTTGGTCGGTCATCCCTTTAATATTGCATCCCCTAAGCAATTGGGTGAAGTGCTATTCGATGAGATGGCAATCCCCGGCGGCAAAAAAGGTAAAACCGGTGCTTACACGACCGGCGCCGACATTTTAGAAAAGTTAGCATCAGAAGGTCATATCGTGCCTGAGAAAGTTCTGGAATGGCGGGCTCTCGCAAAATTAAAAAGCACCTATACAGATGCATTGCAAAATGAAATTAATCAACAAACCGGTCGAATACATACGTCATATTCAATGGCGTCAACCACCACGGGTCGACTTTCTTCGAACGATCCCAATTTGCAAAATATTCCAATCCGCAGCGAAGAAGGCCGCAAAATCCGAAATGCTTTTATACCAGAAGACGGGTACAAACTGATCGCCGCGGATTATAGCCAGATCGAACTGAGGCTACTGGCGCATATTGCTGAACTTGATAGTCTAAAGCAGGCGTTCCGTGAAGGTATCGATATCCACACCATGACCGCATCAGAAGTATTTGGCGTTCCAATCGAAGGAATGGATTCCGGTGTGCGGCGCCAGGCAAAAGCCATTAATTTTGGTATAATTTATGGAATCAGTTCTTTCGGGCTGGCGCGCCAATTAGGAATGAGCAGAACAGAAGCAAAATCATTCATTGATAAATATTTTGAGCGTTTCCCGGGCATTCGCCATTATATGGAGGATACAAAAGAATATTGCCGAAATAAAGGATATGTGGAGACTATATTTGGCCGTAAAATTCATGTGGGCAGCATTAATGATAAAAACGGGATGAAGCGATCGTTTGGTGAACGTGCCGCCATTAACGCCCCTATTCAGGGATCGGCAGCGGACGTAATCCGCCGGGCGATGATCCGAATGCCGGATGCGCTTGCGGACGCGGGACTGAACGCTAAAATGTTGCTTCAGGTACATGATGAACTTGTTTTTGAAGTCCCGGAAGATGAAGTGAATAAAACCATTCCGATTATTACCAATATAATGGAAATGGCCCCGCTACCTGCACTCGAAATTTCAGTGCCTTTAACCGTTGACTGTGGCATCGGCGACAATTGGAATGAAGCACACTGATTAATTTCAATTATCTTTTTTGAACGGCAATATCACCGATCAAGACCCGTGCTCGGTCATGTTTTAAAATCTGATTAGTCACATTTTGCAAAGAACGACTGAGAAATTTTACATTCACAGGCTTATTCACATCAAAGAAGTTAAGTGCCAAGTTTAATGTTTCCTGCATATAAGCATTTCTGAGCCGCGGCATTATCCTCTCTGCCTGAGTTCGCTGATCTGTATCCTCAATTTTTAGCTGTAGCACCACCGTCATAGTGCCGCTGGGCCGCTTTCTTTTATTATACATTGCAACACTTATCGGCGGAACCGGCAGAAACTCGCTTATTTCTTCGACGGGTTTTTCCGTTTTTGGCGCGGAGCTGGCCGCGAATGACGCATTATTTGCAGATAAGCATACAACAAACGCAAAAAGTATCTTCAAGTGTATAAATTTTCTCAATTGAATTTCCTAAATTAAATGATTGTGCCGCCGGTTACGGCAAGAACCCGTTGAAGGCCATCTTGATAGCGCGCGAGCTGATCCAGTAAATGCGCCGGGGCAGGACCAATATTGAGTTTGGCTTGCTTTAATATTTCTGCTCTTAACGGATCAAAAGTAAGAGAGCGGTGAGCACTTTGAACAACCTTGATTGCATCGTCCAATTGAGTGAAGATAAATTCAGCTTCCTGTTTGTTACTGAATGAAAAACCGTTATTTAGACTTAGGGCGAAAACTCCCCCAAGATCATTTGGGTCTATTTCATCGCTTTCTTCCAAATCAAATAATGCTTCCGTCGCGAGTATACTTCTTTCTTCAAACCCTAATTTAGATAGGGCGTCCGTGCCTTCCCTACCGGCGAAAAAATCAACCCTGGCACCGTTTCTTGCTTCAATTTTTAGAGAAGGCCCATCATCGCCAATTGTAACACTTGCTTTTATAGATCGAATAGAAAAAGTATTTATTCTGGTCGCCAATCGATCAAACGTATCGCCGTCCCGAATATCAATTTTAATTTTGCGGCCTTCATTAATAGATATATAAAAATGATCTCCGACCCGCGCTGATGTTTGCGTTCCAATGTTATTTGTCTCAATGTTATTAACGGTACCTGTTGGCAGACCCAATTTATCAAGAACCGAAGAACCGTTTGTTGCGAATGCAATTGCAGACCCCTCGTTATAGCCACTTGTTCCGTTGAGTTGTTCCTGCCACTCTATAATGCCGGTACCCGTGTTAATTTTTGCAGTAAACGCATCGGAAAGGCCACTCTTGCTCTCACCCGGTAAAGTCCCATTGGTTGTTCCAGCAACATATACGGCACCATTTTGAACCGTAATTCCATTTGCACTATCGGTCGAGGACGTCCCCAAATAAGTGATCCAATCCGCAGAAAATCCCGCGCCATTATCCGTTAATTTGCTGACAAACCCGTCTCGGCCACCGCTATATGCATTTGAAACGGGTCCCCCATTTAAAGAACCGCTTGAGGTTGAGCCCGATACATATATTTCATTCCCCACCACCGATATTCCGGAGACTTCACCACCGGCCAGATCACCAATATCATATGTGGCCAGGGTACTGTCCAAATTGTCTTTATCCAATTTGCGGATTACTGCGTTACCATCTTCCTCCGCCAGCACCAACAGATTTCCGTCACTTGCTACAGCGATCTGCTTGCCATACTCATTTGCCGCAGATCCAAACTGAGTAGTGGATAAAACAACGCCGCTGGAACCGCCCAGTTTTACAACCACGGCGTCTGTGCCGCCGTTATCTGTCGTTGTAATATCAAATCGTCCCGATACTTGTCCGGCGAGATATATATCGCCGTTGGCATCAACCGTTAGCGCATTTGCCTGATCTGTTGCGATGGTGTCAAATTGTTTCGTCCAAATTTCCTCGCCAGAATTAGAGAATTTTGTCACAAAACTATCTGTGCCCGTGAAAACATCTGCGGCAATTAGTTCCTCATTAGTTTTACCGGCTATAATTACATTATCTTCTGTATCAATAGTAATGGCAAAAGCTTCGGCTTCGTCGCTCGCTCCCAGTAATCTGGACCATAGAAGATTACCGATTGAATCGTATTTGGATAAAAACACATCGCTGGTTTTTGCACCGTTAATCTGGCCATCCAAATCACCCTGAGTTGTGCCAACGACAAAACTGTTACCCTGGCTATCAATTTGAACCGCTGTAGGCGTAGTCTGAAATACTTGTTTAATCGACGCCGTTTCTACACTGTCCTCGTCGTTCTCATCGACCGGGATTACAAAACCATTTTCATCTACGCCAGCAATTTCATGGTTGTATGATTTTGATATGCCACTACCGTCAATAGATGTGTATTTTGATATCGTCCCCGTTTGAACGGAACCGAAATCACTCGATTTTGTCGAACCCGCGATAATCAATGCCGGGTCAGAAACAGCCGCGCTAAAGGATAATTCTTCGATACCGTCCACGTCAAATGTCAAGCCAAACTTTCCATCACTGACTTCATCTACTCTGACGCGGGTTTTATATTGCTTCACTGTTTCACCGGAACCATTCACCGTCGTGAATTCAGCAATTTTTGAATTGATTAAATCTTTCACAGCTTCGAGCGTGACATCACCGCCTATCTCTGAAAGATCAACAATCACGTCATCCTGAACCGTACTGCTGGCTTTAATATTAATGGTGAAAACTTCATCGCCGTTAAGATCCAGGATAGGTGAGGTTTTACTCAACGCGGACACAGACAGGCCGTGTATATCACGGTCATTTTTGCCAAGTGCTGCGTCTGATATAACGTGAGACTTTTTCTCGCCGGCCATTAAAATAAGTTTATCAAGCTCAGCTTGCCGAATATATTGATCAACTTCAGCGAGGCCCCCCTGGAATTGAGCACTTAAACTGGCAATTGACGAAATAGACGTTTTGCTGTCTTTTGCATATTCGGCAATGGTTCTTAAATCTGTTAATGCGGAATAAAGTGTGAAGAGCGCTTTATTGTCTTTATCAAATCCCGCCTCTTTAACGGCGGATGTATTTTCATTAATAAACGTGTTCTTATTTCTTATTTGATTATAGCGACTTAATAGAGAACGTTCGTCGTCTTCTGCCCACGGTGTCACAACAGCAGGGCCACGATTGGTGGCCGATGATGTCGGTGTTGTAAAGGAGCTGGTACCAATTCCAAATTTGGCATTATAGTGAACGCCAAGTACGGAGACATCAAAATTGATTATGTTAAATTCTACCACTGTTTTTCTCTGATTTCTTCAGATGAATTAATTCATACTATAAATTAGTGCTGAAATATTAACAAAACCTCAATTTTCTGCTCAAATTGTTACTATTAATAGATTATTTCATCAACTTCCTATTGAAACATTCTCTCCATACAATTACATCTACTAGGAGCAAAAATTTTGAAATGAACCGGAAGTGGATTAATAAATGGGTGAATATGCATATTTGTTGGCAAATTTAGTCGGAGGATTAGCCGGCCTTATTTCCTTCTTACTATTAGTTTATATCGTTTTTAGCCTACTCATTTCATTCAACGTCATAAATACATATAACCAATTTGTATCTGTCATTTATGGATCACTATATAAATTGTTTGAGCCTATGCTTCGACCAATTCGCGATGTGCTGCCTGACGTGGGCGGATTAGATCTTTCTCCGATAGTTATATGGTTTCTTCTTCAATATGGTACGCCGTTCATAACAACTGCCATTCGAGGGCTAGCTTAACTAAACGGGTAGATAGGACTTTTGATGAGTGCATCAATAATTGACGGCAAAGCATTCGCGGCAAATTTAAAAGAAAAAATCGCCGGTAAAGTTAAAATTCTAAAGGAAAAGTATGACCTCACGCCCGGTCTTGCCGTGGTCCTGGTCGGTGAAGACCCCGCAAGCCAAGTTTATGTTAGAAATAAAAACAAATCTACAAAAGCCGCAGGAATGAACAGCTTCGAATATTTAATGGATGATGACGTAAGCGAAGAAGAGCTGATAAAAAAAGTCAACGAATTAAATAATGACCCCAATGTGCACGGCATACTGGTGCAGCTTCCACTACCGGAACATATTAATGAAGCGGCTGTTATTGAAACTATCACACCAGAAAAGGATGTTGATGGTTTTCATGTTATTAATTCCGGACTTCTGGCTACTGGCGGGAAAGGAATGGTACCTTGTACACCGCTCGGGTGCATCATGATGTTAAAAGATCAGCTTGGTAACCTTAGCGGTCTTGACGCCGTGGTCGTTGGACGCTCGAATATTGTCGGAAAACCAATGGCACAATTGCTTCTTAATGAAAGTTGCACCGTGACCATTGCCCACAGCCGGACAAAAGACCTTCCTGATGTTGTTGGCCGCGCTGATATTGTTGTTGCTGCGGTTGGCGTGCCTGAACTGGTAAAAGGAAATTGGATCAAAAAGGGGGCAACCGTTATTGATGTTGGCATAAACCGAATTCAGAAAAATGACGGTAAAACCAAATTGGTTGGTGATGTGGAGTTCGCAGTTGCAGCCGAAAGAGCCGCCGCAATTACACCTGTGCCGGGCGGCGTCGGCCCAATGACCATAGCTGTACTACTGCAAAATACCGTAACCGCTGCTTGCAGGAGTATGGGCATTGATGAACCAAACTAGGTGTTTTTCATAAATAGTAATTGCTAAATTAAATAAATCATGTACCTCTTTTAAAACATTTAGTTGAGGTACGTATGGCAACAATCCTGACACATCATGATAAGTGGGATAGAAATAGAATAAAAAGGCAATTTTCACAATTGGTCGGCCTTTCTATTCCTATTATAATTCAACGCCTTGGTATTATGACACTTGGTATCGTCGATACTGCCATGGTAGCGCGCTATTCTTCTACCGAAGTTGCTTATCAGGGTATCGCAAACAGTGCCATCGTTTCTACATTGATAGTTGCCACCATAGGTCTTTTAATGGGAACGATGGTTCTAACGGCAAATGCATTTGGTGCGGAGAACTACAAAGAATGTGGCCGCATTTGGAGACGGTCTCTACCTTATGGCTTTGCGATTGGCGCGATCGGATTTATTGTTTGTATGTTTGGCGAAACCATTTTGCTTGCCCTTGGACAAACCGACGATGTGGCCCGTGGTGGTGGTGCAATCATTAGAGTGCTTTCTGTTGGTATTTTGATGAATTGCCTAGTATTGAGCTCAACTTTCTTTCTTGAAGGCATAAACAAACCATTACCTGGTATGATCTTTATGTTCATTGCCAATATTCTTAACGTTTTTTTAAATTGGATGTTCGTCTATGGACATATGGGTTTTGACCCAATGGGCGCGGTTGGATCGGCCTGGGCGACCACGCTTATAAGAAGCTTTTTAGCCATCACATTATTTCTTTATATTTTCTTTAAACTGGATAGGGAAAAATATGGTATCTTGGACAAAGTCGATTTGAAGTGGTCGCTGTGGAAAAAACATCGCCATATCGGATATGCTGCGGGGTTCACCAATAGCATAGAGCATTTAGGATTTGCTGCGCTCTTCGTATTTGCCGGATATCTTGGCAATATTAGTCTTGGTGCCCTTACAATAGCCTTTACCATATTTGGGGTGCCTTTCATGATATGTTACGGCGTCGCGGGTGCTACTTCGGTAAGGGTCGGAATTGCCTTGGGGCGAAAAGATAGTCATGATATGGCACTCGCTGGAATTTGCGGACTGGCCTTTAATGGGCTAATTTGCTTGCCAATGATGTTTATTCTTTATTTTTTCCCGTCAAATATTGCAAATATGTTTAGTGAAGATGCTGTACTAGTCGCGGCAACGATACCGCTTATTGCTCTTTCCGTGTGGATGTTATTTTTTGATACGGCCCAAACCGTTATGGGTAATGCGCTTCGCGGTGCCCAAGACATATGGGTGCCGGCGATATCTTATATTATTTCTTTCAGCATCATTATGATACCCTTGGCAGCTTTTTTAACTTTCAGAGTGACCGCCGAGACAGTTATTATCAACTCGAAACTCGGCACTTTGACGCTAGATCTCAGTGGAATAGTACCTATAGGTATGGACCATGGTACGATAGGCCTGATAGAATGTATAATAGTCGCAAGCTTTTTATCGTTTGCTTTACTCAGCTCGCGTTTCTTTTACTTAACACGGATCAAAAAAACACGACTATGAATTTCGTCAACCAAGAAAAAAATATGTTTAATTCTCTGCTTTCCATTATCCGTTCCCTGATTTTTAATTTCTATTTTTATGTAAGCACCTTTCTGTTTCTGATTTTATGTTTGGCACCGCTCTCGCTTCTCAAATCATCGCGACCCATGCGTAAAGCGATACTCATTTATATTAACTGCATTATTTTTATGTTTGATAAAGTGGCAAATATAAAAATAGAAGAACATGGTCTGGAAAATATCCCACAAGATAAAGCGTTCATATATTGTAGTAAACATATGAGTAATATTGACGCACTGGTATTATATAGACGATCACCGGATTTAACCGCTCTTGCAAAACGGGAACTGTTTAGGGTCCCGCTCCTGAATATGGTATTTAACAAAATGGGTGTCCTCGCCATAAACAGGGGCGCAGGGGAAGCGCAAAAGCAGACGCCTATAATTGCAAAAATAATTGCTGATCAGAAACTTCCTATGATCATTTTTGCGGAAGGGACGCGCATTTCGGTTGGCGAACGACGCCCTCTTAAATCTGGTGTTTTTTATTATCAGGAAGAAAGTGATATTGATGTGATCGTTGTTTCACACAACTCTGGCGTTTTCTGGTCTAAAAAATCATGGATTAAAAATCCCGGTACCATCACGTTTGAATATCATCCGCCATTGCCTAAAGGACTAAGTAAAGAAGAATTTATGTCCGAAGTGAAAAAGCGACTGGTAGACAGGAGCGAGGAATTAATATTGTAAATATCTGATTTGTGCAGTATATTGAACAAACAATAAGGATTTTAAACAATGCCCCAAAATACTCCCCCGGATATCGGTCAAAAAATAAAACACCTACGGTCTTCTAAAAACCTCACGTTGGATCAGCTTGCCAATATGAGCGGCGTTTCTAAATCCATGTTATCACAGATAGAGAGAAACAAAACTAATCCGACAGTTGGCACACTCTGGAGCTTAACCGGAGCGCTTGGTATGGAAATTGGCGAATTACTTGGCAGCAAGCCGAGGCCTTCTAATAAAATGCCTTCTATCACAACAATGAAATCCCACGAAACGCCAGCAATACAAAGCGCCGATGGCAAGTGTGTCCTCAGAATATTGGGGCCACTGGAGCTGGTATCTCATATAGAATGGTACGATATTAAAATTGAAAGAGGTGGTGTACTTTCTTCTGAACCCCATGTTTTAGGGACACGTGAGCATTTAACAGTTCTTGAAGGTGAAATTAATATTTATACAGATGAAGAGAATAGAACATTATCCAAGGGTGATACAGCACGTTATAATGCTGACGTTCAACATAACATTAAAAATAGTGGAGCCAGCGAAGCTCATATTATATTAATCGTTAATTCTCCCGATTAATCATTGATGTTTATTATACTATAAATATTTCCGTTTATTTAGTATATTAAATACTATATCCTATATATTGTATGAATGAAAAATCTATACAAATTCGTTTAATGGAGCAAAAAGATGACGAACCGATACCAACAATTTTTATCAAAAAACCTTGCGGAACTAAAAACGGAAGGCCTGTATAAATCTGAGCGCATTATTACTTCGCCGCAACAATCCGCGGTTAAAGTAAAAAATACAAATGACGCAAGTTTTATAAATTTTTGCGCCAACAATTATCTTGGTTTGTCCAATGATCCCACTTTGGTTGAAACCGCAAAGAATGCACTGGATAAATACGGATACGGAATGTCTTCCGTACGATTTATTTGCGGCACGCAAGATATACACAAAGAACTTGAAGCGAAGCTCGCTTCCTTTCTAAAGATGGAAGATGTGATTTTATATCCTAGCTGTTTTGATGCCAATGCCGGTCTATTCGAAACATTGCTTGGCGCCCAAGACGCCATAATTTCCGACGCCCTTAATCATGCGAGTATCATTGACGGCGTTAGATTATGTAAGGCTCAGCGTTTTCGGTACGCCAATAATGACATGGAGGTATTGGAAAAATGTTTGCAAGATGCGCAGAATGCGCGGTTTAGATTAATTGCCACAGACGGTGTTTTTTCCATGGATGGCATCCTCGCTAACCTGCCCGCGATATGCGATTTGGCGGAAAAGTACGATGCAATGATTATGGTTGATGACAGTCACGCGGTCGGATTTACCGGTAAGACAGGTGCAGGAACGCCCGAATTTTTCGGCGTTCAAGACCGCGTTGATATTTTAACCGGGACACTGGGCAAAGCCATGGGCGGTGCTTCAGGCGGTTACACAGCAGCATCAAAAGAAATTGTAGAATGGCTTAGACAACGTTCTCGTCCCTATTTATTTTCAAATACTCTCGCACCCGTCATTGCCGCAACATCGTGCAAAGTAATAGATCTGTTGGCGGAAAGAACAGAGCTTTTGGACCAACTTATCAAAAATAGTACTTATTTCAGGGAAAGAATGACGGCTATCGGCTTCACTTTGGCCGGTGCCGATCATGCGATCATTCCAGTGATGCTTGGCGATGCCAAGCTTGCTTCATCATTAGCCGATCGGCTTTTGGATGAAGGGATATTTGTGATTGGATTTTCATTTCCCGTTGTTCCACAAGGCCAGGCACGTATTCGCACTCAAATGTCGGCAGCTCATACTAAAGAACAATTGGACCAGGCTATCGACGCGTTTGAAAAGGTCGGCAAAGAACTCAACATTATTGAGTAGGAAATTATTATGAAAAGTCTTGTGAAAGCAAAATCAGAAATTGGGATCTGGCTCGAAGATGTAGAAAAACCAAAAATAGGTCACAATGATGTTTTGGTGAAAATCAATAAAACAGCCATATGCGGCACCGATATCCATATTTATAATTGGGATAGTTGGGCACAACAGACGATCCCTGTTCCGATGACCGTTGGGCACGAGTTTGCAGGCGAAATCGTAGAATTAGGCTCGGAGGTTAATGGGCTTGTTGTCGGCCAAAGAGTTTCGGCGGAAGGCCACGTCACATGCGGCCACTGCCGGAAATGTCGGGCCGGAGAACGGCATTTATGCCGCAATACAGTGGGGATTGGCGTTGATCGTCCGGGAGCATTCGCAGAGTTTTTAAGTGTCCCCGCCTCCAATATATGCCCCCTTCCACCTACTATCAGCGACGACCTTGGCGCAATTTTGGACCCCCTCGGTAATGCTGCGCATACCGCACTTACATATGATCTAGTGGGCGAAGATGTTCTTATAACGGGTGCTGGTCCTATTGGTATTATGGCTGTTGCAATCGCTAAACATGTGGGGGCGCGCAATATAGTCATAACAGACGTCAACGATTACCGGCTTGGTATTGCAAAACAAATGGGGGCGACCCGTGCGATTAATGTATCGCGCAAATCACCCCATGAGATGATGGAGGAGCTCAATATGACCGAAGGGTTTGATGTCGGTCTCGAAATGTCTGGTAACCCCAAAGCTTTTGGTGACATGCTCGATATTATGAACCACGGCGGAAAAATCGCATTGCTGGGTATATTACCCGAAGAAACAACAATCAACTGGAACCATGTAATATTTAAAGGGCTTGAAATAAGGGGGATTTACGGACGAAGAATGTTCGAAACCTGGTATAAAATGATCGCGATGCTCGAAAGCGGGCTAGAATTAAGCCCAATTTTGACACATCAATTTGCCATTGACGATTTTCAAACTGCGTTTGAAACGATGCGGTCCGGACAATCAGGAAAAGTGATATTAAACTGGCAATGATTTAGAGTGAGGCTACTTACTTCCTTCATCCCGCTCCATCAGTTTGCGCTCTTTTTCTTCTTTTATTTCCGCATATGTGGCTTCATAAATTACATAAAACACAAGTGCAATCATACCAAACATAAACGCCGCAACCATAGCTATTCCATTTAATCAGTGTTAGTCACGATGGCCTGAATATCTTTCAAAGAAAATAATTCTTCGCATCAATGATTTTTTAGTAATTTGATATTATAACTGATAACATAAAATTTAGTTAAAGCCAGTCCCTATTAATAAAGGGCCTTTTTAAGAGTTAACATATTGAGAGATGCACTTCTAGCACTGTTCTTATTAACAGCCTTTCCCGTGATCCTTTATAGATATCATGTCGGTGCATTAGTTATTGGCTTTATGTCTTTTATGTATCCACAAAGTAATGCATATGGTTTTGCCCTCACGATCCCTTGGCTTGATTACTTCTTCGTTTGTACTGTAGGAAGTTATATTATCGCACAAGGATATAAAGAATATAAACATCATCATCTGATAGGATTTTTGTTTATATTTTATATATGGATCTGCTTAACATCTATCGCTGCCTATGATCCCAGTTTAGCATTTAATAGTTGGCTTAAGTTCACAAAAATACTCGCCTTAGCTATACTTTCCTTCACGATGCTTAACACGGAGAAGCGATTAACCGCATTTATAAAAGTTATGGTAATATCCATTGGATTTTACGGAATGAAGGGTGGCATTTTTACAATATTATCAGGGGGAACTTCGCAAGTATTGGGTCCAATTAATAGCTTTTATACTGAGAATAATGAAATGGCAATTATTCTTGTAATGACGTTCCCGTATATGCTCTACTTCATTGCTCATGCGCCTAATATTTATGAAAAATATTTCTCTATTGCGTGCGCGTTTTTGACGGCAGTGGCCGTGCTCGGGACACAGTCAAGGACCGGCTTTATAGCACTGTGCATCACATTCCTATATTATACATGGTTGCAAAAGAAATTATTTAGGGCTGTATTGATCCTTTTTCCTGTCGCATTTATTGCGGCATATGTTATGGCCGATACCTGGTCAAACAAGATGGCCACGTCAACAAATTTGGACTCAGATGAATCGTTCCAGAGCCGCGTGGAAATGTGGGTAAGTGCGGTAAAAGTTGGTAATGAATATCCTGTAATGGGAGGTGGATTTGGTATAGTTGACACACCGGATTATGCCAGAAGATTTATGGAACAGGGGCAGTTTTCCAGAGCATACCACTCATCATACTTTCAAATGATTGGACAGCATGGTTATTTTGGCTTTTTGTTATTTTTATTCATGATATATCTTATATTCTCCGCCTCGAGAAAACTGGATCGTGATAGTAGAAAAGTGCCAAGCTTACATCATTACTCGGATTTATCCATAGCGATCAGAAGTTCCATGGTGGGTTATGTGATTACATCATTAACCGCGAATATCGCGTTCTTTGATGCTCTTTACTTTCAAATAATTATAATCTGTATAGGCGCCGTCGTGCTAGAACAAGCTAAAAGCAATCAGAAATCTGAGCACGAATATGCGTGATAAAATAATTTAAAGCTTATGGTTATTTTTTATCTTTGTTGTTCTGGCTTTTGAAGTGTAGAAAAAATCCAACCCTGCAAAAAATGAAGTGATTTAAAACGTCGCAAAAATAATTCGTATTTTGTCCCTAACCAAAATAGATATTTATTAAACAAGAAGTAGCATGGATACTGCCCCATATATTTAAATTCGGCGACGTCAAATCCGTGCTCTTCGCACAAAGAAAGAACCTTTCTTTTAGTATTACAGGCGTAAGCCGTAGGAAAAGTATCTTCTTCCTCCCGTCCTTCGGTGGCTTTTACGATTGAAGCATGGAACCGATTGGGAATTATATGAGCAATTATCGATGCATAATCATAAAAATTTGCTGTCAAAAAGACAAATCTTCCGCCTGGTTTTAAAATTCTAAGGACCTCTTTATAGGCACCGTCGGCGTCAGTAATATGCTCCATTACGCTACGACAAAAAACAACATCTACGCTATCGCTTTCAACAGATGACATATCAATAATATCGTGAGTATATAATTCAATCCCATCAATCGTTTCCGTAAATGGAATAACTTCTATACCGATCAATCGTTTTGCTCGACCCAGGTATTTTTTTAGATTTGGTGCAGTTCTACCACATCCAATGTCAAGGATAGTAGATTCTTGATTAACGAAATTTTCAACGACTGTATCATAGTATCTGTAAGGATGGTCCGAAGGTGGAAAATATTTATCCATTGTCTCCTGCACAGATGGGAAATTAAAAAATGCCATTATATTCCTCATATCATAGTCCATATCAGCACCCCACATTCGCCGATAATACAACCAGCGTGAGAATCACTTTTAGTCGCCTTAATGTAATCTCCGTCTCTTACGAAATCATTAACTTTACCCGTTCGTATTTGCCAATGAATCTTCAACTTAAACACACGCTATTTTTATTCCACGTTTCTCTAGATATTGCTGATGATATTCTTCTGCAGGCCAAAATTCTTCGAACGCCGTTATCTCTGTTACAATTGAATTAGTAAACCGTCCCGATTTTTCGACGTCTAATACTGATTGTTCTGCGAGACTTTGTTGCTCTTTATTTAAGTAAAAAATAGCTGACCTATACTGCGAGCCAACGTCCGGACCTTGACGATTTAACGTCGTCGGATCGTGAAAATCCCATAGCTTATCCAAAAGCTCTTGATAGCTGATTATTTTTGGATCAAACGTAATTTCAATTACTTCAGCATGTCCTGTAGTTTTCGAACACACCTGTTCATAACTAGGTTCGCTTATATCTCCACCCGAATATCCAACTCTTGTTGCTGTAACACCTTCAACTTTTGAAAAGTTAAGTTCTACGCCCCAAAAACAACCTGCGGCAAATATCGCTTTTTCCATCTTAAACTCCAAAAAATTTGCGGACAACATGCCCGTTCACACCATTCGTTATTTTATTTATTTCATCTGACTTTTTACAATAGTATATATGCTAATATAGTTTAGAATTTACAACAACGAAAAGTCAAAAAGATGAAAAAATCAGATGATGAATGGCAGGAATCACTGGATGCTGACCAATATAGGGTAACCCGCTGTGGCGGGACTGAGCATCCGTACAGTGGAAAATATTATCACCATGATGAAGACGGGACCTATAATTGCATCTGTTGCGACGCGCCTTTATTTTCATCTACTACCAAATATGATAGCGGCAGTGGTTGGCCAAGCTATTATCAACCTTACGACGAAACAACAGTCACAATAAACCGGGATACTAGCCATAATATGGTGCGCGAAGAAGTTAAGTGCGCTAACTGCGATGCCCATTTGGGGCATGTTTTCCAGGATGGTCCCCCACCAACGGGTCTTCGCTACTGCATAAACAGTTTATCATTGGATTTTATAGCAAAAGAGGACGATTAATCGAATGCTTCTTCCCACTTACCTTGTGTGGAAGCCCGTGAGTATTCGGTCGCGCGATTCTCAAAGAAATTTGTATGCTCAATACCATTAAGTATTTCATCCATCCAAGGTAATGGGTTATTACCTACAAAATATATTGGGCTTAACGCAAGCTGAGTTAATCGACGGTCTGCTATATAGCGAATATATTCTTTAACTTCTTTTGCTGTGAGGCCTTCAATATCACCGAGTTCAAATGCAAGGTCGATAAAGGCATCCTCATGTTCGACGATGGTTTTACAAGCATCCGTAAGATCTTTCTGCAATTCATCGGTCCAAACTTCAGGGTTTTCATGAACGAACGTATGAAACAATTTAATGATAGAGGTCATATGCAAAGTTTCATCGCGCACAGACCATGTCACTATTTGCCCCATCCCCTTCATTTTGTTAAACCTTGGGAAATTCATCAATATGGCAAATGAAGCAAAGAGCTGCAGACCTTCTGTGAATGCACCAAAGACTGCTAATGTTTTAGCAATATCTTCCTTACTATCAACGCCCCACATTTGCATATAATCGTACTTGGCTTTCATTTCATCATATCTAAGGAAAGCTTCATATTCCAAATCTGGAATTCCAAGCGTATCTAATAAATGGCTATAGGCCGCAACATGGATTGTTTCCATATTTGAAAAAGCCGCCAGCATCATTTGAACTTCCGTAGGTTTAAAAACGCGGCCATATTTTTGCATATAACAGTTATTTACTTCTACGTCTGCCTGAGTAAAAAACCGGAAGATTTGCATCAGCAAATTGCGTTCCGAATTGGAGATTTTCATATTCCAGTCTTTAATATCGTCCGCCATCGGCACTTCTTCCGGAAGCCAATGGACGCGCTGCTGAGTAAGCCACGCGTCATAGGCCCAAGGATATTCAAACGGTTTATAGCAGATGCGTTCTTCGAGTAGAGCCATGAAGTTTACCTAAATCTTATAAATTAATTTCTGAAAATTATTTAGCATTATTGGCAAGACAGGCATTCTTCATAATCAGAGCCTTCCTGTGTTTTTGCCATTGCTTTCATCATTTCTTCTTTCGCAGTTTCACCCGTTGCTTCAGAGCTTTCTGCGCGCTGGATAGAAAGTGAACGACAATAATACAAGCTTTTCACACCTTTTTTCCACGCTTGGAAATGTATTTGATGCAAGTCACGTTTATGCACATCAGCGGGCAAGAATATATTTACAGATTGTGCTTGATCCACCATCGGTGCCCGATCAGCGGAGTGCTCGACGACCCAACGTTGATCAAGTTCAAAGGCTGTTTTAAATACATCTTTTTCATGATCATCAAGAAAATCAAGATGTTGTACCGAACCGCCATTCACGGTTATATTGGACCATACTTCTTCGGAATTTTTACCTTTTTCTTCAAGTAGCCTTTTCAGTGCCCGGCTTCGCACACTAAATGAGCCGGATAACGTTTTCTGTGTAAAACTATTAGCCGCTATGGGTTCTATCCCGGGGCTTGCACCGCCACAAATGATAGAAATTGATGCCGTAGGTGCGATTGCCGTTTTGTTGGAAAAGCGTTCCATAATTCCGTAATCAGCCGCATCAGGGCAAGCACCTTTTTCGTGCGCCAATGTCACCGAAGCTTGATCAACACCATCCTGGATATGTTTGAATATTTTCTTATTCCAAACTTGTGCCATGACAGACTCGAATGGTATCATCCTTTCTTGCAAGAATGAATGAAAGCCCATAGCACCCAATCCGACACTGCGTTCACGCATGGCCGCATATTTTGCCCGCGCCATAGAATCCGGGGCGCGGTCAATGAAATCTTGTAACACATTATCAAGGAACCGCATCAGATCTTCCACGAAAATCTCTTTGTCTTTCCACTCGTCATATTTCTCAAGATTAATTGAAGATAAACAACATACCGCCGTTCTTTCCTTACCTAAATGATCAACCCCCGTAGGAAGAGTTATTTCACAACAAAGGTTGGATGTCTTCACGTTAAGACCTGCTAGTTTATGGTGTTCTGGCGTGGCATCATTCACATGATCGATATTCAATATATAAGGCTCGCCTGTTTCTATACGCGCCGTTAATATTCTAATCCACAAATCACGTGCTGAAACCGTTTTTTGCACAGCTCCGTCATGGGGGCTTGTTAACGCCCATTGTTCGTCAGCTTCAACAGCGCGCATAAAGGCATTTGAAACAGCAATTCCATGATGAAGATTAAGTGCCTTACGGTTAGGGTCACCGCCGGTTGGACGCCGAATTTCTATAAATTCTTCTATTTCAGGATGACTTATAGGAAGATATACGGCAGCACTACCCCGACGAAGTGATCCTTGAGAAATTGCCAAGGTTTGGCTGTCCATTACACGTATGAAAGGAATAATTCCTGACGTTTTACCGTTTGTACTTACATTTTCACCGATTGAACGAAGATTGCCCCAGAAACTTCCTATTCCACCGCCTTTTGACGCGAGCCACACATTTTCGTTCCATAGTTCCACAATTCCCGAGAGGCTATCATTGGCTTCGTTCAGAAAACAAGAGATAGGTAATCCGCGCTTCGTGCCACCATTACTGAGCACAGGCGTCGCGGGCATAAACCAAAGCCTGCTAATATAATCATAGAGCCGCTGAGAATGAGCTTCATCATCACCATAATAACTTGCCACCCGGGCAAACATATCCTGGAAAGATTCGCCGGGCATAAGATAGCGATCAATCAAAGTCGCTTTACCAAAATCTGTTAGTAAATCATCTCTGGTCTCATCGGTTATTACACGTGAATGATCTTTAACTTGAATAGTTTCATTAAGCACTGTCGCTGACAATTTTTCACTCCCTTTAATTTAACCCAAACATTCTTTTAGGTTAAAAGTATTTTTTTAAACGACTCCGAATAGGCCGAAATTATACTATAGATTTCATAATTTATGAACCCAATGGCGGCTTCTTCGTTACGTTTGTTGTATTTTTATTAGCGACTACAATGCGCATAATTCAACGCAATCCACTCTAATTATTATTATAAATTCGGCTAGAGTATTGTAGTATAATCATTTTCTTGATCGCTACCCTTAAAAATCTCAAATAACACAAGATATGGTATTTGGGGTATGCAACAATGTCAACAACTAGTATGTCGCTATTTTGATATTTTTTTATATTGCTAATATTCCTGCGGCCTTCGGGCTACAAAAATTTATTTGTTTTTGGGTTTTAATTTTTTCGTCGGCAAAGCCCGATGCGGGTCATCAGGCCAAGGGTGTTTTGGATAACGACCTTTCATTTCTTTTCTAATTTCGGGATAGGAATTATCCCAAAACCCGGCTAAATCTTCGGTGATCTGTAATGGCCTTCTTGCAGGCGACAGAAGATGAATTCTGAGTTTTACTCTTCCGTCAAGTATTGCCGGTGTTTTATTTGCACCAAACATTTCTTGTAATTTAACGGAAAGTGTTGGTGGATCTGTATCATAATCTATTGCAGTGCTAGAGCCACTAGGCACCTGACAATAAAGCGGTGCCAGCTTATCCATCAATATTATCTGCTCGCGATTCATAATATTCATCAATATCGAATTACAGTCTAGTTTTCTAACCGAAGCGATACTGAGAATACCACCGAGATAGGGACCTAGCCAGATATCCAAATTATCTAATAGAGCATCATCCGTTAAACTAGGTAGGCAATCTTCTATATAAGCGTTAATCAAATTAGCCCGCTTGCGAAATAGGTCACTCTTTTTCTTCCAATTTAGGGCGCCCAAGCCCATTCTTCTTATCCCAACCAATAACTGTCTGGTTACTTCATCTTTATCAAAGTCTTTGATTTTTGAAACACTTAAGGGAATTTTATCAAGCATTATTTTTATATTAGTCTTTACTGATTCGTCCTTATCATTCCATAAAATTTCCTGCTTTTCCCTAATAATATGTTTAAAATAAATTTCTATCTCGGTTTTTGAAATGGGTGCTGCCATGAAAATACGAGCATCTCTTTGCCCTTTATCTAAATCCCCAATGGCCAGATATTTTTCCGAACCAAGAGGATCATCTTGCGTTAATTTTGCCCCACGACCATTTGAAAGCAAATATGACCTTGTGTCAGAAGCGCGCAACGCTGCTATTCTATCTGGATACGCTATTGCTAAGCACAACCCTGCTTTTTCTACTTGAATAGCACCCTGTGAAATTTGATGATCTTTTCGCCAAACATTGATCTGCTTCAATATATTTCGAGCCGCCCCTATATTACATCCCAGCTTTCTCGCGCTTATTAAATCGTCCTTTTTAACATCTTCTAATGTTTCTATCCGCAACCTTAAATCGGCCGTCTTTTGATCCTGGTTCAAATTTAACAGCTCTCGCTCGGCTAAAAGTGCGGCGATAGTTAGTGCCAATTCACCTTGACCAAATTGGTCCGCTAATAAGATCATATGCGCCAACCTCGGATGCATCGGAAAGGTCGCCATTTTTTTCCCGTGGTCGGTTATGCGCTCTTTCACATCAATCGCACCCAACGAAAACAATAATGCTTTGGCTTGCTCGAAAGATTTCGGATCTGGTTTATCCAACCATTTGATTTCACTAAATTTCGATACTCCCCAATTCGCTAGGTCAAGTGCCAGCGGAGCCAGGTCGGTTTTTTTGATTTCGGGAATTGTGAATGGTGCCAGTGATCTATTGGCCGCCATGCTCCACATTCTATAACAAACACCTTCTTCCGTTCTACCGGCTCGGCCTGCCCGTTGATCTGCTGATGCCCTGGAAACCGATGACGTGACTAAACGCGTCATGCCACTTCTGGAATCATATAGGGCATTTCTTTGCAATCCGCTATCAATCACGATGCGAATACCTTCAATCGTCAGGCTGGTTTCTGCTATTGCTGTTGAAAGAACAATTTTGCGCCTGTCTTTTTCAGAAGGTTTTATGGCCAGGTCCTGTTCTTTAAATTGCATCATTCCATAAAGCGGGCAAATGATAACTTCTGGACCCAGATCCATATTTTCGAGAAGTGTTTTTGTTCGCTCTATTTCGCCTGCGCCTGGCAAAAATACAAGGATACTCCCCCTCTCTTCACTAAGAGTTTTTCTGATAATCGTCGTAATATTATCTTCGATTCGCCCTGTCATTGGCTTTTCAAGATATCGGTAATCAATATCGAACTGCCGGCCGACACTGCTTATAATAGGCGCATTATCCATAAGAGCGGCTATTTTTTCACCGTCCAGCGTCGCCGACATCACAACTATCTTTAAATCTTCCCTGAGCACTTGCTGAATGTCTAAACTTAATGATAGACCCAAATCTGCGTCAGCCGATCTTTCATGAAATTCGTCAAAGATTATTAAATTTACCCCGGCTAGTTCGGGGTCATTTTGAATTATTCGAATTAATACCCGTTCGGTGACGACCTCGATTCGTGTGGTTGGGCCAATTTTACTTTCTAATCGAACACGGTAGCCAACGGTTTCACCCACTTTTTCGCCAAGTATATCCGCCATTCTTTTGGCTGAAGCTCGCGCCGCAAGCCGACGCGGTTCCAGCATAATAATTTTCCTTCCATCAAGCCACTTTTCATTAAGTAACGCTAAAGGAACCACTGTTGTTTTTCCTGCCCCCGGCGGTGCTTGCAAAACAAGATTATTATTTTGCGACATATCCTTTTTAAGTTTTGGAATTATTTCATAAATTGGTAACTTGCTTGTCATGCTATATTGTTTAAATAGAGTTAGTCGCAATGTAAATATTCTAATTTGTTACTGAAAATAGTAATTACATTCTAAAATATTCTTTTAATTAGCTTTAACTAAAACAAATATTCTTCTGTTTAGATTCATTTTTGATGTTGCAATTTTTTTTTCACACTGTAAATATAGCAACCGGATACAGTTTATAAACTACAGCATATTTCGGGTTAAACCCTGTTTGACGATACCGATCGCTGCAGTTGTCTACAAAACCGCCGGGCATGGATTAACAACTTTTCTTCATTGAAAACGTGGTCCAGACAGCTCGGTCTAATTTGCGTTTTAAAACCCACATTAATGTGGGTTCAATATTCGCTAATAGTTGTGACAAACTTATAGTTATAAGGAATGAAGTAAAATGACCCATCAGGTGCCATTAAATAGTCGCGGACTGCCTAAATCCCAAGGATTGTACAGTCCTGAAAATGAACATGACAGCTGTGGTATAGGTTTTGTTGCCAATATAAAGGGTAAAAAAAGCCACGACATAGTTAAGCAAGGTTTACAAATACTTGAAAATTTAACCCATCGTGGTGCTGTCGGTGCTGACCCGCTAGCAGGCGATGGTGCCGGTATATTGCTGCAAATTCCCGATAAGTTTATGCGCGAGGAAGCAAAAAAGATTAAGATCAACCTACCGAAAGCCGGTAAATATGGTGTGCTCATGATCTTTCTACCTCATGTCAAAAAAACCCGCGTTAAAATAAAAAAAATATTTGAAAAATTAGTGGCTCAAGAAGGTCAGAAATTTCTGGGCTGGCGTGATGTTCCCACTGATAATTCTAAATTCAGTGAGACCGTGAAGTCAACAGAACCTTATATTGCACAAGCCTTTGTCGCTCAATGTAATGATGTCAAAAGAAGCAGCGATTTTGAATTAAAATTATACGTCATTCGCAAACAACTTTCGAACATTGTGCTTGCAATGCAAGAAAATACTGACGCCTATTACGCATGTAGTTGTTCAAGTCGAACTATTCTTTATAAAGGTATGTTGCTGGCCGGACAAGTTGGAGAGTATTATACGGACCTTTCCGACAAGAAGGTAACATCGGCACTGGCACTCGTCCACCAACGGTTCTCGACAAATACTTTTCCAACATGGAGCCTCGCTCAACCATTCCGCATGGTTTGCCATAATGGGGAAATAAATACGGTGCGCGGTAACGTTAATTGGATGGCATCACGACGCTTCAATATGGAATCGAGTATCATAGGAGACGATCTGGAGAAGCTTTGGCCGCTTATTCCTGAAGGCCTTTCTGATACTGCCTGTTTTGACAATGCGTTGGAACTCCTCGTAGCGGGAGGCTATAGCATAGTCCACGCGATGATGACGTTGATTCCTGAGGCATGGGCCGGTAATCCCCTTATGAACGCGCAAAGGAAGGCATTTTATGAATATCACGCCGCACTTATGGAACCATGGGACGGCCCGGCGGCCGTTGCCTTTACGGACGGGATACAGATTGGTGCCACATTGGACCGAAACGGCCTGCGTCCGGCACGATATATCGTAACGGACGATGACTTGGTTATACTTGCGTCGGAATCCGGCGTTCTTCCCATAAAAGAAGAGAATATAGTAAAGAAATGGCGGCTACAGCCTGGCAAAATGCTGCTTATCGATACGAAGCAGGGCCGCATCATTTCTGATGACGAAATTAAAAATGAAATGGCGAAAGCTTTCGATTATCAAGATATTTTGAACCGCACACAGATCAAGCTCGAACAATTGCCGGCCGAAATTGCCCCTCATCCCGCTAGTGGCGTTGATTTACTTAAAAAGCAACAAGCTTTCGGATATACTCAGGAAGATTTGAAGCTGCTGTTTCCCCCGATGGTTACAAGCGGTCAGGAAGCTTTAGGTTCAATGGGCACGGATACGCCCATATCAGCGCTTTCCGATAAATCCAAGCTTCTTTACACGTATTTCAAGCAAAATTTTGCTCAGGTCACCAATCCACCAATCGATCCCATTCGCGAAGAAGCAGTGATGTCCCTGGTTTCATTTATTGGTCCGAGGCCTAATCTTCTCGACCTTGAAGGTATGGGAACGCATAAGCGTCTTGAAGTTAGTCAACCAATATTAAGAAATCAGGGTTTGGAAAAAATACGTACTATCGGCGACATCCCCGACAATGATTTCAGGACAATTACTGTTGATACGACTTATGCCGCTGCGGCTGGGGCTAAGGGTATGGAAAGCGCCATTGAGAGTATCTGTCTTCTGGCGGAGGTTGCAGTAATAGAAGGTGATAACATCATCATTCTTTCTGACCGTAATATTAGCGATGAAAAGATAGCTATACCATCATTACTCGCCACATCAGCAGTGCATCATCATCTGATTAGAAAAGGTCTCAGAACTTCTGTAGGCCTCGTCGTTGAGACCGGCGAAGCTCGGGAAGTCCACCATTTCTGCGCCCTTGCCGGATACGGTGCTGAAGCGATTAACCCTTATCTTGCTTTTGAAACAATTGAAAATATGTTACCGCAACTTCCAGAGCAAGTTAGCATTAGGACAGCAAAATCGCGCTACGTAAAAGCCATCAACAAAGGTATCCTAAAAGTAATGTCCAAAATGGGCATTTCCACTTACCAGTCATATTGCGGTGCCCAGATTTTTGACGCGGTGGGACTGAGCAGTGCTTTTATCGAGCAATATTTTACCAACACAAAAACTGCCATCGAAGGTGTGGGTTTGAAGGAAATTGCGGCGGAAACCGTCGTAAGGCATTCTCAAGCTTTTGGTGAAAATCTTATTTATAAAAAATCGCTCGACGTGGGTGGCGATTATGCAGTGCGTATGCGGGGCGAAGCACATGTGTGGAACTCGGAAACTATCAGTTCTCTTCAACATGCTGTTCGCGGTAATTCTGCGGTGCAATATGATACATATGCTGCACTGGTCAATGAACAATCCGAAAAATTAATGACACCCCGAGGATTGTTTAAAATAAAGCCCCTTTCAAAGTCGATCCCGCTTGAAGAAGTGGAAAGTGCCGCAGATATTATCAAACGATTTGCGACCGGTGCCATGTCATTTGGTTCCATCAGCCGTGAAGCACATACAACACTTGCAATCGCTATGAACCAAATGGGCGGAAAGTCAAACACCGGGGAAGGCGGTGAAGAACCGGACAGATTTAAGGCTGATCGTAACGGTGATCTTCGGCGCAGCGCAATTAAGCAAGTAGCCTCAGGACGTTTTGGCGTTACGACAGAATATTTGGTCAATGCCGATGATATCCAAATAAAAATGGCACAAGGTGCTAAACCCGGCGAAGGAGGTCAGTTGCCGGGTCATAAAGTTGATCCGGTAATCGCAAAGGTTCGCCACTCCACACCAGGTGTTGGTCTAATTTCTCCGCCGCCACATCATGATATTTATTCGATTGAAGATTTGGCCCAGTTGATTTATGACCTTAAAAATGTCAATTCCATTGCCAGAATAAGCGTTAAGCTTGTTTCTGAAATTGGTGTTGGAACCGTGGCTGCGGGCGTTTCAAAAGCCAAAGCTGATCATGTAACTATTTCTGGATTTGACGGCGGTACGGGGGCAAGCCCCCTCACGTCAGTAAAGCATGCGGGTTCGCCCTGGGAAATTGGCCTCGCTGAAACACAACAAACTTTAGTTCTAAATCGGTTGCGTGACCGCATTTCTGTTCAAGTTGACGGCGGCCTTAAAACAGGGCGCGATGTCATCATAGCTGCCCTGCTTGGGGCAGATGAGTTTGGTTTTGCGACAGCACCGCTTATCGCAACGGGATGCATCATGATGCGCAAATGCCATTTGAACACCTGTCCTGTCGGCGTTGCCACGCAAGATCCTGTGTTACGCCGCAAATTTACGGGTAAGCCGGAACATGTGGTCAATTATTTCTTCTTTGTCGCTGAAGAGGCAAGAAAAATAATGGCGAAAATGGGTGCGCGCTGTCTAAATGATATTATCGGCCGATCCGATCTTCTAAATAAGAATGATGCCATTTCACACTGGAAAAGCGATGGATTAGATTTCAGTGGCCTCTTTCATAAAGTGGAAGCTTCGAAAGGCGATGCTATTTATAACGCTGCGTCACAAGAACATGATATCGTCGATATTCTAGATAAAACCCTTATAAAACAGTCGGATAAAGCATTAAAAGATAAAACACCGGTACAAATTAAAGCTGATATCCATAATTACGACCGCTCAACGGGCGCAATGCTATCAGGGGAGCTTGCTAAGCGTCACGGTCACAAAGGTCTGACGGATGATACAATACATATCAAGCTAAAGGGAACCGCGGGGCAAAGTTACGGTGCTTTTTTAGCACACGGGATCACGATGGAACTAGAAGGTGAAGCCAACGATTATGTAGGTAAGGGATTAAGTGGTGGTAAATTAATCATTTATCCATCGAAAAAATCCAAAATTATACCGGAAGAAAGCATCATCGTTGGTAATACTGTTTTATTCGGCGCGATTAGCGGACAATGTTATTTTCGCGGTGTCGCGGGAGAGCGGTTTGCCGTGCGTAACAGTGGTGCAATCGGTGTTGTCGAGGGTGTCGGTGATCACGGACTTGAATATATGACGGGTGGGTGCATCGTTGTTATTGGACCAACCGGGCGAAACTTTGCCGCCGGTATGAGCGGTGGGATTGCTTACGTCCTTGATGAAAAAGGGGAGTTTGAAAACCGCTGCAATTTATCGATGGTTGAACTTGAGCCGCTCCCGGAAGAGGACGCAATGGCAAAACTTATGCATAATTCCGGAGAGTTAGAGGGCCATGGTCGCGTCGATGTTCTTCGCGGTAATATGTCTGGAAATGATAAAGCGCGTCTTGTTCAATTGCTTGAAAATCATATGCATTATACCGGCAGTGAGCGAGCAAAATTAATATTAGATAATATTGAGGACTATCTGCCAAGATTTGTCAAAGTGATGCCCGTCGAATATAAACGCGCGCTGGAAGAAATGTCCGCCGCAGCAACATCGCTTTCGGCTTACACTGGCCAAGGAGAATAACTAATGGGGAAATCAACAGGATTTATGGAAATTCCGCGACTTGACCGAACTTATGCGCCGGCTGGCGACCGAGTTCGCCATTATGACGAATTTATTAATCCGCTTCCTGAAAGTGCAGTAGAGAGGCAAGGTGGCCGATGCATGGATTGTGGGATACCATTTTGTCACACAGGGTGCCCCGTTAATAATATGATTCCAGATTGGAATGATCTGGTATGGAATAAGGAGTGGCGCGAAGCGAGTGATAACCTGCATTCAACTAATAATTTCCCGGAATTTACGGGACGGGTTTGCCCCGCTCCCTGTGAAGCTGCGTGTACTCTAAATATTGAAAACCAACCAGTAACAATTAAAACAATTGAATGCGCAATTGTCGATAAAGGGTGGGAAAAAGGCTGGATCCAGCCACAAGTAGCAAAGGTTAAAAGTGATAAGAAAATAGCGGTTGTTGGAAGCGGTCCTGCTGGTATGGCCTGTGCGCAGCAACTGGCGCGAGCAGGCCATAAAGTGTCACTTTATGAAAAAAATCGCCGGGCCGGTGGCCTTTTGCGATATGGCATTCCTGATTTTAAAATGGAAAAATCCTTAATCGACCGAAGAGTTCGACAGATGGAACGCGAAGGGGTTACATTCTGGACCAGTATGGAAGTTGGTAACGACATCCAAGCGTCAAAAATCGCTGACCATTATGATGCTGTCGTCCTGGCAGGTGGTTCGGAACAACCACGCGATCTGCCGATAAAAGGAAGAGAATTGAAAGGTGTCCATTTTGCGATGGATTTTCTCACTCAACAAAACCGTCGTAACGCGGGGGAGCCGTTGCCAAATATTAAAGACATCGTTGCTACGGGGAAGAAAGTAGTTGTGATCGGTGGTGGTGATACAGGTTCTGACTGCATTGGAACGTCGTTCAGGCAACGTGCCGTCTCTGTTACGCAGCTGGAAATTATGCCTAAGCCACCGGCGTTTGAAGATAAAGGGTCTACATGGCCACACTGGCCGCATATTTTCAGAACATCTACATCACAAGAAGAAGGGGCTGACCGAGAGTTCAGCATTGCGACAACAGAATTCATTACTAACGAATACGGAAATGTCGCCGCTATAAGATGCCACCTGGTTGACCAAAATATGAATAAAATAGATGGCAGCGAATATGAAATGGAAGCGGATTTGGTTTTACTGGCAATGGGCTTTACAAACCCGGTAAAAGAAGGTTTGCTGGAACAGCTATCCGTTGGACTTGATGATCATGGAAACGTTAATGCGCTGACAACAAATTACCAAACCAACATTCCAAAAATTTTTGCCGCTGGTGATATGCGCCGCGGCCAATCACTGGTGGTTTGGGCAATCCGAGAAGGCAGGCAAGCTGCCCATGCGGTTGATCAGTTTCTAATGGGTAATTCGGACCTTCCTCGACTATAAAACGGTTTATAATGGACGAAGCGACGCTATAAATTTTATTAGCGTCGCTTCGTAATATCTGTGTGGCTAATTCTGTTTTAGCGTGGTATATGACTGCCATAAGGAATAAGGCAATGACAGATATGCTTATAAGGATAGAGGCACTTGAAATTAAAGCAGCGCATCAGGAGCAGCAAATTCAAGATTTAAGCGAAATGGTTTCTGATCAGTGGAAGATGATTGAGAAGCTTGGCGGCCAACTTTCAAAAGCAAATGCTAAAATTGAAAGCCTTGAAGATATTAGTTTGGGGAACGTCCCTGGTTTGGCGGACGAGAAACCTCCACATTATTAAGAGGAACGAATATGAAACTTAGTTTTATTGGTCTTGGCGTTATGGGTTATCCAATGGCCGGGCATTTACAAAAAGCCGGTCATGACGTCTGCGTTT
The DNA here is from genome assembly GCA_021774795.1 of Emcibacteraceae bacterium. Classification (GTDB taxonomy): domain Bacteria; phylum Pseudomonadota; class Alphaproteobacteria; order Sphingomonadales; family Emcibacteraceae; genus Pseudemcibacter. The sequence continues at coordinate 156,638 of JAJFIR010000036.1, read as the reverse complement.
ATAACAGAACCTCTGTTAAGTCCGAAAATTGGGTCAAAGAACATGGTGGCTCATTTGGATTAACTCCCAAAGAAGCCGCATCAGGGGCACAAATAGTGTTTGTCTGTGTTGGTAATGATAATGACGTACGGTCTGTGGTTTTAGGAGAAGAGGGTGTATTGGCTTCTATGGCACCAGGTACAGCATTGGTTGATCATACAACAACATCAGCAATTTTGTCGCGAGAGCTAAATAAAGCTTGTACCAAAAAAAATATCAAATTTCTAGATGCCCCTGTTTCGGGTGGTCAGGCTGGAGCAGAAAATGGTGCTCTTACGATAATGATCGGCGGGGAAGAAGCGACCTACCTGAACGTAGAGCCCGTCCTAAATTGTTACGCCAAGAAAACAAAATTGCTCGGCCCGGCCGGGAGCGGTCAATTGGCTAAAATGGTTAATCAAATTTGTATTGCGGGCGTCGTTCAGGGCTTATCGGAAGCTATTAATTTTGCTGAGAAAACAGGGCTCAACCCTGACGATGTTGTGGAAGTGATTTCAAAAGGTGCCGCGCAATCTTGGCAAATGGAAAACCGTGCAGCAACCATGGCAAAGAATGAGTTCGATTTTGGATTTGCCCTTGATTGGATGCGCAAAGATCTGGGGTTTGCCGTAAATGAAGCGGAAAAAAACGATATTCCATTGCCGGTTACAAAATTAGTTGACGGATATTATAAAGAAATACAGGAAAATGGCGGTGGTCGCTGGGATACTTCAGCCCTGATAACGCTGCTTAATAAAAAAAGTTGAAAGGTAGAAACATGAGTATTCTAAATACTGCAGATTATTCAAGAGAAACATATTCGATTGCTACATCGGTTGGCCGCGCGTTTAGACGCCGCTGTCCGCATTGTGGGATTGGTAAAGTTTTTAAAGGTTACCTCAAACTTTCCGATAAGTGCTCGAACTGTTCCGCACCCACGGGGGATATTCGCGCCGATGACCTTCCACCATATCTAACCATATTTTTGGTTGGACATATAATAGTTCCTGCTTTGCTTGTGGTTGAAGGTGCTTATCATCCACCGATGTGGATGCAAATGGTAATCTGGCCTTCGTTGACCCTAATTCTTACACTTTCCTTTTTGCCATTTATAAAAGGGGCCGCCGTTGGTCTTATGTGGCACCTTAAGCTCAGCGGCGACGAACAACGTTAATGATTTGAGATTTCAAATTTGTCATTAAAATCAGTTTCAAAGTTCTGACCTCTTACTGTCAAAATAATTCGCATTGGAAATTCGGACCGGGCTAAACCTTTTCGTTCGAGTGCCTGCCAAACTTTTTCATTATGAATACCGCTCGCTTCTTTAGATGAAATAACAAAATTTCCGATATGAACGTGATTGCCATGCGGTTGTGGCAAATACATAATCGATATTTCATCGGTCCCATCAATAACCGACGACGTTTCGCTGGTTTTGGCAAGCTCTTGAAAAAGAGCCAACGTCCTCCTTTGCAGCGCGTTTAGCTTTGTGGGTTTTTCTTTCATAATTTTTCCCGAAGAATACCAAAAGAATATTAAATATAATTTTTGATCATTAAGCTTGATTTTTTCTATAAATCGCAGTAATTGACTTAGGTCAATGATTTTATTGAAATAAACTCTTAATAATACTCAGGAAAGAAAAGGTAAGTAATGGCAAATACAATCAATTTTATCGCGTGCACTATCGTAACATTATTTTTATTGTTGTCGATTGCTTTAGCAGGACCACATTTATTACTCCCTGCCGTCGCTATGATTGTTACTGTTCTAATTGGTGGCCTATGCGTTTACGTTGCAAATGGCTTGTTACAATCTCGTAATAAGATCGAGAAAGAATGGGAAGCTGATAATCCAGAATAATCTGGTGATACCTTTTGAGTTAATACCCTGAGTACTTAATACCTGATAAGTACTATGACTAGGCGTCTTGTTAAAAACAAGACGCCTTTTTTTTATTTTTTAACTGGTTTTAATCCCGGAGGCACTTTCTTAAAATAATTCCATCTGTCCATCCCGCCTTTGTTTTCAACATAATTCATTAAAGCAATGACGGGACGACGGTCATATATTTTATCCGCTTTTTCAAGCAACAAATTAGTTGCTTCTTTTATATCCATTCCCGGTCTATAGGCACGAGCACTTGTCATGCCGACAAATGCGTTTGCAACGGAAACAATTCGTGCTGACAGCATTATATCTTCTCCCGATAGGCCTGCTGGCATACCTGAGCCATCCCAATGTGCCTGTGTTTGTTCTATGGTTTCACAAACAGGTCCTTCAAATTCTATGTCTCTAACCATATCAGCACTTTTTAAAATACTTGCGCGAACAACATCTAGTTCATCGTCGCTCAAATAGGTCGGTTTAACAAGCAACTCTTTAGCCACTGTCATTTTCCCGAGATACATCATCGCGCCCGCCAGTTCGCAGGTTGCAGACATTGCCTCGTCAACGGCCAATTCCTTACATAATATCTTTATAACTGTTACTACTCTTTCTGAATGAGTGGCGCTAAAAGGATCGCGACTGGCTATTATCATGATCAAAGTAGACACCAAACTTTTAAGGCCTATTTCTCTTTTCTTCCTGCTTTGTTCAAGGGCAGAGATATCTTCTTTGACGATTAAAACGCCTTTTGACTGCTCAGCGTTATCTTCCCCCAACATAAGCGGTACATAGTCGGTTTTGAAAGTCAGGTTATTTTCTTTATCACCTTCACTATTAATTTTCGAAATAATTTTATCCTCCAGCAGCACTTCCTGGCAGTTGATTTCATCTATTCTCGCACGCGCTCCTCCAAGAACCGCCGTTGGCGTTTTGCCGATCATATCTTCTACAGTGACATCAGCCAATTGGGCGGCATGTAGATTTGCATATGTATATTTCCCATTTTCGTCAACAGCCGAAATCGCCGTTGGTTGGCTGTCTGTAACCACCCTCATAAATCCGTTTAGTTTCTCATATTTTTCTGTAATCTCTTTTTGCTTCCTTATTGCTTTTTGAAGACGGACGGAAACACCATGTCTCCAAATAAGGATAAAAATGATCCCCAAACATAAAATCAAAAGGGAGGAAATAATTATTATATTAATTTTCCGACTTTTCGCTCGCCCTAATGCTTCTTCAACAGCTATTGACCGCACCAAAACCCAATCCGTCCCACCGACTTTTGCCCCTGAAACAAGTACATCTTCCCCCAAGTAATTTATTCGCTGTGCGATCACCCCCGGATTCTCTATTGCAAATTGTGCCGCTAATGGCGGGGTATTTATACCAATTGGCGATTGGTACATACGATCCGACATGCGTAATGCAGAAATATAGTGGATGAAATTATCCTGTTTGCGAACAAGGAAATTTGTTGCAGTTTGTGATATTTCTCCTGGTTGCAACAAGAGATCGAAAAATGTGTCATCTAAAACACGCACCCCGACTATAAAACCTGAAGCATGACTTTTCTCATTATCGTCAATTTTATAAACAGGACTCACTATTGATATGGAAGGCAAGCCTGTTGCACCTTCGTAGGGCCCGAACAAAAACGTCTCTTCGTTTAAATTTAAATCAAGATATGCCGTAACCGCATTTAACGTGGCGGGCATGTTGCTGGTGGCAAGTATTATTTCCCCCGCTTTATTAGTCAGGGCCAAACCTGAAACAAGCTTGCGTGCGACATTCGCTTTTATATTGCTGTTTGCCTCGTTTATCATGCCTGAAAATCCGTTTTGAGCGGCGCGGTCATTTAGCAAAGGTAAGATGAAATCTTCAAGCACAGCCTCGCCCGTATCATCAAGGCCCAGATCACTTTTACCATTACTCACGTAAAGTCTTAGTGTTGTGTTTTCCGCCAGCAATTTTACGGTTTGTTTTTGGCTTTCAATCCACTGTGAAACAGCCGTAGCTCTGCCGTTCAAGACAACTGAAATTCTGTTTTGCCAGACTATTCTTTCCCTTGTTTCTTCATATGTCGCGAATTGGTAAATCATAGACAACACCATAATGCCAAACAGCATTAGCACTGCGATCAGCAGAAGAGGCTTATATGTGATGGTTTTTTCTGATCCAATTGTCATTCTAGCAACCTAATTCATAAAAGTTTTGCAATTCTTAACCGATAAGTAACCATAATTTATGTATATTTCTTTAATCCAACGATTAGTGGCTAAATAAAATCCTGAATTTGGTGAACTAGAAAAAAAAAGAAGTACAAGATGCCAAATAGACATAAAATTTTCACCATCGCATGCACAGTTCTTTTATCGATTTTTCTTTCGTCATATCGCACTATTGCATCGCCGAAGAGTGGTATATTCGGCTCCACGGAATATATGTCCACGGAGTTAAGTGCTTTTAAGAAATGGAACGACTTAAGAACTCGCCATAAAAATAACCTCATCAGAGATACCCATAAAGGCACGTTTAACCTGCGTACAAAATGTCGAATGTCTTCTAATTTTAAGTGTTTATATGATGAATGGTCTGAATTAGTAGGCATTCTGAAAGAAGAAAGTCTATTTAAGAAAATGGATGCAATTAATCGTCACTTTAATCAATTCGACTATATTACCGATATGGCCAATTGGCAGAAAAAAGACTACTGGGCTACTTTGAACCAGTTTTTTAACCGGGACGGCGATTGTGAAGATTATGCGATAGCAAAATATTATTCACTAATTGAGCTCGGCTTTAAGCCACAACAAATGCGAATTGTCATTGTTGAAGACACCAATCTTAATATTGCCCACGCCATACTTGCCGTATATTTGCATGACAAAATTTGGGTTTTAGACAATCAGATCTCTACGATAACTACTGAAAATAACATTCTTCATTATAATCCGCTTTATTCTATAAATGAAACTGCGTGGTGGCTTCATAAAAGATTATAAAAAAAACCAATTCTTAACCATCTAAGATTATATTAAAATTGTATCCATAAACATGTTAATTAATCTTGGTAGCCATAATGCAACCCGTCATCAAAAACGCTTACGCGGAAAGTTCCGAAACGCCGTCTCAAATGAATGAACTATTTGAGTATACACGCTCGTTTCGCCGATATCCAAAAGGATTTCGTGCTCTACATTTACGTTTCTCTGTGTTAGACAGGTTGCATAAACAACCCCATCACAGGCGGTCAATAGCAACGGCTTTCAATAAGCTGATCGGCTCAAAAGAAGGGAAGCTTTTTTGGCAAAAGAACTTTGATTTATTTTTTGTATGTAAAAACTGCTCTCACACACAATTAGAAATCGTAAAATTGGAAGCTCTTCGAACAGTTGAAGACTCGCCTATACTTAAGCAACTAATTGAGCAAGGTCGCGATGATGAACTTTGTGATTGGTACGATTTAGGCATCGAATATACCGCATTCTATAATCTTGTAGAAAAACTATTTAAGCATTCTAAGCAGCCAGACAATATAGACGAAGAGGATACACCAAGTTTGCAAAATTTAATGGCTAATTTAGATCCGGAAAACGAGGAAGCAGTACCCGCTACTAACAATAAGGAACGCATCGTTGAGAAACCACAATCTTCTGTGGATTATGAAAAACCTAAAACTGTTGCCAATTACGATCATATTGTTCCTAAGAATGTCAACCCGGCCATGGGGCCGATGCAGCTTGACAAATTAGAAAGAAACATCCTGACGATGGATATGTTTGCCCTGCATAGTGAGCAAAATATATGCGTAATATTAGATAAGCAGGCACCACAAGTCGTTTTTACTAAAAAATATATCTCTCTCACCGAAGTCAATAATTCGATATTACCAAACTATGATATCTCCGGTGACAAATGGTTGTTTCAGCGGTTAACAAAAACATTTGATAAAAAACTCATGCAAGCCCTCATCGATTACGACGGGTTTCCTGAACAAGTACTGTCCATTAATATCAACGTTTCGACCATTCTAACCAAAGAGTTTGATAAATTTATAGCTAAGCAGAAAAACCTGTCCGACCATCCTCTCGTACTCGAAATCACACTCTTCGATATTATTTCTGATCTCAATGAATATTATAAGGCCTATGATAAAATTCATAAATTGGGATGTAAAATTTGTATTTGCAAAATGGATATACAGTCCCTTTATATTCTGAACCGGGAACTTATGAATGTTGATTTTCTAAAAATCCGATGGAATAAAATATATCAATCTTCCGTAAGCCAGTTAGATAAAAACAGGGTGATTGATGCTATAAAATCCCAAGGGAAAATGAGAGTGGTTCTATCTGATTGCGATTCGCGGGACGCATTGGATTTTGGCAACAGTGTTGGAATTGTAATGTACCAAGGGTTTGAAGTAGACAAATTACAAGGCATCAAACGTTAATTTAATATTCCGCACCAGCGTCTTGCAATATCTTACCAAGTTGCCTAAGGCGCCTATTTTCAAGTGTAAGATCAAGTGGCGTTCGACCGGTATTATCGGCGATCGACCAGTCGGCATTAGCCTCTAGAAGTGTTTTCACTGATGTTCTGTCATTTGCTATAACGGCCTTAAATAATGCTGTTTCACCATTACGGTCGGTAATATTCGCGTCTGCATTATTCGAAAGCAACATCGCAACAATCTTTCGAGCTTTTAGCCTAACTGCTACCATTAAGGCCGTTTCACCGGTGGATCTAACCGGAATATCAGTGTTCGCGTCTTCATTTATTAAAAAAGTCATTAATACAGAATCACGAAGACTAGCGGCGACATAAATAGCGGTTTCGCCGTCATCATAGCCGCGTTTGTTAACATTTGCGCCGCGCTGTAAATAGTTTTTTACTTTCGCGTAATCCTGGTCTTTCACCGCTTTTAAAAATACATAAGCATCAGACATGCTGCTTTCTTGGGCCGAGGACGTAGCAGAAAACAGCGATACCGTCGAAAATACAGCAACTAAAACTAATGTTGTATATTTCTTATTACTCATTTGATAAATCCAGCCTTTATAAATTTTAAGAAGCGTATTATAACATAAAGATAAAACTAGTCTATTCTTAATCAAAATGAAGATTTAAGTTCAATGAAAACGCAAGAAACAAAAAGTATCCCGAAGAAGAGAATTATACTCAGCCTAATATTGGTTATTGTTGCAGTTGGGGTCTGGACAATATCCATGGTTGAAGAAAAAACACCTACGGCTGCTGAAAATAGTCGGGCACTAATTGGTGGCCCGTTTACGCTTACAAATCATATGAATGAACCAGTGACAGACAAAGATTTTCTGGGCAAATATATGATTGTCTATTTTGGCTATACATATTGCCCAGATGTATGCCCAATGGATTTACAAATTATGGCGGACGCAGCACGCTATCTGACCCCAGAACAACTTGATAAACTTAATCTTGTTTTTGTTACAGTCGATCCAGACCGGGATAAGGTGGAGGTCATGGCTGAATATATAACGTATTTCCATCCGAAATTGATAGGCCTAACGGGCACACCAGAGCAAATTGATGCCGTGAAGAAAGAATACCGCGTTTATGCTGCTAAAGCAGATGATACAGCAGATTATCTGGTTGATCATACAGCATACACATATTTTATGGACCCTGAAGGCGCGCTATTAAAACATTTCAATCACGGCGAAGATCCTGAGCAGATGGCTGCATTGATGGCGTCAATGATCAAGTAATGCAAACAACCAAAACGCCCTTTTGGAAAACCAAGAAATTTGAGCAAATGAGCAAGGACGAATGGGAGTCTTTATGTGATGGTTGCGGGCTGTGCTGCCTGCATAAATTGGAAGATGCGGATAGCGGCGAGGTTTCTTATACAAATGTAGCCTGCCGCCTCCTTGATACACAAACATGCCGTTGCAAAAAGTATTCTGGTCGGAAAAAGCTTGTCCCAGACTGTATAATTTTGACACCGGAAGATGTTTCTAAATTCCATTGGATGCCCGAAACTTGCGCATACCGCCTTATTGCCGAAGATAAGCCTTTATATTCTTGGCATCCTCTTTTAACAGGGTCTGCATTATCCGTCCACGAAGCCGGAATATCGATTATCGGGAACTTGATATCAGAACGTGACGCCGGTGATCTGCAAGATCATCTTATTAATTTGAAAACATGTTCTCTAAAATGAGCAATCAACGTAAATTTCCCGTTCTCATCAAACGTCATAGTCGCGCCCGGAAAATGAAGTTACGTTACGATCCGGCGAATGAATGCGCCGTAGTAACCATGCCGCCTGGAGCAAACGAAAAAACCGCGATAAAGTTTGTTGAGCAAAATTTAATATGGTTAGATAAGCAAAAGGCATCATCCCCCGAACAGATTTTCTTGAGCCCAGGTTCTTGTATCCCTTATAAGGGCGAGACGTTTATTATAATTCATAGTACGGACAGATCTGGCCGCATTCAAATTGAGGACAATAGCTTTATAGTTGGGGGCCCCATCGAAGGGTTTCCGGTGCGACTCGAAAATTTCTTAAAAAAACAAGCCCGCTTGACTATAGAGCCAACCGCTAAAGAAATGTCTTTATTGATTGGCAAGCGATTTGGACGCATTCAAATTCGCGATACCAGTAGCAGATGGGGCAGTTGTTCGTCATCTGGAACCTTATCTTTCTCATGGCGGCTTGTTTTAACGCCGCCGGAAATATTAAGATACGTAGTTGCACATGAAATTGCCCACCTCAAAGAGATGAACCATAGCCCTGCTTTTTGGGCTGTTGTCGATCAGATGGTTGATAACGCAAAGTCATCGAGAAAATGGTTAAAAACTGAGGGTCAGCAGCTTATGCTTATTAGAAGCGAACACCCCAACTATCGCTAAGCTACTGATTTGGTTTTGATCTGGGCCGGACATTCGGTGTATCCAAGGTCGCGTCGTTTCGCCCAAGTGATGCGCGGTACATGAAGTTTTTCCATATATGCGCTGGTGTTCCGCCCCCGGTCACACCACGCATTGGCGTACTATCATCATTCCCGACCCAAACACCATTAATCATGTCATTTCCGTAACCCACAAATAGGGCATCCTTGTAGTCCTGTGTTGTACCGGTTTTTCCAGCCACGGGAAAGTCCATTAATGCGGACCGGGCGGTCCCAGTCGCAACAACATTTTGCAGCATTGAATGCATAGTATAAGAGACATCTTGATCCAGTATCCGTTTTTCCGGACCCGGCATATGGCGATAAAGAATTTGACCTGCGCTATTTTGAATTTCAACAATACCGTAAGGGTTGGTCTCTATTCCACCGCGGGCGACGACTGTATATGCAGACGTTAACTCAAGCAAGTTTACTTCGGAAGTGCCCAATGCAAGGCTCGGTTCTTTAGTGAGTGGAGACGTAATACCAAGACGCTCCGACATATCGATAACAGAATTACGATCGACACGTTCTGATAATTTTACTGCGACCGTATTGATTGATTTGGCAAAGGCCGTTTCCAATGTTACATCGCCGGCATAGGTGTCACTGTAATTCTTCGGACTCCAGCCGTTTAAAATAATTGGACTATCTCGCATTACCGTTTCCGGCCCGTATCCCGCTTCTAACGCTGCAAGATAAACAAAAAGCTTAAAGGCACTTCCAGGCTGTCTTTGAGCCTGTACAGCCCGGTTAAATTGGCTTTCAGTATAATCGCGACCTCCGATTAAAGCCCGGACAGCGCCGTCCAAATCCATGGAAACAAGGGCGGCCTGAGTATCATTTAAATTTTCTTGTCTGTTTAGTATTTGCCTGACCGCATTTGCCGCCATTTGTTGCATCTCGGGCACCATTGTCGTATGAATGATGATCGGTTCATTTACCGTACCAATTAGATCCGGCACTTGTTCAATAATCCAGTCAGAAAAATACCTTGCATCACCCCCGGCCGAGCTGTTGTTAAGACTAACACTTCGTTTCCTGGCTATTTCAGCTTCGGCTTGTTCTATGAACCCGACAGTTACCATATTATCTAAGACAATTGATGTGCGCTCATAAGCCCGTTCAACATCACGTAATGGGGAATAAAGAGCTGGCCCTTTTAACATTCCTGCTAGCATCGCCGCTTCGGTTAAAGTTAAATTTCGCGCTCCGTGGCCGAATATTGTTCTTGATGCAGCATCAATACCGTAGGCTCCTGCGCCAAAGTAAGTTCTGTTCAAATAAATCGTTAGGATTTCTTGTTTATCCAGTTTCATTTCCAACCAGAAGCTAAGCAGCAATTCCTGAATTTTTCTTTTTAGTGTTCGATTTGCATTTAAATATAGATTTTTGGCCAGTTGCTGCGAAATTGTACTGCCCCCTTCCACCAACTTACCTGCCGTAAGGTTATTGATCATTGCTCGACCTAGTCCACGAAAATCTATTCCATTGTGGTCGAAAAATCGCCTATCTTCTGTCGCGATAACTGCTTCTATTTGCTCGGGTGGAATTTCTTCATATTCCAGCCATTCTCCAAACACATCGCCGTAGGTAGCAACGACCTGCCCCTCTCTGTCCATTACCATCATCGTTGCTTTGGCATTTGCTTTTTCAATACTTGATATATCAGGCAGATCATATGCATAATAAATCAGTAACGGCACAAGAATAATTGAACCCCAAACAGTCACCACAAAGAAGCTATAGATGAACTTAGTCAGCCCTTTCCTGGGGGCTCTTGCTTTATCTATCTTCGCAATTGATGCTCTGCGAGATTCTTTTTTGTTTCGATTGCTGAAAATAATGCAAATCCTTAAAATTTCACATAAAAGACAATAAGAGAAGGGCAAAATTATGACAAGCGTCATCAAGAATATGTTTTATCTTGACATTAGTTTCATTTGTAACTATTATTCACATATACGAGCAATTTTAAAGGACCCGATCATGAAAATAGAACGAATTCACCACGTTGCTTATCGCTGCATGGATGCTAATAGAACCGTTGAATTTTATAAAAAATACCTAAATATGGATCTTGTGCTTGCTATCTCAGAAGACAAAGTTCCTTCAACTGGCGAACCTGATCCGTATATTCATATCTTCCTTGACGCTGGATCTGAAAATGTACTAGCTTTTTTTGAAATTCCAAATTCGCCTACGATGGGTTGGGATGAGAACACACCAGATTGGGTCCAGCACATGGCTTTTAAAGTCGCTGACGAAAAAACGATGTTAGCGGCTAAAGAGAAGCTCGAAAATGATGGTATTGAGGTCGTTGGGCCAACCAACCATCATATTTTCCAATCGATATATTTTCGCGACCCAGACGGCCACAGGCTTGAACTCGCGTATGATACCGCATCGGTCGAAGACCTTAAGAAATTAAATGAAGTGGCCCCTGAAATGATGATAGAATGGGCAAAAAGCAAAACCACTCTAAAACACGCTGCCTGGCTTCATGAAGAAGAATTTAGCGAATAAAAAAATAGTTTCAGACATCCAAATTTGCAACACTCAAAGCATTGTCCTGAATGAATTCGCGTCTTGGCTCTACCACGTCACCCATAAGTTTTGAGAAAATCTCGTCCGCTGTATCCGCATGACTCACTTTAACTTTAAGAAGGCTGCGCGCATCGGGGTCGAGAGTTGTTTCCCATAATTGATCGGGATTCATTTCACCCAGACCTTTATAACGCTGAATGGATAACCCTTTTCGACCATATTTAATGATGCATCGTAGAAGTTCACTTGGTAAATGAATGCCGAGACTTTCTTCTTTTCTCTTTATTACAGACGGTGCAACAAATATTTGCGCCCGCTCTGACGCAGCTTCATTCAGCTTACGAGCTTCTGCGGAGGCAACAAACACCGCATCAATCCGGTAAACATCTTTTATCCCTCTAATTTCTTGTACAAATATTACCCCGTTTCCATCAGTATCTAAACGCGCCGTCCAGTTGTCTTCACCAATACCGGCTCTTTCATTTAATCGCTTGGTTACCTTGGCCAATATTTCATCGGCACCTTTACCACGAATTAATACTTCTTCGGTAAGGGCCCCCAATACGGCCAGTTCTTCAATAATCTCTTTATTATAGCGATTTGAAACATGAGCAAGAACTCTATTGACCCGTCGCGTATTTTCAACGAGATCAACCAAATCATTGCCGGCTATTTGTGTCCCATCAGCGAGCGTTAGCATCATTTCTTCGAGGGTTTGAGCAATCAGATAGTCTTCAAGTGCCGGGTCGTCTTTCAAGTATACTTCAGACTTACCGCGACTAACTTTATAAAGTGGTGGTTGAGCGATATAGAGATATCCCTTTTCGATTAGTGCCGACATTTGGCGATAGAAAAACGTTAGTAATAATGTTCTGATGTGCGCTCCATCCACATCCGCATCGGTCATAATAATAACTTTATGATATCGCAGTTTTTCAATGTCAAAGTCGTCTCGACCAATCCCTGTTCCAAGTGCCGTGATGAGAGTACCAATTTCTTGTGATCCGAGCATTCGGTCAAAACGTGCGCGCTCCACATTCAAAATTTTACCTTTTAATGGCAAAATTGCCTGGTTCTTACGATGACGGCCTTGTTTAGCACTGCCACCAGCACTGTCCCCTTCCACAATGAATATTTCGGCTTTTGCAGGATCTCTTTCCTGACAATCCGCTAATTTCCCGGGCAACGATGAAATGTCAAGAACCCCTTTGCGGCGGGTAAGTTCTCTGGCCTTGCGGGCGGCTTCGCGGGCTGCGGCAGCTTCGCAAATTTTGCCAATTATGGTTTTCGCTTCTGCGGGATGCTCTTCAAACCATTGTCCCAGTTTCTCATTCATCAAGCTTTCCACAACAGGGCGAATTTCGGACGAAACCAATTTATCTTTTGTTTGTGATGAGAATTTTGGATCCGGCACTTTTACACTAAGAACACAAGTAAGCCCTTCCCGGCTATCATCGCCCGATATTGAAACCTTCTCACGCTTTGCTATCCCCATAGTCGTAGCGTAGCTGTTAATGGTCCGCGTTAAGGCACCTCGAAACCCCGCCAAATGGGTTCCGCCGTCCCGTTGAGGGATATTATTTGTAAAACACAGTACATTTTCATGGTAGCTATCGTTCCATTGCAGCGAACATTCAAAAAAAACGTCGTCTTTTTCACCCATAATCGTAATTGGTGCGCCAATAAGTGCGCTTTTGCTGCGATCAAGATATTCAACATAAGCCTCAATACCACCTTCGTAATATAATTCTATTTCTTCGTGATCACTGGTTCGATGATCCTGAACAATGATCCGAACTCCCCTGTTTAAAAAAGCAAGTTCACGAAAACGATGTTTTAATGTCTCGTAACTGAATTCAACATTCGTAAAAGTATTCTCAGAAGGCTTGAAGGTCACTTGGGTTCCGGTTTTACCGGGCGTATCGCCAACGATTGCCAAATCCTTCAACGCTTCTCCATGCTCAAAACGCATAAAATGCTCTTTATCATTTCGCCAAATTCGCAGTTCTAGAAAATCGGAAAGGGCGTTAACCACCGACACACCGACACCGTGCAGTCCACCAGAAACCTTATAACTGTTTGAATCAAATTTTCCCCCGGCGTGAAGCTGTGTCATGATTACCTGCGCTGCTGATACGCCTTCTTCTTCGTGTATATCTACTGGTACGCCGCGTCCGTTATCCATTACGGAAATTGAGCCTTCAGCATTCATTGTCACGAGGACTTTATCACAATAACCCGCTAAAGATTCGTCAATGGCATTATCGGATACTTCAAAAACCATATGATGAAGCCCGGTGCCATCATCTGTATCACCAATATACATACCTGGTCTTTTACGCACCGCATCAAGGCCTTTAAGTACCTTAATCGAATCCGCGCCATATTCTTCGGCTCCCTCGGAAGCATCCTTGATTTCTAAGTCGTCAGACATAAAGTGTCGTCCTTTTTCTAATAATATTCAAGCCCCGCCATTATAGCGGGCTTCTTACTAATCTTCTTGTATTATACCATCTTCAAAATGAAAAAATCTTGCTCGTTTCCCCATCATATCAAACAACGATTTATCGGTTCCGGTCAGCCACACCTGTGACCCAATATCACCAAGTTCCTCAAACAAAGATCCGCGTCTTTCCTCATCAAGGTGCGCCGCAATTTCATCCAATAAAAGCAACGGCGGGGCACCAAATTGATTTGCGTTTAATCGGGTGCTGGCAAGGGTTATTCCAATTAACAAGGCCTTTTGCTCTCCCGTCGAACAAAGCTCCGCCGGCATATCCTTTGCGGTATGGCGAACCAATAAATCTGTCTTATGAGGCCCTATGGATGTTCTTCCGAATTTTGCGTCATACGCTCTGGCCCTGTGCAGTCTTTCACAAAAACTGCTTTCAACCTCTAAAGCAGGCCGGTTCAAAAGATGCTCTTCCAGTTCACCGCCGAGAGAAAGAACCGCACTCGGAAAAGCCGACTGGCTCTCTAAAATAGCGCGTGTCAATTTATCTATAGCGTCAAGTCGCGCCGCCGCGACAGCCACACCATGTTCTGCCATCCGTCCTTCAAGGCTAGTAAGCCAAACCGGGTCTGCGTTACCTTCATAAAGAAGCCGTGCTCGCTCCCGCATTACCCGTTCATATGCGTTTACTTCCCGTGAGTGACTGGGATGATAAGCAGCAACCAGCCTGTCCAGAAATCTTCGACGCCCCGATAAACCGTCGATAAATAGACGATCCATTTGCGGCGTAAGCCACGCCACTTGCAAAATTTCTCCAAACCCCGCCGGGCTTGACAAATTTTCGCCATCTACTCTGCACAACCTTCGGTCCGGTGATGTTTCAGTATTGAGCTCATGACGAGGAACTAAGCCGCTACCTAATTGGCGAAGCCCACTTGGCGTCATCAGGCGCCCCGAAACCGCCCAGGTATTTAGAGAGCCTATTTTATTTACTTCTGAAAGCTTAGTACGCCTCAAACCGCGACCCGGCGACAAAAACGATAAAGCTTCAAGTAAATTGGTTTTTCCAGCACCATTTGCACCTGTAAGCACAACCGAATTTGCCCCAACATCCAGCTCAAGAGTTTCATAGGACCTAAAATTGGAAAGCATCACGCGGTCCACATAAAGCACGAGTGCCTCACCAAGAGGTAAGGCACCGCGAAAACTTTTATTGGTAGGAGAATGTGCTAAATTGCTCACCCGAATACCCGTTACACTCTCATCGGCATGAGAACGTAAAGAGCACCTTCATCCGTTAAGTCTTTTAATATGGTCGGGGCCGCAGCATCCGCAAAGGAAACCTGCGCGACATCCCCTTCTACTTGTGCAAGAATATCAAGCAGATAACGAGAATTAAATCCTATTTCCATATTGTCAGATTCGTAACTTACCGAAAGCTCTTCTGTCGCCGTGCCGTGTTCAGGGCTATTGACAGAAAGTTTTAATAGTCCTGCCTCCATCGCCAATTTTACAGATCGCGTTTTATCAGATGAAATGGTCGACACACGGTCCACCGCCTCCGCCAAGATTTTACTATCCACTTCCATGTTTTTATCATTGCCTTCGGGAATTACGCGGGAATAATCAGGAAACGTGCCGTCGATCAATTTTGACGTTAAAACAATCTCAGCGAAGGCAAAACGAATTTTTGTATCGGAAAGACTGACTTCAACATCCCCTTCATATTCGTCAATTAGTTTCCTGAGCTCCCCCACGGCCTTACGGGGCACGATGATACCCGGCATTTCCGCCGCACCGTCAGGCTGGTCCACATCGAACCGTGCCAACCGATGACCATCTGTTGCAACCCCACGAAGCACAGCTTCACCATTATCATCACTGGCAGCGTGAAGATATATGCCGTTAAGGTAATAACGTGTTTCCTCTGTGGAGACCGCAAAGCGGGTTTTATCTATTAATCTTTTAAGATTAACTCCGGTTACTTTAAAAGTGAACGGCAACTCGCCCTCTGACATGATAGGAAAATCTTCACGCGGCAAACAGGCCAGGGTAAACCTTGAACGTCCCGCACTGATTGATAATCGGCCACTATCAACATCAAAATAAAGTTCTACTTGTGAACCTTCGGGCAATTTGCGAACGATGTCATATAAGGTATGGGCAGGTGCCGTAATGCCCCCTGCTTCCTCTGTTTCGACGGCGACACTTTCACCGATCGCAATATCCAAATCTGTCGCTGCCAATTTGAGCTGGCCGTCTTCCCCCTCAAGCAAAACATTAGATAAAATGGGAATAGTATTCCGACGCTCTACAACACTTTGGATATGCCCCAGAGATTTAAGTAAGGCGCCTCGTTCTATATTCAATTTCATTTGATAATTTCACGCTTCATATTTACTAGATTATTTGACCCAGGACTTGTAAAAGTCCAATTCATATTTTTTAAATATTATTGAAACCAGACTACCATAATGAGCCATCAGGTCAATGGCTTTTTCACTGCTTTCCTGCCGAGTCGCAATATATTTATTCCGGGGGACAAAAGCGCAAAAGATGAGCAAAAATTTTAGGTACTGAACATCCGTTCGAGATGCTTAATGTCGTCTTCTAATACGCTATCTGTTTGACGTAATTCTTCTATGCGCTTTACCGCATGCATCACCGTCGTATGATCCCGACCGCCAAACTTTCGGCCAATCGAAGGCAAAGACTTCGACGTCATTTGCTTGCATAAATACATCGCCACCTGCCTCGGCCTTGCCACTTGTCGAGCTCTTCTGGCGGATAGCAAATCCGAAAGTTTAATATTATAATAGTCCGCTACCTGACGTTGAATTTCATCAACCGTAACTCTGCGGTCATTAGCCCTCAATAAATCCTGAAGAACTTCCTGTGTCATATCAAGCGTGATAGGCCGGCCGATTAACGTTGAATGGGCCACCATCCGATTAAACGCCCCTTCCAGCTCTCTGACATTGGAGCTGATCCGATGTGCTAGAAACTCCAGCACCTCACTTTGAATTTCCACTTCCGGTACGCCATTAGCCTTTTGCTGTAATATACCAAGACGAAGCTCATAATCTGTTGGATGAATGTCCGCGACCAACCCCCAACCCAATCTTGACCTAATACGCTCTTCAACACCATCCAAATTAGAAGGTGAACGGTCCGCTGATAAAATAACCTGACGGTGATGGTCAATCAGGGCATTGAAAGTGTGAAAAAATTCTTCCTGCGTAGAGTTTTTATTGGCAATAAACTGTAAATCATCAATCATCAACAAATCCACATTCCGGAACTTCTTCTTGAAAGACATCGTGTCTTTATAGCGAATTGACGTAATGAATTGATACATAAATTGCTCGGCAGAAAGATAAACAACTTTTCTTTCCGGGAAAAATTGTCTGTTTGCCCACGCAATTGCATGCATCAAATGTGTTTTACCAAGTCCTACACCACCATGCAGAAATAGCGGATTAAAATTAACGTCCTTATTTTCTGCAACCCGCCTTGCCGCCGCGTAAGCAAGCTCGTTCGATTTTCCAACGACAAAACTATCAAATGTAAATCGTGGATCCAGCGGTGCCCCAAATTCATTATCGCTGATTATCCTGATTTGTTCATTGGAACTATTTTTAGAGATGGTATCTTTGCTTTTTTTACTACTACCGCTATTGATTTCTTTTTCAGATCCTTGGAAGCCCGCAAGAACAATAATCTCAATATCGTGTACATCGTCACTCGCTTTTTTCCACGCCCCTTTAATACGGTCAGAAAAATTTGACATAAGCCAGTTACGCATAAACCGGGTTGGTGCTGCAATAATTGCCCGCCCCTCTTCAACATTGATTAATGCAAGTGGTTTAAACCAGCTTTTAAAGGTGTTCTCATCAAACTCCGCCCGCAAATGGTCAAGAACATTGCTCCATTGCATATCGATCGTGTCTGTTATCGCGATGTCCCCTTTGGTATTTTGACCCAGCTTACTTATCATCTATTTAATGCTTCCACGGTAATTTCCGCCCTTGCCACCCCGTTAATCTTCCACGATGCCCTTCTTCGTCTGGACCGCCCTCAAATCCTTCAAGTATATTATAACAATGCTCGTACCCCGCATCGGTAGCCGCAGTGGCGGCCCCTACGGAGCGCGCACCTGTTCTGCAAAGAAAATAAATTGGCGTTTCTTTATCAGGCACAGCTTCCGCCAGTTCTTTAATGAAATTCACGTTTGGAATACTGTCAGGAAAACTAACCCACTCTATAAAAATATTATCCTTGGAAATTTCTGATAAATTTGTAATACCGACACATTTCCACTCCGCTAAAGTGCGCACATCAACCAGTACGGCTTTTTCTTCTTCGCTAAGTAAATTCCATGCTTCTTGGGGCGTAATATCCCCTTCATACAGACCTGACATCGTAAATATTCCCTCAAAATATTTAATTTATCTAACTTTAAAAGAACTTCTAAAAAGCATAAAAATTTTGGACTGCAAAACGACGTTCACAGGTAAGTTATTTTATTGATGTTCATAAATTCTTCTGCAATTAACCTACCCATCATCGAGGCATCTGGCAACAAGAGTGTTGGTAAAAAAATAAAATAAAATACCATCATATGTCTTGACTTGGGGTGATCATACTAGATGTAGTATGAAGTATTTTTTTTTAATTAATTCAAATTTTATCAAAAAAGAACATTTAGAGAATCTCTGATTTGAACTGCCCAAAAAAAGCTGAACCAGTTCCGGCTCAGCTTTTTTACCTATTTTTCCGACTAATTTTACCCACAGTTTAGGCGAATCGCGGCATACCCTATTGCGACTCGAAATAAGTGAATTTCAAAATTGTCACGAAAGTGCTTTTACGCGTTTCGCTAATCTGGAAACTTTTCTTGACGCTGTTTTCTTATGAAGAACGCCTTTGGTCACACCACGCATTAATTCTGGTTGTGCTTCTTTCAATGCGACTTTCGCTTCATCAGCATTTCCTGCTTCCAAAGCAAGTTCAACTTTTTTAACATATGTACGAATACGACTGCGACGTGCTTTATTGACTAATTCACGATTTGCGTTACGGCGTACTCTTTTCTTAGCTTGTAATGTATTAGCCATCAGATAACCTTAATCCTTGTTAGAGGCTTGTCTCAATACTGCCGTGAATATCTAAATCCTTAGTCCGGCAGGAGAATCAGTGACCTCAAATTCTTTTAATGTCTTATTTAGCTTGTGGCTTATAAACATGACACCGTGATTGGTCAACAAGCTTTTCGCCAAATATGGCTAAAAGGGTCAATTAATCCGCATTCCAAAGCTATTTAGACTTATTTGTGCTTAAAATCAGCCTTACGCTTTTCTACGAAGGCGGACATCCCTTCTTTCTGATCTTCTAAAGCAAACATTGAATGAAATAATCTTCGTTCGAATCGTACTCCGTCGTTCATCGATGTTTCGTATGCGTTGTTAACGGCTTCTTTGGCCATCATTACCGCCGGCAGTGACATCCCCGCGATAGTTTTTGCCGTTTCCAAAGCATCCTTTATCAAGTCTTCCGGCGGCACAACACGGCTGACCAAGCCACTGCGCTCAGCCTCCGCCGCATCCATGAGACGTCCTGTTAAAATCATCTCCATCGCCTTTGATTTACCAACAAATTTTGTTAAGCGCTGCGTTCCGCCAGCCCCAGGCATCACGCCCAATTTTATTTCGGGCTGTCCAAATTTCGCTGTGTCGGAAGCAATGATCAGGTCGCACATCATGGCCAGCTCGCATCCTCCGCCTAATGCATAACCCGAAACAGCCGCGATAACGGGCTTTCGACATTTGGCCGCCTTCTCCCAATTTGCCGTTATAAAATCTTCCTTATAGACATCCATATAATTTTTGGATTTCATTTCACTTATATCAGCACCGGCGGCAAACGCCTTATCACTGCCCGTAATGACAATAACGTGAATATTTTCTTCTCTTTCAAATTTGGTTAAGGCGTCTGTTAGCTCTTCCATCAATAAATTATTAAAAGCGTTAAGTGCCTCTGGCCGGTTTAACGTGATCAAGGCGACTTTGTCTTTTCGTTCCGTCAGTATGGTTTCGTATGCCATTTTTGAAATATCCTTATTTACGAATTAGGGAAGAGAGAATAACTGATCTTCGATGTGCCGTTATTCACGTTAAACTGCAAAAGCAAGCTTTCTTGATCTCGGGTTGCTTCTATACAATATTGTGCCGGTTCTTCGCAGGTCATACCATTTTGCTTATCTTTGTTAATATTCCAACCCAATGAGGGTAAAACCGAACGGTAATATTCAAATGTTTTAATGGCGGTAATTTGTCCTTGCGCTTCTGCATTTATAATACGGCCGTCCGGGCTATCAAATACCATCGCTTCGTCAGTATTTTCAATCAGGCCGGCCATTAGTGGAATGTCCAAGTCCATCAACATGTCGCGGTTGCGTTCTTGAGCAACGCCAGCAGGGAAAGCCAGACCACACGCCAAAATAGATAACAAAAAGAGATGCTTTCTTGTTATAAAATTATTCATTTTTATCCGCTTCATACTTACCTAATCTACCTAATTTTGACAGCTTGAGCAATAAAATGTCGATCTGCCTGATTGTGTCATTCTAAGAATGGTCCCCAGACAATTTTCATTTTTACATCCTTCGCCTTCACGGCCATATGTTACAAACTGATGCTGAAAGTAACCAAGCTCACCATCCACCTTGGCAAAGTCCTTTAAGCTTGAACCACCCGCCTCTATCGCTCTATTTAATACCCCCCTTATAATAGGTACCAATTTTTCGATTTCATCAGGCGTCAATGAACTCGCAATTCTAAGTGGGGATATTTTCGATAAGTTAAGAGCTTCGCATACATAAATATTACCAAGCCCGGCAACAACTTTTTGATCGAGCAACGTCGTTTTAATTGGCGCCTTTCGCGACTTTATTTTTTTAAGCAAATATTCCCCATTAAATTCATTGCCCAGCGGTTCCACGGCCACGTCTTTGAACAATTTGTGATTTTCAAGTTCGTCCCCTTTGCATATAGTAATCACACCAAATCTGCGTGGGTCGTTATATATAGCCATATCCCCATTGTCTGTTTCAAAAATCACATGGTCATGTTTTTCGAAATCTTGATCGTCTTTTTTCCTGATGATAAATTTCCCGGACATCCCCAAATGACAAATAATAACATCATCACTGCCTAAAAATATTTGCAAATATTTAGCACGCCTTTTTATGCTTATAACCCTTTGACCTTCTATCCTCTTTTCAAAATCTTTCGGTATAGGAATGCGGATTTTATCTCTTCGTTTAATGACCTTGGCAATCTTCCTTTTTTCAAAGATTGGTACTAATCCTCTACGGGTTGTTTCAACTTCTGGTAATTCGGGCATTTAATATCAAACTCGGTTATTTTTCTGGAACAGCATGCAACACTGCGCTATGTTCCGCAATATGACAAATAAAGAAAATATAAAAACTGACAGGACCACCCATTTCGGTTTCTCGACAGTAAAAGAAGAAGAAAAGCAATCTCTGGTTGGTGGCGTTTTCGATAGTGTTGCAGACAAGTACGACATTATGAATGATGTGATGAGCGGCGGACTGCACAGGGTGTGGAAAAATGCTTTTATCCGAGACCTTCGCCCGCTGCGCGGAATGCACCTCTTAGATGTCGCGGGTGGCACCGGTGATATTGCTTTTCGGTTTCTAAAAGCTGCAAAAAAAAAGGTCTCGAAAAAGGATGTCGTCACCAAAGTAACCATTTGCGACATAAATACCAATATGCTCAGCGCCGGGCGCAACCGCGCAATCGACCAGGGAATATTTGATCCTATTGACTGGGTTACGGGTAATGCGGAAATGCTCCCGTTACCGGACCGTTCCGTTGATGCCTACACGATCGCGTTTGGAATTCGTAACGTCACTCATATCGATATTGCCTTAAAAGAGGCGTACCGGGTATTAAAACCGGGAGGGCGGTTTTTATGCCTCGAATTCAGCAAAGTGGACTTACCCGTTCTTGCGAAGCTTTACGATGTATATTCATTTAATTTTATCCCTGAGTTTGGCAATATGATCACAGGCGATAAAGATAGTTACCAATATCTGGTTGAAAGCATCCGGAAATTTCCTTCTCAGGAAAAATTTAAAAATATGATCGGCGAAGCAGGGTTTCAAAAAACATCCTATAAAAATCTGTCTGGTGGCATCGTTGCTATTCACTCTGGATGGCGGATTTAACCAATGTTTAAATGGGTCTTTCATATTAGCCGCATTGTTAAAGTTGGTTTTACGCTCTCCAAACATAACGCATTGATGGATTTGCTCGAACTTTTTGGCGAGCAAACTAAAGCGTTAGAGAAGCTTAAAAAATTTAACATTAAATTTGACGTTGAAAGCGTGCCTGAAACACGGCTGGTCATTGCATTGCAGGATTTAGGCCCAAGCTTCATTAAAATTGGCCAAGCCCTCGCAACCCGGCCGGATATTATTGGCCCCGAAGTTGCGTTTGATTTATTAAAACTACAGGACCAGGTGCCGCCATTTGATTGTGAAAAAGCAAAGAAAATTATTGTTGAAGATTTAGGTGCGCCAATAGAAGCATTGTTTTTGGAATTTAATGATGAACCGATCGCGGCGGCGTCCATCGCACAAGTCCATATGGCAAAAACCCTCCAAGGC
The DNA here is from genome assembly GCA_021774795.1 of Emcibacteraceae bacterium. GTDB lineage: Bacteria > Pseudomonadota > Alphaproteobacteria > Sphingomonadales > Emcibacteraceae > Pseudemcibacter. The sequence goes on along the minus strand of JAJFIR010000036.1, from coordinate 134,101 downwards.
AAGAAAGTTGCCGTAAAGGTACTTCGACCGGGAATAGCCAAGGCATTTGCACAAGATTTGGAAGCGTTTTTATGGCTAGCCAAAGTGGTAGAGCTTTTTTCAAGCGAAGCGCGCAGGCTGAGGCCCACTAAAGTTGTTGAAACCATCGCGGAGGTTATTGCTCTCGAAATGGATCTGCGGCTCGAAGCGGCGGCGGCGGCGGAATTAAAGCAAAACACCAAAAATAATCCACATTATGATGTGCCTGACGTTGATTGGGACCGAACCAGTCGTCAAGTTTTGACCACAAACTGGGTTAACGGCATCTCTTTTAAAAACCGCGATGAGATGATCGATGCGGGGCTTGATCCTTGTAAGCTTGCTGAAAATTTGGTCCAGGGATTCCTTGGTCAAGCGCTCAACGACGGATATTTTCACGCGGACCTTCACCAAGGAAACCTATTTGCTTGCGAAAATAATAAGGTCACGGCCATAGATTTTGGCATAATGGGCAGAATTGACATAAGGACCAGACGCGCTCTGGCTGATATTCTTTTTGGCTTCGCAAATCAGGACTATGACCGTATCGCCAAGGCCCACTTTGACATGGGTTATGTGCCGAAGGACCAGGATTATGTCAATTTCAAGCAAGCAATTCGGGCCATCGGCGAGCCAGTTGTTGGTAAACCACTAAGCGAGATATCCGCCGGTAAGCTATTGGGACAGCTTTTTGAAACCACCAGTAAATTTAATATGCAAACTCAGCCACAGCTGATATTGCTTCAAAAAACCATGGTTACAGCGGAAGGGGTCGCTCTTAACCTAAATCCCGACATTAATATGTGGGAAGTCTCACGCCCTGTTATTGAAACATGGGTAAAAGAAAATTTAAGTCCTATCGCAATTATAAAGGATGTAACAAAAACATCTCTTGAAATGCTGTCAAGGTTCCCCCAAATCGTTGAGGATCTGGAAGAATTTATGCACCAAGCTCGCGAATTACAAAATGACGCTTCGAAACGCAGAAGTTCACTTAAGCTGTTCATGTATGGTATAATCGGTGGCTTGATCGGCACTGGCCTGGCTTATATATTGTATCAGTTGTTGAATTTATAGACTTGTGTGATTATCTTTAAATAGATTATAACGGCAAAGGGCCATTCATTGGCAGACATTTTAGAAAATAGAAAGTTACTCCTGATAATTGGCGGCGGCATCGCCGCCTATAAATGTCTTGATCTTATAAGGCGTTTAAAAGAGCGCGGTGTCGAAATTCAAGCGGTGCTTACCGGTGGTGGTGGTAAGTTCGTTACCCCCCTTTCTCTAAGCAGCCTCACCGAAAATAAAGTTTACCAAGACCTTTTCTCATTAACCGATGAAGCGGAAATGGGACATATTAGATTGTCACGGGAAAATGATTTAATATTAGTGGCGCCCGCGACCGCAAACATGATGGCAAAAATGGCAAATGGCATTTCCGATAATTTGGCCACTACCACTTTACTGGCAACAAATAAGCCTGTGATGATTGCCCCAACGATGAATAGCCAAATGTGGGGACATCCCGCGACGCAACATAATCTCAATGTTTTAAAAGAGCGTGGGACACTGATTATCCCACCTGCGGACGGAGACCTAGCCTGCGGCGAAGTTGGTACCGGGCGCCTAGCAGAAGTAGATGAAATTATATCGAATATCGAAGCTTTTTTTTTGAGCTCAGAAAATAGTAACCTCTTAAAAGGGAAAAGTTTTACGGTAACCGCCGGCCCGACATATGAAGCGATCGACCCTGTTCGTTATCTTGCAAACCACTCTTCGGGCAAACAAGGGTATGCGATTGCGAAAGCGTTGCGCGACTACGGTGCTAATGTAACATTGGTTTCGGGACCAACAAATCTCGAACCTCCTGCCGGAATAAGGATATTAAACGTAACCTCGGCAAGAGAAATGATGGAGGCGACCGAAAATAGTCTCCCTGCTGATGGTGTGGTCTGTGTGGCAGCCGTGGCCGACTGGCACGTTAATAATCCACAAAGGCAAAAAATAAAAAAACGCCCCGGAGCAATTCCGACGTTAGAACTGATCGAGAATCCGGATATACTAAAGTCCATATCAAATCACAAAGAACATCGACCGCGACTTGTTATTGGCTTCGCGGCAGAGACCGAAAATGTCACCAACCACGCGCAGAACAAATTAGAAAATAAGGGCTGCGACTGGATTGTCGCAAATGATATTTCTGGCGATGTTATGGGCGGTGATCGAAATCAAGTGCAAATCGTTACTAAGGAAGGTGTTTCGGAGTGGCCGTATCAAAGTAAAGTGGAAGTTGCGCAACAATTAGCAAAGCAAATAGAAGACTTTTTTAAGGATAACAAATGACAACTGTAGTGATACAGATACTACCCCACGGGGAAGGTTTGAAATTGCCAGAATATGAAACGACAAATAGTGCAGGAATGGACTTGATGGCAGCGCTGCCTGCGAATGAAGAAACTATCCTTAAAGCTGGTCAACGGATGCTTGTCCCTACCGGATTTGCGATGGCTCTTGCCGATGGGTTTGAAGCACAGGTGAGGCCAAGGTCAGGAATTGCATGGAAAAATGGTGTGACCGTCCTGAATTCACCCGGCACTATCGATGCTGATTACCGCGGAGAAGTAAAAGTTATTCTTATAAACCATGGAGACGAAGATTTCACTATATCCCGCGGCATGCGTATTGCACAAATGGTTGTTGCGCCTGTTACCCAGATTGGCTGGAATATATGTGATACTCTTGAGGAAACGTCGCGCGGTGAAGGCGGTTTCGGATCAACGGGAGTAGCGACATGACGGATAGTGTTACTTTAATTGTCGCCGGTGGTGAAAGTACTATTTCGGCAGACGAACTGACCATTGAGCGAATAATCGCTGAAGCTCATTCGGTTGGGTACGATGAATTCAGTGTTTTTTGTAACGATAAGGAAATCGAAAAACCGGAAGATTTCAATGTGACCCCCGGCGCGTCATATATTATTACACCAGCTTATGACGAAAATGCGCTCAACGATATTGAAATTATAGAAGATACAAATGAGCCTGAGTGATGACCAATTAGAACGCTATGCCCGTCACATTATTTTAAAAGAGGTGGGCGGACACGGTCAACAAAAGCTAATGAAGGCAAGCGTGCTCGTCATCGGCGCTGGTGGTTTGGGCAGCCCACTGCTCATGTATCTTGCCGCTGCGGGTGTGGGGACGATCGGCATAATTGATGATGACACTGTTGATTTAAGTAATTTGCAACGTCAGATAATCCATATGACTGAATCGCTTGGCAGCGAAAAAGTCGCTAGCGCAAAGAGTATGATTTCCAAAATCAATCCGGACATAAATGTTCATGCATATGCAGAACGCCTCACCGAAGATAACGCCGAAGACATTATTAAATCTTATGGCATCATAGCTGATGGTTGCGATAATTTCACGACACGTTTTTTGATCAATGATCTTTGTATAAAATATAAAAAACCCCTAATTTCCGGTGCCCTTAGCCAATTTGACGGTCAACTTGCAACATTTAAAGGATATGATAGCGCGCTGCCGTGCTACCGCTGCCTCGTCCCTGATCACCCTAATGGGGTATTAAGCTGTGCAGAGGCCGGAATTCTTGGTGCCGTCGCGGGTGTTGTCGGTACAATGCAAGCCATAGAAGTGTTGAAGGAAATCTTGAACCTTGGTGTCAGTTTAGCGGGGAAACTATTGATTTATGACGCTCTTAGCGCAACTAGTCGTACTATTAAATTACCGAAAGATCCCGGATGCAGATATTGCAATTGATTTAAATCATTGACTTTCCGGTCGACCACTCATATGTTCTGCGCGCGCTATATGGAAAAGTTATGAAATTAAAAACCAACCATACCTATATTGACCTTACTTTCAGTAAGACAATTTCGCGCGCAATTTTCCAACAACAGACAATCCAGTAAAATAACAAGCTAACATCTGGTTTTTTTGTGATCTGTACACGCCAAAGATGTTGGCGTGTTGCTTTTGCTTGTCTAAACTTCCATTTAAACAGAGAAAAACAATGATTTACAAAACTAGACGTGAGATTGAAACATTAACTGACCGATTATTGGATCGAAGCTTACCCAGGTCCGAATGGACCCACGCGGCACATTTAACTGCAGGCTTTTGCCTGCTACATCGCTATGATCTGGAAAAAGTTATTAGGGATATGCCAAAAGTCATCCGGACTTATAACGAAGCAACGGGCACCCCGAATACTGATGATGAAGGGTACCATCACACCCTGACCCTATTTTATCTATATAATATAAAGAAATATATTAGCTCTCTGAAAAATGAATATGATTTTGTAAAGGCCTGCCACCGATTAATAGATGGTGAAATCGGATCAAAGCATTACCCGTTTAAATTTTATTCCAAAAAATTACTCTTCTCTATCGAAGCACGGCATGGATGGGTTGAGAGTGACCTACAATGATCGCAGATGTTTATAGTCAATCCGCAATGACTCGGTCAGGGGGGCTGTGCCCGTCGACAAATGTTTTTATGTTTATAAGCACTTTCTCCCCCATGGCCGCACGAGCCTCAGTAGTCGCTGAGCCCATATGCGGCGCAATAACTACGTTTGTCAGCTCGAATAATCGTTTGTCAATGTTGGGTTCATTTTCAAAAACATCCAGACCTGCGCCTTTAATCTCACCTGCTTGAAGTGCTGAAATCATGGCCTGCTCATCAATCACATCACCGCGAGCCGTGTTGATGATAATGGCATGATTTTTTAACAGTTTAAGCCGCCGTGCGGAAATTAAATGATGTGTTTGTGGTGTATGTGGGCAATTTAATGAAACAAAGTCCATTTGAGCCAACATTTGATCCAAGCTTTGCCAATAGGTAGCATTTAAACTATTTTCAGTGATTTGGTCTATCTGACTTCTGTTGTGATAATGAATTGAAAGCCCAAAAGCCATTGCTCGCTTTGCAACGGCTCGTCCGATACGACCCATCCCAACTATTCCAAGGTTTTTTCCTCCAAGCCGAGTGCCCAGCATCCCCGTAGGAGCCCATCCCTTCCAATCGTCGTTTCTCAGGTTTTGCTCTCCTTCACTTAACCTCCGCGCGGTTGCAAGAAGTAGAGCCATCGCCATATCAGCGGTATCATCAGTAAGAACTCCGGGCGTGTTTGTCACAGTAATTAGTTTATTTCTCGCAGCATTTAAATCGATATGATCAATGCCTACACCATAGTTTGCTATCAGTTTCAGATCGTTTCCCGCGTTTGATAGAATTTCAGAAGTCAATTGATCGGATACTGTGGACACTAAGACATCGGCTTCATTCGCAGCCAATACAAGTTCCTCTCTTGAAAAAACATGATCGTCCTGATTTAGACGAACATCAAAAAGCCTGCTCAATTGAGCTTCCACACTGTCTGGCAGTTTTCGGGTTAAAATTACAAGGGGGGTATTTTCTGGCATTCCATCATCTCATAAACAAAGGGTATTTTATTATATTTAGCGTTATACGCCGTGACAAATGAAAAACGCATCTTGACGAATTGCGATTAAGTATCCATAAATTACTGTTATGAAAATCCCTTCTAAAACACTATTTATCATTCTGAATTTTTTTCTGTACGGTTGCTTATTTACACCCTTCGCAAATAGTACCACCACTGAAAAAACAACGATTGGGGCATCCGGATATCCAATACCCCGCTTCATGACTTTAGCCAATGACATAACCAATATGCGTACCGGGCCAGGCCGAGAATATCCCATTGACTGGATCTACCTTAAAGAAAACTACCCTCTTAAAGTCATTGCTGAATATGGTAACTGGCGGAAGGTCGTAGATGTAGATCAAACAACTGGCTGGATTTTACGGTCTCTATTATCGTTGCGACGAAGTGCCGTTATTATTAATAAAACTCAAGATCTTGTAAGATCGCCCGACCAGAATGATAGAGTAACGATTATTGCTGAAGAAGATGTTCTAGGAACATTGGTAAAGTGCGAAAAGATATGGTGTGAGATGGAAATTGGTGGATTTAACGGCTGGATAAAGCAGGACGGTATCTGGGGTGTACTTGAGCAAGAAGAGTTTGATTAGTCAGCTTTATTTTCCATGTGAACCACAACGCTAACGCCGCTAATCTTTTTGCCTTCCGGCACCGACGGTAACGACTTGATTACCAATTCATCACTACTAATATCTTGAAGTTCCTCATCATCCTTAAAATAAATATGATGATGATCACTAACGTTTGTATCAAAATATGTACGGCTTGAATCAACAATAACTTCTTTCAAAAGCCCTGCATCAGTAAATTGGTGTAAAGTATTGTAAATAGTCGCCAATGAAACTTTGGCTCCTGCTTCATTTACCTCGTGATGCAATAGTTCTGCTGTGATATGACGATCGTTATTATCGAATAACAATTTGGTTAAAGCCAAGCGTTGCCGGGTCGGCCGCAAGCCAACCTCTTGTAAACACCTTAACGCTTTTGAATATGGTCTAGTCATCACTCGCTTCTTAAATAATTCGTTATTGTGGCCCGCATATTACACTTTAAAGGAGTTTTTAGCAAGCTAGCTGATAATTCATTAATCACCGGCAATTATTCTTTCCATAAGTTCTTTTACAGACGGAATAAATCCATTGCTATAAAAAGGGTCTGTGGCGAAATTAAATGCACTATGGCCGGCAAACATCAAGTTTGTATCCAGGGATGCTCCATGCGCTATATCCATCAACGATTTTTGAATACAAAAACTGCGTGGGTCCGCCCCCCTACCCGTAGAATAATTAGTGTCGGGATTTTCCGACCAGTTTGAAAATTTACATTGGCTCAAACAACCCATGCAGTTTTTCTGATCCGTACGAATGCTAGCTGCATTATCTGCTTCAACAAAGATCAACGTGTCATCAGGTGTTCTCATGCTTTCGCCAAACCCCTGCTCAACCCAGCTCAAAACGCTAGCTTTGTCAGCTTTCTTAACGAAGTATTTCTTTTTCCCAACAACGACCTCAGTATTGAATAGTTCATCGACACCACTTTTACGGCGAAACTCAACTTGCCGTTCGCTACGGCCTTCGAGTTCACGTAATAAATCGTTGCGCACAGCGGATGAATAAAATCCTGTTGGGCTAAACCGATGGAGCAAGATATCACCCTCACTCAAAGCAGTTAGCCTATCTTTCCACCCTTGCGGGATCGGGCTTTCCTTTGTGAGCAATGGCCTAGTTCCATATTGGAAAGCGATAAGACCAATTTCAGGATTATCAAGCCAGTGTTCCCAGTCCCGAAGGTACCAAACACCTCCGGCCATGATAATTGGAACATGTTCCAGCCCGAATTTATTCATCATCATACGAAGTGCCGCGACACGCGGATACGGTTCCTGAGGTGCTCTCGGGTCTTCTGCATTTGATAACCCATTATGGCCTCCGGCAAGCCACGGATCTTCATAAACAACCCCGCCTAACCATTCACCATAATTTTTATACGCGCGTTTCCATAAAATTCCAAAAGCGCGCGCTGACGATATAATTGGATAGAAAAATACCTTATGATTTGCGGCAATTTCACTTAATTTGTAGGGCATCCCTGCGCCGCAGGTAATTCCGTCGACCAATCCTTTGGTTTCGTTGAGAACGCCTTCCAATACTGGCTCCGCTCCCCCCATTTCCCATAATACATTAATGTGGATGCGGCCTTTACCGCCCGCAATGTCATGCGCATCTCTGACTTGTCGAATGCCGCCGTCTATACCGTACTGAATTAGTTCTGCGTGGCGTTCTGTTCGGGTTTTCCCGTGATAAATTTGTGGAATAACTTCACCGTCTTCATCAAAATTGTCGGCGTTTACGCAAGATACGGTTCCCACACCACCTGCCGCAGCCCACGCCCCGGCACTCGCCCCGTTGGTCGCCGAAATGCCCTTTCCCCCCTCTACCAAAGGAAGAACGTCGCGTCCCGATATGTTTAATGAATTCAAAGCTTTCATGTTATCCCTTCGCCGCAAATTTACATTTGCGGTCCGAATGAGCAGCCCCAAATACACATCCGGTTACACAATACTAGTTGAGTAATGACTAACTTTCTTCTTTCTCAGCTTCATCATCACCCCTGGCTTCATCGGCAAGAACGGCTTTTATACTTAACCGGACTTTTCCGCGGTCATCCACACCAAGGACTTTAACTTTAACAGTTTCGCCCTCTTTAACAACATCGGTTACCTGCTTAACCCGTTCGTTCGCAAGTTCGCTGATATGAACCAAGCCATCTTTGCTACCCAAGAAATTAACGAAAGCACCGAAGTCCACAGTTTTAACAACTTTTCCCTCGTATGTTTTGCCAACTTCTGGCTCAGCAACTATTCCGTTGATCCAGTCGAGTGCCGCTTTGATTGCAATACCATCAGATGAAGATACTTTTACCACGCCGTCATCATCAATATCAACTTTAGCACCAGTAACTTCACAAATTTCACGAATTACCTTACCCCCGGTACCAATAATTTCACGAATTTTATCTTTCTTTACTTGTATGGTTTCGATACGCGGAGCATGCTCGTTCATTTCTTCACGTGCAGTATCAAGCGCTTTATTCATTTCACTAAGGATAGTAGCGCGCCCGCCTTTTGCTTGGTTGAGTGCTGCCTCCATGATGTCCTTCGTGATCCCCGTAATTTTGATATCCATTTGAAGTGAGGTAATACCTTCGGTCGTACCTGCTACTTTGAAATCCATATCACCTAAGTGATCTTCGTCACCAAGGATATCAGAAAGAACCGCATAATCATCGCCTTCTTTGATCAGACCCATCGCGATACCTGAGACAGGCCTCGAAATTGGAACACCGGCATCCATCATGGAAAGTGATGCACCACACACCGTTGCCATAGAAGAAGAGCCATTTGATTCTGTTATTTCGGACACAATTCTGATTGTATAGGGAAAATCATCCTTTTCTGGGAGAACAGCCTTCACCGCACGCCATGCAAGTTTACCATGTCCGACTTCACGTCGGCTCGTAAACCCGGAACGCCCGACTTCACCTACAGAATAAGGAGGGAAATTATAATGAAGCATAAAGTTTTCTTTATAAGTGCCGGTTAACGCATCGATAAATTGTTCGTCATCGCCCGTACCGAGTGTAGTTACACAAATTGATTGTGTCTCACCGCGTGTAAAAAGAGCCGAGCCATGCGTACGGGGCAAAATATTCACTTCGCCAACGACAGCACGAACCGTATCCAGCGCACGGCCATCAATTCGTTTACCGGTTTTAATGATGTCCCCGCGAACAATGCCTTTTTCTACATCTTTTAAAATACCGCCGACAAGAATACTTTTTGCTTCGTCACCGTCTTCAACAAATTTTTCTTTTACGGCGTCTTTTACTTCGGAAATTTTCCCAACGCGCGTTTGCTTGTCCGTTTCGCCGTATGCATCACGAAGGCCGCCCTCTGCCATTTTCTTAATATCCGCGATCAGCGCACTATTATCTTCCTCTTCTGGAAGCTCAATAGGGTCTTTTGCTGCTACTTCTGCAAGTTCTATAATCGCATCAATAACAACTTGCATTTGCTCGTGACCATACATCACTGCGCCAAGCATTATATCTTCGGATAGTTCGCTGGCTTGCGATTCAACCATAAGAACCGCATCTCTTGTACCCGCGACAACAAGGTCCAGATCTGATTTTTCGAGATCCTCATCTGTTGGGTTAAGTACATATTCACCGTCTATATATCCAACGCGGACACCGGCTATTGGCCCCATAAATGGAAGACCCGATAAGGTAAGTGCTGCACTAGTTCCTATTATCGCAACAATATCTGCCTGATTTTCAAGGTCATGGCTCATGACAGTACAAGACACTTGTGTTTCATTTTTAAAACTTGATACAAAAAGCGGGCGGATCGGACGATCAATGAGGCGACAGATAAGTATTTCTGCCTCAGAAGGACGTGCTTCACGCTTAAAAAAACCGCCTGGTATTTTACCGGCGGCGTATGCTTTTTCTTGATAATTTACTGTGAGAGGGAAGAAATCGATGCCTGCTTTTGCTTTTTTAGCGGCCGTAACAGCAGTAAAAACCGATGTTTCCCCGTATGTTACCATAACGGCTCCAGCCGCTTGGCGGGCTATTTGCCCTGTTTCTATTAGGAGCGGCCTTCCGCCCCATGTAATTTCTTTTGTGTGTTTATTAAACATATATATTTCCAACTTATTTTTCGGCTTAAATTTCGATTTGTGGGTTAAGGCCCATCCTTAGGCCCACGCACCAAAAACCTCTACATAACCCCTATGGTCATGCATTCATATTTTTCGTATCTGTTTTTATTTACGTAGACCGAGGCTTTTAATCAAAGCTTTATAACGATCTGAATCTTTTGAGTCTAAATAATCAAGCATCTTACGTCTTTTATTAACAAGCATCAACAAGCCACGACGTGAGTGGTTATCTTTTTTATGTGTTTTAAAATGTTCTGTAAGATGAACAATTCTATGTGTAAGAATTGCGACTTGAACTTCTGGGGAACCGGTATCGCCATCTTTAATGGCATATTCTTTGATCAGTTCTTGTTTCTTTTCTGCGGTAATCGACATCGGTAACTCCTTAAATAAATTATAAATTAAATACACGTATTGGCTTTAAACATTCTTCGTCAAGCTCACAAAGGGCTATCAATTTATCACCCTCAAGGGCCTTATAAGTCTGGCCAATACGACTTGAAGGCGGTAAATTTTCTCGGCAGATAAATCCACCATTTTTAAGAAAATCTGCTTGCTCTTTTGTTACGGCCAGTGCCAAGATGTCGTCTAGCACGGTCACAACATTAAGAATCCACTCTTCAAGCGGCGCACTATGTACTAATTCTTCTAGCTTTTCCAGCGAAATCGTGTGATCCAAATCAAATGATCCTACTTTCGTCCTCGTGAGTGCTGAAATATACCCAAAAGTCCCTAATTTTATCGCGATATCACGCCCGACGGAACGAACATAAGTCCCCTTTGAGCATTCCATCTCAAAACAAGCATGGCCATCTGCTGCGTCTAATAAGCTTAGAGAATACACCTCCACTTCGCGCTCTTTGATTTCGAAATCTCCGCCGGCACGTGCTAGGTCATATGCTCTTTTGCCGTTCACTTTGATGGCACTATATTGAGGGGGCGTCTGTTTAATTACTCCTAAAAATGCGGGTATCTGTTCCAGTATCTCTTGTCGAGAGGGTCGCCGGTCACTTATGTTTGTGACTTCGCCTTCCAGATCGCCGGTGGTTCTTTCTTCCCCCCAAGTCACGGTAAATTGATAGGTTTTTTTGGCATCCATTATGTAGGGAATCGTTTTAGTTGCCTCGCCAAAAGCGATTGGCAGGACTCCCGTGGCAAGAGGATCTAATGTACCCGCGTGGCCAGCTTTTTGTGCTTTTGTGAGATACCGGCATTTTCCTACAACTTTGGTAGACCCCATATCATAGGGCTTATCTATGACGATCCAGCCATCGATCTTATTACCCTTGCGTTTTCTTGCCATCGTCGCTTATTCGATTTCATCTTTATTAAGATCTTGCGCCACATGAGAACTATTGAGTAGGGCTTCAATGTGATCTGCTTCACCAAAGCTGTGATCAGAGGTAAATTTTAAATTTGGCAGGTATTTCATACGAACCATTTTCGAAAGCTGACCCCGAACATATCTGTGATTGCGGTTCAACGCTTCGACAACCTCCGTAATATTTATCCCGCCAAGAGGCATAACGAATATGGTTGCATTTCGCAGATCCGGACTACAGCGGACTTCTGTAACGGTAATGGACACATCATCCAAATCCGTATCACGAATCTCACCCCGAGACAAAATTTCTGAGAGAGCGTGGCGTATATTTTCGCCTACTCTCAATATTCTATTGCTAGGGCCGGCTGAATTATCAAATTTTGATTTCGACATCTTTAAATCCTTAAAAGCAAACAGCTTCCCAAGTGCCAGAGGAAGCTGAAAATTACTCAACGAACAGTTTACAGATTGCGTTCGATTTCTTCCACTTCATAACATTCGATAACATCGCCCACCTTCAGGTCATTATAGTTAACGAAATTCATTCCGCATTCAACACCAGATTCAACTTCCTTAACGGCATCTTTGAAACGACGAAGTGAGCCAAGATCGCCCTCATATACGACCGTATCATCCCGAAGCAATCTCGCCTTCGCTCCTTGTCTAACTACGCCGCTAGTAATTAAACAGCCCGCAGCCTTTCCTTTGCCAGCATTGAAGATATCGAGTATTTCTGCCGTGCCTAAAATAGTTTCTTTGATCTCAGGGGCAAGAAGACCGGACATTACGGCTTTAATATCGTCTATCAAATCATAAATGATTGAATAATAACGAATTTCCACACCTTCTTTATGCGCCAGGTCGGCAGCATTTCGGCTAGCCCGAACGTTAAATCCAATTACTGGTGATCCCGTCGCAACCGCCAACCCGATATCTGTCTCATTAATACCGCCCACACCGCTATGAACGATTTTACACTTAACTTCATCTGTGTTCAGCTGCTCTAATGATGAAACTATAGCACCGACCGAGCCTTGAACATCTGCTTTTAGTAAAATCGGAACGGTCGAAATTTCGGCTTCTTTAAGCTTATCAAACATATTTTCAAGGCTTGCTTCCGGAACTTTGTTCTTGTCATCTTTAATTCTATTCAGTCTAAAATCTACAACGCTCCGCGCTTTTGCTTCGTCTTCAACAACAACAAAGTCATCCCCTGCGCCAGGCGCATTATCAAGACCCAGTATTTCAACCGGCATCGACGGTGCTGCTTCTTTTAATTGCGACCCACGGTCATCAACCAATGCCCGTACGCGACCCCAACTGGGTCCTGCGACAATAATGTCACCAACTTTAAGTGTACCGCGCTGCACAATCAACGTTGCAACCGGACCACGGCCTTTATCGAGCTTAGCCTCAACAACCACCCCGCTGGCATTGCGATCTGGATTTGCTTTAAGGTCGCTAAGCTCAGCTTGCAATAGGATTGCTTCTTCCAGCTTATCAAGTCCAGTGCCTTCCTTGGCTGATACCTCAACATCTAAAATCTCGCCGCCCATGCTTTCCACAAAAACCTCTTGTTGAAGCAGACCCTGCCTTACTTTCGTTGGGTTCGCTCCGGGAGCATCCATTTTATTAATAGCAACAATAATCGGAACTTCTGCTGCTTTTGCATGACTAATGGCTTCAATGGTTTGTGGCATAATTCCATCATCTGCGGCTACAACAAGCACGACGATATCGGTTACTTGTGCTCCGCGGGCCCGCATCGCGGTAAACGCTGCATGACCAGGCGTATCAAGGAAGGTAATTTTATCACCACTGGAAACTTTGATCTGGTACGCGCCAATATGCTGCGTAATACCGCCCGCTTCCCCGTCAGTTACACTGGATTTTCTGAGCGCGTCTAATATCGATGTTTTACCGTGATCAACGTGCCCCATAACCGTGACAACAGGCGCGCGAGACTGCAAATCTGTTTCCGCATCTTCGATGCCTACGAGATCAATTTCAACATCGGACGCACTAATGCGTTTTAATTTATGGCCAAATTCTTCAACAATTAGTTCGGCGACATCGTGGTCTACATTATCACCAGCACCGGACATAACCCCCATTTTCATAAGGGCCCGAATTACATCATTGGTTTTTTCCGTCATTCTATTTGCGAGTTCGGCCACCGTGATATTATCTGGCACAATCACTTCACGATATAATTTCTTTGCTGGCTCAACCAAACCACTTTGTCTTTTTTCTTTAGCTTGCTTGCGTTTAAGTGAAGCCAGGCTACGTTGGCGGTCTAAATTCCCAGAAAGTGCTTGTGTTACAGTCAACCTGCCGCTACGGCGACGATGTTCATCCATACGGTTTTTCTTAACTTCTTCGCGTTTTGGTTCAACTTTCTTGACTTCTGCTTTCTTGGTTGGTTCTTTTGCTTTGGCTGGTAGCCCGGAAGCCAACTTAGCTGCAACAGCTTCCGCTTCTGTTATTTTAGCGGCTTCCTCTTCCTTTTGCTTTTTCAGCTCAAGGTCAGCGAGACGTTTGGCCTCATCAATTTCGGTCTTAGGGGCTACTTCAACTGGTGCCGTATCTTTATTTTCCTTCGCTTCACTTGCCAATCGTTCTGCCTGGGCCGCATTTTCAACGGCTTTGCGTTTTGCTTCATCAGCCACCCTTTTTGCTTTTATTTCGCTATCTTTTTGTGCATTTTCGAGTACTTTGGCACGATTTTCTCGTTCGCTTTCCGATAATCCTCCTAAAGGTTTCTCGTCCGCTACCGGTCGTGGAGATTCCTTCTTTTTAGCACTATCAAACGGTGTTTTAAAAATAGAGTTCGGCGAAGTGAGTTTTGCTTCAGCTACGGGCTTCTGGCCCGGAATGTGAAGTTTCTTTTTCACATGGACCACGACACCAGCACTTGACGTGCCCGCGCCGGGCGCACCCGCAGGTTTCATCTGGAGCGTTTTACGCCCAGAAGTAGACAAAGGTGTTTTTTTGTTTTTATCGTCACTCATTCTTTATCGCCTTTAAAACTTTTCTACTCTTTTTAACATAAAAAAGAAAGATTGGCTTCAATTTATAACTGTTTTTCTACACCGTTTATAACGAGAAATTTCTCGCAATAAACTTTTCGTTATCCCACCGGGCAGTAAGGCTAAATGTACAGCATTATCAAGTCCGTTAGAACGACTTAGATCTTCACGTGTGAAAATATCCACTACTTTCAAATCATCAAGCCCTTGACACATTTTACTGCGTCCATTTTCAGCACCATCACACGCCGTCAGTAAAACTTTTGTCTTACCACTTTTCAACGTTGCCCTTACTTTTTCGAAACCAGAGATTACATTTCCAGCTCGATTTGCGAGCCCTAAAAACTCCAAACAACGCTTTAGCAACAGTTTCTCAACCAGGTCCGGCAGATCGTCTGCAACCATAACCCTTCTATTTTTTATATTCTTATCGTCTACCTCTTCAAGTTCCTCTATGTCACTAGTCTTTTTTTTCTTGATTGAAAGCACCTGATGACCAAACCCTAAAAATATTTTATCCTTTATAGCCTCTTCCAAAATTTTCCGCTTTGCATAAACCCAACATCCCCTGCCGGGAAGTTTTGCCGCCACATCCGGAACAATTGTTCCGTCCGGCATACAAACGAAACGAATTAATTCATAAGAAGGATATACCTCCCTAGTGACCAAACATTTTCGTCTTCTTATTTCTTTGGCCAAATCTCATAATCCTATTCCACTTGTTCAGAAACTACTTCTTCAGATGCTTTTTCACTTGTTTCCTCTGTCTTTTCATCTTCAAACCAATGGGCTCGCGCAGCCATAATTATCTCATTAGCTTTGTCAATGCTCAAATCATAGTTACGCAGCAATCCATCTTCTTTGCTCGTAAGTTCATCACCCGCAAGGTCACCAAGATCATCCAACGTTTTAATCCCCGCTTCACCTAACGTAACCAACATCGGAAGTGTAAGCCCGTCAATTGTTGTCAATTCATCTTCAACACCAATTTCCTTTCGCTTACCTTCCGCCTCAAGATCAATGGAACTGAGCGCTTCTCGGGCACGTGACTGCAACTCCTCAACCAGTGCCATATCAAAACCTTCGATACCGGCAAACTCATCTGCTGCGACGTAGGCTACTTCTTCCAGGTTGCGAAATCCTTCGCCAACAAGTAATAATGCAAGCGTCTCATCCACGTCCAATTGGTTCATGAATAATTCACTTCTTTCCTTATATTCGGCTTGACGGCGTTCACTTTCATCTGCTTCCGTCATAATATCAACTTGCCATTCAGTTAACTGAGACGCCAACCGTACATTTTGACCACGACGACCAATAGCGAGACTTAACTGATCTTCACCTACAACGACATCCATTCTTGATGCTTCTTCGTCGATTACCACTTTGGATACATTTGCAGGTGCAAGCGCGCGAATTATAAATGTCGCCGGGTCCGGTGACCATTGAATTATATCAATTTTTTCACCTTGCAGTTCTTCTACAACGGCTTGAACTCGACTACCGCGCATACCGACGCAGGCGCCTACAGGATCAATGCTGGGATCGTTACTTGTAACAGCAATCTTTGCTCTGCTGCCCGGGTCACGACTTACCGCAACAATGCCAATTACGCCGTCATAAATTTCCGGAACTTCCCCTGCGAATAATTTTGCCATAAAGTCAGGGTGGCTACGCGACAAGAATATTTGTGGTCCGCGTGGTTCTTCGCGAACATCCAATATAATGGCACGAACCCTCTCACCGTTACGAATGTGTTCTCTTGGGATCAATTGATCGCGCCTAATAATGGCTTCTGCGTTACCTAAATCAACAATAACATTTCCGTATTCAACACGCTTGACAATTCCATTAATCAAATCACCAATTTTATCTTTATATTCGTCAAATTGACGGGCTCTTTCTGCTTCACGGACTTTTTGAACAATCACTTGTTTCGCTGTCTGCGCGGCCACACGACCAAAGTCAATTGCCGGAAGCTCGTCAGCCAAAATATCTCCTACGGCGGCATCGTCCTTATATTGTCCCGCATCCTCAACAGTAATTTCTGTCGAATGGTTCTCTACATTCTCGACCACCTCGAGGACGCGGTATAATTTGATATCCCCTGTTTTTCTGTCAATAAGAGCTTTAATTTCGTTTTCCATGCCGTAGCGCGAACGCGCCGCTTTCTGGATCGCCTCTTCCATCGCCCCGAGAACAATTTCCTTATCGATGTTTTTCTCGCGTGCTACGGCATCAGAAATCTGTAAAAGTTCCAATCTGTTTGCGCTTACTGCTGTCATACTCTTAAGCTCCAATATCTCTATAATAATCCCACAGGATTATTATATCATGCTCTATTTTATAGTAATGCTATTATTAAGATGGTCTTGCGCTTGCGGCCGCCACCAAATCATCGGTCATTACCAACTTTGCTTTTTGGATATCCGTGAAATTCAATTTCACCACTTCACCTTCAACATCCATTAATATTAATTCTTTTTCCACACCCAATAATTTTCCGCGGTAGCGGCGCCTTTGACTTACTGCTTCCGACATCTCTACTTTAGTCTCGTAACCTGCGTAATTAACAAAATCTTTTAAGCGGGTGAGAGGGCGGTCCATGCCGGGCGAACTCACTTCTAATACATATTCTGTATTAATGGGATCATCTACATCCAAAATGACAGATATTTCCCGGCTAATTTTTGCGCATGCTTCAACCGTCATCGTACCATCCGATGCTTCGGCCATAACTTGTAATGTCGACGGACCACCGCGCGGTGAGCTAAATAGTTGAACCCGCACCAATTCATAGCCCAACGCTTCGATCGTCGGTTCTATAAGTACGGTAATTTTATCAGTCAGCAATGACGACATCTTTTACTTTCTTACACACGCTTTTTACAAACAAAAAAGCAGGCCAGTGAAACACTTGCCCGCACCAAAATTTTTATTTTATGTGATTCGGATATCTATATATATAGCGAAAAATATAGGAACTTCAAGTTCTTTATTGCTTCCTTATAATAGACAATGCAATTATCCAATTATCGCTTTATGCAACTTGCTTTCTTGACGTGCGGATAAAAGTCATATATGCACTTTTTCTTCCTGCTTCCAGTGCTTTTTGTTCGTACCTAGTCGCAGGCCAGTCTGCCGATCTTTTATGCCAGTTTTCCGGTCCATCCGCTTGCCATGTAAAATCGCTATTTTCCAGCAGTCGGGCTAAAATCCAGCGGCGATAATCCTGATGATCCGTTGCAATTCGTAATTCTGCTCCGTCCTTTAATATTCGGCTGATTACCTTCAAGTTCCCGGCGCAGACAACGCGACGCTTATGGTGTCTTTTTTTTGGCCACGGATCAGGAAATAATATAAAAACCCGCGATATACTTGCGTCCGGCAATGCATCCATTAACAGGCGGGCATCGTCCATAAAAAACCTTACATTGGATAAATTTTCCTTGTGAATATGATCCACCAGACCGGAAACACCGTTTATAAACGGTTCACACCCCAAAATTCCGATATGCGGATTTGATTTCGCTTGCTCTTTGAGATGCTCCCCTTTACCAAATCCAATTTCGAGCCAAATTTCATCAGGATTATGTGAAAAGAGTTTCTGATAATCGAGCAAACCATCCTCAGGCAGCACCACAGAATATATTGGAAAATATTTCTTTAATCGTGTCGCGCTTGATTTTTTGAGTGGCTTGCTTTGTCGGCGGCCGTAAAACCGGCTGCCCTGTATATTTTCTAAATTCTTCATCTATCCAAAATCGTCTTATTGAATTTTATAGATGAATATTAGAATTCCGCCTTTAATGCATCAACTAAATCAAGTTTTTCCCAAGAAAACCCACCGTCGGCTTCTGGCTCTCTTCCGAAATGGCCGTATGCGGCGGTACGTTCATAAATAGGTTTATTAAGTCCGAGATGCTCACGAATACCCCTAGGGCTTAAATCCATGACATCTGCCAGAACACTTTCCACTTTTGCCGGGTCAACGTTACCCGTTTGATGAAAATCAACATAAAGGGAAAGCGGTTTTGATACACCAATCGCATAGGCAAGCTGAATAGTACAGCGGGAGGCCAGTCCTGCTGCAACAACATTTTTAGCAAGATAGCGTGTGGCATACGCCGCTGAACGGTCCACTTTCGTAGGGTCTTTACCAGAAAAGGCACCGCCGCCATGCTGTGCTGCCCCACCGTAAGTATCAACAATGATTTTACGGCCCGTTAAACCAGCGTCACCGTCGGGACCACCAATAATAAACTGTCCCGTTGGATTAATATAAAGCTCATCCGCAGCAGGCATCCAGCCGTCAGGTAAAATATTTTCGATGTGGGACATAACCAGTTCACGAACGCGTTCTTGGCTTACATCCGCGCCATGTTGAGTGGATACAACAACTGACGTAGCCGTAACCGGCTTGCCATTTTCGTATCTCAGCGTTACCTGGCTTTTCGAATCGGGGCCAAGGTCACTTACCTCATCACTATGACGAGCAGCCGCCATGGATTTTAAAATTCTATGAGAAAAATCCAAAGTCGCCGGCATCAAAGACGCAGTTTCATTTGTAGCATAACCAAACATAATGCCCTGGTCACCAGCCCCCTCATCTTTATTTCCGGACGCATCAACGCCCATTGCAATATCGCTTGATTGCCCGTGAACCAAAATTTCAACATCCATATTTTGCCAGTGAAAGCCGTCTTGCTCATAGCCAATTTCACGAACAGCGTTTCGCGCAGCTTCTTCCATTACTTCATTGGTAACGCTCGCAGGCCCCCGAACTTCACCAGCCAAAACAACCTTATTTGTCGTCGTTAACGTTTCAACCGCAACACGCG
Source organism: Emcibacteraceae bacterium (assembly GCA_021774795.1). Lineage (GTDB taxonomy): Bacteria > Pseudomonadota > Alphaproteobacteria > Sphingomonadales > Emcibacteraceae > Pseudemcibacter. Next base: position 114,669 of record JAJFIR010000036.1, on the reverse strand, counting down.
ATTCTTGCTCAGCAGCCAAAAACCGATCAACGATTGCGTCCGATATCCGGTCAGATACTTTATCTGGATGACCTTCTGAAACTGACTCACTGGTAAATAAATAACTATTTCTGCTCACTTTAATGCTCCTACGTCGTGATTTTAAAAACAAAACCATTATATAAAGAAATCTTTATATATCGTTAACGCCGATTAATATCCTGCATATTTGATAAAATCAAGCTTTTTTAGGATGTCCCGAGTTTGGTGACAGAGATTGGATAAAATTCTTCATTTCATTTAATCCTTCGTCTAGATTGCCGTCCTCGGTATATTCGGACTTCTTCCTCGGCTTAAAGCTATGATCACCATCGTTGAGCCAATGAATATTTATTCTGTTGGACAGTTGATATTTTGATACAACTTCTTTAGACCCCATCACGTCTCTCTCACCCTGCAAAATTAACGTTGGTGTCTTTAAAGTTAAGAGATGTTCTATTCTGGGCTTATCTTCCTTGCCGGGGGCATAGAATGGATAACCCAGGCAGAAGGCTCCCTGAACGTCCTCTTCATCGGCAATCATCGTTGCCATGCGACCTCCCATTGATTTGCCCCCAATATAGATGGGGCCTTCGTGAGAGAGCCTACATTCTTCAATGATTTGGCGCCATGACGTCAATAAAATATCTTGTGGGTTTGGGGGACGTCTACCATTACCTTCTCTTCGAAGAGCCATGTATGGAAATTCAAACCTCAAAACACGAATGGATTGTTCCGCTAACGTGTCTGCGAAAAAATTCATGACATCCGTATCCATAGGGGCACCAGCTCCGTGAGCCAGAATAATCAGATTATCTGCACTTTTTGGGCCAGACCAGATCACCGGCATATTTATCATCTTAGACAACTTATATTCCACGTCACGCGACCAGTATTAGGCTTTTTTCTACTTTAATAGCAACGGCTTGCAGTCTAGCACCATTACAAGGGCCGGCAACACAAAGCCCGTCGTCCAATTGAAATAATGCGCCATGTGTATGACACATAAGATACTTTCCGCTTTTTTCCATAAATCGCCCCTCTTCCATATTTAAAGGCGTTCCTGCGTGCGGGCAGACATTTACGTAGGCATAAATGTTACCGTCATGCTTCTGGATAAAAATATCGTATAATTCATTGCGTGACCGAAACGAAAGTTCTTTTGCCTCGCCGTTTTCTATATCATCAATAGAACATAAAACGTCCCCGATACCGGGACCATCAGTTAACGTGCTTAATTTCAAAATATCAGCCACCGGCAGGAAGCCACGGTCCAATTGCACCCATCCATCTGCGCACTGTGACTTTGTCAAATAATCCCGCTTTATTATATGGATCATTTTTCGCAAACTCTTCTGCTTCCGCTCTACTTGACACATCAACGATTATCATGCTGCCTCTTGGTTTTGGATCGTCCCCCTCGGTTAAAAGAGGTCCCCCTAATACTGTTATTCCTTTTTCAACCGCGTAGGCCAGATGATCCGGCCTCACACTCATGCGTAGATCCAAGCTATCATCCTTATCGAAAGCCGTAATTATAAAATGCATTTCTTTTCCTTTATTTTTAAATTTCAGATACAAACGGTCTGTTGAGTAAATCATTGACAACCATAGAAACATCTTTTCCTTCATGAAGGATATCGTTCACTGCCATTACGATCGGCAAATCTAGTTTTTCTTCTCTGCAAATTTTGGCCAATATGGAGGATGTATGATAGCCCTCTGCCACTGTTTTTCGCCCCTCCATCACTTCATTAATGGTTTTTCCCTCTCCGATTGCGATTCCCAATGACATATTTCTGGATTGTGTAGAGGAGCAGGTTAAAATTAAATCTCCAAGCCCGCAGAGACCCATCATAGTTGACCGTTCTGCACCATAATGCTCGCCAAATCGTACCATCTCGGAAAGGCTTCTGGTGATTAAAGCAGCGCGGGCGTTATCACCCATTTTACGGCCCGCTGTAACACCACAGGCAATTGCAAAAACATTTTTTAGAGCACCCCCAATCTCCGCACCGACCACATCACGAGAGGCATATGGTCTAAAAGTTGGCTGGCCAATCGCACCGGATAAACGTTTGGTAACTTGTTGATATTTTGAGGCTATTGTGACCGCAGAGGGCAAGCCACCTGCTACTTCACGGGCGAAAGTTGGCCCAGATAAAACCACTAAAGGCGATTTAGGCAATATCTCCGAAACCACATCAGACATGATCTTTCCCGTAGATTGTTCTATCCCCTTTGCACATAATACGATCACCGCATTTTCAGAAATATATTTTTTTAATTCCAATAATATCATGCGAACAAACTGCGCGGGGACGACCATGAATATAAAGTCGGCACCGGCAATCTCTTCGATATTCGATGTGGCGTATATTTTATCTGATAAAATGATGTCTGGTAGAAATGTTACATTTTCGTGTATTTGGTTTATTGACGTCACGACATCAGCTTCTCGGGCCCACAAATTCACGTCGCATCCTGCGTTTGCAGATAGTTGTGCCAGAGCCGTGCCCCATGCTCCAGCACCCACAACTCCTATTTTGGTTTGGAGTGCCTCGCCGATTTCAGATGATGTGTCTTCCATTCCTTACCCGTTTCCTTAATTTTCCCAATCAATCACGCCTTCACACCTGCCCCTATAGCGGGCGCGGCATTTGGGTCCAGCGGCCATCTTGCTACCGCACCACTGTCTAACCCCGAGAATTGTTGTTTCCTGTATTTCTCTATTCCTACCCAGCCAATCATTGCGCCATTGTCTGTGCATAGCTTCATGGGCGGAGCCTTCAATTCAAATCCACATTCATTGCATAATGAAGACAACTTTTCTTTTATATGAGAATTAGCAGCGACACCACCCGCAACAACAAAAATATGGTCATGTAATGAATAATTTTTCAAATAGTGTTCTATACCGTTCTTAACACGGTCCAAAATGGCGTCTGTTAATGCCATTTGAAAACTCGCTGCCAGATCACGAATATCTTTATTGGAAAGCTTTCCGCCCTGCCCGTCGCATAGCTTATCTCTCTCCCTTAATACGGCGGTTTTTAATCCGGAAAAAGAAAAATTACTCCCTGGCTTTCCCTTCAAAGGGCGTGGAAATTTAAATCTGTGTGCGTCTCCATTTAAAGCCGCCTTCTCAATGGCTGGTCCACCCGGATAATCAAGACCAAGAATTTTAGCTGTTTTATCAAAAGCCTCCCCTGCTGCGTCGTCAATTGTAGTGCCTAGTCGCTCATATTGACCAACGCCCTTAACCACAAGCAACTGGCAATGACCTCCGGAGACCAAAAGCAACAGATAAGGAAAGTTAATATCTTCTGTTAATCGAATTGATAATGCGTGTCCTTCAAGATGGTTAACACTAATTAATGGCAAGTTTCGTACAAATGCTATTGCTTTTGCCGTCATTAAACCAACCATAACACCACCAATTAGCCCAGGACCGGACGTAACAGCGATAGCAGATAAATTATCAAAATCAACTTTCGCCTGCCCCATCGCTTTTCGGACCAAACCATTTAAATGATCTATATGGGACCGCGCGGCTATTTCGGGCACAACGCCACCAAAAGGTTTATGTTCTTCGAGCTGGGTGAAAATAATATTCGACAAAATAGTTTTATCTTCAGAGATGATAGCGACAGCCGTTTCATCACAACTGCTTTCAATTCCTAGTACCAAAAGCGGTGCATATGCTTTATTTTTTTTTATCTTTGCTAGCATCACCAAAAGATTTCCATTAAACGTTATATTATAAAACAAACTTTAATATATACGCTCTAACATTTGGACGCAGACAGTGCAAGAACCACTTATTCAAAGAAATAAAAATACGCTTGTGATCGGTACACGTGGTAGTAAGCTGGCACTCGCACAAGCTACCGAAGTGAAAAAATTACTAGCCGAGGCACACTCTCATTTAAGCGAAGAAACAATAGTTATAAATGTCCTGTCAACCAGAGGAGACCGCGTTCAAGATCGCAATCTCAGTGAAATAGGCGGCAAAGGCCTTTTCACCGAGGAGATTGAAGAAGCCCTTTTTAATGGAGAAATTGATATTGCAGTACATTCATTAAAAGACATGCCAACAAAGTTACCGACAGGTCTAGAACTTGTTTGCTACCTAAAAAGAGAAGATGTAAGAGATGCCTTTCTATCAAACCAGGTTCGTTGTCTCGATGACCTGGCAGCTGGTGCGGTTGTCGGCACGTCTTCTCTTAGAAGAAAGGCACAAACCCTGGCACGTAGACCAGATTTGAAAATTGTCAATTTTAGAGGAAATGTTCTGACAAGATTGCAAAAGCTCGATAGCAAGATAGTAGATGCTACATTTCTAGCGGTGGCGGGATTAAATCGATTGGGTAATAACGATGCCCGAATTTCGCCGATCAACGTTAGCGAAATGCTTCCTGCCGTTGCACAGGGGGCCATTACAATTGAAATCGCGTCCGATAATGACGTCATGAGATCAATGCTAGAGCCATTAAATCACAAAGAAACGGAACTACGTGTTAGAGCAGAGCGAGCAATGCTCGATATATTAGATGGGTCGTGCCGCACTCCTATCGCAGGTCTGGCGACAATAAATGAGGATGTGTTAACTCTTAGAGGTCGGGTCCTTAGCGAAGATGGAAGCCAAGACCGCCAAAATGAAATAAGTGGATCTATTCATGATCCGGAAGCTATTGGCGAAAAACTGGGGCAATTGTTAAAATGCGCTTCCTCCTAACCCGACCCTTGAATGATAGTGAAAGTGTCGCAAGACAACTTCGAAAAAAAGACCAAATAGTCTATGTTGATCCTCTGATGACTATAGAACCTTTAGACGAAATATCGATTAATCTATCCGAATACCAAGCCTTTATATTTACCAGCCCTAATGCCGTGAGATGCTATTGCCAAAGTAACCGCGACCGAAATATATCGGTATTTGCAGTTGGAAACAAAACGGCCCATATAGCGGAAACCTCAGGATTTAGAGAGGTTTTTAGTGCAAACGGGGATGTCCAAAAGTTGTATAATACGATTAAATCCCGTCTTCCTTTTAAAACAGGAACGCTATTATATCTATGTGGAAAACATGTATCCGGTGATCTAAAGAGCGAACTTGAAAATGTCGGATTTGAGATTGAAAAGAAAGAAATATACAACGCTGTTGCTGTCAGTGATTTAAGTGACATATCAAAAATGCAAATTAAAAGTGGTGACATAGACTATATCCCCTTTTATTCAAAGCGCAGCGCGCTTATATTTATTGAATTAGCCGAAAAGGCAAAATTATTAAAATATCTTACGAACGTTATAGTACTATGTTTAAGTCCATCAATTGAAGTAATAGCTTCGTCAGTCAATTGGAAAAAGGTAATGACCGCAAAAAATCCAAACCAAAATAATCTTTATAAATTGATCGATATTGACCTTTAAGGAAATGCTCTCATGAAAGAAAATGATAAACCCATTTCAAAAAAATTGGCCAATGAGACCCCTGCGGATAAAAACTCCAATAAAAAAACAGCGACAAAAGAGTCGAATATTCATTCAGAAAGGAAAAATGCAAACTGGGCCCTGCGAATTCTTCTGGTTGTTCTTTTGTTTTTAGGCGGTGCTATGACCGGAATTTACTTTATACCCGCCTTAAAAGAACGTATTCCTGCCATCGCACAATGGACGGGTAGCGATGAAGATACTGCTTCAACAATTGGCGCGATAAACACCACACTTGCTGCTCAACAAGATCAAATAGACCTTTTAGCAAAAAAAACGAACGAACAGGAAAATCTGCTGAGCCAACTTTCCGCATCATCTTCAAGCGGAAATACCGCGTTATTGGTGGCCAGAATAGACGCTCTGGAGAAAAGTTTATCTGTTGGTCCCGGCCCTTCAACAGTAGCGACCGATAGTTCCCAATCTACCCGAATTGACATGTTACTTAGCCGGATGAGCCAGCTTGAGGCATCCTTCATACCTTTGAGCAAAAATATGGTGGATTCCAATAAGGCGGAACAAGAACGTAAAGCGTTGATAGAAGATAATCTTAACTTTGCTGAAAAGTTGGCAAATCTCGAAAGCCGTCTGGCCGGAATGGAAACTCACGCAGCAAAAGATAATACCGGCATTTTGCTGAATTTGAAAATTGCGGAGCTAAAACGGAAAGTTATGTCCGGGGAAGCATATTCAAGCGAGCTTGACTTAGTCGAGAAGCTGATAGAAACCGGATCTTTCCAGGCAAATGTGCGCTTTAAAAGTGCCTTGGATTACCTGTCACAGAAAGCGGAAAGTGGTATCTTAACCCCTTCTCAGATAGAACGCCGTTTCAACGACCTAATCCCCGATATTCTTAGAGCTGACGATTTAGCCGCTACTTCTTCATGGTGGGCAACTGCCATTAACAACGTCAAGAGCACCATTTCCATTCGCAAAACAGACGGCAGCTCTTATTCAGCAGAAGGTCTTGATGGCTTAGTCGCCAATATCGAAGGTTGGCTTAAAAATTCGGATTTAAAGTCAGTTTTGGAAACATTAACGGCGTTACCCTCTGCTGTACAAGCTTTGCTTGAAACATGGAAAATTGAGCTTGAAACTTGGCTGTATAGCGAAGATGCTCTAAATGAACTAGAGTCGATCGCCGCCGAAGAATACTTAACGGCTTCGGCCAGTGAACAAATCCTATGATCCGGCTAACATTTTATATAATTACCGCACTTTTTATTTCTTTAGTTATTGCATGGGTTGCGTCGAATCCGGGACAAATAATAATAACGTGGCAAGGTTGGGAGGTTCGTTCAACAATTGCGGTGTTTATCTTTCTTATAATTTTATATACTGCGGCGATATGGGCTTTCCTAAGACTGTTAAAATGGCTCAATATTTCTTCTTATTTGGACAGTCCTAAACGCCTTGCAGCGAAGAGGCGAAAGGGAGGGATAGACCTTGATCAGGCATGGTCAGCCCTTGCGCTTGGTGATCATGATCAGGCCACCAAGATGGGGTTGAGGGCGAAATCCAAGCTGGGAGAGGATCATAATGTCTTGCGTCTTCTGGCGAGCGCAGCAAAACAATCCGGTAAAATTGACAATCCTTACTTCGAAGCCCTAAAAAAGGCCCCGCAAAGTGCGCCGTGGGCTCTAAAGCAAGAACTGGATCAACTTATTGAGCTTAAATCCTGGGAAGAAGCACTTCCCATTGCCGAAATAATGTTAAGTGAACACCCTGACAACAAAAATTTGGTCGAAGTCCGGTTTTTGTTACTGGCGCGCCTTGGGCACTGGTACGATGCACGGGAGGCATTAAAAGGCAAAGGAAAGATCAGCCCGTCACTAAAAGGGCATTTGATAGCCGTTGTCGAATATTGTCTTGCTCTTGAAGAAAAAGCCGCTGGCAAAAAAAATGAAGCCCAGGCCTTAACTAAATCGGCGTTAAAGAATGACGCCAAATTCGCACCGGCAGCTATTTTATCTGCACGCCTATATCTTGAGCAGGGTGATCAGAAGTCTGCTGAAAAGATATTGAATGCTATCTGGAAAAGAAGCCCAAACAGTGAAATAGCTGATATGTTAATTGATTTATACCCGCTTGAAAGTGCCCGCGAAATCTACAGGCGGGTAAAGACGGCTTCAGAGAAGGCAGCTGAATCTACTGAACGTCAACACCTGCTCGCGCGCGCCGCAATAGATGTCGGCAATTGGCCGGAAGCGAGGCACGCTCTTGATCTAAACATTGCGTCAGGAAAGCCAACAAAAACAACTTATCAACTGTTGGCACAACTTGAACGTGAGCAGAAGGATGATAATGTCGCAGCACAAAAATACATTGAATTATCTGAAAAGCTTAAAGATGATTTTCCTTGGGAATGTAATGCGTGTCAAAGTGTCTTCCATCGCTATGTTCCAATTTGTCCGACTTGTCAGGAATTTGACAGCCTCATAAACCCTTCCTTTACCTAATTCATATATCCTATTAATTGTAGGGAATTAGCAAATTCTTGATCCTCATCAATTTCCTAATTCGATAAAGGCATATGCATATACGTGTCTACAACTATGTTAGGAGGATTAAAAATGAAGACCTTATTTGTACCCATTAACCTTTTCTTGGTGGCCTCCACCGCATTGACTTATGCTACAACTGTTGGCGCCAGTGCCCAAGAAACCGAAACCATCATCGATGCGATTTCCAGCGGAACCGCTTACCTGGATGAAAGATTTAGAGTTGAGCATGTCACTGACGACTCTAAACTTTTTAATGGAACAGCGGCGACATTGCGTTCCAAGTTGGGTTATAAAACGGCCGCCTATAAAGGATTTTCCGGTACGATAGAGTTTGAACATTCTGCGGAAATTTTTGGTGGAGATTATAATAATGGCATTAATGGTAAAACCGCTTATCCCGCCATTATCGATGCCAATCATACGGAGGTTAATCAAGCCTTTTTAGCATTCACCGGAATTGAAAAGACAACTATTGCCGCGGGTCGGCAAGCAATGAACCTTGGTAATCAACGATTTGTTGGAACTGTCGGCTGGCGTCAGAATGATCAAACATTTGATGCGGCTGCCATTATTAACAATTCAATAGACGATCTGACAGTTGTCTATAGTTATGTGTGGAATGTAAATCGGATATTTGGAAATGACCATCCGTCCGGGGATTTAAAAACCAAAACTAACATTGTTAATGCCAGTTACAAAGGCATCAAAGGTTTCACAATTGAAGCATACGGACTATTGATTGATCTGGACGCGATAGGTGTAAAAGCCCTGAACAGTAAAACATTTGGCGCACGCCTCAGCGGAAGTCAAGATATAGCTGAGGGTACTAAAGTTTTATATTCAGCCGAATATGCAAATCAAACAGATTATAAGGCAAATCCTTTTAGCTATTCCGCAGATTACTACAATGTTGAAGCCGGCGTTGCAGTTAACGGATTTACGATAAAGGCGGGCATTGAAACTTTGGGTAGCGATGAAGGCGCGACTTCCTTCACAACGCCACTCGCGACGCTGCATAAATTTAATGGCTGGGCTGACAAGTTTCTGAACACCCCCGCCAATGGTTTAAGAGATTTTTATGGTCAAGCCTCTTATGCCGTAGCCGACACCGGCACAGAAATAGACGGCACAAATATCACAGTGATTTATCACAAGTTTAAATCAGATTTTGGCGACATTGATTATGGGTCGGAAATTGATGTTTCTGTTAGCAAGAAGATATTTAAACAATTCACCATTCTTTTAAAATATGCCAATTATAACGCTGACACATGGAGCTCAGATACTTCCAAGTTTTGGTTTCAGGTTGCCACAAGATTCTAGGACGCGTAAATTAGCCGAGGTGGTCTTGCGTCTGAGGAACGACCTTCGGCTAATCATAAAGAACTATTTCTTCACTTGAAATGCAATCTGGATTTGGACAGTCCGGTGTACCGTGCATTGAACAAGCAGGCGCAACATCAGAATCACAAAAGCCGCATAGGGCCTTGACTTTTGGTAATATTACGGCGTCTTTACGGATTTCGAAGCCTTTTTGTTTGAACTTTTTCAGTGTCCTTGAAAAAGTCTCCGGCTTCATATCAAGATAAGAAGCAATCAATGACTTATCATAGGGAAGCTCGACCATGTCCGGTACCCGCCCTTGTTCAAGAAGTAATTTGAGCAAAAACCATCCTACTCGCTCCGTGGCTGACTTTAGCCTGATATTTTCTAATCCTTGAATAAGCAGTTGGGAATGCACCGACATAGCCGTAAGGACATTTATCGCCAGTTCGTTGTTTGTTTTTATATTTTCCCGAATAATTGGCGAAGGCAGCGTCAATATTTGGGCATTTTTTGCCACTTGGGCACTGATCGGAAATGGTGCATTTAAAAACACAGCTGATTCAGCGATCATATCACCACTGGTTAGCATTTGAACAATGGTTTCATCGCCGCTGGAATTTCCCTTATAAAGCTTAACCCAGCCCTCCAAGATAATATATAGTCTGTTTGGCAGCTCTCCTTCAAGAAACAGTAATTTTCCTTTTTTATAACTACCGATGGAAGCGTTTCTAAATAAATCCGCAAGCGTCCAATCAGATAGCCCATTAAAAAGCGGTAGTGTTTGAATAAAGTCCTGCTGCTTCTTTGAGAAACTATTCATTCCCACGTAAAGTCTGTCTTCATTTTCACTATTATCATCTGTCGGCTTTTCAGTTTCGTCTTTTATCAGAGTGCCAACAAGATCTATTTCTACTTTATGCATGAGATCAATTTTCTGGGTTGCTAATTCATACCAATCCGTAGCAGAAATAGCATATCCTTCGCCCATTTTATCCTCTCTTAGTAGTTTATGCATTTCATCAATTCGCTTGACAGAATAATCATCCATATAACGGTCATAACATAACCTCTGTGCCTCATTGGCTAAAGCCATAAAGGTATCTTTATAGCTATCTTGTTCCGCAATAAGAAACCTATAATTTTCGATAAATTCGTCGTTGCTGAAGGCATCCGATACGAGCCCTCGCACACCAAGCGCACGTTCACGCCCGATACGTTCTTTAAGATAAAGAAAGTTCGAAAAAGCGCTGACATTTGCAGAATTATGTTGTGGGTCCTTCAAAGCAACATCAATCATCAAATCGATAATAGGACCAATTATTTTATGACTATATAACGAGATACTAGTAGTCGCGCTGACTTCTTTCTCTAACACCAAATCGCGATGCTTTGATAGCTCATTTATATCTGAAATTAAATGCTCGACTTTGTCCCATAAATTCAAGCCTAATCGACCATTTTTGCGCCAACCCGGCAATTTAACCGTAAGCGCTTCCACTGCATGGTTTGTTTCTAAAAACTTCTGATGTATGCCGTCATTATCCATGGCACAATTACTGCACAAAAACAGAATAACGCAACCGCGCTCCTTCTGCACTTCATGCATAATGCGTGCAAGTGGAACTAACAATTCCCTCATATTATTATACTTTCCAAAGCTTCAAACAAATTTAGTGAAATCGACCTTTACATAGGATAATCCCATTAAAATGCAATGTAAAGAACCCGTTTTACAGGTTTTTTGACCCAAATCAGGTTTTTAAACTGCAAAATTGACCTCGATCAAATTATTTTTTAGCGAGCATGCCACCTTATCCTCAGCTCAAATTAATATTTCATTTTTGAGGAAAGGTGAAGGAAATGAATAATCTTAATGTCACATCAGGAGAACAGAAACGCGCGTTAACATCAAGCACCCTTGCATTCACTGTTTGTTTTGCCGTTTGGACAATATTTTCAATTATCGGCTTAAAAATTAAAACAGAGCTGGGCTTAAACGACACAGAGTTCGGTCTGCTTGTCGCTACCCCCATATTAACAGGCTCTTTGAGCCGCGTATTTCTTGGCGTCTGGACCGATCAATACGGTGGTAGGCTGGTTTTCAGCTTGCAGATGATTATAACTGCACTGGCTACATTTCTGCTTACCAAAGTAACCACATATCCAATGTTCCTGCTCTCTGCCCTCGGACTTGGATTAGCGGGTGGGAGTTTTGCCGTCGGTATCGCCTATGTATCAACATGGTACCCTTCCGAAAGACAAGGCACGGCACTTGGTATTTTTGGAATGGGAAATGTCGGTGCAGCGATCACAAACTTTGGCGCGCCAATTTTGCTTGTCGCGGTGGGAGGTGCGTGGCAGGGTGTCGCCCAGATTTACGCCATTATATTACTTATAACGGGCATCCTTTATTTTGTTGTTACAAAAGATGATCCTGCTTTAAGGCGGCGCAAGGCAGAAGGCATTAAACACGCCACATTCATCGAACAAATGGAACCCCTTAAGAATCTCCAGGTTTGGCGGTTTTCATTATATTACTTTTTTGTATTTGGTGCTTTTGTCGCCTTGGCACTTTGGTTGCCGCGTTATTATGTGGGCGCATACGGCCTCGAGCTTGGAACTGCCGGTATGTTGGCTGCCGCTTATGCCTTGCCAGGAAGTATTTTTAGGGCTTTAGGCGGATGGATGTCAGATATTTTTGGCGCTCGCCGTGTGATGTATTGGACATTTATAGTTTGTGTCGCGTGCACATTTGTAATGTCTTACCCGGCCACCGATTACACTATCGCCGGAATTGAAGGACCAATTGCTTTCAACATTACAATTCCTTTATGGGTGTTTGTATCCCTCACAGTCGTTCTCGGCTTTTTTATGTCGCTTGGCAAAGCCGCTGTTTATAAACACATCCCCGTATATTACCCAAACCATGTTGGCTCGGTAGGTGGTATCGTCGGGCTAATTGGTGGGTTGGGCGGCTTTTTCTTACCCATTACTTTCGGCATTATGAACGACTTGATCGGCATTTGGACCAGCTGTTTTATGCTGCTTACCGTCTTGATCGGCATAGCCCTTCTCTGGATGCACGTGTCCATCGTTCGAATGGATAGGAAATCATCTCCTGAACTTCGCGGGCCGCGATATCTGCCCGAGCTCGAAGCACTGATAAAGCAAAGCGAAGAATTACAAAACAAAACAGCAGAAATTCGTGAGAAGAGCGAAGCTGTACTTACGCAAATTAAACAAGAAACTTAAAAAAGGACTAACTCATGGCACAAGATCTTAAAAATTGGAATCCAGAGGACGAGGTACAATGGGCGTCAACGGGTAAAGCCGTCGCCAACCGTAACTTATGGATTTCTATCCCAAGCTTGCTTTGTGGCTTCGCAGTCTGGCTCTATTGGGGCATTATCACCATCCAGATGTTAAACTTGGGGTTCCCGATAGCAAAGTCGGAGCTTTTTACCTTGGCTGCAATAGCAGGCTTAACCGGCGCAACCCTTAGAATTCCGAGTACCTTTTTTATCCGGCTCGGCGGGGGGCGAAATACTATATTTTTTACCACCGCTTTGTTGATGGTGCCTGCCGTGCTATCGGGTTATGCCCTTCAGGATATAAACACCCCGCTTTGGCAGTTTCAGTTACTCGCATTTTTGTCTGGCTTAGGAGGCGGTAACTTCGCGTCTTCAATGTCAAACATCAGCTTCTTCTTTCCAAAGAAAGTGCAAGGAATGTCATTAGGTCTTAATGCTGGGCTGGGTAATTTTGGTGTAACAACAATGCAGATCTTGGTTCCCTTGTTTATGACATTCGGAATTTTCGGGGGTGATCCGATGGAGCTAATAAATTCATCAGGAACATTAATTGGTAAAATCCCGGCCGGCACAGACACTTATATCCATAATGCTGCTTGGTTATGGTTGCTGATGCTTATCCCGCTTGCTTTCGCCGGCTGGTTCGGATTGAACAATATTGTTGATGATCACGTATCCCCGGATGTCGGAAATCCAATTTCTGTATTTATTAAAATTACGGTCATGCTGCTCATTGGTTTTATAACTGCCGGTGTAGGGTACTGGCTTATGATGCCCAGCCTAAACAACGGTCTTCCTACTTCGGGTATATTATTGAGTAAGTGGATCGTTCTTCCCATTGTGATCATCTTAACTGTTTACGCCCTTAAAATGATGCCCGGTGAACTTGGTGAAAATCTTAAACGTCAATACCAGATATTTAATAATAAGCATACCTGGGCAATGTCCTTTATTTATACAATGACATTTGGTTCGTTTATTGGTTTCTCAGCCGCTTTCGGGCTTTCTATAAAAGTAATTTTCGGCTTTCAGCATCTTGTCGTCGACAGCATTATGACACACGACACCGTCAATACTAATGGACCAAGCGCGCTAATGTATGCCTGGACCGGACCGTTTATCGGTGCCCTTATCCGGCCAGTGGGCGGTATGATTGCCGATAAGTTGGGCGGTGCCCGTGTAACACAATATGTATCAATTATCATGATCGCCAGTGCCCTCGGTGTCGCATACTTCATGAAAATGGCTTACGTGTCCGCGGCCCCTGAACAATATTTTATGCCTTTCATGGTGCTGTTTCTTGTTCTGTTTGCGGCAACCGGTATCGGCAACGGATCTACTTTCCGTACAATCGCAGTCGTATTTGACAGAGAGCAAGCGGGTCCGGTTCTTGGCTGGACGTCCGCGGTGGCCGCCTACGGCGCTTTCATCATTCCACAAGTTTTTGGTGAGGAAATTAAAGCCGCGACACCGGAATTCGCGCTTTATGGGTTTGCCGCCTTCTACGGCCTTTGCGTGCTTATTAACTGGTGGTTCTATTTGCGCCCAGGTGCCTATGTCAAAAACCCATAAACTTCCAATTCAAATTCACCAGAGGACAACAGAAAGATATTAATATGAGCCACTTTATAGATAAATTGACTTTCTTCACACAAGAAAAGCCAGAACCCTTTTCCGGTCGGCACGGCATAACGACGGCGGAAAATCGTTCGTGGGAAAAAGCATACCGTGGTCGGTGGGCTCATGATAAGATCGTTCGCTCAACACATGGCGTGAACTGCACAGGTTCCTGTAGCTGGAAAATTTACGTAAAAGGAGGCCTTGTCACATGGGAGACTCAACAAACGGATTATCCCCGAACAAGGCCTGATCTTCCAAACCACGAACCTCGCGGTTGTGCCAGAGGGGCGAGCTACAGTTGGTATCTTTATAGTTCAGCGCGCGTCAAATATCCCATGATCCGAAGCCATTTGCTTAAATTGTGGCGCGAGAGGCGAAATGTTTACCGGGACTCTGTTGTCGCTTGGGAAAATATTGTTGAAAATCAAGATAAAGCAAAAATTTATAAATCAGCTCGGGGTCTTGGTGGATTTGTCCGGGTTGAGTGGGATGAGGTCAATGAAATTATAGCGGCAGCTAATATTTATACGGCAAAGAAATATGGCCCTGACCGCATCATTGGCTTCTCCCCCATTCCTGCTATGTCGATGGTTTCGTACGCGGCAGGTAGCCGCTATCTTTCATTAATTGGCGGCACATGTATGAGTTTTTACGACTGGTACTGCGATCTGCCGCCAGCGTCACCGCAAGTCTGGGGTGAACAAACCGATGTGCCTGAAAGTGCCGATTGGTATAATTCCTCCTATATTATGGCATGGGGATCCAACGTTCCGCAAACCAGAACACCGGATGCCCATTTCTTCACCGAAGTTCGGTATAAAGGCACAAAAACAGTCGCCATTACACCGGATTATAGTGAAGTTGCCAAACTTAGTGATATGTGGCTCAACCCGAGGCAAGGAACCGATTCAGCACTAGCGATGGCATTTGGTCACGTCATTTTGAAAGAATTCCATGTTGACGGTAAAAGTGACTATTTCGATGAATATTGTCGTCTTTATTCAGACATGCCTTTTCTCGTAAGGCTTGAAGAAACAGAAGGTGGCCTGGTCGCCGGGCGAACGTTACGCGCTTCTGATTTCGAAGATAATTTAGGTCAAGATAATAACCCTGAGTGGAAAACCTTGGCTATCGATGCAAATAATAACGAACTGATTGTTCCCGGTGGAACCATTGGATCACGATGGGGAGAGGAAAAGAATTGGAACTTGGAGCCAAAAAATCTGCTTAATGGCAAAGAAGCATGGCCCGAGAAATCATTTGTTAAAAAACATGACGATGTCGTCGATGTCTGTTTCCCGTATTTTGGCAACATAGAGAACGACCAACCAATTTTTAATGCTACCGATCATAGCAGTATACTGAAGCACAAAATCCCTGCCCGGAAAATCAAGACAAAAGATGGTGAAATTCTTGTCGCGACCGTTTTTGACCTGATGGTCGCCAACTACGGCGTCGATCAGGGCCTTGGCGGTGAACATCTGGCAAAAAATTTCGATGATGACGCCCCTTACACACCGGCATGGCAAGAAAAGGTCACCGGCGTATCCCGTGAAAAAGTTATCACAATTGCCCGCGAATTCGCCGACAATGCCGATAAAACACGCGGGCGTTCTATGGTTATTCTGGGAGCTGCTATCAACCACTGGTACCATATGGATATGAACTATCGCGGCATCATTAATATGCTTGTAATGTGCGGCTGCATTGGTAAATCGGGGGGCGGCTGGGCCCATTATGTGGGACAGGAAAAGCTTCGCCCGCAAACTGGCTGGCAACCGCTCGCGTTTGCCCTTGACTGGAACAGGCCGCCGCGCCACATGAACAGTACTTCTTTCTTTTATAGTCATTCAAGTCAGTGGCGATATGAAAAATTGGGTATTGACGAGATACTATCGCCGCTCGCGGATAAGAAGAAATGGCAGGATTATTCCCTTATTGATTGCAACGTACGTTCGGAACGAATGGGCTGGTTGCCTTCCGCACCACAGCTTGAGGAAAACCCGCTTCAACTTTCCAAAGAAGCGAGAGACGCTGGCAAATCATCCGCAGAATATATTTCAGCGCGACTGAAGGAGAAATCTTTGCGCATGTCGTGCGAAGCACCAGACAACCCAAAGAATTTTCCCCGAAATATGTTTATCTGGCGCTCAAATATCCTTGGCTCCAGCGGTAAAGGTCACGAATATATGCTCAAATATTTACTCGGCACACAAAATGGCGTGATGGGTGAAGATCTGGGAGCATACGGAGAAGCCAAACCATCAGAAGTCGAATGGGTTGATGATGCACCGGAAGGTAAATTAGATCTTGTGGTGACCCTGGATTTCAGAATGTCTACGACTTGCGTTTATTCAGATATCGTTCTTCCTTCTGCAACCTGGTATGAGAAAAACGATTTAAATACTTCCGATATGCACCCGTTTATTCATCCGTTAAGTCGCGCCGTTGATCCGGCATGGGAAAGCCGCAGTGATTGGGATATATATAAAGGGCTTGCGAAAAAGTTCTCAGAACTTTGTGTTGGCCATTTAGGAGAGGAAACCGATGTAGTCGCTTTGCCAATACTGCACGATACGCCGGGCGAGCTCGCTCAGGCGACCGACGTCAAAGAATGGCATAAAGGTGAGGTAGACGCCATCCCCGGCAAAACAATGCCCAATTATGTTGAGGTAGTCAGAAACTATCCCGACACCTATAAAAAATTTACTTCCTTAGGACCCCTGATGACCAAAGTTGGTAATGGAGGCAAGGGTATTTCGTGGAATACTGAAACGGAATATAAATTCCTGGGTGCGTTAAACCATATTGTCACAGAAGACGGCGTATCAAAAGGCATGCCGCGCATAGAAACAGATATTGATGCCGCAGAAGTGGTTCTATCCTTGGCACCCGAAACAAATGGTCAGGTCGCCGTAAAAGCATGGGCCGCGCTGGAAAAATTCACAGGTCGAAAACATCAACATCTAGCACTGCCAAAAGCAGATGAGAAAATTCGTTTTCGCGATATTCAAGCGCAACCCAGAAAAATTATCTCTTCGCCAACATGGAGCGGACTTGAAGATGAGCATGTCAGTTATAACGCCGGTTACACAAACGTTCATGAACTTATTCCCTGGCGCACTTTAACTGGTCGACAGCAATTTTATCAAGATCATAGTTGGATGCGTGATTTTGGCGAAGGATTTTGTGTATACAAACCGCCGATCAACACCAAAACCATTAAACCAGTAATGGAAAGGTTTGATAACGGCAACAAACAAATAGCCTTAAACTGGATCACACCCCATCAAAAATGGGGCATCCATAGCACCTATTCGGAAAACTTGCTTATGCTGACATTGAGCCGCGGGGGACCGATTATCTGGATCAGCGAAAATGATGCCAAAAAAATTGACGTGGAAGATAATGACTGGGTTGAATTTTATAATACTAACGGCGCAATTGCTGCCCGGGTTGTCGTTTCCCAGCGGGTAATGGATGGAATGTGCATGATGTATCATGCGCAGGAAAAAATCATCAATACACCCGCCGCAGAAACCACAGGGAAACGCGGCGGCATACATAACTCTGTGACCCGCGCCACCGTCAAGCCTACACATATGATCGGAGGATACGCGCAGCTTTCATACGGATTTAATTACTACGGTACCGTCGGATCAAACCGCGATGAATTCGTCCTTGTTCGTAAAATGAACAATGTGGACTGGATGGATGAGCCACTGGCAAATCAAATCGTCGACGATAAAGGTCTAATTAGCCATGAGGAGTTAGTATAATGAAGATACGTGCACAAATTGGTATGGTTCTTAATCTTGATAAATGTATTGGCTGCCATACATGTTCGGTAACTTGTAAAAATGTATGGACTTCCCGAGAAGGTGTAGAATACGCATGGTTCAATAATGTAGAAACAAAACCGGGTATAGGATATCCCCGTGATTGGGAAGATCAAAACAAATGGAATGGCGGTTGGGTTCGATTAGGTGATGGTAAAATAAAGCCGAAACTTGGCGGCAAGTTTCGAATTCTTTCAAAAATATTTGCAAATCCGGATTTGCCGGAAATAGACGATTATTACGAACCGTTTACTTTTGAATATGAGAGGCTACAAAAATCACCAGAAGTCAAAACAGTTCCGACAGCGCGCATGCATTCAGCGATTACAGGCGAGAAAATGGAAAAAGCCGAATGGGGTCCCAACTGGGAAGAAATTCTTGGTGGCGAATTTTCAAAACGGTCAAAAGATTACAATTTTAAGGACATCGAAAAAGAAATATACGGCGAATTTGATAATACATTTATGATGTATTTACCGCGACTTTGCGAACATTGCTTAAACCCGACATGTGTTGCGTCCTGCCCGAGCGGTGCTATATACAAGCGCGAAGAAGATGGTGTTGTCCTTATTGATCAGGATAAGTGCCGTGGTTGGCGTATGTGCGTTAGTGGCTGCCCGTATAAGAAAGTTTATTTCAATTGGAGCAGCGGCAAATCTGAAAAATGCACACTTTGTTATCCCCGTCTTGAAGCGGGTGAGCCGACGGTGTGCTCAGAAACATGTGTGGGTCGCATAAGGTATCTTGGCGTACTTCTTTATGATGCAGACAGAATAGAAGCCGCCGCATCAGTTGAGGACGATAAAGATTTATATCAAGCTCAACTGGATGTATTCTTGGATCCGAATGATCCTGACGTGATAAGACAAGCCAAAAAAGATGGCGTTCCCGATAGCTGGATGGAAGCAGCGCAAGATAGTCCTGTTTATAAAATGGCAATGGATTGGAAAGTGGCGTTCCCGCTTCATCCCGAATACCGGACACTTCCGATGGTCTGGTATATTCCCCCCCTTTCCCCGGTGCAAAGTGCGATGGAGGACGGCAAACTATCACGAAGTGGAGTCATTCCAAATACGGGGGATCTCAGGATACCAGTAAAATATTTGGCGAATATGCTAACCGCAGGCAAGGAAAAACCCGTAGAATTTGCCTTGCAGCGTATGATGGCAATGCGTGAATATATGCGCGAAGTCACAGTGGAAGGTAGCAATAACCAAGCCACTCTTGACGCGGTTGATCTTGATAAAGAAACACTTGACGATATGTACCGTATTATGGCGCTTGCTAATTATGAAGACCGTTTTGTCATTCCTACTAATCACCGTGAGTATGCTGGTGAAACACCGTTTGATAACGAGATAGCTTTTGAAACAAGATCTTCTTGTGGCTTTAGCTTCGGAAATGGTTGTTCCGGCGGCCAAAGTCGCAGCAATTTATTCGGTGCTTCAACCCATAAAAACACAATGAGTGGAAAAATAGGGAGTTCATCATGAGAAGCTTTAAAATATTAGGCCTTTTACTTTCCTATCCAAAGCAGCCGTTAATCGATAATTTAGGTGAGCTGGAAGCGGTATTAAAATCAGAGGCGTTATTAAAAAAACATGCTCTAAAAAAAGTCTTTTCCTTCATTGAACATCTTAAAATCACAGACCTATATGAACTACAGGAGAATTATGTTGAGCTCTTTGACAGGGGTAGAGAGCACTGCCTTCATATGTTTGAACATATTCACGGTGAAAGCCGCGACCGCGGTCAGGCGATGGTTAATTTAATAGAAAGCTATGCCGAGAAGGGCTTTTATATGACTGAAGGTGAACTGCCGGATTATCTGCCGCTGTTTCTTGAATATCTGTCCGTCTGCCCGATCGAGGAGGCGATCGATTTTATCGGTGATCCTATTAATGTCATAGCCACTATCGGCGTTAGACTGAAAAAAAGGGATAGCCTTTACCATACATTATTTGAAGCAATGGAAGCACTGGCAAAAGTTAAACCCAGCGACGCGGTTATTGAAGAGGCAAAAGCAGAAAAGATTAAAATCCAAACTCTGGATGAACTGGATGAAGAATGGGTGGAAGCAGAAGCATTTGATAATTCTTCTGATTGCACCAGCTGCGATATGACGACTTATCCTGATAAAAATACTGTACAAATTTCAAGAGGAGTAAACCAATGACCCCTGAAATGACACACCTTTTTACATCATATGTTCACCAATTTTTCTTTGGTATATATCCTTATCTTGCCGTGATGATTATGGTCGGTGTGACAATAATGCGCTACGACCGGGACCAATATACGTGGAAAGCGGATTCAAGTCAGCTTTTGCGATCTAAAGGAATGCGGGTTGGCAGCAACCTTTTTCACATTGGCATTATATTGCTGTTCTTTGGCCATCTTGTCGGGCTGTTAACGCCGGAACCGATTTACCATCTGATTATGACCGCTGGCACGAAACAGCTATTGGCGATGGTCGCGGGCGGTATCTTTGGCTCATTATGCTTCATTGGCCTTACGATGCTTCTTTACAGGCGCCTATTTGATAAACGAATCCGCGCAACCAGCCGCTTTTCCGATATTGCTTTGCTTGTTATACTGTATGTTCAATTGATCCTCGGATTAATCACGATACCCTATTCCGCCCAACATATGGACGGGACTTCTATGGTTGCGCTTGCTAACTGGGCGCAACATATTGTGACATTCAGAAGCGGCGCAGCGGATTTCATTATCAATGAAGCCTGGGTCTTTAAAGCTCATCTCGTGCTTGGGTTAACGATCTTTCTTGTTTTCCCGTTTACGCGGCTCGTGCATATGTTAAGTGCACCGGTTAAGTATCTTTTCCGGACAGGATACCAGATTGTTCGCCGCAGAGGAGGAGCATAAGATGCCCGTATTTGTTAACAAGCTCGAAATATCGGATGATGAGGTGCATAACGAAATGCGCCACCATCCTGCACCGTCTGTCGACGAAGCACGCAAACAGGCTTCCAGAGCATTGATTATTCGTCGTTTACTATTGGAAGCCGCCTGCCAAAAAGATCTGGTAACATATGGTAAGCTTACAATGCTTGATAAAGCCCGCGAAGAAAGCGTAATCGAACAATTAATAGAAGACGTGATTAGTGTTCCGACAGCAGATGACGCCACTTGCAAAAGATATTATGAGCAGCATCTGGACCGATTTGCCGATAAAAGAACCGGCGAAACACTACCATTCAATTTAGTGCGTAATCACATAAAGGTATATCTTGAAGACAAAGGCCATATGTCTGCGCTTAACGCCTATATTGATGATCTGATGGATAAAGCGAATATCGTTGGACTGGTATAACCGGTCCTATATTCGAAGAAATATCATGCATATTTTTATGTTACTTCTTCGAACTCCTCTTTAGTCAAATTATATTCGCTTAAATTTCCACTCTTAATATCGAAGTACCATGCATGAAGTTTGAGTTTTCCCTCTTTGATACTATCCCGCACCCAAGGGAAACTAACAAGATTATTGAGCGATATCAGAATGGCCCGCTTTTCGCAGACACATGTGCGTGATTGCTGGCTCATGGTTACTTTTTCATGTTCCGTAAACTCGCTGGCCTGCTCGACAATTTTCATCCAAGGCCGAATGAAGCTAAATTCCTGTGCGTCGTCAACAGTTGATTGGTCCATGAGTGATTGAATGCCTCCACATCCGCTGTGCCCCATGACAATAATATGTTCAACGTGAAGGTGGTTTACCGCAAACTCAATGGCGGCACTGGTGCCATGGTATGTACCCTCACCATGATCTTTTTCAAAAGGCGGGACGACATTAGCCACATTTCGGATCATAAAAAGTTCCCCAAGGGCACTTCGCGTTAGTATGGCCGGATGAACGCGACTATCGCTACAGGCGACCATCATAACTTTGGGGTCTTGCCGAACGCCCGCTACTTTTAACCATTCCCTATTTTCTTCTCCCAAATAGTTGGCTTTAAACTCCCGGTACCCTGAAATTAATCGCTCATATACATCCATATTTTCTGTCTTTTGTTATTATTGCTTCAATGTTTCAGGTTATCTTAAATCAAATTTCTGCAATTGAATATTGATTTGTATCAAAAACAAACTTAGAGAGTATGTTATAGATCACTTCCTGTGATTTTTTTGCTTGAGTTGGAGAAAGAGTATATGCCCGCACCAGAGAATAGCGAAGACTTCCCGCTCGCCGAGGCACGCGGTCTGGTTGCCCACCTGATGAAGCCAAAACCATATATTTATTGGGCCGATCTTATCCTAAACGTCGTACTTGGGTGGGGAGGGTTTTACCTGGTAGTAGTAACCCCTGCCTTCTCGACCGTAAATATAATGGCATTTATTGTTAGTGCTTTTTCGCTATACCGTGTAGCTATTTTTATTCACGAACTTGTTCATCTTAAAAAGGGTACGTTTAAGTTATTCATAGCCTTTTGGAACATCATCGGTGGATTTCCTCTTCTCATCCCCTCGTTTACTTATCACGGCGTTCATAGTGATCACCACAGGCGCGATACCTACGGCACAAATGAAGACGGTGAATATCTTCCTTTCGGCGCAGAAGAAGGTTGGAAAATAATTGCCTATGTCTTTTTATCGCTCATATTGCCCTTTTTATTCCTCGCGCGTTTTCTGATCCTGACACCGCTATCATGGTTCAATAAGAAACTTACTCATTATGCTTGGGAACGGGCATCATCATTGACCATTGATTTAAGTTATCGTCGCCCGAGACCGACAAAGCTTGACGGTGAGCATTGGCGGTTACAAGAAATCTGCGCAACAATTTACGCATGGACCGGAGCCGCTCTCATTTATTTTAGCATTATACCAATTAAAGTGTTCATCGTTTGGTATCTGGTGACACTTCTTATATTTACGATGAATAGCCTGCGCACGTTAGGTGCCCATGCTTATAGAAACCCCGGTGACGTCAAAATGTCAGTCCCGGACCAGTTTCTCGACAGCGTTGATGTTACTGGTGGGATTCTCTCGCCTTTTTGGGCCCCCGTTGGGCTAAGATACCACGCGACACATCATTTATTTCCTCAAATGCCCTATCATTCCCTTGGTGCGGCGCATGATTTGCTTGTCAGAGACCTTTCTACTAACGCGTTATATCTTAGTGCTACGAGACGAAATTTATGGCATGCTTTATCGACACTCTGGGAAGATTCTCGTCTAAGCCAACTAAAATAATCAGGTTTGATAGTTATGAATTTTAATGCCTGCCATTTTATTAAGCATATAAAGACCAATGGCCAATAGCACCATGCCCGGAATAAATACTAAATTGCTTTGCGTTAATCCTGCTAGAATATAAGACATAACACAAATTGATCCATTAAATAGTTCATATGGTATTTGTGTGCGCACATGATCAAATTGACTGCATCCTGCGCCAGATGCGGACAGGATGGTCGTATCGGAAATGGGTGAGCAATGATCCCCAAACATCCCCCCGGATAATACCGCGCCGATTGAGACATGCATTGGTGCTCCGAGCGCATGGGCCACCGCAATAATCAATGGCATCATAATGGCGTAGGTCCCCCA
The DNA here is from genome assembly GCA_021774795.1 of Emcibacteraceae bacterium. Classification (GTDB taxonomy): domain Bacteria; phylum Pseudomonadota; class Alphaproteobacteria; order Sphingomonadales; family Emcibacteraceae; genus Pseudemcibacter. The sequence goes on along the minus strand of JAJFIR010000036.1, from coordinate 90,984 downwards.
AGATGATCCGGTTGCAAAAGACATCACGGCACCAAATAGAAACGCCGTGACCGGAACCAGAAATGGCGCAAAGTTTCCTTCAGCTAATGAAATAATATATTGCGGTGTTCCAAGGTTTTGGCCGATGGTACTTAAAGACCATGCCAATACCAAAATAATCAAAACACTGGTCATCCTGCTTACACCGGCGAAATAAATGGTCATGCTTTCTTTAAAGTTTTTAACGCCGTACTTCATCATCAATAAAATCAACGTCATAGCAGAAAAGAAATACGCGCTTGAGAGGGCTCCTCTAAACGCAAGTGACGGCACTGAATTGAGAGGAAATCCAAGAGGGACAAGCAGATAAAATAAAACACCCACCATGACAAGCAGCGGCAACCAAACAAATATGGCCTTGGCATTTGGATGGGATACGGTATCCGAAACCTCAAGGCCACTATCGTCTTTTAACGCTTCGTCCGCTTGCGCTTTTTGCTCAGCGCGCGCCATGGGGCCAAATTCATAACCGGAGAATGCAACAAGCGGAACCATTAGAATGGCGAATATGGAATAGAATTGAAATGGAATTGCGCTGACATAGGCGTCAAAGGCGGATTCAGTTCTCCCAATTTCAAGATACTGTGCTTCAATAAGGCCCATCGAATACACACCCCAGCCAATAAAGGGAACCAGCACCGCCACAGGCGAAGCGGTCGTATCGACGATCCATGCAAGCTTCACCCGAGAAATTTTAAGCGTGTCCGTAATCGGTCTGTATATTGGCCCGACAATCAGCGGTGTTCCCAGATCAGAAAAGAAAATCATTATTCCAGTCATCCATGCCGCAATCTGGGCTTTGAAACGACTGGTGATTATATTCGTCATTTTGGTTGCAAACGCTACGGCACCCCCTGACCGTTCCACCAACGCAACGAAGCCGCCGATAAAACACATCAACACGAGAATTCCCGAATTTCCGGGCGAGAGCATTTGCGGGACAAAATAATCTGAAACCAACAAGCTCAATGTCATTATGGGGTTAAAGCCATTAAGCAGAATGACCCCTGCGAACACCCCGGTGAATAAACCGATGATCACATTTTGTGTCCACACCGCTATACCCAGGGTGATTATAATAGGTACAATTGACAAAAACCCATAATCTGTGGCTTCCAATATCCGTCTCCCTCATTCCGAATTTATAGTAGAGGATAAATTTTATTAAGAAACCAGAAAATAATATCGTGTGCCGTCGATTGTGTTTTTAGTATGTTATGTTAATTTGACATGATATCTTAAAAAAAAGGGAACTCGTAAAAATGACCGTTAACTTAAAAATATTTATGTTTGCCAGTCTGCTGTATATTGGTGGCTGTGCCGCAAATGAACCCAACCAAGAAAACAAAGAAACAAATGAGCCTGATTATTCCATTACATACAACCTTCATATATCCGGAGGTACTATAGTTGATGGGACCGGCGGAGCATCCTATACTGGCGACGTTTTAGTCAGCGGAGATAAAATTTCCTTTGTCGGCGAAATTGATGATGCAAAAATTCAAGCAACAGAAACTCTTGATGCTACCGGAAAAGTTGTCTCCCCCGGATTTATAGACGCTCATTCCCACGGTGACCCAAGATTAGAAAATAATGACATGCTGCGAAACTTTTTGAGGCAAGGCGTTACCACCGTGATGCTCGGTCAGGACGGAGAAAATCCCGGATATGAGATAGAAACTTCATTTACAGACTGGATTGATCAAGTCAATGCGCAGGGCACAGGGCCAAATGTCGCGACACTTGTCGGGCACAGATCGATTAGACAACTTTCCGGCGGCGGTGAAAAAGATAAAATTACCCCGGAAGAACAAATAAAGATGGAGCAGCTGCTGGTTGACGCCATGAAAGCAGGTGCCTACGGCCTTAATACTGGCCTGGAATATGTGCCTGGGCGTTATGCTGACAGCGCGGAAATGGAAGGCCTTGCTAAAGTGGTCGGCGCCACGGACGGTATAATCTCAAGCCACATCAGAAACGAAGACGATGATAAGGTTCATGACAGTATCGCGGAGCTAATAGAACAGGGAAAATATGCGCGCATTAATGCGTCACACATTAAAGTTGTTTACGGCAAAACCCGCGAACAGGGTGAAGCAGTATTAAAACAAATCCGCGACGCCCGTGCAGCCGGCATTGACATTACCGCAGACGTCTATCCTTATCTGGCCAGCTTTGGCGATATGAGCTATCTTTATCCCGAATGGGCAAAGCGTAAATTTGAGTTCGATGATGCTGTAAGCAATCGACGCGCTGAATTTCAGGAATTCCTTCGCGCTAAGATCACACGCCGCAATGGTCCCGGTGCTATTTTGGTTTCTTCCGGCGAATATTCCGGTAAAACGGTTGCTGAAATTTCCGAAATTACAGGAAAGGCTCCTGAAGACGTGATCATTGACTATGGCCACAGCGGCCCACGCACAGCCCATTTCATCATGACAAAAGAAACCCAGGATGCCTTCATCACAGCCCCTGACGTTTCCATTTCGTCGGACGGAAGCCCGACCATGCGCCATCCACGGTCATTTGGCTCGTTTGCAAAAATTATCGAAGAATATGTTGTGCGTGACGGTGTTCTTTCACTTGAGCTGGCCATTAATAAAATGACTGGGCAAACAGCCAAAATATTTGGCATTCAAACACGGGGCTTGCTTAAAGAAGGTTTTGGGGCGGATATTCTTGTGATGGACATTCAAAATGTGCGAGCCAATACAACATGGACCGATATATTCGCAGAGCCAACCGGGTTTGATTATGTAATCGTCAACGGACAAATATCCGCCACCGCGCCAAACTCATCTGAGCCAACTTTTGGCCGTGTGCTCTTAAAAACCAAAGGGGACTAAAATTGATTAAATTAAAACCGTATATAAACAATGGCTTAATTGGCGCTGTTGCCGTCATGACGTCACTTATAATGATTGTACCTAGCAGTGCTGATGAGGAAGCCGATTTAAAAGAAGAGATAGCTGATTTAAAAGAGCAAATAAGTGACTTAAGCCATTCTTTTTCGCGGGTGAATAAAGGCCTTTCTGATATTATGATGCATAACATTATGGGTGACGTTGCCATCGTTGAAAAAGTGCGGACGACAGGCCCTGCCCTTGGAAAAGATCATGAATTTTCTGGTGATGGAGAAAAGAACCCGCTAACCATGACCAACCCCCTTACCTTTTATTCTTATGTTTTTTTTCCAAAAGACATCGATCCAGACAAGAAATACCCACTTCTTGTTTTTCCACACCAAGGGGTCCACGCCAACTTTGATGTGGAAAATGGTCAACTTTACCGTGAATTGATTGCTCAGGGCTATATCCTTATTGCGCCCGATTATCGAGGCAGCACCGGATACGGCAAACGATTTTACGAAAGCATTGATTACGGCGGGAAAGAAGTTGCCGATGTTAAAGCGGCCCGTGATTACATGGTTGAAAACTATGCTGTGGTTGATGAAGACCGCGTTGGCATTATGGGGCATAGCCACGGCGGCATGATTACGCTGCTAAATTTATTTGAATATCCAGATGCTTACAAAGTTGGCTTTGCCGATGTTCCAGTGAGTGATCTGATCGCTAGAATGGGCTATAAAACCCAGCGATACCGTGAACTTTATGAAACTGAATATCATCTTGGTGAAAGTGCCTTTGAAAATCATGAAAAATATATCAAACGCTCGCCTGCGTGGAATACGCATAAGCTTGAAACACCATTAATGGTATACGGCAATACGAATGATGACGATGTGAATATCTTGGAAATTCGTCATCTGGTAAAATCATTAAAAGCCGACGGCAAAGAATTTACCTATAAAGAATTTGAAGATATCCCCGGCGGGCACAACTTTGCCCGGATGGATCACAAAGTTGCGCGGCAAGCCCGCTTTGATGCCTATAAATTCTTAGGCGGATACTTAAAGCCTGCAAATCCTTATTCAAATATCAAGGAAATGGAAAAAGCATCCTATAAATTCGTTTCAAGATAATTATTTATTAAGCCGCCACGCTTTATAGGCGTCCTGAAGCTGAAATAACCAGTAAGCCGTTTGCGCCACTATGGGGCCAAATGGCTTACCGGCATAATTAAGGCCGTAAGGCTCAAAAAGCTTATAACGTTCATCAGCGTTTGCGATCGCCGCTGAGACAACTTCACCGCCAGCCACGGTCGATGTCATTCCTGACCCGCCAAAACCCTGATTATACCAAAATCCAGGTTCTAACTGACCAATTTGCGGCATCTTGTGAACGGGATAACCCATGAGGCCACCCCAAGCCACATCAGCCTTAATACCCTCTAATTGCGGATAAACCACCAGAAGGTCATCCATCATGATTTTTTTTAGTTTTTCGCCGCTCGGGTTAAACATCGAAACGCGCCCACCCCAAAAAAGGCGCCTATCAGGCAGTATTCTATAATAATTTGACGAAAAGCGATTGTCACTCGCACCGTAGGGGCCTTCAACGGCCGTTTTTAGCCTCTCCCCCAAAGGTTCCGTGAGTAATATATATGTGGCAACCGGCAAAGTCGCGGAAGACAACTTAAAATTCAGATTTCCGATATAAGCACTGCAACACATGACGACTTGATCAGCGATGACGCTACCTTTCGTAGTGATAACTTTCCAGCCATCACCATGTTTTCTAATTTTTAAGGCGACCGACTTTTCAAAAATGCGCGCGCCGGCATCCTCTGCCTGTTTGGCAGCATGACAGGTATAATTTAACGAATGAACCTGAATGCCGTCCGGTTTTAGATAGCCGTCATAATATCTTTCGGAATGATAAAGTTCTTTAATTTGATCACGCGACCAAAATTGATAATCAACCCCCATAATGTCATTCATCTGTTCAATATTTTTTTCGACCGCCGCACGCTCGTCAAACCATGATATATTTAAAAGGCCGTCGGTTTCTGCGCGCAACTCGCTGCGCGCACCAATTCTTTTCTTAATCAGGGTAAGTCCTTCTGTCGTTAACTTGCAAAGCTCCCGCGCGTGCTCTTTGCCCACTTTTTTAACGATGCTATCAACACCCAGCGAAAAACCTGCGCTGCAAAAGCTACCATTACGGCCAGATGCCCCCCATGCAATGCGGTTGGCTTCGATTAAAACCGGTTTTATACCGCGCTCAACTAATCCTTGTGCGGTCGCGACACCGGCCATACCGCCCCCAATGATACAAACGGGTGTTGTAATTTCATCGGTTAGTTCCGGAAATTCTTTCGCTACGTTTAGTGTGCGCGAGTAATAACTATCAATATAGTCGCCTTCTTCGTGGGCATGTTGATACGGATTTGACATTTTTCCCTTTAAAACTCCCAAAAAAGTCACGATTTGATGATTAATTACTGTCCAAGTGCGAAAAATATATTATATTCAACAGCAAGTAAAAATAATAATTCTGAAATAATGGAATACGGGAGATACAAATGAAACGAATAAATCAAGTTAACTCATTAGGGGCAATCCTGATAAGTTTGTTACTCATTTCATGTGCGGAACAAGCCCCGGAAAACAATGAAAATGCAATGAGCGGCAACAATGTCGCTGATGTCGTATTTACGGGCGGGGATGTTTACACGGTGGAAGAAGGCCAACCTTGGGCAAAAGGCCTCGCCGTTAAAAACAATGCAATTGTTGCGATATTTGAAAATGATGCTGATGCACAAGATTATATAGGGTCAGATACACGGGTTATTGACCTGGCGGGAAGAATGTTAATGCCGGGCTTTGTTGATGGCCATTCTCATTTAAATGGTGCGGGCGCACAAATTAATGATGCAAACTTGCTTAAAGTATCAACGGACGCCGATCTGCGTGCAGAAATTACCCGCATTTTGCCTAACATCCCGGATGGTGAATGGATTACGCGCGGTCTTTGGGGCGCATATGAAGCATGGGGAGCAGGTGAGGCAAGTGTGGGTGCCGATAGTGGGGCCAATTTTACTGACCGGTGGAGACCAGACCGCGCGACCATAGATGACTTAACGCCTAATACGCCGGTCTTTGTTAGTAGTTTTGAGCGTCCCGCCGAGCTACATCTTGCCAACACGGTAGCACTTCGTGCTGCAGGTTTGGAGACCGAGGCTCTTGAAGGAATGGCTGTAAATGAGGACGGCACACCAACCGGACTTATCGAAAAAGGGTCCCCGGCTATTGATCGAATTCGGGCTGTAGTCACTGAAAAGTCACACGAAAGAAAGCTCAATGAAATTCGCGCAACTCTCAAACGTATGAGGGAAAACGGTATTGTCGATGTTCATGACATTACCCGCGGTGAATATGCCGACCTTTATACGGAACTTCAGGATAATGGCGAACTTACAACAAGAATCTGGATGCGGGCCGACTTATCCCGAGCCAAAGAATTTAACGACAAAGACATTAAAATGGGCAGCCATCCCAAAACCGGCGAAACAGACCACTATCTTCGCTGGGGTGCTTATAAAGGCTATATTGACGGCATCATGGGTAATCATAGTGCTTTATTTTTTGAACCCTATAATGATCGCCCGGACTATAGTGGCCGTTACCGCCCGCATACAAGCGATGATCCGGCCAACGAAGTTGAGAATATGGATAAAATGTATGCTTTTCTAATTGAAGCCAATAAAGGCGGCTTTAAAGCCAACGTCCACGCCATCGGTACAAAAGGCGTTGCATTGATGCTTGATACCTATGAGCGCTTGCAAAACGATGTGGGTGGATCATTAGAAGGTTTTCGCGTCATCCATAATCAGGTGGTACGCCCTGCTGATTTCCCACGCTTTAAGCAGCTTGGTGTTATTGCCGAAATCAACCCATATCACTTATCAGATGATATGCGTTGGATGGAAGAGCGGATCGGCAAGGAACGCTCAGCCGGGGCTTACGCGTTTAACTCACTTCTGAAAAATGGCTCTACTTTGGTCTTTGGATCAGACTGGCCCGGAACGAATGCCGCGGAATATTATAATCACCCAAAATATTTGCTAAACGCCGCCGTAAACCGGACAACTTTGCAAGGAACACCAGAAGGCGGATGGTTCCCGGAAGAGAAAATAAGCCTCGCAGAAAGTATTAAGGCCTATACCATAAACGGCGCCAACGCAACGTTTGAAGGTGACGTCAGGGGGTCAATCAAGGTTGGTAAATACGCTGACCTCGTAATTGTTGATCGTAATTTGTTTAACATTCCACCTGCCGATCTTATCAACATGGAAATTGATCTAACCATGGTGAATGGTAAAATAGTGTTTGAGAAATAACGTTTAAATTATTCAAGTTGAAAGTCGGGTAGGACAACTTCTATCCGACTTTTTTAGCAATTTTGTGAAAAAATACTTATTAAACCTATTTAGTTCGGCTTATAAACCTGTCCTTTTTGGATTATCAAGTTGATCTCGCTCAGAACGTCTAAATCATTCAGTGGGTCCCCTTCCACGACGATCAGATCAGCTAAATAGCCAACTTTTACCTGGCCCAATTTGTCTTTCATATTCATAAGTTCGGAACCGACCATAGTCGCGGCTTGTAGGGTTTCTTCTATACTCAATCCATATTCATGCATAAGCTTAAGCTCGCGCAAGTTATCGCCATGAGTATAGGGACCAACGTCACTGCCGTTGCAAATGGTGACCCCCGCCTCGATCGCTGACGTCATGGCGGCATGTTTCAGCTTGACGCTCGATGGCGTTTCATCTTCGCCTTTTTTCCATCCGGCATATTCTGCGTTAGCCTCTGTAACCGCCAATGTGGGGCAAAAGACAACATTATTATCTTTCATAAGCTTGAATATCTCGACTGTGCCTGCGTCACCATGCTCTATCGACTGAACGCCAGCGAGCGTCGCCCGGCGCATACCTTCCTGAGTTGTCGAGTGAGCAACCACTTTCCGTCCGCTGCTTTTTGCGGTTTCAACAATTGTTTCTATTTCTTTTAAACTAAATGTCGGGGCGGCATCACCATTTGGTCCCCACCGATAATCAGCATAAATCTTTATCACATCGGCTCCTTTTCCAATTTGATCCCTTACAACACGAATTAGATCATCGCCGTCCGCAGGTTCCGCGCCCAATGTCAACGTATGGGATAGGTCAAAGCCTTTTGGGCCATAGCTGCCAGTGGCAACAATCGCGCGACCCGCCACAATAAGTCTTGGTCCAACAATTACGCCTTTATCAAGTGCTTTTCTAATGCCAACATCCGCATATCCTGCTCCTTCGCTGCCAAGATCCCTTAGTGACGTAAAGCCCGCACCCAGCGTTGCTTTTAAATGCCCGACGGCGCGTGCCACCCGTTCAGCACGACTTTCTTTTAAAACCTGATCGTTCCAGCTTGTCTCATTATAGGGATGAAGCAAAATATGACTATGAGCGTCGATCAAGCCCGGCATTAATGTCATCCCTTCCAAATTAATAGATCGGACATTGCCATCCGAAAGATCATAATTATCCCTAATTGCTTGATGGCTGCCAACCGCAGCAATTTTATCATCCAATATAAGAACTTCCTGCCCTTCAATGAGTTCGCCCTGCTCTACATCCAATATATACGTGGGTTTGAGCAATTTATAGTCTGCCGCGAAAGTTGTCTGAACTAAAATCAGATATGCAATTAATAGTGAAATAACTTTTTTCATCGTTACCCTTCCATATGAATTCTTGCTATTATATTATTTCATCACCATACTTCAAAAAACCATAATAATACAAAATAATAAAGGGCGGAAAATGGGTTGGTTAACAATACTTCCACAAATAGTTGCAATTGGCATCGTAATTTGGCGAAAAGAAGTTATCCTGGCTCTGCTGGCAGCCATATTCACGTCTGAACTTTTATTGCTTATGGATGCCTCGGGCAGTACCGTCGCAATGGCACCCATAGAGACCATTGAACGAGTTGTGAATGTTTTCTCCAGTGCCGACAGCACACGCATTCTGATGTTTTCTTTGATTATCGGCTGTTTGATAGCTTATTTGCGCCATTCCGGTGGTGTGACGGCACTTGTTGATTTATTGATTAACAAAGGCATTACTAAAACCAAGCGTCAAGCCGGGTTGATGTCCTTCTTGATTGGTATTGTGCTTTTTGTTGAATCGAATTTAAGCGTAATAACGGCAGGTATCGTTTCACGGGGGCTTTTTGATAAATTTGGAATGAGCCGCGAAAGGCTCGCCTATGTCATTGACAGTACAAGTGCCCCGGTGTGTATTTTACTGCTTATCAATGGATGGGGGGCAGTCGTCCTTGCCAATCTTAATGCAAATGGTCTCGAAAATGCGGAAGCAACTTTACTTGGTACTATTTTTTATAATTTTTACGCATGGATCGCCTTGATTATTGTCTTTCTAACCATATGGTTTGACAAAGTACATGGTCCTCTAAAAGAATGCGAAGCCAAAAAACAACAACAAGTGGAAAAGGACCCTGCACCTGAATTCCCGACAAGCAAGGCGCGCTTTATGATCGTACCGCTTGTCAGTTTAATCGGTCTTATTTTTATATTTATGTATTGGACCGGGGATGGTGCTATCAGAAGCGGAGATGGCTCCAAATCGATCCTTTACGCAACAATTATTTCCAGTCTTGTTGCCTATGTTATGATGTTAAGCAGCGGGCGGTTTTCTCATATAAGATTGGTCGAAATTGGCTTTGAAGGCATGAACGAACTTCTTCAGCTTGTAACTATTGTGCTATTATCTCTCGCTCTCGGTGCCAGCCTTAAAGTACTTGGTACCGGCGCTTTCGTCGCAGGCATAGCGGGTGATAATCTTCCGATGATCCTGATTGTTCCAATGCTTTTTGTTGCCTCATCCATCATGGCATTTACGACGGGAACATCATGGGGTACTTTCGCACTAATGATTCCAATTGGCGTGCCGCTGATCCAAATGCTTGGATTGCCGCCAGCCTTCGTCATTTCTGCTATTCTTGGAGGCGGCGTATTCGGTGATCATTGTTCCCCGATATCTGACACAACAATGATATCTTCGGTTGCATCGGGATGTACCCTCCTCGATCATGTGCGTACACAGCTGCCATACGCCGCTGTCGGGGGAATAGTCACCTTCTTCGCCTATATTGTCGCGGGTATATTTGTGATTTAATATTCCGGTATTGATACTCTTGTACCCGACATTAAGCATGTTTGCATATAAAGTCGCGCCTTGGAACCGTCCAAAATACCCCCTGATATCAACCCGCGGGCCATTAAATCTATCTCTGCTCCGGCGTAACCATAGGTGTTTTGAAAAACCGGCCCTTCTGCCGTGCGGCTGCAAAGCATCACTGGCATTGTCTTTACCAGATCATCCAACAAGTCCAGCCAACTTTCTGGAAGATGCCCGGCGCCAAAGGCTTCAATGACAAGACCTTGAAAATCCTCGTCTGATACTCGTTTTAGCATTTCACCTTCATCACCTAAAGTTGCCTTAATAAGGCCAACTTTGGGTATAGCCACGCATTCGCACAATTTGAATTTTGGTTTTTGAGTTGGAGTATAATTCTGGCGCACCTCTCCCTCGCAGACCTGCCCCACTATACCACCATTAAGAGATTTAAACGCGGCGACATCGCGTGTATGGCATTTCTGGACGTAACGCGCCGCATGTATATCATCGTTCATTAAGACAACTACGCCGACTTCTGCAAGTGGTCGCGATGTTGCTGCGATAACCGAGGATAAAATGTTACCCGCTCCGTCAGCACTAACCATATTGGCACTTCTCATCGCGCCGGTTAAAACAACTGGGATGTTGACATCTACTATAAGGTCCAGAAAAAACGCCATTTCTTCTATAGTGTCTGTGCCCTGCACAATAACAACGCCATCGCTCTCTTTTTTATCGGCCAACTTTTCAATTTCACCCTTTAAGTGGACCGCATCGCTGATTGTTAAATTTGCACTGGCCACCATCTTAGGGGTGCGGGTGCGTATCTCCGCACGTTGTTCCAGGCCGGGCACAGCCGCACATAAATCATCCGCCGAAATTGTTGGCACAACTCCCGAAGAGGCCGAGCCTCCTTCTGTAGGTGCCATGGAGATGGTTCCGCCCAACAAAAATAGTGAAATAATTGGCCTATCTGCCATCCGGATGTCCCTCAAATTTAGTAAAATTAAACGCATCTGATTCTTACATTTCGCGAGTCTTTTTAAAGTTGTCTATTAAGACCGTTCGTTAAGTAAAAAAAATTACCTTATATATTAATGCGTTATGATATGTGTTGTTCTTTTAAATATTCTTTTAATATAGTTATGGTTAAAGTTGTCCCTTATATTTGTTGGTAACTTTCATGAACTATATATGGGTATAATAATAATAAAGTCTATTGGTAATTAAATATGAGCGCAGTTGAAGATTTGGATCAAGAAAGACGCATTACATTTTGTTTATATGATCTGTGGGATAAGCTAGTCGGAGAATCTGGCTTACCCGCCCTAAAAAGAATGAGCCAAAAAGATATTGCTCCGTTCAAAAAGAACCTCGTCCTGATAGATTTAAGAGAGAATGAAGGCCAGCCAACTTTCCAAGTCATTGGCCAGGAGTTACAGGAAGATCTGGAAATCGATTTGTCCGGTCAGCCTGTTAGTGAAGTTCCACGCCGCACCATGCTCAGCCGCGTTACCGATCATTATCTTGAAGTTCTGGCAAACCGGGTTCCTATTGCGTTTGAAGCTGAGTTTGTTAACCGCGATAGTGAAAAGGCTCTTTACAGAGGCATTTTACTACCTTTTAGCGATGACAACAAAAATATTAATTTTATTCTGGGTGGTGTCAGGTGGATTTTGGAAAAAGATGTTCAGCTGGAGGATGGAACACCGTCTATTGAAGAATTAATGAAGAGCATTTCCAGTGGTATCGAGGATCGTCAATCTGAGCAACCTGATATTGCCGCAGAAGAAACATCCAAACCAGTGAACGTCGATCCCTCAGACGGCGTTGGTGACGCCGAGAAAAATGAAATATCAGATGAGACAACTTCTGATATTGACATCGCAACCGATCAAGAAATTCAAGATAACAAGGAAAACTGGCCGAGCGCCGAAAGTGGCCTAACCGATGATAACGGCGGTGATGTTGAACTGGAACCGGAAATTGACGTTGAACCAGTAAGCGACACCTCACCTTTAATGAAAGAGGAAGGGCTGCCTGGAGAAGGTGAAGAAGTTGGCTTTGACAATATTAGTCCCGACACTAGTACCGTAGCGGACGCGAGTACAGAAAAAGCCGCTGAAGAGGGAGAGAGCTTTGCAGATACTCTTGCTGGCGTACTTGAAAGTGACGCTGGCGAAACGTCTGGCGAAGATGGGCTAGACACTGTCGGCGAAGAACCGCCGAATACGGCGGATGAAGAAACTGCCTATTTAGATATAGGTGCAGATTCAGGCGAAGATACAAGCGGGCCAACCGTTGGGACATCCACTAATCAATATGTCGAAGTTGAACGGAAAGATGACCAGGCCGCTGAAACAGTTGATGATGATAAAATCAACGAAATTGAAAATAGCGTTACATCGACAGAGGTCGGGTCCGAGGACGAAGATGATATAATCCTGGTAGAGGACGGCGAATCTCTTGAAATTACAGAGAGCACCGATGATAACCACGGTGAGGATATTCCCGTTACCATAGAGGAAGACAAGCTCGCTTCTACGACCGATGAGGCACTATCAGCTCAGGAACAAACAGATTTTGATAAACCCGATAACGAAACAAACGAAGAAGTGTCTGCCGCGCACTCCCCAAGAATTGAGGAAAATATTATTTCGGATGAACTTGCGGATGAGCCGCAAGATTCACTCACATTAGAAATTGAGGAAACCCATCCCTTTGAAGAAGATATTGTCAATGAGCTTACTACTGACTCTCTTGGAGGACACGTTGAGAATAACGCTTCTGGATCAGAGGCCCTTTCAGAAGATGGTCTAACGACCGAACCGGCAATAGAAGAAGAGGCCTCTTCTCCCGAAATGGAGGACGAGGATCATACCATTTTGACGGGTGAAGTGGATGATAAAATTATTGAGATTTCCGATGCTGAAGATGACATTGAGAATACATCTCCCGGCAAAAATATTGACGAGCCTGCGGGAGATGAGCGTTCCGCAGACGAGACCCCGGAAGAGATTTCAGAGGATGTTATAATACTGCCTGATGAAACTGAGGATTTATATTCTGGCAGTGATGAAAATGTTGGCCCTGCGGACGAAATTTCATTGACAAATGACGTTCCTATAACAGATGCGGAAGATAACGATGGAGCCATAGACGATGACGCTATGGAAGAAGATGAAGACGAACTAATTCTTGAGAAGGAGTTGAGCGAAGCGCCTGATAGAGATGATCCTTTTGCATCCAGAGGTGCTATCATATTTGATGCCTTGGCAGAGGAAAAGGCAGCAACCAAAACAGACATCGCTGCAACTCCCGAAGAGGCCATTGAGTCCGAAGGTTTGGGCCCTGAAGAAGACGGTGAGAATGAAATTCCGTCGCAGGTGAGCGAGCAAGTCAACGTTGAAATTGGTGCAAATGAACCATCAATTGAAGAATTAATGCAAAGCATTATCAAAAATCTGGACGATAGCGATAGAGAAGATAACAACGATAGCGAAGATAACGTTGTATCAGAAGAAGACCAAACAGACAGCGACGCTCTTGATGACCCTGCCGCAGGGATCGAAGACATCGACTCGTCCACGGACGTGCTAGCTGAAGCGAGCGAGGAAAAAGAGGCAACTGATGATGCTCTTGAGATTGATGAAGTGGATACGGGCGACTTCGATATTGATCTAACATATGAAGATCCGGTTAATACAAGCGACGTGACAGTGGAAACAACAATAGAAAATGATTCTTTTGATCCCGAGACAATTGAAATCGAACCTCTTGTAGCTGAAGATCAACATATAAAGCCAAAACGCAAAAGTCTAATCGAACGTGCCGCTGAAAAAGAGGCAACACAAAATACCCTCTCAGAAATAGCTGAAACACCTGCTATTGAAACCGTTGCCGCGAAAACCCCTAGTCAAAAAGTCTTTCAGGAAAAAAGCAGTATCGTTGAGCCTGTAGCGGCAGATATGACCGGCTCTAAAAGCGCATTATCTCTTGCGCAACTACAGAATGAATTGAAACAGATCATCGGCTACATTAAGAAAGAAGATGCCAATCACAACCGTAGTCGAGATTCTCTTTATAATATTCTCACGGCAATTTATAAATTCCACCATACTTGCCAAATCTCCGTCGACGCGTTTAAACAATTAGTTGCTGAAGACGACTTAAAGATTCAGGCGAGAGCGCCATTCACTCCCGTTCTAAAAATTTGCTTAGGTAAAGACTACGACAAAACAAGATTAACTGAATATGCAGCCGCACTTGGCATTGCGAAACATCTGGGCATAGAAGTTGATGAGTTCCATTCCTTTATTAAAAACTTTCCCGGCGGTATAAAAGGATGCGTTCAGGAAATGCGTTCTATTCGCAAACATGGTACATCTGCGACAGTATTCACACACAAAAACAGAACCGTTGAAGAGGCGAGGGAAATTCTTCGAAACATGACCCCAATTGGACAATTTAGATTGAAAAAAATGATCGTTGGTCAAAACATGGATGAGTTCTGTTTGCTGCTTGCCAAGCGAGATGGGCACGCTATCGAAGTGCTTAAAGTTTTAGATGATAAGTATACGAAATTAGAACCCATTTTAAAACGTACCGCGTTTATAAAGGGAAATCTAAATGAGTCTAAATAAACCATTTCTTAAATCCCTGCAATTATAGTAAATTTCAATTGGTTTATTAACTGTTTTTTAAAAGGAAACCGCCGTGAATAGCTGGTCCGAAAAAGAAGTCCGCCTCAACGCGATTGTCGACTACTCAAAAGAAACCATGAAGTCTGCACAAGGGTCCGGCTTTGTAGAATTTGTTACAGAACTTTATAAAAATGCCTCTCCTGATGATTTGAGCCTGCGGCTTGATGAGCTTTATGCTATTGCACTAAGTAATTGGAAATTTATATCCGAATATGATCAAAAAGAATCAAAGATAAGAATTTTCAACCCCTCTTTGGAAGAGCATGGCTGGACATCAGCACATACGATCATTCAGGTTCTCAATTCCGATATGCCGTTTTTAATCGATTCAATCACATCAAATTTACTCGAAGATGGTAATGTATTACATATGCTGCTTCATCCCGTATTAAACCTTAATCGGGATAAAAATGGCAAACTAGTCACCAAAGGCGGTAACAAGGTTACAGAATCAGTAATGCATATCGAAATCACCGCAATGAGCGATCAAGCTGAAATCAATTCGCTCGGTGACAAGCTAAAACAGGTTACCGACTTCGTACTGGCATCGGTAGAAGACTGGAAGCCTATACTTAAGAAAGTTGAAGAAACATCAAAGAATCTTGAGCTAGCGCCAAAATCTATTTCACGTGAGGAAGTAAAAGAATCGCAGGCGTTCCTTAAATGGCTTACTGAAAATAATTTTACACTTCTTGGCTATAGAGAATATAATCACAAGAGGAAATCTAATCCTACGGAGGGAGAAGGATTTGGTATTTTGAGGGATCCAGAAACTCATGTCCTGAGAGGCCCCGAAGGATTGGTGGCTATCTCCCCCGAGATAGAAGATTTTATGGCACAGGATAAGATCATGTTCATCACAAAAGCAAATGTGAAATCATTGGTCCATAGAGTTGTTCATCTAGACTATATTGGCTTTAAAAAGTTTGATAAAAAGGGGAAAGTAATATGCGAAACTCGCTTCGTCGGTCTCTTCACTTCGGATTCCTATAACCAACGCGCACAAAATATCCCTTATCTTGACCGCAAAGTAAAATCCGTCGTAGAGCGTTCCGGCTTTGCCTACAATAGCCACGACGGGAAAGCACTCTTTCATATATTGGAAACTCTGCCACGCGATGAGCTATTCCAAATTGAAGAAGATCCTTTATTTCAAACTTCAATAGGTATTTTGCATCTAAATCTACGGCCACAATGCCGCGCATTTGTCCGCAAAGATAAATTTGAGCGCTTTGTTTCTACTTTGGTGTTCGTCCCCAGAGATTTATATAATTCTATATTAAGGACAAAAATTGAAAAAATATTGTGTGATGCCTTTAATGGTGAATTGTCATCGCGTTATGCACAGCTGAGCAACGAACGAATAGCCCGTTGGCATTTTATCATTCGCACAAAACCGGGACAAGTTCCAAACCCGGACACCGAAAGCATCAATAAACGAATTTCAAAAGTTGCCCAAAGCTGGACTGATTATTTTCTCGAAGTCCTTGTTGACCGTTGGGGCGAAGAAACAGCAAATCAACTCTTTAGAAAATATAGCAAGTCTTTCACGTCAGCATATCAGGAAAATTTCGATCCACGGTTTGCTGTTACGGATGTGGATAAGATGGAACAATTACCCGTTAACAATAACATCGGGTTTAATTTTTATCGTGATCAAGAAGATCCGGATCATGTCGTACGGCTAAAAATATATACCAGTCGAAACAATATCGCTCTAAGTGATTGCCTGCCTATGCTTGAAAATATGGGCCTTCGGGTAATTGAGGAATATGCTTTCGAGGTTATTACGGGCGAGAATGAAGATAAAGTAGATCATAGCATCCATGATTTTTATCTTGAGGATCCGTCGCAAAAACCATTCGATCTTGGTGATTTGAAAGCCCGAATGGAAGATACTCTAAATGCTGTTTGGGCAAATAGCGTTGATAACGATGGTTTTAACAAACTCGTATTAAAAGCGGGTCTAACCTATCAGCAAGCACTGGTTTTAAGAATATACAGTAAATATCTTCGCCAACTCGGCAGTTCATACAGCGAAATATATATGCAGGACACTTTAACTCAATATGTTGACGTGTCAAAACTTCTTGCAGAACTATTTGAAATCTACTTTAGCCTTGATGGTGGAAAGGATTTTGATCGTGTCGCTGTCGCAAAGAAGCATGTAAAGAAAATCAAACAGCTTTTGGCAAATGTGGATAGTCTTGATCAGGACCGTATGCTGCGCAATTACCTTAACGTTATTAAATGTTCGCTTAGAACCAACTTTTATCAACCCGATGAAACAGGTAAAGCAAAGCCATATATTTCTATTAAAATTAAAAGTCAGGATGTGGAAGAAGCCCCAAAACCAAGACCGCACGCAGAAATTTTTGTTTATTCCCCCCGTTTTGAGGGCGTTCACTTGAGATCAGGCCCTGTAGCCCGAGGAGGGCTGCGCTGGTCCGACAGAAAAGAAGATTACCGCACGGAAATACTGGGCCTCGTTAAAGCTCAGCAAGTTAAAAATACTGTAATCGTTCCGGTAGGAGCGAAAGGTGGATTTGTTCCTAAACAGATGCCTGTAAACGCTACCCGCGAAATTTTCCTGGAAGAAGGAATTAACTGTTATAAATCGTTCATTTCCGGACTTCTCGACATTACAGACAACTTACGGGAAAACAAGGTCATCCCACCGCAAAATGTTGTCCGGATGGATGGCGACGATCCTTATTTGGTAGTTGCTGCTGACAAAGGTACTGCAACATTCTCCGATATTGCCAACGGTCTGGCACAAGATTATGGTTTCTGGCTTGATGATGCTTTTGCGTCAGGTGGCTCTGTCGGATACGACCACAAAAAAATGGGCATAACCGCGCGTGGTGCCTGGGTAAGTGTCCAGCGTCATTTCCGCGAACAAGGTATAGATGTTCAAAAAGACAGCATTTCCGTTGCAGGAATTGGCGATATGTCGGGAGATGTGTTTGGTAATGGTTTGTTATGTTCAGAGGCAGTAAAGCTCGTCGCAGCATTCGACCACCGCGATATTTTTATCGACCCCGATCCTGATACTGCCAAATCATACGCCGAAAGAAAACGTCTTTTTGATCTTCCACGCTCAAGCTGGGAAGATTATACGAAAAAGTTGATTTCAAAAGGTGGCGGGATTTATAGTCGAAGCCTAAAATCAATAAAGCTCACGACCGAGATGAAGGAATTGTTTAGTTTTGATGGAGAACCGGATACTGCTACGCCTAATGAGTTAATTCGCGCTATATTAAAATCTCATGTAGATTTATTGTGGTTCGGTGGCATTGGCACTTACGTTAAGGCTGATAACGAAAACAGTGCTGATGTAGGTGACCGAGCCAATGATGCCATCCGTATCAATGGTAAAGAGCTGAACTGTAAAGTTATCGGTGAAGGCGGAAATTTAGGATGCACGCAACTTGGCCGTATTGAATATAGCCTTAATGGCGGCATGATGAACACGGATGCCGTAGATAACTCTGCTGGTGTTGACTGTTCCGATAATGAAGTAAATATCAAAATTTTACTTAATAGTATAGTTCATGACGGCAAAATGACCCAAAAGCAAAGGGATAAGTTGCTGGAAGAAATGACCGACGACGTGGCGGATCTAGTCCTAAGGGACAATTATTTGCAAACTCAGGCTATTAGCTTATCCAAATCAAGCAGTGTACGCCAACTTGACAGCTTCGTTAGATATCTGGACGATTTGGAAAAAACTGCAAATCTTGATCGTGATCTGGAGTTTTTACCAAACGATGAGGAGTTGGATGATAGGGAAGAAAAATCACTGGGTCTAACCCGTCCGGAAATTTCGGTGCTTATTGCTTACGCCAAAATGTCCTTGTTTGATAATTTGATGGCCAGTGACTTTGTCAGTGATCCTTATCTGGAAAAGTTCTTGTTCAGGTCTTTCCCTGAAAGATTGGGAAAAAAGTATAAGTCTGAAATGAGAAATCATCAACTTAGAAGTCAAATTATTGCCAAGGTAGTATGCAATGACATCGTAAACCGCGGCGGTATCCAGTCTATAAAGGAAGAAACGGGTGCGAGCGGCGCCGATATTGCACGCGCTGCCATCATTACATCTGAAGTATTTGAGCTTGAAAATCTATGGGATCAGATCGAAAAACTGGACCACATTGCCCCGGCAACTATTCAATTGCTAATGCTAATGGACGTTGAGGAATTTGCGCGTCGTCAGACAATCTGGTTCCTAAATAACACCGATAGTAAACAGCCGATACAGGAAATCATCGATAATTATAAACCCGGAATCGTCGAGCTATTCTTGATGAATACGGTCGCTGAATCGTCATCAGATGATAGCTTTGCAAACAAAAGAAGCATGTATACAGAGCAGAATGTTGACGAGGCACTTGCTCAGCATATCGCAAGTCTAGATATTAAAACCGCCGCTTGTGATTTAGTGCAAGTTTCCAAAGAACTTAAAATTGGCGTTCAGGATGTGGCGATCGCCTATTTCATGCTTGGTGACGAACTCGGCTTTGATTGGCTCAGAAGCCAGGCAGAGCTGGTGGAAACATCTGATCATTGGGACCGTTTAGCGGTTAATAGTATTCTTGGTGACCTTCAAGACCAGCAGAAAATATTAACCCGGACTACGTTACATGGGTGCAAAAACAGCGACTGCCTAAAATCCGCTCAGAAATGGGTCAAAGACAATCATTCCGCGACAAAACGAGTGCGTAAATTAATTCAGGACTTCCAAAATGCCGGTAATATCAATGTCACTAAAATGGGCTTTGCCGCGCGTCAAATAAGAAACGTGGTAGTGGATTAGTTTATATATTTAGTATATTCTTTTAGGGGATATGAATATTCATGTCCCCTATTAGGATAAAATATGACGTTTCAGTTTACCAATTTATACAGTGCTCTTGGCGAAAAATTTTTCGCCCCCCTCGATCCGGACGGTTTGCAAAACCCTGAATTCGTTATTCTTAACAAAGATGCATTAAGCTTAATTGACCTAAACCCGTCCTCCGTAAATGAAGAACAAGTGCTTCACCTTTTGAGCGGGTCATATTTGCCAGAAGGCTCTTCACCACTGGCGATGGTATATTCGGGACATCAATTTGGCGGATACTCGCCGCAACTTGGTGATGGACGAGGTATTCTGTTAGGTCAAATCAGAAACACCCGTGGTGAGCTTTGGGACCTCCATTTAAAGGGAGCAGGTAAAACGCCCTTCTCTCGAATGGGTGATGGTCGTGCTGTTCTTCGATCATGCATCCGGGAATTTTTAGCCAGCGAGGCGCTATTTCATTTGGGAATACCAACTACCAGAGCATTAAGTGTCGTGACAAGTGATGAACCCGTTAGACGTGAAACAATCGAGCGGGCGTCTATGTTAATGCGATTGAGTAACAGCCACATCAGATTTGGATCGTTTGAATATTTTTCATATACCGAACAATATGGTGCGCTAAAGACGCTTGCCGATTATACAATTGAAAATCATTTTCCAGAACTAAAATCAACGGAAAACCCCTATGACCAACTTCTGATTACTGCAGCAACAAAAACCGCCTCGCTTATCGCCCAGTGGCAGGCTTATGGTTTTGCACACGGTGTAATGAACACAGACAATATGTCTATCATCGGTCAAACTTTTGATTTTGGTCCTTTTGGATTTATGGAAAAATACGACCCTTACTATATTTGCAACCATTCCGATGACCGCGGACGATATGCCTTCAATAACCAGCCCTCTATCGGCCTTTGGAATAGCCAGGCCCTTGCACAGGCTTTGACGCCATTAACGGGCAATGACGCCGGGACAATTATGATAAAAAAATATAAGGACACTTATAAAACAACCTATCAAACCCTTATGAATGAGAAGCTTGGCTTAGGGCCGATTACTTCCGGCGATCAATCACTTACTGAAGAAATATTGGATTTACTGGAAGGGTACAGCGTTGACTATACTAACTTTTTTCGAGAACTCAGCCATGTCGATGAAAAAAGTGATGAATTCTTCTTTCCCCGTTTACAAAGTTGCGCTGTAGAATTTAAAAGTTGGTTTTCCCGTTACATAGATCGTTTGAAGCACAATCAGAGCGACCAATTAACCCGTCACAAAAGTATGTGTGCAATCAACCCCAAATATATTTTAAGAAACTATCTTGCTCAGTTGGCCATTCAAAAATCAGAACAAGGCGATCATAGCGAACTAAACAAATTATATGAAATTCTGAAAAATCCGTATGGTGAGCAACCAGAACATGAACAATATGCAAGTGAAGCCCCAGACTGGGCCCAAAGCTTACAAATAAGCTGCTCGTCCTAGCGGTTTTTTTTACTGTTAATGTCGAAAGTGTCTCATTCCTGTCAATACCATTGCAAGCCCCTGCTCATCCGCTGCCGCTATAATTTCTTCATCTCGGATTGATCCCCCCGGTTGAATAACCGCAGTTACACCGGCTTCGGCAGCGCTTAATAAGCCATCTGCAAATGGGAAAAATGCGTCGGAAGCAACTACAGAGCCTTCTGTCATATTATAAGGAAGTCCAGCAGCTTCACTCGCGTCAATTGCCTTTCTCGCGGCCGTTCTTGAGCTATCAACGCGGCTCATTTGACCGGCACCAATGCCCACCGTAGCGCCGTCTTTAACATAAATAATAGCGTTTGACTTAACGTGCTTACAAACCGTAAAGGCAAAAAGCATATCATCCAGTTCCTGTTGGGTAGGTTGGCGTTTCGTCACGACTTTTAAGTCGTCTAATGTAACTTTTCCATTATCACGATCCTGTAAAAGATATCCGCCGGCAACGGTTTTGACTGTTTGACCGGCACTACAAGGATCAGCAATACCGCCGGTAAGCAGTAATCGAAGGTTTTTCTTTTCCGACATAATTTTGAGGGCACGCTCATCAGCGTCTGTGGCTATAACCACTTCGGTGAAAATCTTTGATATTTCGACCGCCGTTTCCCCGTCCAACATTCCATTGAGAGCGATGATACCGCCAAATGCGCTTGTCTGATCACAAAGTAACGCTTTATTATATGCATCGATATAGTTATCTGCGCGCGCTACACCGCACGGGTTGGCGTGTTTAATAATGGCGACAGCGGGTCCTTGTATAGGGTCAAATTCACTTACAAGTTCAAACGCAGCGTCTGTGTCGTTTAAATTGTTATAGCTTAGCTCTTTACCCTGTATTTGCCTTGCGGTGGCAATACCAGATCGGGGTTTGGTGCTTCGGGACACGTAATAAGCGGCATCCTGGTGTGGGTTTTCGCCGTACCTTAACGATTGCTGCTTTCGAGCAGTAATATTAATTCTGTCAGGAAATACCTGCCCGAGTTCGTTGGCAAACCACGCCGATATAGCAGCATCATAGGACCCTGTACGAGCAAACGCTTTAGCCGCCAATGTCTTACGAAGGTCCGAGGACGTTGCGCCGTGATTTTCCTTCATTGACGTCATGACGTCCTGATAGTCAGATGCCTCCACCACAACCGTCACAAAGGCGTGGTTTTTTGATGCGCTTCTGATCATCGCGGGGCCGCCTATATCAATATTCTCGATACATGTGGCGAAATCGGCCCCTTTATCGACAGTTTCTTCGAACGGATAAAGACTGACGATCAAAAGATCAATCGCACCGATGTCATGAGCCGCCATAGCACCGATATGATCATCGTTGTTACGTTGCGCTAACAAACCACCATGGATTTTTGGATGCAATGTTTTAACCCGACCGTCCATCATTTCAGGAAAGCCTGTATGTTCTGCTACTTCCTTGACGGGTACCCCGGCGTCGGCGAGAGTTTTCGCCGAACCGCCCGTGGATAATAGCTCCACCCCGTGATCGCTTAGAAATTGCCCAAACTCGACAAGTCCGGTTTTATCAGACACGGAAAGCAAGGCGCGTTTTATTGGAACTAGGGACGTATCGTTCATCAAATTTCTCTTTTGTGAATGTATTTAGTCATTAAAAATTATCGTTTCGCGCGTGATAATAGATTTAACTGAAAACCGCAAGTTTTAATCATCTTTTTTCTGTAATTTAAGTGACCATAAGATGGTTGTAAGAGGACCATCTGTGTCACCGGTTAAATGAATTTGTCGGCACTGTGATACTTTTCCCGTGTCTCCAAAGTATATACTATCTTCTATAGATATTTTTGCCCCACGAAAGCGAAATTTCCACCGCTCACCGTTGTTCAATTCAAGTAATGCAACATCACCGCCAGCACTCAATGCAGCAGAAACATTTGGGTGCAGATGAAATTTTACTGAATAAGATTTAGAGATATCTTTATCAATAGATCCCGTTTGCTCGAGAATGTCCTCCCCGCGGATATCGTCACCCAGATCGTTCATGTAAATGAGCCGTTTATGACGCATTCCATAACGGTCTACATACCCATCATGAGAAGATTCGAGCAATATATGCCCGTTTTTGATAAACCGTGTACTTGTCGTTTCAGATACTCCTTTGCCGACAAGACCATCCGATCTAATTTCACTGCTATTATCATCGTTCAAGGTCAGCGTAGTATGTGCGGACGTTGATCGGGAAACATCAGAAATATCTTCGTCCAGAACTCCCTGCGCAAATGAAGCGGTACCACGATTGACAAAAATCCGTTGCGTTCCACTACTCATCTCAAATGACAATGTTCCTGCATGACAGGAACCACTCAATTCAAATTCTGCGGGAGGGCCCACATCCTGTATTATAACGGTATTTTCGTTCTCAATCCGACTAAAGCCGCTTTTCTCAAGATCGTTTACAACTCTTTTATCAAACGAGCTTGCATCACTTGTAATTTTAATCAAACTCGAGAAAACATCTTCATGATTTTGAATGTAACTCCCGTTAAATAACGGTAGTTTACCATCCCCCAATATAATAGACCTAAGATTCACTGCTATGCGGTCAATGGAATCGTTCAATTCTTGAGGCGCATTTTGCGACATGCTAACAAATGCATCTCTCAGAAGCACTAACATCATTAAAAGCCCTAAAAGTTCATGAGGGTTTCGGCTTCTCAGGCCACCATCATCAAATATTTCTTTCGGTAATGTTGTCTTTAGTAGTGCAACACCTTTCTTCAGCCAATCGTCACCATTTGGAATATAGAGGCCTGATAAAACTAACCCCGCTACGGCGTTAAGGCTGCTCGGCCTCTCGGGTAAATCTGATGACATTTTCATCAAATGCCGAGCACTCCTTGCAAGAATATCTAATATTCGGCTGCGGTAAATGATATCTTCCGTGTCCATTATAAGCGGCGCATATACCAGCCAATTTGTTAACCTGACACCGACAATATCTGCCCTCCATGAAATTTCGCCCCACTGGGTATTGTGATCAATCCAGGTTTCGACCAGCTCCTCAGCCCGTTTTTTTGCACTCGTTCTGTCTACCGCCTGATTTAAATCTTTCAGCCAGTTAAATGAATGAAGATGCTCTAACCATTTATCATTGAAATCTGTTTTAAGCCATACGTCGCCTCCGGGCCAAATATTCTGTGCGTTATCCGGATTTTCAAGTATCGAGCCCGCGCCGATGATTTTACCCCCGACCATCTGCGTTCCTGCGGTTACGGAACCAGGCCATAGATCTTTTGGCGTCCCGAGCAATCGCAAAGGGTGTTTTCCTCTTAAACTTAAATCATGATAGAAACTGCTATGCTTTGCCCTGCTCACCGCTTTTGCTATGGGGTTTTGCATCTTTTGGCTGCTTGATGCGACGGGTTTACGGCGTAAGTGGACCATTTAAAGAATATTCTCCAAAACAGGGGCTATTGAACATCAGCTTAGCATATTATTTTGCAGAATTTATAGCTGTAAATTATAATAAATGACAGTGCTTTTATTGGCCGCGCAATGCGCTGATGTTTTCCATATATTTGCTGGGTCCGCCCGTAAATGTAGCGGTTCCCGCCACCAGGACATCTGCCCCTGCATCAATAGCGGTCTGGAAAGTATTTATATTGATACCGCCATCAACCTGCAGATCTACATGGCGGCCTTCCTTAATGATCATTTTCCTTACTTCCTTGATTTTCTCTACTGAAGACGGAATAAATTTTTGCCCCCCAAAACCAGGGCTAACACTCATTATCAACACGAGATCAACCATATCCATTACATGTTTAATAACATTTGTAGGCGTTCCAGGATTAAGCGATATTCCCGCTTTTTTCCCGAGCGATTTGATATGTTGTATGGTTCGGTGAAAGTGAGGAGTTGCCTCAGCATGAACTGTAATGATATCGGCGCCAGCGTCAGCGAAGGCCTCAACATATGGGTCTACCGGTGATATCATCAAATGCACATCAAAAATTCTATCGCTGTAAGGTCTGAGCGATTTAACAACACCAGGGCCGATGGTTAAATTTGGAACAAAATGACCATCCATAACATCCACATGAATATAATCGGCCCCCGCCCTTGTGATGGCTGCGACTTCCTCTCCAAGTTTGGCAAAGTCGGCCGATAATATGGAAGGTGCTATTTTTATGTGTGAAGTCATTTCTAAATACCTTAAATCTTTATAAGACGGGAAATAAAAAATCCGTCCATACCGTCTTCATAATAATGCGGCAACGTCTGCACATCGCCCGTTTCTAGAACTGCCTGTTCCAAATTTGGCAGTTCATCCATTTCGATTTGTTTTCGTTTTAAAGTGCCATCGCGTTTCAGTAAAGCATTAATCTGATCCGGCCCCTCGCCCTGCTCCATGGAACAAACACTATAAACTAATATACCGCCCTTGTTCAATAATCCCGCCGCATGATCAAGCATATTCAATTGTATTTCTGTCACATCCTTAACATCTTGCGCCCCGCGCATATGCAAAATTTCTGGATGACGTCTTATCGTTCCTGTTGATGAGCATGGGGCATCAAGTAAAATATAATCAAAGTTCTGATCGGGTTTATATTTAAGTATATCTGACTTTATGACGTCAATATTAAGCTTTAAACGCGCCATATTCTCCTTTAATCTTAAAAGACGACTATTTGAGAGGTCCACAGCAACGACTGTTGCACCCATAGCTGCGGTTTGCGCCGCTTTGCCGCCAGGCGCGGCACAAAGATCCAGCACGACTTCCCCTTTGTTTGCGCCCAAAAGTTCAGCTGGAATTCTTGCTGCTAAATCCTGTACCCACCAAGTGCCTTCAGAATACCCTTCTATTTCAGTGATTTTTCCGGCCTTTTCAACACGGAGGCCCCCGAATGGCACAACTTTGCCTTTAAGCTTTTCTGCCCACTCCTTTTTTTTCAATTCTGGCTTCAGGCTGATATCAAGCGGTGCTTCGAGCAATAAGGCATCCAGGATTTCTCTGACCACCGACTGTCCGTATCGTTCATCCCAACTTTTTAAAAGCCACTTTGGAAAGTTTAGCCTGGTATTCCCAAATTTCTTCAGAAGAACATCTCTTTCGCGGTCTACATTTCGCAAAATGGCATTAACGGTATTTTTTAAATAATGGAGCTTCTTTGGCACTTTATTAACCAGCAATTTAACCGACGTGTTTACCGCGGCATGCGCCGGAACATCTGAATATAATAATTGCGCAATTCCTAGTCTTAAAACATGTCGCACCGACATCTGTGTATTTCCAAGTTTCTTTTTAGTACAATGGTTTATGATTTTATCAAGTTGTCCCAGACGTCTTATAACCGTGGTGACCAGATACCGGACAAATCGACTATCCTTTGAAGAGATATTTTCATGAAACTCGTTCATTATCATCTCAAATGCTGGCTCGATGGTAACGTTATCGTCCAAAACCTTTTTAAGAATATAATAGGCCGCTTCTCTGCTTTTATTTTCGTGGGTCATAAATCATTCCAAAATATATGCATCGGCAGTAACATACAGGTGCCGGTTTGCCAAGGAGTAGATTTCCTTTCTGCATTCATTAGTGTATGTTTAATTCCGTTAGTTTAGTATGCTCAGAAATTTTTAAATTGGAGTTCGTCAAATGACGATAAAAGAAGTGATGCTGGAAAAATTACCCCCGAAAGAGACTAGGAAAAAACCACAAACTAATTCCATTGATGATAAAATGCAAAAAGAGATCGGAGGCCGGGATGGACCAGATCCCGCAAGATATGGTGACTGGGAAAATAAAGGCATTGCGTCAGATTTTTAGGCTAAAACATTAGATGAATATATTAATTGAGTATGAGCATATTATTCGGCCAAGCATTTTTGTAGGCTTACTTCTCATCCTGGCGGGGCTAGAGTTCTTAATTCCGCTGGCGCAGCGACGTATTACCAGGCCAAGGCAATGGCTGACCAATATAACTATCGTCATTATAGATAATCTTACATTAAAGTTGCTTTTCCCGCTCTTAGCCGTGGGCGTTGCTAAATATGCTGATGAGAATTCAATCGGCTTGTTCAATTTAATTGAAGTCAATTATATGATTTCGGTCATATTGTCCCTGTTCATGCTTGATTTTCTGATTTACGGTCAGCATCTGGTGATGCATAAAATGCCTCAGTTTTGGAGACTTCATCGAATGCATCATACGGAAATAGGATTGGACGTTACTTCCGCAGTACGCTTTCATCCAATTGAGATTATAATTTCGATGCTTATCAAAATGGCTTTTGTGCTGATAATAGGTATTCCAATAGTAGCCGTCATTTTATTTGAAGTTGTCTTAAACGGATTGGCCCTGTTCAATCACAGCAACATCAAAGTTCCCACTCCCCTTGAAAGTATTTTGCGGAAATTTATTATAACGCCGGAGATTCATTGGATACATCACTCAAACTTTGAGGATGAAACAAACAGTAATTATGGATTTAACCTGTGCATCTGGGACAAGTTATTTGGAACCTATATTGATAAACCGAAAGTTGGCTATAAGAATATGGAGCAAGGCCTGGTTGAATTCGGCCTTGATAAACCATTAGGTTTAAGTGAGTTAATTATCTCACCTTTTAAAAAATACCCGTTAACGGATGATAAGAACAAAGAAATATGAGAGAAAAAGAGTTACGGTTAGCACTTGTATGCTTTGGGGGCGTTTCCCTCGCTATTTATATTCACGGTGTGAGCAAGGAAATATTGAAACTTGCGCGTGCCTCTAAGGCGATACATGCCAGCCCCGATCCTAACGATTTATCCAGGACAACTTATCTCTACCCAAATAAAAATGTTACTGATGTGCCTGATACTGAACACGTTTATTTTGACATATTAAAAAGCTTTTATCCTGAGCTGGATTTACGCGTCATCATCGACACAATTGCCGGGGCCTCAGCGGGTGGTATGAATAGCGTGTTTCTGGGGCGCGCGATAGCCCATGACCTCAATTTCGACCATTTGCGCCATCATTGGCTCATCGAAGCCGATGTTACCAATTTAAAGGGGAGCAAAAAAAAGACAGGTCAGTGGGGTAGACTAATAACGAAGCCCATTATCAACATATTAAGCGGAAAATTTCTCGGCAATGGTGCTTTAAGCGAAAAAGTGAAAGAAAAACTGCCTGCGCTTTTGAATATATGGGACTTAAAGCCGCCTTTTGATGGAAAACATCTATTAAAACTCGTTTACGGTGGTTTAAAAGCCATGGGAAAGATGAATAACCATTCCCTTTTGCCGCGTGGTCATAAACTTGAACTATTCGTCACCCTGACCGATTTTTACGGCTATAAAAGAGCGATATTAATAAATGATCCATCCTTTATTACAGAGCTGGAACATAGACATAATTTAAAGTTTGGTTATTTAAAGAGAGCAACCAAAGATCAGAATACTGTTATAGAAAGCGATTTTGATGATGAGGACCTACCTTCTTTAAGCTTTGCCGCGCGAGCGACGTCATGTTTCCCGGGGGCCTTTCCTCCGGCGCAACTAAGGGAAACAGATCACTTTTTAAAGGAGCGGAACTTAACATGGGACACCAAAGCTTCATTTCTTGAAAATAACTTCAAAGAATATAGCCGGGCCGGGGTAAACCCCGAACTAACTTCATTTCTGGACGGCAGTATTCTTAACAACAAGCCATTTGCACAAGCAATCGAGGCAATCCATGACCGCCCTGCCTTTCGCGAAGTCAATCGAAAAATTATTTATATTGATCCTAACCCGGAAAAATTAAAAGGCCGTGCAACCGGTGCCCCACCCACCATGCTTAATACCTTAAAAGGCGCGATGTCGGATATTCCAATGAACGAACCCATGCATGATGATTTACAAGAAATTCACGGTCATAACCAAAAAGTAATCACCATCAAAGCAGTCGTTGATTCCGTAAAACCAAGCGTTAAAAAGCTTGTTTATGACGTGTCGCCAAAAAAAATCAAGAAAAAGACAACTATTAATGAGCTCGCTGACTGGCGAAACCTTGCCAGTGCCAGAGCCGTGGTGGAGGCTGGTTATTCGTACGAAGCTTACGCACGTTTAAAAATTCGCAGCACCGTCGCTGAGCTTACCACAAGAGTTGCAGATATATGCGATTTACCGCCGAGCGGTAAAGAACGGCGAAGAATATTTTCCGTCTTCCAATGTTGGGTTCTAAAAGATACTACCGGAGCAAGCCTGCTTTATGGCGACCAAAATAGTCGAAAGAAAAAAGGGCTGTTCGAATGGACCACTTCATTTATAAAAAAGCCCCAATCATTATCAACCGTTCCTTATTGGGTCAGTTTTATCATAAATTTCGATATCGATTACCAAAAACGACGCATACAATTTCTGATTCAGGAATTAAACACACAATATACTAACTATCCAGATCATGTGCATGAGCTTGATGACTGTAAGATGTCCCTATATTTAATCCTTGAAAAATTAAAGCGGACTTCATCATTGGAGGAATTGTCCAAAGATAAAATTGTTCTTCTCAAAAACACGGTCGCCAAAATTATAGATTTTCCGTTCACCGATGACATGAAGTGCAAAAATAATTTAGCTCATATCGATAAGGAAGAAAATAATATTACCAGCGTATTATCAATCTTATCACCAATCATAGATTTGGATGATATTAGAAATAAAAATGATGCGTTAATCGCCCAGCAGCTTAACAATTCCTGGAACGAAGAATTTAAGCAAAACCTGATAACAAGTTATTTGGGCTTTGCCTTTTGGGATGTCATCACTTTTTCGATTATGGGTGCCAAATCAATAGGTGAATTTAATGAAATACTCGTCAATCGTATCAGTCCCAACGATAATTTAATCCTAAAATCAGATCCCTTGGAAATGCCCCTAAAAGGGACAGCTATGAGAAGCTTCGGAGCATTTTTTAGCAGAGAAGATAGGGAAAATGACTATTTATGGGGCCGGTTGAACGGCGCAGAGCGCCTCATCGATTTATTACATAGTCAGGCAAAGGCAGAAGGGTTAAAAGAAAGGCTTGATCTTGTTGCCATTAAGAAAAGGGCTTTTTCTGCAATTCTTGAGGCAGAAAAGGATCATTTGCACACTGTTCCGGAACTTTTTGACAAAATCAAGCAGCGCATCAAGAATTTATAACCTGTGCTGTGCCTACATGAAACCCATTTCCAGCCGTGCTGCTTCGCTCATCATCGACATATCCCAGGGCGGCTCCCATACAAGCGCAACCTGCACGTCGCCAACACCTTCGACTTCGCGAACCCGAAATTCCACTTCTCCCGGCATGGTTTCTGCCACAGGGCAGTGTGGTGATGTAAGCGTCATTGTCACAACAATGTCCGCATAATCATTAACATCGATATCATATATAAGACCAAGTTCGTATATATTGACCGGTATTTCAGGATCAAATATTTCACGTATTTTGTCGGCGGCCATAATCTGTAACTGCTGTTTCTCTTCAGGCGAAATCTGGGCTCCACCACTTTTGGAAGTTGGTTCAGACAATTTTTCTTCGGCCTTATCTGCTTTCACTTGACCCGGTCTTTCGTTTAAAAATCCGTCTAAAAAACTCATATTCTTAATCCTTAATTAAGCAAAAATTCGATTCACTTTATGAAGTCCATCAATAAATCGGTCAATGTCCTCTTTGGTATTATATAACCCAAATGATGCACGTGCTGTCGCTGGAATATCCAGGAAATCCATTATCGGTTGGGCACAATGATGCCCCGTCCGAATAGCAATGCCGTCTTGATCCAGAATAGTTCCAATGTCATGTGGATGCGCAGACTTCATGGTAAATGACAATATCCCTGCAATATTGTCCGCTCTTCCGCGAAGCTCGATACCGTCAACCTCTTGTATTTTTTCTAGTCCGTATCTCAAGAGCTCTTTTTCATGATCGTGAATGTTTTTAAATCCAACATCATTCATATAATCGATCGCCGCAGAAAGGCCAATTCCGCCCGCAATATGTGGCGTTCCGGCCTCAAACTTATGAGGAAGATCATTAAAAGTCGTCTTTTCAAAAGTGACCGAACGGATCATATCACCGCCACCCTGATACGGTGGCATAGCGTTAAGCAATTTTTCTTTCGCATAAAGAACCCCAACCCCGGTCGGGCCATACATTTTATGACCAGAAAATACATAAAAGTCTGCGTCCAGATCGACCACATCAATTTCCATGTGGGGTAGTGCCTGACACCCATCAACCAGCACCAGCGCGCCATGTTTATGGGCCAACTTTATAATTTCTCTTATCGGCGTTATTGTGCCAAGGGCATTTGATATGTGGGTAATAGCCACTAGCTTTGTTTTGTTGTTCAATTTTTTTTCAAATTCATCCAACAGAAAGTTACCTTTATCATCGATTGGGCCGACTTGGATGGTAAATTCTTTCTCGTCACGTAAAATCTGCCACGGCACGATATTTGAATGATGTTCTAACTGGCTAAGGATCATTTCGTCTTTCGCACCAAGGTTTTTGCGGCCCCATGTCTGCGCCACTAAATTAATCGCTTCTGTCGCGCCGCGCACAAATATAACTTCCTTAGGTGAGTTTGCTTTGATATGAGCCCTTAACGTTTCACGGGCAGCCTCATATTTCGCCGTCAATGTCTGAGAGAGGAAATATCCTCCTCTATGAATATTTGCATATTCATTTGAGTAGCAACTATTCACTGCATCAATAACGGATTTAGGTTTTTGGGCACTCGCCGCACTGTCCAGAAATGTAAGGGGTTTTCCGTAAATCTGTTGCTCAAATATCGGAAAATCTTCACGGATCGCCTGAACATTATAATTGAGGTTGGCAAGGCCATTATGAGTTGACGTCATGACGTTATTCATCCTAGTCCTTCCCCTCTAACCACTGTCGCGCGACAGAAAGATATTTTTCTTTGACGGGGCCAAGCTCTATTTCCTGATAAACTTCTGCCACAAAGGCTTCAACCATTAGGGCTTTTGCTGCTGACGTCTCTAACCCTCGCGACTTCATATAAAATAAAGCTTCCTGGTCTAACTCTCCGACTGTTGCACCGTGCGAGCATTTTACGTCATCTGCATAAATAAGCAGCTCCGGCTTGCTGTTCGCTTCTGCGTTTCTATCCAACAACAAGTTTTTATTGGACTGGTCCGCGTTTGTGAGTTGGGCGTCCTTGGCAACCAACACTTTTCCCTGAAAAGCAGATTTTCCACCCCGATCGAGTACGCCGCGATATATCTGGTCGCTATTGCATTGCGGAACCATATGTTTCATGTGCGTAAACACGTCATGGGAATTTCCATTTCTTCCTAAAAAAGCACCCCGCAATTCAACTTGACCGTGACGACCGCTCAAAGTTGGCTTGACTTCCGTACGACTTAACTTGCCACCAACATTCAGTGAATAATGTCTGAAGTGAGCGTCCGTTGCTGTCTCCACGACACATTCATTCATGTGAATGGTTTCATCGCCCTCTAGTTGAAATTGGTAAACTTCTAGCGAAGCTTTTTCTTCCACAACAACTTTGCTAACATTATGACTCCAGCTATTTATGTGATCCGGACCAATGAAGCTTTCAATTATCTGCGTCGAAGCCCGGGCTCCGATACGAATATAGTTGTTTTGTCGCAGAGCCTTAGTGTCTGACGATTTTGTTGAGATATGAACAACCTGAATTGGCTCAGCCAACTTTACATTGTCATCAATATCAAGAACAAACCCGTCCGTCATAAAGGCAACATTCAGATTTCTTAAACTATTTTCATCCGGTGTGGTCTTGAAAAACTTCTCAGCATTCCCAGGGTTCGTTTTAAGTAGTTCTCTTAAACTTATCAAAGATACACCGTTATGAGACCGAATATTTGATAGTTTATCACTATAATATCCATCAACAAAAACAACTTTTGAGCCATTGATGTTTTCAATATTCGCCTGATCTAATAATTTATCCGTTTGCTCATCAGAGTCGCAATTTTCGTTTGTTGTTTCATAGGATGTGGAGTTTAGAACGTTTAAATTACTATATTTCCATTCTTCGACCTTCGGCCCGGGCAATCCCATTTGGGCGAACTTCGAAATGGATTTTTCGCGAAGCGCGCTGAGCCACGTCACGTCCTGTCCGGGTAGCGTGGCACGTGTCAACTCAAAGTTGGTTTTATAGTTTTCACTGTCAAAATAATTTTTTAGTGTCATAACAAACCTTACGCCGCACTTTCGTCGATACCGACGCTAGCATATCCATCTTTTTCCAATCGGATGGCCAGACTTTTGTCGCCGGATTTCACGATTTTCCCGTCTGACAACACATGAACAAAATCAGGAACCACATAATCAAGCAACCGCTGATAATGCGTGATGACCAATATTGATCTGCTATCGCCGCGCATCCGATTTATTCCATCGGCGACAATACGAAGTGCATCGATATCAAGCCCGCTGTCTGTTTCGTCAAGAACTGAAAAAATTGGATCCAGCATAGCCATTTGTATCATTTCATTGCGCTTTTTCTCGCCGCCTGAAAAACCAACATTAACTGCCCGTTTAAGCATTTCCGGGTCCATTTTCAATTCAGCCGCTTTGGCACGAATTAATTTAAGGAATTCCACCGCGGCAATTTCGTCTTCTCCGCGGTATTTGCGAATTGAATTAAGGGCCGCCCTTAAAAAATTCACATTCGAAACACCGGGGATTTCAACTGGATATTGAAAACCGAGAAAAACGCCTTCACCAGCACGCTCATTTGCCTCTAATTCCAGAAAATCTTTACCCTTAAACGTCACTGATCCTTTGGTGATTTCATAACCTTCCTTACCGCAAATTGCGTAGGCGAGCGTAGACTTACCCGCTCCATTGGGTCCCATAATTGCGTGCACTTCTCCCGGACCAATGTTTAAATTGAGCCCCTTGAGAATTTCCTTGCCATCAACATCAACATGTAAATTTTTAATTTCTAACATTTCTCTACCATTTATGTGTCGGTTACCCGACACTACCTTCTAAACTAATGCCTAGTAATTTTTGTGCCTCGACTGCAAACTCCATAGGGAGCTGCATCATTACTTCTTTACAGAATCCGTTCACAATTAATGCAACTGAATCTTCGACGTCCAAGCCTCGTTGAAGGCAATAAAATAGTTGTTCGTCGCTAATTTTTGAAGTTGTTGCTTCATGTTCCAGCTGGGCGGTCGGGTTTTTCGCTTCTATATAGGGAACCGTATGCGCCCCACATTCATCACCGATGAGCAAGCTGTCACACTGGGTGAAATTGCGGGTATTTTCCGCATTAGGCAAAACCTTTACCAGTCCACGATACACATTTTGGGCTTTGCCAGCTGATATGCCTTTGGAAATAATCGTGCTTGATGTATTTTTACCAATATGGATCATTTTAGTACCGGTATCTGCTTGCTGATAATTATTGGTGATGGCGACGGAGTAAAATTCCCCGACCGAACCGTCACCTTGCAGGATACAGCTTGGATATTTCCAGGTAACCGCCGAACCCGTCTCAACCTGGGTCCATGATACTTTTGAATTTTCACCGCGGCACGCTGCCCTCTTGGTGACAAAGTTATAGATGCCACCTTTGCCGTCTTTATCCCCCGGATACCAATTTTGTACCGTTGAATATTTTATTTCTGCATTTTCCAGCACGACCAATTCGACCACCGCTGCATGAAGTTGATTTTCATCACGCATCGGGGCGGTGCACCCTTCCAGATATGAAACATACGATTCGTCATCTGCAATGATTAATGTTCTTTCAAATTGCCCCGTGTTCGCTTCATTAATTCTGAAGTAGGTACTCAATTCCATTGGGCAGCGAACGCCTTTTGGTATATAGACGAATGTACCGTCAGTGAAAACCGCACTATTGAGTGCGGCATAAAAATTATCCGCCATTGGCACAACGGAGCCCAGATATTTCTTCATAATTTCCGGATAATCACGTGCCGCCTCGGAAATAGAGCAGAAAATGACGCCCTTCTTTTTTAAGGTTTCTCTGAATGTCGTCGCAACCGAAACACTGTCAAATACAATATCGACGGCAACGCCGGAAAGGACTTCCTGTTCTTGCAGAGATATACCAAGTTTTTCGTAGGTACGAAGCAGCTCTGGGTCAACCTCATCCAGGCTTTTCGGGCGATCATCTGCAGATTTTGGCGCTGCATAATAATATATGTCCTGAAAATCAGGTTTTACATAATCTAACAGTGCCCAATCCGGTTCTTCCATTTTCAACCATTTTTGGTAAGCCTTCAGGCGCCAATCGAGCAACCATTCGGGTTCTTCTTTTTTTGCAGAAATAAACCGTATGACATCTTCACTGAGGCCTTTAGGTGCTTTGACCATTTCAATATCGGTGACAAACCCATATTTATAGTCACCGGAAACTTCTTCTACGGCTTGTCTTGTTTCTAACGTACTGGCCATACTATCAATCTCTACCTTTCGCCTTCTTTGAGTTTCTCTTCATGAACTGATGGGAAAAAGTCATAAGGTTTTGTAATCATTTCTGAAAGCGGTACATTATTTAGGGCTTCATATACGGCTTTATTTATTTTGTCCCATTTACTGCGCGTCATACATACGGGTTCGTAATCACAGCAATCATCTTGCTCGCTCAAACAATTGGTCAACTGAACGGGGCCATCGACTGCCTCAACGATATCGGCAATGGATATATTTTCTTTATCTGGATTCATAGAAAAGCCTCCACCAATCCCACGATGAGATTTCAGTAAATTGGCACGCGCCATTTTACCTAGAATTTTACTCACCGTTGGTAAAGGAACCTTGGTATCAGCATTGAGTTCATGTGCTGTATGGATATCTTCCGGACGGGCAGCAATATTGCTCATCAGCACGACCGCATAATCGGCAAGATTTGAAAGTCTAATCATCGCACGCCATTTCAATAATAGGTTTCTATTTTCCTATTAAATGGTGTCGTTTTCAGTGTTTGTCAACATAAATAAGACTAATTTAGTCTTTTTTGATAAAATACCGCCAAAACAGTGCCTTATTAAGAACCGTTATTAAGTTTAAGGCATATATCGTCGAGTTGCTCAAGCGATTTATAGTGAATTTTCAATACACCGGCCTCGCCGCCGTGAGACTCCAAATTTACTTTAAGACCAAGTGTTGCCGAAAGCTCTTCTTCAAACGCTATCGCGTCAGGATCTTTCCTATTCTTCGGACCAGATTTCCCAGGTGTATTACCGTTTTTTGTGGATTTTAAGTTTTTGGCCATAAGTTCTGTTTGACGGACACTTAGTCCATCACGGACCACGAGCATAGCAAGCGCTCCCGGATCTTCGGCAGTGATTAATGCGCGTGCATGCCCCATACTGATCGCGCTATTTTTCATTAATTCCTGAACAGTTTCTGGCAGTGTGATAAGCCGCAACATATTAGCGATATGACTTCGGCTTTTCCCAACCGCTTTGCCAAGAGCGTTTTGAGTATGGGAAAACTCGTCCATCAATCGTTTATAGCCACAAGCTTCTTCAATTGGGTTTAAATCATGGCGTTGAATATTTTCAATTATCGCTACTTCAAGTGCTTCTGAATCTGACAGATCCCTGATGACGACCGGCACTTCGTGTAACCCGGCCGCTTGGGCGGCACGCCAACGACGTTCCCCAGCAATAATCTCATATTGATTTATTCCTTTCGGGCGAACAAGAATTGGCTGTAAAATTCCCTTCTCCCGGACCGAATTCACCAGTTCTTTTGCTTTTACTTTATCAAAATAGACCCTTGGTTGAAAAGTGTTGGTAACCAGAAACTCTATTGGAATACCTTTTTCAGAATTGGAGCCAATTTTTTCTTCGGGTGGATTATTAACTTTATCATACGCTGGCTCGCGTGTTTCCATCAAAGACGACAGGCCTCTTCCCAATCCCATTTTTGGTGTTGATGCCTTCTTTTGGTTTTTTGTTGCAGGTTTATTATTTGCCATTTTATCGTTAAGTCCTTGATATTAATATATTAATTAAGCTGCTTTCACTTTTTTTCTTCGGCGCAACAGCTCAGATGCCAGTTGCAGATATGCTTGGCTTCCCGTGCAGTTTAGGTCATATAGCAAAACAGGAATACCATGGGAGGGTGCTTCGGATATTCGAACATTTCGAGGGATTACCGTATCAAAAACCTTGTCCCCAAGAAAGTTTCTAACATCCAACGCAACTTGTTCCGACAAATTGTTTCGTTTGTCAAACATGGTCAGGATTATACCGCCTATTTCCAAACTCGGGTTAAAATTCGCCTTAACGGTTTCTATTGTTTGCAGCAAAAGGCTTAGTCCTTCCAGGGCAAAAAACTCACATTGCAGAGGCACTATAACGGAATGCGCTGCGGCCAATGTATTTAATGTCAAAAGATTTAGAGAAGGCGGGCAATCGATAAGCACATAATCGTAATTTTCAAGAACGGGGTCTCTAAAAGCGCGGCGCAGCCTAAATGTCCGCTGATCCTGATCTACGAGTTCCAATTCGGCGCCGGTTAAATCTATCGTGGAAGGAATAAGATGAAGCCCCGGCACGATCGAATCGACAATGGCCTCCGCTAATGAGACCTCCCCCATGATCACTTCGTAGCTGCTGTGAGTGCGATCATTCCTATCGCGCCCAAGTCCCGTACTTGCGTTGCCTTGCGGGTCCATATCAATAATGAGTACGTCTTTTTTTATCGCGGCCAACGCAGTCGCCAAATTTATAGCCGTCGTTGTTTTGCCTACGCCGCCCTTTTGATTGGCAACAGCGATGATCTCTGGCTTACGTGTGACCGCAGACAATTCTGTGGATAACATAGTGGATAAACCCCATCTGTAATATTACTTTATTCTCTTAATATACCCTTATTTCGCTTAGTTTCAGGATTATACCCGATTCTTCACTTTTGCTTTGGATTTTTTTTACTTTAAAATCCCATTTCTTTGATGCATGTTTAATTTCCTCTTCCGCTTTTTCACCTTTTAAAAACAAACATTCAGTCTTGGGAGTGATTAAATTAGCCGTGAGACTTAATAATTTATCCAAATCCGCACAAGCACGCGACGTTATTAGATCTATCGAAGAATTGCTTATTTTTTCGACTCTCTCGTTATGGACAATAGCATCAATCCCCGTTTTTTGAATAACTTGTTTCATAAAAGCACATTTTTTTCTGTTGCTCTCAATAAGATGCACTTTCCCGGCTCCCAAAACTGAAAGAACGAGCCCGGGAAACCCGGCACCACTGCCAACATCCAGTATATTTAGAGACCCCTTGCCCTTCTCTATAAGATCAATAAGTTGCGCGCTATCATAAAAATGGCGGCACCACATGTCGTCTATAGTCGTATCGCTTACCAGATTAATTGACTTTTGCCATTTTACAAGCAGGTCAGAATAGCAAATTAGTTGATCCATTGTTTCACGTGGAACACTACAGTGTTTGCCAAATTCTGCGGCAGTCATAATGCCTGCCATCAAGCCGTAACTTTTCTGTCTTTGCGCTTAACAAAACGAAGCAACACGGTCAACGCCGCCGGGGTTACACCCGATATTCTGGCTGCGGCCCCCAGTGTAGCGGGTTTGGCGTTGTTCAGTTTTTCCATGACTTCATTTGATAGCCCACCGATTATACTATAATCCAGGTCGGGCGACAGGAACAGGCTTTCATCTTTCCTGAACGCGACGATATCCGATTCCTGCCTTTCGAGGTAGCCTCTATATGTCGCATCAATAGCCAGTTGTTCAATAATATCATCGGGGATTTCTCTAAGCTCTGGCCAGATATCTGCCACTTGCTCGAAATCAACCGATGGGTATGATAACAGCGTTTTTGCCGACCTTTTTACGCCGTCCTGGTTTATTTTAAGCCCACGCTTCGCGCCCTCATTCGGGCTTATTTCCAAACGATCCATTAGCGCACCAAATTTTTCAAGATTCGCAAGCTTGTCTCTAAAACTATCGGCACGCGCCTTACCAACAACGCCAATTCCGGTTCCCAAACCTGTTAGTCGTTGGTCGGCATTATCGGCGCGCAGCTTGAGCCTGTATTCAGCACGAGATGTGAACATTCTGTAAGGTTCCTTGGTTCCTTTAGTCACCAAGTCATCAATCATTACACCAATATATGCATCCGCACGGTCCAAAAGGAAGATATCCTGACCTCCCGCCGCTCTTGCTGCATTAATGCCCGCCATTAACCCTTGCGCTGCGGCTTCCTCGTAACCCGTAGTACCATTAATCTGCCCCGCAAGATAAAGCCCCGGTATTTTTTTTGTTTCCAGCGTTGCCCGCAGCTCCCGCGGATTGACATAATCATATTCAATGGCATATCCCGGCTGCAGGATTTCCACATTCTCCAGCCCTACGATAGACTTTATATAAGCTTCCTGCACATCGATCGGCAGCGATGTGGAAATTCCGTTGGGGTAAACGGTGTCAGTTGCTAATCCTTCAGGCTCAAGAAAAATTTGGTGAGATATCTTATCTTTAAATCTCACCACTTTATCCTCAATGGAGGGACAATACCGCGGACCGGTTCCTTCGATATGCCCGGAATACATAGCAGATTTATGTAAATTTTCACGTATTATATTGTGCGTATTTTCGTTGGTGTGGGTAATGTGGCAATTAATTTGCGGTATCAAAATCTTACTTGTCATAAATGAAAATGGCGTCGGCGGCATATCCCCTGGCTGTTCTTCACATAACGACCAGTCAATAGTTTTACCATTCAATCTCGCAGGCGTTCCGGTTTTTAACCGATCCAAAACAAATCCGTAACGCTCTAATGTAAGGGAAAGCCCGATAGACGGCTCTTCATTTTCGTTTCTAATGGATTTGCGGCCCGCTGGTATTCTCTGATCACCAATATGGATCACACCACGTAAAAAGGTTCCCGTAGTCAGTATTACTTTGGGTGCCAGTATCTCTTCGCCATCGGCAGCAATCACACCTTTTATGAAGTTTGTTGTTTGCGTTATAAGCAAATCTTCAACCGCTGCCGTCTTTATGCTCAGATTACCATAATCGCTCATCAGTTCCTGCATACTCCGGCGATATAATGCTCGATCAGATTGACACCTTGGCCCGCGAACCGCTGGGCCTTTGCGCTTGTTAAGCATGCGGAACTGTATCCCCGAAGCGTCCGCGACCTTCCCCATGATACCGTCCAGAGCGTCTATTTCACGCACAAGGTGCCCTTTTCCGAGCCCGCCTATGGCTGGGTTACACGACATTTCACCAATGGTTTCAAATTTACGCGTGATAAGTAAAGTGTTTGCCCCTGCGCGCGCAGAAGCTGCCGCCGCTTCACATCCGGCGTGGCCACCCCCTATCACGATAACATCATATAATTGCATCTATTATTATGCTCACTCTATCAAAAATCATGCCGGACTCTACGGTTATGGCCTGATAAAGTCAAAGTTTGAATCAAAAGTCGACGTCAATTCTTGTAATTTTTTGCCAAACATGTTTCACGTGGAACACAGATTGCTCATTTTCCGACACAAAACTCTTTAAATATCTTCTCCAAGATATCTTCAACATCCACGAAACCAGTAATTTTCCCCAGATCTCGTGCCGCCATCCGCAAATCTTCGCTTAATAATTCAAGCTCCAGATGCCCCAATGAAAGGAACCGCTCCAAATGTCCGATACAAGATTGCAAATTTTCCCGGTGACGTGACCGTGTTAAGCTTGGTGCGGCGGTCAATTCCATTCTTTTTTTTACCTCGTCCCTGAATGCCTCCATAAAAACATCGATCCCCTCGTGCGTTTTAACCGATATATTCCACTCACCTAGTGAATTTGAACCTGCATCTATGTCAATATCACCGACAACCAAATCGCATTTATTCCATAGAACCATGGTATTTTTATCTATATGCTTCATCATGTATCGTTCTTTAAGGCCGTTAACTGATCGATCGATAAGAACAATCTTCAAGTCGGCACTTTCGGCACGACCTTCCGCTCTTCTGATACCCTCCCTTTCAATGGCGTCGTCACTAATTCGAAGACCGGCGGTGTCAATTACAGTCACCGGAAACCCACTGATATCCAAATGAACCTCTAGTAAATCCCGTGTGGTCCCTGCTATATCCGAAACGATAGCGGCCTCTCGTTTAGATAGATAATTGAGAAGAGTTGATTTTCCTGTGTTTGGCGAGCCCAATATCACCACCTGTAAGCCATCACGGAGCCTCTCCCCCCTATTACTGTCCTCGAGATGAGCTTCAATCTCATCATATAGCTTTTTTATAATCGGCCGCACACGCCCTGTAACATCCTCTGGTATTTCTTCCTCTGAAAAATCAATATCTGCTTCCAGATAGGCCATGGCTGTTATTATTTCCTGCCGCCAACCTTCATAAATGGCGGCCAACTTCCCATCCATTTGCCTCAGTGCCTGACGACGCTGACTTTCTGTCTCTGAATTAATAAGATCAGCCAATCCTTCAATAGACGTCAGGTCCATTTTTCCATTATCGAAAGCACGTCGACTAAATTCGCCGGGCTCGGCACTTCTTAAATTAGGAAGTCGTGACAATGCATCCAGAAAACCCGTTACCACCGCATGACCGCCATGAATATGAAATTCTGCGACATCTTCACCCGTAAAACTATCGGGGCCTGGAAACCAAATCAACAAACCTTGATCCAGTTTTTCATTTTTGCCAGGATCATAAAACCACCTGAGCGCGGCGCGGCGCGGAATCGGAATATTTCCGGCATTTGTTAACGACACTATGGCGCGTTTTGTTTCAGGTCCGGAGACACGAATAACACTCACCCCTGCCCGGCCTTGCCCACTTGATAATGCAAAAATTGTCATGCGATTTCTTTACAGGATTTCAAAATTATTGGTTCTTAATCTTCCTGTATGCTATAACTCAGACAAGACCATAAAACCATAAAAAAAGAGAACGCCTCAGGCGCGCGGAACGTCTATTTATACGAACACCAAAAACTCCGGGCCGCTGTAGCGTCCCATAATATTAACTTTTAGAAAGTTGCCTTTATTTAAATAATTGATATTAAACGATTTATCGGCACACATATGATGGGTTTATAAATTATATTTAAGGCTCATTTTTTCTATTTATAAGGGTTTATTTTTCCATGACACAACTATCGGTTCACAGCCCCGTCGGCGACCTAACCATCAGCGAAGAGGACGGAAAAATAGTTTCGCTTGATTGGGGGTGGTCACCCATCCAAAAAGAAAATGAGATTCTGCTCAAAACAAAAATTTTACTCGACCAATATTTTGATGGTGAAAATCCAACCTTCGACATCCCACTCGATCCACAGGGTACAGAATTTCAAAAAAATGTATGGAATAAAATGTTGGCAATTCCATACGGAGAAGTTTTAACTTACGGAGAGATATCAACTCATTTAAATTCACACGCCAGGGCCGTAGGAATGGCTTGCGGACAAAATCCGATCCCGATCATTATCCCATGTCATCGGGTAATCGGTAAAAACGGAAAACTCACGGGTTTTTCCGGCGGCGAAGGAATCGCAACAAAACAATATTTGCTCGATTTGGAAGAAGTTGATAAAAATCTAAAACTACCGTTTTAAAAATCCGCCGGTCACTCCGCCATAACTTCTTCTTCGATAATCGGCGAAATCTTGATATTATACATTCCATATAAAGCAGACACCACCGGACTAATCAAATTAAAAAAACAATATGGCGCATACGCAAATGTCGCCACACCCAATGTGCCAGCGAAAAATGCACCGCAGGTATTCCAGGGTACTAAAACAGAGGTGACCGTACCCGAATCCTCTAACACTCGGGACAAATTTTTCGCGGCTAAGTTACGCCTTTTAAATTCAAGTCTGTACATACGACCAGGAAGCACAATTGCGATATATTGATCCGCCGTAATGATGTTCATACCTATACATGTGAGAATAGTAATAAATATCAACGATCCTGTTGTATGTGCCATCGCAATCAATCCGACAACCAGCCTTTTTAGAAGCCCAAGCTTCTCCATAATAGAGCCAAAGGTTATCGCACACATTACAAGCCAGACCGTAT
This sequence comes from Emcibacteraceae bacterium, assembly GCA_021774795.1. Classification (GTDB taxonomy): domain Bacteria; phylum Pseudomonadota; class Alphaproteobacteria; order Sphingomonadales; family Emcibacteraceae; genus Pseudemcibacter. The sequence continues at coordinate 47,746 of JAJFIR010000036.1, read as the reverse complement.
TGAGCATGCTCGACATTCCTCCTCGGGTTAACAACTCATCGATATTTGCATCGCCCGTATCAGCCGAATAACCAGCAAATAACGATCGCCATATTCCATCAAAAATAACGATAAAATCACTTCTACCGTTGGCTTGGGCGAATCTGATAATCACGTCATATTGAAAAATAACGGCAAACAAGATTCCCGTTAACGTACCAATCACAAGAGTGGGAAACGCAGGGTTCTTTTTCATGGCCAACACGAATACGACAACCAAAGGCAATAATAAATACAGCCCGATATCGAAGTTACTATCCAGCAGCGTAAGCTGATCACCCAAGTCAACTGCATCACCGCCAATATCACTTGTTAGGCCAATAACAAGATAAAGTACTAAAGCAATCCCAATCGAGGGAAATGTCGTCCAGGTCATGTGTCTGATATGCGTAAATAAGTCCGTTCCGGCGACCGCCGGGGCAAGGTTTGTCGTGTCTGATAAAGGCGACATTTTATCACCGAAATATGCGCCGGAAATAATAGCGCCCGCAGTGATTTCAGGTGATAGCCCCAGACCCGCCGCTATGCCTATAAGTCCAACCCCAATAGTCCCTGCCACGGTCCAGCTACTGCCAATACTAATAGCGGCGATTGCACTTAAAATACACGCCGTAAAATAGAAAATAGTAGGGCTAATTATTTGTAATCCATAGTAAATCATCGCCGGCACGGTACCAGAGAGTATCCAGGATCCGATCAACATCCCGACAGCGAATAAAATCAATATAGCACCAAAGGTATTTGCTATGCCCTGAGAAATAGCCTTTTGAACATCCCGCCATTTATGACCATTTTTAACACCGACCATAAGGGCAACACAACCTGCCATTATCAAAGCGATCTGGTTCGCACCGCTAGATGATCTGTCACCATAAAGATAAACAGAGCAGGCAAGCAAAAACACAAGTGCAACAACTGGTATAAGCGCGTCGAGAAAACTCGGTTCGCGGTGTTCAGTGATTTTCATTTACTTTTTATCCCTATTTGTTCGTTATTTGTTAATTAAAGCAGAGAAAATTAAAAATACCAATAATAAAAAAAGGCCCCGCTTATGGGGGCCTTTTTCTCGCTTCTACTAATTATTCATAGAGTTATAAAATTCTTCATTATCCTTCGTTTCTTTTAACTTATTAAGTAAAAACTCAATCGCGTCAACTGATCCCATCGGCATAAGTATCCTGCGCAAAACATACATTTTAGCCAGCGTTCCTGCGTCAAGAAGCAATTCTTCTTTACGCGTGCCTGATTTTGTAATGTCTATGGCCGGGAAGATTCTTTTATCACTTACTTTACGGTCAAGTACGATTTCAGAGTTACCCGTACCTTTAAATTCCTCGAAAATAACTTCATCCATCCTGCTGCCAGTATCAATAAGGGCCGTCGCAATAATCGTAAGCGATCCGCCTTCTTCAATATTTCGCGCGGCACCAAAGAAACGTTTTGGTCTTTGCAACGCATTCGCATCAACACCACCGGTTAACACCTTACCGGAGCTCGGAATAACTGTATTATATGCACGTGCAAGACGAGTGATACTATCAAGCAAAATAACAACATCATATTTATTTTCAACCAATCTCTTTGCTTTTTCTATAACCATTTCAGATACTTGCACATGACGGCTAGCTGGCTCATCAAATGTAGAACTTACAACCTCTCCGTGAACTGAACGCCGCATATCCGTCACCTCTTCCGGACGTTCGTCAATGAGCAAAACAATCAAAAATACATCAGGATGGTTTTCTTTAATCGCATGAGCGACGTTTTGCATCAAAACAGTTTTACCGGTTCTCGGCGGCGCAACAATAACGCCACGCTGCCCAAATCCAATAGGTGCAACCAAATCAATAACTCTTGTTGAATTATCTTTATTGGTCGGGTCATTGCGGTCAAGTTTAAATTTTCTATCCGGGTGAAGTGGGGTCAAACTATCAAAATGAACTTTATGTTTTCCGGCGTCCGGATCTTTATGATTAATCTGTTCAACCTTAAGCAAAGCAAAATATCGTTCACCATCTTTTGGAGCCCTAATTAACCCTTCAACAGTATCACCGGTACGAAGGCCAAATCGTTTAATTTGGCTGGGGCTAACGTATATATCATCCGGCCCCGGTAAATAGTTCGATTCAGGTGATCTTAAAAACCCAAATCCATCTTGTAAAACTTCAACTACACCGCCGCCGGAGATTTCTTCGTTTCTTTCTGCAAGCCCTTTTAAAATAGCAAACATTAATTCCTGTTTGCGTAAGTTGCTTGCATTTTCGACATTATTTTCTTCAGCGAGCTTTAGCAACTCGGCTGGTGATTTCTTTTTTAGATCCAATAAATTCATGGGATAGTTCCAAAGGTGTTGAGGGGGTATGAATGTGAAATAATTTGAGATTCAAAGATGTTGATAAAAAAATAGGGAGACATGATCATATAAGACGAACAACCAATAGATCAATATTACCCCATTTCGACTAATTAGCAAAGATTATTTTTATTTATGAAAACGGCTTTAAAAAAACCATAAACACAATGATCATCATCAAGATAGTGGGAACCTCGTTCATTAGGCGAAAGTATCTTTCCGGATGTGGGTTTTTATCTCTTTCAAATAATTTACGCCATTTTGACAAATACCCATGAAAACCAGACAGTATAAGAACTGCTGCGATTTTAATATAGAACCAACCCCCGGCATGCCAACTATCCTGTCCAAATGAGAGCGCCAATCCAAATATCCATGTCCCACTCATCGCCGGATTTATAATAATCCGCATCAATTTACGTTCCATTTCCTTAAACATTTCAGAGGCTTCCGAGCCAATTTCGAGGCGCGTGTGATAAACAAAAAGCCTCGGCAGATAAAACATTCCAGCCATCCAGCTTATCACTGAAATAATATGAAGTGCGAGCAACCAATAATAATATTCTTGAAAAAACTCCGCCAATATATCAAACATCAAAAACCCTTTTCGAACTATATCTCTAAAACCATTTTAACAAGACCATCTATAAACTTAACCTGATCGCCAACGGTATCAATTCTAATATATTCTTTAATACCATACTCCGCGGCCAATTCTTTATATTCTATGTCCAACTCCACAAGAGTTTCAGAATGTTCGGACACAAAAGCCACCGGCACCATGATTATATTTTTTTTATCTTTTCCTGCTCGCTTAATCTCATCATCCGTTGAAGGACCTATCCATTCGAGCGGGCCGACGCGACTTTGATAGCATATCACGTGATCCAGTTTTTCAGCTTCAAGTTCACGCATCACAGCCGCGCAGGTTTGCTCCACCTGTTTCTGGTATGGGTCCCCGCCTTCTATAATTTTTTTAGGCAGGCCGTGCGCAGACAATAATATCCGATACTCAGATTTCATTTCCAATTTATCGATCCTGCTGCGGATCATATCGGCAATGGTTTCAACAAAAAAATTATTGTCCGGATATTCTTTAATGACTTTAAAAGGGCAATCTAAACTGATTTCCACAGCATTTTTATGCCAATCAATCAAGCCACTTCCCGTTGTCGTAACACTATATTGCGGGTATAAAGGTAACAATATAATTTCGTCCGGGGTATATGCCTTAACATCTTTAACCACGTCTTTTGCAAAGGGATGCCAATACCGCATGAATATAAAACATTTATAACTATCATCAGAGTTTTCGTTTAGACTTTTTTCCAACGCAGTACGCTGCATTTCGGTCTGTTCCAGGATAGGCGACTTTCCACCCATATACTTATATATTTCTCGTGCTATTGGTGCGCGTCGACTCGATATAATTTTGGCGATAATCCATCTTAATGGGTTGGGTAAATTTATAATGGCCGGATCATAAAATAAATTAAACAGAAACGGTTTCACCGCTTCCAAACAATCAGGACCCCCTAAATTAAATATGACAACCGCTTTTTTTCGACCCATAATCTATTTTCTGTAAGCAAGAAGAATATCAGATACCCGCTTTACATTCTCTGGCGGGGTTTGAGGTATAATACCATGTCCTAAGTTAAACACGTGTGGGCCGGCTTTTAAATGATCAAGGATGTGGTAAACAGCCTTTTCAAGGGGTACACCTCCACTAACAAGCAACATTGGATCCAGATTACCCTGCACGGGACAAATTGGTTGCACAACATCACGCACCCAAGTTGTTGATGTCGATGTATCGATACTTACCGCATCTACCTTGGTTTTCTTGACAAAATTCTTTATTTTTGCCCCGGCACCTTTTGGAAACCCGATAATTGGAATATGCGGATGTACCTCCCGAATATTTTTTACGATTTGTTTTACAGGATCAATACACCATTTTATGAATTCGTCAGCTGGCAATGTTCCCGACCAACTGTCGAAAATTTGTAAGGCTTCTGCTCCGTGATCAACCTGTTTAATGAGATATTCTGAAGTCGAAAGCACCAGTAAATCGATAAGTTTTTGAAATGTTTCTCTGTCCTGATAGGCCATTAATCTTGTTTCGGCCTGATCTTTGGATCCTTTACCGTTAACCATATATGTTGCAACGGTCCATGGTGCGCCGGCAAAGCCAACCAACGCAACATGATTGGGCAGTTTTTCGGCTAAATTAGTAACCGTCTGATAAACCGGGTTTAAATGTTTATGAAGATTTTCTATTGAAAGTGCTTTTAACCTTTCCAAATTATCAACGGGTGTTAAAACAGGCCCTTCTCCTACTTTGAAAGCCAAATCCTGTCCAAGCGCGTGAGGAATAACCAGAATATCCGAGAATAATATAGCTGCGTCCATATTAAACCGTCTTATGGGTTGCAATGTTACTTCCGTTGCGAATTCGGGATTATAACATAGGTCCAAAAAAGAACCTGCTTCTTTACGTAAAGCCATATATTCAGGAAGATAACGACCCGCTTGTCTCATAAACCAGAAAGGGACCCGCTCAGTTTTTTTCCCTTGTAATGTTTGTATAAAAAGTTTGTTATTTGCCATGTTTCTTTATTCGTTAATGTTATACACTGATAAAAATACTTATATATTATTTATATATAAATATAGTAGTTGTTAAGAGGTCCTGTGAACAGTGAGGATTATAACTTATTCACAGGATTTACATTTTTTACTAACAAGAAAATATATTAGAAAGAGTTCAAATAATATTTTTGAAACCTTATTAAAACTAGGCATATACATATAATGCTCCGGCGTAAATTGATAGAAATAATATCAAAGAATAAAATTTATAAATCAGCTGCCATTTTTTCTTCCACAAGCTTATAAAAGATGTATTAAAATCGAATTAGGGGTATTAAAAAAAACAATATTTCAAAAATAACGACTTATCCCCGTTATTAAGGCAATTAAAAACTATTTATAGGACCGTAAGAAAACTATGAAAAAAATTCACATGCATTTGGTATCTGATTCAACGGGTGATACGTTGGAGCAAGTTGCAAAAGCGTCATTAGTACAATTCCCCGGTATAGAACCCATTAAACATTATTGGCCCATGATCCGTACCGCGCGTCACATGGAGCGATTAATTGCTGAAATGGAAGACAATCCCGGTATTGTCATGTTTACCTTGGTTGACCATGATATTGAAAAAGTTCTTGTCGATGCCTGTAAAAAACATAAGTGGCCTTATATATCTGTTTTGCACGGTATAATTCGTGAACTTGGGCGCCATTTGGGAAAAAAACCGACAGAGCGCCCGGGTTTGCAGCACAAGATGGACGATGAGTATTTTGATCGAATAGATGCGATGCAATATACGCTTGCGCATGATGATGGCCAAATTGCTGATAATTTAAGCGAAGCAGATATAATCCTTGTTGGCGTATCGCGCACATCAAAAACGCCAACATGTATTTATTTGGCAAACCGGGGATATAGGGCCGCAAACATTCCGATTGTACCTGGCTGCCCGCTTCCTCCTGAGCTTGAAAATGCGAAATGCAAATTCGTTGTTGGACTTGTGAACAGTGTTGACCGGCTTGTGCAGATACGTCGAAACAGACTTTTAATGTTAAAGGAAGGCAAAACCACCGATTATGTAGACGAGGAACTGGTAAAAGAAGAAGTTAAAGAGGCCAGAAGATTATTTAACAAAATGGGCTGGCCAACCGTTGATGTAACCCGCCGCTCTATAGAAGAAACGTCTGTCGCTATTATAAACTTAAAAAATAAATATGATGAAGAAAATCAACAGTAGTAAGATAATACTCGCCTCAAAAAGTAAGTCCCGCAAGAAAGTCCTGGAAAACGCTGGCTTAAAGTTTGAAACAATATCTTCTGGCGTGGATGAGGACGAGATAAAGACAAGAATGTCCGGGACGGGCGCAACCTTCGAGCAGATAGCCGAAGCACTTGCCTGCGAAAAAGCACTGTCTGTTTCCAAAAGTCATCTGGAAAGTCTTATCATCGGCGGCGATCAAATTCTTGTGTGTGATGGCAAACATTATGATAAAGCCAAGAACATAGAAGAAGCGCGCAATCACCTGAAATTTTTTAGAGGAAGAACTCATGAGCTTGTTACATCCATTGCGGTGGTGCTAAATGGCAGAGTAATCTGGAAAAACACAAGCCGACCTCTATTATCCATGTGGAATTTCTCCGATGAATTTTTGGAAGAATATATAGGTAAAGCGGGGGATGCTTTGCTGCAATCGGTAGGGGGTTATTATATTGAAGGTTTAGGTATTCATCTTTTTTCTAATATAGAAGGCGAATATCATGCTATTCAAGGCATGCCCATGTTAGCGTTGTTGAACAAATTAAGAGAAATATATGAATAAAGGAAAAAAAATAGTGGCCGGCGTTGTGGGAGATCCAATCTCGCACAGTCTTTCACCGCGTCTTCATGGATACTGGCTAAATAAATATAATATAGAAGGTGAATATCAAGCCTTTCACATAACATCGGGCGAGCTGGCAAATTTTCTCAGTGCATTGAAGAATAATAAAATACGCGGCGTAAATTTAACGTTGCCTCATAAAGTATCAGGCATGGCACTGGTCGATAAATTGAACGAAAGTGCGCAAAAAATTGGCGCGATTAACACCATATATGTTGATGATAGCGGAATGTTGGTAGGCACAAATACCGATGGATATGGTTTTTTGAAAAACTTGGAGCAAAAAGCAAATAACTGGAGGCCGCAAAACGGTCCAGTATCAATGATAGGTGCTGGCGGGGCGGCCAGAGCCATCATTGTTAGCTTACTTGATAGCGGCGTACCGGAAATTCGTATTTGTAACCGTACCATTGACAATGCGCAAAAATTAACCTCGGAATTAAATGATAGCCGTGTGAAAGTGATGCCTTGGGAACAAAAGGACCAGAGCCTTGAAGGCGCGGCGCTTTTAGTGAACGTAACAATGCTCGGAATGGCTGGACAAGCCCCCCTTGAATTAGATTTAAAGTATCTGCCTAAAACGGCGATTGTATATGATATTGTTTATCACCCGCTGGAAACAGCACTTCTCGCAAATGCCAAAAGGCGCGGAAATAAAACTGTCGATGGTCTTGGTATGCTGCTACATCAAGCGGTCCCGGGGTTTAAGGCTTGGTTCGGTGTAGAGCCGGAGGTGGATTCTGCGCTTCGGACCCATGTATTGGAAGCATTCAAATGAAAATAATTGGCTTAACCGGATCTATTGCCATGGGCAAGTCGGAGACGTTAAAAATGTTCGCGGCTCGGAACATCCCGGTTTTTGATAGTGATGCCGCAGTGCACAAATTACTTGAGAAAAATGGCGCAGCAGTTGAGCAGGTTACTAGAAGGTTTCCCGATGCGATAGCGGGCGGAAAAATTGACAGAAAACGGCTTGGTCAGAACGTTTTTGAAGATGAAGATGCATTAAGAGCTCTTGAAGGTATTTTACATCCGATGGTTAAAAATTTACGCGATAAATTTTTAGTGGATGCGCGAAACAACAACCAGACTATTGTTGTGTTTGATATCCCATTGCTTTTTGAAAAAGGTTATGAAAAAGAATGTGATTTTATTGTTGTCGTCTCCGCAGCGGCAGACGTTCAAAGAAAACGCGCCCTAGAAAGGCCGGATATGACCGAAGACAGGTTTTTATCCATTTTATCCAATCAAATGCCAGATGAAGAAAAAAGGCGGCGGGCGGATTTTATCATTCAAACTGATAAAGGTATAGACTATGCTGAAAAACAAGTTACTTACATACTTAAAAAAGTCGGGGAAGCTGATTGCGCGAAATAGTTTTTGATACTGAAACCACGGGATTTGACCCGTTTAATGGTGACCGCGTTGTAGAAATTGGATGTGTCGTGGTGGAAGATTATCTCCCTACCGGCGAGGTTTACCATGTCTATATTAATCCGGAGCGCGATATGCCGACCGCCGCAGAAAATATTCATGGCTTATCTGAGGTTTTTTTAAAAGATCACCCTACCTTTAGCGAAATTGTTGGTGAATTTAGGGATTTTTGCGGCGATATGAAATTAGTGGCTCATAATGCGGAATTTGATATGAAGTTCATCAATTGGGAAATGGAAAATTTGGGATTTGCCCCTTATCCCACTAACCGCTCCGTTGATACTCTCGCTATTGCAAGACGAAAATTTCCCGGTGCAAATAATACGCTTGATGCACTTTGTAAAAGATTTTCGATTGATAATTCAAATCGTGTGAAACATGGTGCGCTGCTTGATGCTGAATTGTTGGCGGATGTGTATCTGGAACTTATGGGCGGCCGTCAAACGGGCCTTAGTCTTGTTTCGGCCAGTGATGAGAAAACGGTGATCGCTGGACCAACTATTTCTGAGCGGCCCTTTCGGGAGCCCCGCCCCCACTGCGCCAGCGAAGAAGAACTTAATCGTCATGGCGAATTTATCAAGAATATAGATAAGTCGCTTTGGTAATGAAACGAAAAAAGCCCTGCTAATGAAGGGCTTTTCCAAATTTTATGTATGTGATTTCTTAGTTGACGACTATGTCATTTTCTCCTTCCGCCGGGTCTTGGCCAGCAGCAAGTTGTTGATTATACAGGCTTGCAAAATCTATAGGCTCAAGCATTAGTGGTGGGAAGCCACCGTCGCGGGTTACGTCAGAGAGAATGCGGCGCGCAAAAGGAAAGGTTTGGCGCGGTGCCTCTACCATTAAAAATGGTTGCAGTTGTTCTGGCGGCAGATTTTTAATACCAAATAGGCCGGAGTAAAGAAGTTCAGCCACAAAGGCCGTTTCATCATTTGATTTTGCTGTGGCCGTAATTTTAAGGTCAACTTCATAAATGTCATCGGCGACCTGCTGTGCATTAAGATTTACATTAATGTTCATAGAAGGTTTCTCAGTAGCCAGTTTCTGAATAGTCTGAGCGGGTGTCGGATTTTCAAATGAAAGATCTTTAATATATTGTCCTAAAATACTAATTTGTACTTCATTACCGTTATCTACTTCGGTGGATTCATTTTGATCTGTATTGTCTGACATTTTGTCTTTTCCTAAATAATATTCGCAAATTTATCCCGTCTGCTAGCATGGTTTTATTATCTGCACAAGTCATTGTGGCTGAAAAATGCAGTTAACGGTCTATTTTTTAGTCCTAATTTTTATTCATTCTCTTTTTTATCATCTTCGTTATTTTTTTGTTCAAGTTTTTCGTCGTCCTCCGTGCTCTCTTTATAATCGCCATCTATGACAATCCCGGATGAAGAAGACGAGCGGGGCCTATTGGCATTATGACGAAGATTTGAATCCACTAACATCTTTCCCAATATGGAACGAACCGGTGCGATAGCCAAAAGTACGGCTATTGTGTCTGTGATAAACCCGGGCAACAAAAAGAAAAAGCCTGCTATTGCGAGAAAAAAGCCATGTATTAATTCTGAAACGGGGCTTTCACCTCTCTCAACAGTATTTTTAAGGCTTCCTAATACCTGTATTCCCTCTTGGCGAATTATGTAAATACCCAAAAAAGCGGTTAATAGCGTCAACATAAGGGCCGATAAGCCTCCGATTTGATTACCAACTTCCATGAAGACTAGAAATTCAAGATAAGGTACTGCTATAAGGGCAGCTAAAAATAATAAAGGCATTTATAATCCAGATTGTTGAAATATAAGTTCACAATATATACATGATGATCTATCTAATATAGTATAAAATATCTGGCCGCCAAGTGATCGCCGGAAATGTGTAAACAGGAAAGCAAATGAATAACGATTCCGATAATTTATTTTTGATCATAATAGCCTTTATCGCAGGATTTATTATTCTGCAGTTGAGGCGCACCTTGGGCCGCAAAGATGGCTATGACGGTAAAGATGAAAAGCCGCGGCAAAACTCATTTAAAGACCACAATAATGACGCTCGTAAAAATAAAGACAATGTCATTCCGATTAACTCAACTATTGATAAGCAAGAGCCTTCTCAGCAGCCTGTTGAAACTCAGGATATCGGCGTAGCAAAAACATCACCTCACTATGGGGTGCTCGAAAAAGTTAGAGGTTACGACGCCACATTTACGTTGCCATCCTTTATCGACGGCGCGGAATATGCTTATGGAATGATTCTTAATGCGTTTTGGCAAGGCGATGTCAAAACACTTCGTACTTTTTTAAGCCGCGATGTATTTGCACAATTCGAAGTTGCAGTCAATGATATGAAAGAGCAAGGACATGAATTTAACAATGTTGTTAAAGATATTGAACTTATTGAACTTGAAGATGCCAGTATAGAAGGCTCTATGGCGGAAATTACGCTTCGGTTTAAAAGCCACATGATTATCGCCATTAAAGATGCGGATGGAAATATTGTGGACGGGGAACCTGATAAAGTGGTTTCCGTTGTTGACGTCTGGACCTTTTGCCGTGATGTAAACCGTGGAGATCCTAACTGGACGCTGGTTTCAACAAGTAACGAATAATGAGTTTCAGAGAAGTTCTATTATTATAGGAAATTTGGAATTATGAAAAACTACTCAGCGCTAGCCTTTCTTTTAGGGTTGTTTTGTAGTGCTGTTTATTTTTTTTCAATACCCAGAACGTTTCAACATGAGAGTGATTTCGTTGAAGTGCCGTTTGGCGAACTTGATGGATGGGAAAATGACGCGCATGAAGAAGCGCTGCGGGCTTTTCAAAATTCCTGCGAAAAAATTATGTCCTATCCTGACGGCAGGACCTTGAACGTGTTCGGCAAAGCAGCTGACTGGAAACCAGTTTGCAATGCAGCAACAGAATTAAGTGATTTTAATAGAAATCAGGCCCGAAAATTTTTTGAATTTCATTTTAGACCGGTGACCTACCGGAATGAGCCATCAGGATTGTTCACAGGCTACTACGCCCCTCTTTATAACGGCTCGCGGCAAAAAAACGAAAAATATAATTTCCCGCTATACGCAATACCAGAAGATCTTCAGTCTATTAATTTGGGTGATTTTGACCTTAGTTTAAGGGGAAGGTCAATTGTTGGTGAAGTTATAGACGATAAGTTTATTCCTTATAAGAACCGTAAAGAAATTGACCTTGGTGCCCTTGAAGGTCAGGATCTTGAGCTTGTATGGCTTGAAAAAGCGGCTGAAACATTCTTCCTGCAGATACAAGGGTCAGGTTTTATTGAGCTTGAGGACGGTGAAATAGTGCATCTTGGTTATGCGCAGAAAAACGGCCGTCCTTACCGCGCTATTGGGCAATATTTAATTGAAAGCGGTGACATAAAGCGCGAAGATATGTCATTGCAAGCAATTTTGAAGTGGATGGAGGATAACCCTGAAGAAGCCTTTAACCTAATGTGGAAAAACCCGTCTTACGTTTTTTTCCAGGAACGGACAAGCACTGACCCAATTGGTAGTTTAGGTATAGGGCTTACGCCGGGCCGTTCATTGGCCGTGGATAGAGACCATATTCCTCTTGGTATACCGCTTTGGCTAGAAACATATAAAGAAACCGAAACAGATGCCGAAAATATTGAGAAGCGACCAAGTTTGAACCGGCTTGTTATCGCGCAAGATACTGGAGGTGCCATTAAAGGCAAGGTGCGCGGTGATGTGTATTGGGGCATAGGAGAAGAAGCGGAAAGAAAGGCAGGCCCTATGAAGGACGGAGGTACATATTATCTGTTAGTCCCAAACCCGGTCGCCGTTGACTTTGAAAGCTCTTCCTGATGGTAAAAAGGAGCCTAACTGAAGAAGAACAACGACTTTGGCACCTTTATACGAGGGATATTGCGCCGTCAGAAAAAATTGATCTGAATGTCCAGCGCAGTGCACCCCGCTTTGAGATAAAAATACCGGACCGCAATGAGTTTAGAAAAACCAGCCAGCCCTCCGTGTCAAATTTTGAGAGCCTGAAAAATAATGATAGCAATTGGGGTAAGAAACTTAAGCAAGGTAAAACGAAGGTTGAAGGAAAAATAGATTTGCACGGTTTGACATGTGTGCAAGCTTATGAAAAATTATGGAGCTTTTTAGAAAGGTCACAAAATAATGGTAAGCGGCTGGTGTTGGTGGTTACCGGCAAAGGAGGCCTTAAAGAGAAGTATGATCAAAACAACTATCGAGATTTCGAAAATAACCGAGGGGTTTTACGGCGCGAAGTACCCATGTGGCTATCGGGCGGTGCCATGCGTCAGATGATTGTAACATTCCAGGATGCCGCTTCTCGGGACGGGGGTACTGGGGCGCTCTATGTAATTTTGAAGAGAAAATAATGACACCGTTTGGCGAAAAAGTTCGTGAATTAAGAAAGGCTCGAGGCATTAGTCAGAAGGAAATGGCAGTTAAGCTTGCGATTAGTCCCGCATATTTATCCGCTCTGGAGCATGGACACAGAGGCCGACCGACATGGGCGCTTATCCAGCAAATTATAAGTTTCTTTAATATTATCTGGGATGATGCAGAGGAACTTGAAACATTGGCAAAAATCTCCCATCCTAAAATGGTTGTTGATACGGCAGGATTAAGTGCTGATGCCACCGAACTAGTGAATTTGTTAAATCGGGATATTGGCAAATTAGAGGCGAATCAAATTCGAAAAATGCTGGAAATTGTCAAAAATAAATCTGCTCAGTGACTTATTCGTCTCCCGGAGGATAAATTTTTACTTTAGTGATCTGATTTCGTGTTCGGGTTAATATTTCGAGTTTGAATCCGTTTATATCGAAAGTTTGCCCCGGCAGCGGGATGATCTCTGCTTGATCGATGATGTATCCGGCGATCGTAATGGCTTCGTCGTCGCTTAACCGCCAATTAAATTGACGATTAAGATCGCGGATGGGCGTCGTTCCCTCCGCGATAACAATACCAGACTTTAACACATTTATGTCGCTGTTCAGTGTGTCATGCTCATCTGTGATTTCACCTACTATCTCTTCCAAAATATCCTCAAGTGTTATTACACCCATCAGAGCACCATATTCGTCGACCACGAGAGCAAAATGTGCTTTACGTGCCAGAAACATTTTCAATTGTTCGCGTAGACTTGTGGTTTCCGGGACGAACCAAGGTGATATGGCAACTTCACGCAAATTGCGATGGTTAAGTTTACCGTTGGATTTGCGTGTTATGCGCAGAATATCTTTGGCATGAACAACCCCTATAATATTATCCTGACTTTCTTCCCACATCGGTAGTCTGGTATAAGAACTTGTTACAATTTGCTGGAAAATATCTTCTATATCATCAGCAACATTTATTGTTTCAACATTTTTGCGATGCACCATCACATCTTCGAGGCTTATTTCATCAAGGTCAAGTATGCCAGCGAGCATATCTTTATGCTCTTTAACGATGCCACCTTCGTGTGCCTGCAAATCTATAGCACCGCGGATCTCATCTTGCGGACTTAAAACTCGTTGGTTTTCTGCTGCATTAACACCAATTAATCGGAGCGATTGACGCGCGACAGCCTGTATAAGACGAACGATCGGCGATAGAATCATGACCAGGACATTTATGATAGGTGCAACTTTTAGAGCCACTCTTTCCGGATTTGAGATGGCGTAGGTTTTTGGCATTACTTCTGCGAAGATTAAAACAATTAATGTCATTACAAATGTGGCGTAGACAACGCCAATTTCGCCGAATAATTCAATAAATGAATAGGTTGCTAGGGCTGATGCTAAGATATTAACCAGATTGTTTCCAAGCAAAATCGCCCCAATCAAACTTTCCGGGTCTTCCATTAATTTTTCAACAAGCCCGGCACGCCCGTTTCCTTCCTTGGATAACTTATGCATGTTTGATGCTGATGTCGCAGTCAAGGAAGTTTCTGATCCAGAGAAAAACCCGGAAAAAATAATTAGGAAAACGATTATGATTATCGCTGTAATAATTTCAGCTTCCATGAGTTTTTACATTATACCTTTATTGCGTTTTCAAGAACAGTTTTTACATCGTTCATGTTAACTTCTTTAGATAGGAATGACTGGCCAATTCCTTTCGTGAGAACAAATACCAATTTACCCGCAGTCATTTTTTTGTCGCCTTTCATATGTTCAATCAAGTTGTCTATATCAAAGCTAAATTCTTTAATACTTTTCGCGCCAGTTGCTTCAAAATGATTTTTTATGCGATCAACATCGGACTGCGAGCATAGCTTCATTATGTATGAAAGCTCAAAAGCAAGTATAATGCCCATTGCAACGGCTTCACCGTGATAAAGTTCACTATTATAACCGTTTTCTGTTTCCAGTGCGTGGGCGAATGTATGGCCTAAATTCAATAACGCACGCTTACCCGCTTCTTTTTCATCTGCTGCGACAACGGCTGCTTTTGCTTTACAGCTCTTGACTATTGCTTCGATGCGAAGCGGTAAATGTTCTTTTCCTGGACCGGATATCAACGTTGGTCCGTTTATTTCTAACCAGTTAAAAAAGGCCTGATCATTTATCAAACCATATTTGACGATTTCCGCGTAACCGGCAACGATATGTCGTTTTTCTAGCGTTTCCAGAGTTGTTACATCAATGAGTACAAAAACGGGTTGATGAAAGGCACCGATAAGGTTTTTACCGTAGGCACTGTTAATGCCCGTTTTTCCACCTACAGAGCTATCCACCTGCGCAAGTAAACTGGTCGGGATTTGTATAAAGTTTATGCCGCGCAAATATACGCTTGCGACAAAGCCGACCAAGTCACCAATGACGCCACCGCCAAGTGCGATTATGACGTCGGAACGCTCAAGCCGAAGCTTTAGGAGATCATCAAGTAATTTTTCAAAATAACTAAAAGATTTTGTACTTTCCCCCGCGGGCAATATGATGGTTTCATAGTCTATTTTATTTTCTGTAAAATTGTGTTCCAGACGAGGTAATTGGTGTTTCGCGACAATTTTGTTTGTAACGATGACCGTCCGGGATCTGTTTAGGAATGGCATTATATAAGCCGCAGCGTCATCAATGATATTTTCGCCGACGACAATATCGTAGCTTCGCTCGCCTAAATTAACTTTAGTTTTTTGTATCACGGGCTGAACCATTGTTTGCTTCTTGTTTTTGCGCGTTATTCATTTTTGCTCGCTGTCGGGCCATGCGTTTTTGATACTTCTTTTTTTCAATTGCAAGATATTTGTTTAATTTCCATATAATATCATTAACCACCTTATCATGGGGTCCGTGTCCGCTTTCAACCGTTATATGCGCTTCCTTATATATTGGGTAGCGGTCATCTGTTAATTTTTGAAGAATTTTTCTTGGATTTCCTTTTCTTAGTAAGGGTCGGGTGTCACGCTTCGAGGTTCTTTCAACAAGTAGATCAACGTCTACTTTAAGCCATATGACGATGGATTTCGCTTTAAGGCGACCCCTGGTTTTTTCATCCATGAACGCGCCACCGCCTGTGCCGAGAACAATTTTCTCGTCCTGGGTAATTAGGCGGTTTATAACTCGTCTCTCACCTTTTCTAAAATCATCTTCGCCGAACTTTTCAAATATTTCTGTTACGGAGTGACCGGCGGCGGCTTCTATTTCGTGGTCACTATCGACAAAAGTCAGATTAAGGCGGCGTGCCAACCGCACGCCTACTGTAGTTTTGCCGCTACCCATTAGTCCGATAATAGAAATACTTTTTCGTAAAGGGTATCTTAAACGAGGGGAAAGGGTTTTTTTTCTTTTTCTTTTTAAATTATTCATTATATCTTCTATTTACATGTCTTTAGATAGTTTAGCCACGAAATAAACATATTTTTCTACCAGCTTTACGTTATGTTGATACGCGGCTAATATAATGCATTAATTATTTAATTTTTTTAATAATATTACTGAGGTAAATACACCAATGGCAAAATTATGGCTTTCGTTAATTGTTTTGATACTCATCAGCGTGGTGGGCGCTGGAATATATCTTATGACCGCAGATATTCCTGCGCCATCGGAACGGGTCGAAAAAACACTTTCTGATGATATGTTCCCACAATAACGGATTAACAACTTAGGTGGAATAAGCATGGCCGCTACGCTTACTTATCTAGACAATCAAGACCGAAAAAAAAGCATATTGCTATATCTGGTATCGGGCATATTGATTTTTTATATTCTATTCGGGTCCGTTGTTATTGGACAGGAGCGAGAAGCAGGGAGCCTCGCTTTAGGTCAGAATATTCCTCAAGCGGACACTGCACCGCAATCAATATTATTCCCGTCAGATCTGCCGGGACCATATTTTCCGAACGCAAACGAAATCAACCAAAGGGCCCCTGAAGAGCAACGCCCTGTTTCAAACGGTCCTGGCGAAAGCGTAACCGAACTAAATGATGGTTCGCTGGAAGTAATGGAGCTACCAGAAGAAGATTCAACACTTTTTGGAACAATTCGCGCCGAAGATGGCGGATTTGCAACAACAATGTGGCGTCGTTCCGAAATTGATAAGATAGAAAAATTAATATCGGTGCTTAACTTGCCGTTAAAATCGCCGGCCATGGACGACATTTCCAGAAAATTACTATTGTCGGTTTCGTCTGCGCCGATTGGAACATCCCTGGCACTGGAAACAGCGTCGGGCGGCCAGGAGATATTGAGCAACAATAATGTACAGGAATTTGATGAAAGGCTCGCTAAGAAATTCATTAATTTGAGAATTAATGAATTGATGGAAAGAGGAAATTTGTCCGATTTAATGGCTTTTATTCAAAGCCTTCCTGAGGAGTATTTAGAAGTTAACAAAAATAACGCGGAAATTTTGTTGCTCGGCGGGGATTTAATCGGGGCATGCCAACTTACTCGCGTTGCTCGTTCACAGGCATCACCGGCTAATGGTCTTGTAACCATCGAAGCCGATGATAGTCAGAATAATAATGACGTGGGCTTTTGGCTGAAAATGCTGGCTTTTTGCCGGGCTATGGAGGAAGACAAAACCGGGGCCCAGATAGCATTGGACTTATTTAACGAACAAGGCGGCAATGATTTCGTATTTTTTGACTTAATAAGCATTCTTATGGAAGAGCCTTCTATTAGGCCAACTTTTATAAGTAACGGGCTCACTTCTTTGGACCCATTAAACTATAGCATTCTTTCACTGCTTGATCAGCCGATCGAAGCTGAGCTTATCGAGAATGGCTCGCCGCTCGTGATCAGTGCGTTGGTTATTAATCCAAACATGTCCGATGAAAATCGTTTTCAAGCGGCAGTAAAGAGCTTTCTTAACGGCGGAATTTTGGTGAGCGTGCTGAGCGACATATACGGCCTTCAGGAATTTTCAGAATCCGAATATGCGAATGCCGTGCGAATTGCTCAGTTCGATGAAAGGCCTTTGGCGGACGCGATGCTGTACCAAGCGGCATCGAGACAGGGTAACGATGTTGCTAAGGCTGAAATTTTGAAAGTTATGTGGGAAAGGGCTATTGCAAAAAATGATTTACCCAGAAGCTCTCTGTTGAATATTCAGACGTTGCTATCTATCAATCCTAGTAACAGACTAATCAATCATGCACATCATATTACAAGGGGGTTGCTTCTTGCGGGTGAATTTGAGAAAGCCAGCCAGTGGTATAATTTTGTGCGCAGAAATGCCGTTGGCGGGGATGCTGAAGCTACGCGAGCGTTGATCAACATCTGGCCGTTGGTCGTGCTTGCAAGCGAACGAGGGGATATTCCCTGGAACGACGATATTTTAGATTTATGGTGGAATGGTCAAATGGTTTTGTCTCCGGAAAACAGAGACAGTAAAGCTGCCTTATTCTATGCATTAGCGGAAGCTTTTCAATATGACGTGTCGGAAGATAAGTGGTTAGAGCTTATCACAAACAATTATTCGGAAAATCGACATGCTATTCCACTGGGCGTATGGCGCGATATGATATTGTCGGTTCAAGAAAATAAATTCGGCCAGTCCGTAATATTAAGTTTAATTGCCGCAAGTGCAAATGGGCCGGGCGGACTGGATGCTTCGGGCATTAGCGCAGTGATTCGTACTCTCAGAAGCTTTGGTTTAGAAAAAGAAGCACGAAGCATTGCACTTGAAGCTATGGTTTCCAATGATTTTTAGTCATGGATGATCAAAACTCAATAGATCTATTTCTTGAAATGATTTTGACTGAACGTGCGGCCTCTCTCAATACCATAAGCTCTTATTCTCACGACATTGAACAATTTAGAATATTTGTTGCCTCTGGCTCCAGGGACAGCTTGTTAAGCGTTAACCGGGCCGAAGTAAGGAAGTATTTAAGTCATTTGGAAAAAAAGAAATTTGCCGCGAGCACCTCAGCGCGCAAGTTATCTTGTCTAAGACAATTTTTTAAGTTCCTATATGCCGAAGGAATTCGCAGTGACAATCCATCACTTGATATAGAAAGCCCAAACATTGCTCGGTCCCTTCCTAAGCTACTCAGTGAAGCGGAAGTTGCAAAGCTTATTGAGGGCGCTAAAGAATGTGCCACTAAGTCAGGACATATAAATGATTTAAGGTTTCTTGCGATGATAGAGTTATTATATGCTGCGGGGCTTCGGGTATCGGAACTTGTCAGTTTACCGCGCAATATTTTTCAAAGTGGGGAACCTTATATTTATGTGCGTGGGAAGGGAAACAAAGAACGCCTCGTTCCTCTCAGTCAACGTGCGCTCAAGGCAGTGTATAACTATATTGGCGTCTTGGCGTCATTTAAAGATTCTAAAGGTCAGTTAAAATATAAAGATAAACAAAACAAGTGGTTATTTCCGTCACGTGGAAAGCTAGGTCATATAACACGCCATCATTTCGCACAAAATCTAAAGCAGTTTGGTATAAAAGTTGGGATAGAGCCGAATAAGTTGTCTCCTCATGTTGTAAGGCATGCGTTTGCCACACACCTTTTGTCCAATGGGGCTGATTTGCGCGCGGTGCAAAAAATGCTTGGACATGCGGATATAACGACAACACAAATATATACACATGTTCTCGAAGAGCGCTTAAAATCACTGGTGCAAAGCAAGCATCCGCTTGCGAAATAAATGGATATTGCGCTTGCAAAGGAATTTTTTTTGTCGCCTTTTCGATCTTCAACGGCTATAAGGACTTTTTTGCGAACAATGACAGTAAAGTAATATTATATGCAAACATATCTAGATTTTGAAAAATCTATCGCCGAGCTTGAAAGTCGTATTCGTGATATCAAAAGTTTGGAAAGTGGTGATGAAATTAACATCGCGGAAGAGGTAAGCCGTCTTGAAGTCAAGCTTGACAAATTATTACGTTCTACATATGCGAAGCTGACGTCATGGGAAAAAATTAAAGTTGCCCGCCACCCGGACAGACCGCATCTTTCGGATTATATTAAAAATCTTTTCACGGACTTTATGCTGCTTTCTGGGGACCGAGGGTTTTCTGATGATCATGCTATTATAGGCGGGATTGGACGCTTTAATGGGCAATCTGTGATGGTTGTTGGTCACGAGAAAGGCAACGATACCGAAAGCCGGATCAAGCATAATTTTGGCATGGCGCGGCCAGAAGGATTTAGAAAAGCGATTAGGCTGTTTAATCTAGCTGACCAGTTTAAAATTCCAATTATTACATTTGTTGATACTGCTGGCGCATATCCCGGGGTTGGCGCTGAAGAGCGCGGACAGGCAGAAGCGATAGCAAGATCAACGGAAGCCTGCCTGGCCGTTAAGGTCCCACTTATTAGCGTTGTTGTGGGCGAAGGGGGGTCTGGCGGCGCAGTTGCTTTAGCGGCGGGCAACAAGATCTTGATGATGGAACACGCGGTTTATAGTGTGATTTCACCGGAAGGATGCGCTTCAATTTTGTGGCGGACGAACGATAAGGCGGAAGAAGCGGCCAATGCGCTGAAGATCACGGCTCAAGATTTATTAAAGCTAGAAGTCATTGATGAAGTCATCCCTGAACCGATTGGCGGCGCTCACCGCGACCATGATAAGACCATGAAGGCTGTCGGCAAAGCGCTCGATAATGCGTTGATGGAACTTTCGGCCTTGAGCGCAGATAAAATTAAACTGCTTAGGAACGAAAAATTTCTAAATATGGGTACCGTGAGCCTCTAAGACAAATTTACATATAACGAATTGGCGCGGTTGTCGGACCGGGTCTTTTTTATTAGGGAGTGGTTTTTTTAGATCGTGCCGTGGCAATGTTTATATTTCTTGCCGCTCCCGCAAGGGCAAGGATCATTGCGACCAACTTTTGGCATGACTTGTCCGTGGCAGTGTTTATACTTTTTACCGCTCCCGCACGGACAGTCTGCGTTGCGAGGTGTATTTTTCCAATCATCAGGGTTCCCACCGGAAGCGTTTACGCCGCCTCCAGAATGGTTTTCATTCATACGTCCCCGGTCCGGTTCGGCCAAGTTGGGAACATCTTCTTCTCGTCTTATCTCGATATGTGACAGCAACATAGCAACATTTTCGCGGGTATTTGTCAGCATTGTCTCAAACATTGAAAATGATTCGGTTTTAAATTCATCCAGAGGGTTTCGTTGGCCGTAGGCTCTAAGCTGGATAACCTGCCTTAAATGATCCAGCTGAGACAGATGTTCCTTCCAGTGGCTATCAATAGATTGTAACAAAACTGTTCTTTCCAAATGGCGCATAGTTTCCGGGCCGATGTCGGCACTTCGCTTTGCCATAAATCGGTCCGTTGCGTCGATCAGCCGTTCAGTAAACGCTTCTTCGTCTATACCTTCTTCTTGCGCCCACTTTTCAACATCGAAATCTTGTGTGAATATTCTTTTTGTTTCAATCGCAAGTCCTTTTGTATCCCAATCCTCAGGATAACTCCGCGCAGGCACATGACTGGCGACTAGACTGTCGACAACGTCCTGGCGCATATCTGCGATCGTTTCTTCAAGATCTTCTTCCGTCATGACTTCTCGGCGTTGCTCGTATATGGCTTTCCGTTGGTCATTCATAACATTATCAAATTTAAGAAGATTCTTACGAATGTCGTAGTTGCGGGTTTCAACCTTCTCCTGCGACTTCTCAACGGCCCTGTTGAGCCAAGGATGAGTGAGGGATTCACCCTCTTCAAAGCCGAGTTTTTGCATCCAGCCATCCATACGCTCGCCGCCAAAAATGCGCATCAGGTCATCTTCCATACTTAAGAAAAATTTAGAATAGCCGGGGTCGCCTTGTCGGCCGGAACGACCGCGAAGCTGATTATCAATGCGGCGACTTTCATGACGCTCCGTTCCTAGTACAAATAGGCCGCCAAGTTCGATAACTTTGTTTTTTTCTTCGGATATTTCCTGAGTGATTTTTTCAATCAGTTTTTGCCGTTTTTTCTCATCATCTTCGGGTACTTCACGTTCAACCCGCATGTCAATATTACCGCCTAGTTGAATATCAGTTCCGCGCCCTGCCATATTTGTCGCTATTGTAACGGCACCGTAACGGCCCGCTTGACTGACAATGTAAGCTTCTTCCTCGTGGAATTTGGCATTAAGCACGTTATGTTTGACTTTGCGCTTCTTCAGCATGTCGGACAAGTATTCAGACTTCTCAATGCTTACCGTACCGACTAAAATTGGTTGTTTGGTTTTATAACATTCTTCGATGCGATCGACGATTGCTTTAAATTTTTCCGCCGATGTTCTATAAATTTCGTCATGGTCATCAATGCGGGACACGTCAACATTAGTCGGAATTTCAATTACGCCCAGGCCGTAAATATCACCAAATTCTGACGCTTCTGTTGCGGCGGTGCCGGTCATGCCGGAAAGTTTGGGATAAAGTCTGAAGTAATTTTGAAATGTGACCGACGCCAGCGTTTGGTTCTCGGACTTGATATCGACCCCCTCTTTCGCTTCGATCGCTTGATGTAGTCCTTCGGAAAGGCGTCTTCCGTCCATCATTCGACCGGTAAATTCGTCGATTAAGACAACTTCCTTATTTTTGACAATATAATCTTTTTCCGCTTTAAATAATTTATGGGCTTTCAACGCCTGATTAACGTGATGAACCACGGCGACGTTACCGTAATCATACATGTTTTCACTTTCGATTAGGCCAGCCTTTTTAAGGATAACTTCTAAATGTTCCATGCCTTCTTCAGTAAGGGTGATATTGCGGCTTTTCTCGTCAACTTCATAATCTTCATCATTTAGATCTGGGATAATTTTATTCACAGAAACATAAAGTTCAGACTTATCTTCGGTTGGGCCAGAAATAATCAGTGGCGTTCGCGCCTCGTCAATAAGGATACTGTCTACTTCATCAACGATTGCAAAAAAAGGATCGCGCTGTGCCATCGCATCGGGATGGAATTTCATATTATCGCGAAGATAATCAAAGCCAAGTTCATTATTGGTAGCATATGTCACATCACAGGCATAGGCGGCTTTGCGGTTCTGATCCCCGATGTTTGGAATTATGCAGCCAACGGACATGCCCAAAAAGCGATATATTTGACCCATCCATTCTGAATCTCTGCTCGCAAGATAGTCATTCACCGTAACAATGTGGACACCTTTAGCGGGCAGTGCATTTAGATACCCAGCCAGAGTTGACACAAGTGTTTTACCTTCACCCGTTTTCATTTCCGATATCTGACCTTCATGAAGAACGATACCACCGATGAGCTGCACATCGTAATGGCGCTGACCCAGTGCCCGTATTGCGGCTTCACGCACCACGGCAAACGCTTCAACAAGGAGACTGTCCAGTGTTTCGTCATTTTCAAGACGTATTCGAAAATCTTCGGTTTTTCTTTTTAGATCTTCATCAGAAAGAGCCGAAATTTCTGGTTCGAGAGCATTTATGGCATTTATTCTTGGCTCTAAGCTTTTAAGGTAACGTTCATTCGCTGTGCCAAATAGTTTTTTGGCAATCTTGCCCATTCCCAGCATTATATTTTCCTTGGATGGCTCCGGATCTTACGGCCAAACATTTTTATAGAATTTTTAGCAACATAAATTGCGTCAAAAGTCAAAATTGAAACAAATAGATTATGTAGCACAAATAAGAGTGTCAGGGCCTTAAGTCAATGTTTGATGGTTATATTATTGATATTTTTCAGAGGATTTTATAGACAACTATTCTTATCGCAGCTTATAACTTACTGATTAATTGTATATCGGACCAAGCAGAACATGAAAAAATCCCCTTTGACACCCAACAAATTCCCAAAATTTCCCCCTTTGGACGGGGTTTTATTAAGCACGGCAGCGACGTCCATGAAATATAAAGATCGTGATGACTTATTATTAGTTTCGTTTCCACAAGGTGTGGTTATTGCGGGCGTCTTCACGACGTCGAAATGTTCTTCGGCTCCCGTGGATTGGTGTCGCGGCATATTATCCTTGAATAAACCGGCCCGTGCTTTGCTTGTAAATGCCGGAAACGCCAATGCTTTTACCGGAAAAGCGGGGGATGATGCCATGACGTCAACGATCCGGTCGGTAGCGGATAACTTATCTTGTGAACTGGATCAGGTATATGTGGCTTCTACCGGTGTCATAGGCGAAGTACTTGATGCGGATGTTATAAATCAATATATAACCAAAGCGGCGGCTTCTTTGGCATCAGATAAATGGCACGACGCGGCGCAGGCGATCTTAACCACCGACACATTTGTAAAAGGAGCAACGCGTACGGCAAAGGTCGGCAATAAATCTATAACAATATGTGGATTTGCGAAAGGATCCGGAATGATTGCGCCGGACATGGCAACGATGCTTGGCTTTATTTTTACTGATGCGTCGTTAGAGCAAGATATCCTGCAGAAAATGTTACAAAGTGCTTGTGATCAATCATTTAACAGTATCACCGTTGATAGTGATACGTCGACATCCGATACGGTTTTGGCATTTGCGACGGGATCTGGAGGTAAAATTAGTGATATAGACAATCCTATTTTAGACGACTTTAAAGAAACGTTGTCTGAGCTGATGTTAGATTTAGCGCATCAGATTGTTTGTGACGGGGAAGGGGCTACCAAGTTTATAACGATTAAGGTCTCTGGTGGCGAAAATAACCGCGCTGCAAAACGGATAGCCATGAGCATCGCAAATTCTCCGCTGGTAAAGACAGCAATCGCTGGCGAAGACGCCAACTGGGGCCGTATCGTTATGGCTGTTGGAAAGGCTGGCGAACAAGCTAACCGTGATGCACTTGTTATCCATATCGGAGGTCAAAAGGTAACCGAACACGGTATGGGAGTTGATGGGTATGATGAAGCAAAATGCACTGAACATCTCAAAGGGCAAAAAATTGATCTGCTGGTCGACGTTGGCATTGCTTCGGGAAAAGCCACAGTTTGGACGTGTGATTTAACACACGGTTATATTAGCATCAATGCGAACTACAGAAGTTAGTAATGAACATAAATTTTCAATTAGAATCAGAAAGATTAATTCTCAGGGCATATAAGGCAGATGATCTTGATGAGCATATCGCTATTTTGAGCAAATGGGATGTTACGCAGTGGCTTTCAAATAATATTCCGTTCCCCTATAACAGTGAAGCAGGAAGAACCTTTATCAAGGATGCTATAGACAGCTTTACCAAAGGGGATCAAATTTATTTTTCCGTTATTGAAAAAGACACTAATCGGCACATAGGCGGGATAAAGTTATTTTCAGCGAAAAGAGCAGAATGTGAAATTGGATATTGGCTTGGGCCTGATTTTTGGGGAAAGAGCTTTGCATCCGAGTTTTTAGATACGGTATTGGCGTGGCTGCGAAGAGAAGGAAAAGTGAAAAAATTAATTGCACAAACGGCACACGAAAATGCAGGTTCACGGAAACTACTGGAAAAAGCAGGTTTTCTTCACAATGGCTCACCGCCGCCCGAGTACTCACGGTGTGGTCATGGTGCCGGGTGCAGTGAATTTTACGTTCTAAATTTTAATGAAAGACCTGATCGATGAGCGAATTTTGCCCTGATCCACCCGGTGGGTGGTCGCAAGGCCCGGTTAAGTTAGTCACTGTTTCTGCGGTGGTGATGATGGATATTGACGGCCGCATTTTACTCGCCCAGAGACCAGAAGGCAAAAAAATGGCGGGATTATGGGAATTTCCGGGCGGAAAAGTTGAAAGCGGAGAAACGCCGGAACGTGCACTTATCCGGGAACTTAAGGAAGAGCTGAATATTGACACCACAGAATCGTGTCTTGCCGCATTTACGTTTGCCTCACATACTTATGACGATTTTCACTTACTTATGCCGGTGTTCGTGTGCCGGAAATGGGACGGCATAATGCAAGCTAACGAAGACCAAAATTTAAAGTGGGTCAAAATTGACGAACTCAAGAACTATCCCATGCCGCCCGCGGATGAGCCGCTTATCGCTATGATTAGGGATTTTTTATAATATCATACTTTGGCGGGCGGCGATTTTCCAAGCGCATCTTTAAGAAACATGTTGCCACTGCCGGGTTTTAAGGGTTTTTGTTGGCTTTCATCTGGTGCCCATCCCTGCAAATATATTATATCAAATGTTGCGGGAATTTTACCACTTTCGAGCGCAAAATCAGCGTGATAATTTTTCGCAACTTTTAACATCAAGCGCGGAGACGTCAGTGCTCTATATCTTTTCACTAACGCGTTATTCTCTCCCATGCCACGTAATTCTTTCATCAGTGAAAAAGCGTCTGAATAGGTAACCGTAATTTTTTCGATGTTAACTACGGGAAGAGCAAAGCCCGCGCGCTGCATTAGCGATCCTGCTTCCCGCACGTCGATGAACGGCGAAATACGTGGGCTGATACCACCGTGATGATCCATATCCGCCTTTAGCATTGACTGACGGAGTTCGGTTAATGTTTCACCACCCAAAAAAGCACCAAGAAACAGACCGTCCGGTTTCAGACAGTGTTTTATTTGAACTAATGCTCCGGGTAAATCATTGACCCAATGTAGGTTAAGACAACTTATTACAAGGTCAAGGCTTTGATCTTTAAAAGGCAAAAACTCTTCATCTGCCTGTATTTTTAAGCAATCCGCTTTTGCTGCCATAGTGTAGGAAAGATCCTGATCAATGATAAAACTCTTGTTGAAATGATCTATTATAGTTTTCGAATGACAACCGATATTAACAATGTGATAAAAGGTTCTTTTTATATCCTGAATGTTATCTATTAGGCGATTTGTTATTTCACGATTTAGGAAATCATAGTTCTGAAATTCGGACGCAATTATTTCACGCCTTAATTTAATGATTTTACGGTCAAAAATTTCAGCCTCTTTTAAGGGTGATTTAAGTTGAGGCTTTTTCTGTTTCTTCTTTTGCGTCATAATGACTATATGACATTTTTAGAAGCATACGCAAAGAAGCAATTATTAAAAGGAAGTATAAACAACCTGATTGATAGTATGCAAGTGGTTGGCCGCAAGTTGCTTGACGTTATTTTGCCGCCAAAATGTTTGAATTGTGGCGGGCGAGTCGACCGGGCACATAATATATGCCCGGAATGCTGGAAAGAATTACACTTTTTATCAGACCCCATGTGCACGTGTTGCGGCTATCCCTTTGGTGCCGACCTCGGCGTTAACTATACAGTCATTGGCGATAGTCTTTGTGGAACCTGTCAAAATATGAACAGGGCATTTGATCTGTCGCTTTCGGCACTTCGCTATGATGATAATAGCCGGCGCATGATTATTGGCTTTAAACATCAGGACCGGTTAGAATATGCGACATATTTTGCCAAGCTTTTAAAGCGGGCCGGCTCAAGGTTCTTCGCTGATAGCGATATGATCGTTCCGGTGCCGTTACATAAAAAACGCCTGATAAAAAGGCGTTATAATCAATCTGCACTATTATCTCGAATATTAGCCCATGATATTGGTGTCGCACATGAACCGGAGCTGCTAATTAGAACAAAGAATACGCCACCTCAGGACGGAAATTTAAACAAACGATCCAAGAATGTTCGCGGTGCCTTCAAAGTTACACGCACAAACCGGGAAAAGGTGAAAAATAGAACCATTCTATTGATCGATGATGTTTATACAACCGGTGCTACCGTCGAAAACTGCGCAATAGCATTAAAAAGAGCGGGGGCCGCAAAAGTATATGTTTTAACCATATTCCGTGTTATCAGGCCGCAATCTCCAATATAATTTAATTCATCATTGAAAAGTGTATGTAAAAACCTATATATCAGTGACGTTTTGATTATCTGGAAACTATTATGACTGAAATTATTATTTATACACGACCTGGCTGTGGCTATTGTACGCTCGCAAAACAACTTTTGGGTAACAAAGGTAAAGAGTTCACAGAATATAACATTTGGTCCAAAGACGACTATATGAATGATATGAAAAAACGCACTGGTGGTGCCGATACCGTTCCGCAAATCTTTATTAATGGCGACCATATCGGTGGAAGTGACGATCTATATGCTCTCGATCGTGCGGGACATCTAGACGCCCTTTTAAGCCAATAGATTCTTTAATTTACATGTGTTAATCTTTCGCCATGTCTGCTGAAAATTTATCAAAAGAAAACTTTACCGTCGGCCTTGTGCAAATGACGTCGAGCGATGATATTGCGCAAAATATACGGTGCGCTGAAAAGCTCGTTCGGAAAGCAGCAGCAAAAGGGGCTGACTTTGTTCTGACACCTGAAATGACGACGCTGCTTGATTTTGATAGTAAGCTTTTGATGCAAAAGATTGAAACAGAAGATAACGATCCGTCATGGCGTCATTTTGCAGCTTTGGCACAAGAGTTGGAAATTTGGTTATTGATAGGCTCTATAGCCATAAAAGAAGGGAATAAAGCTGCAAATCGAAGTTTTCTATTCTCACCAAAAGGAAAGAAAGTCGTCTCATACGATAAAATCCATATGTTTGACGTGGATTTGCCGGGAGAAAATAAATTCAGGGAATCAAAATCATATATTGCTGGGGATAAGGCGGTTGTAGCGGACCTTCCGTGGGGAAAAGTTGGCTTAACAATCTGCTATGATGTGCGGTTCCCTTATTTATACAGAATGCTTTCCCAGGCGGGTGCTACGATGTTGACCGTCCCCGCAGCTTTCACAAAAACAACAGGTGAAGCTCATTGGCATGCGCTGCTCAAGGCGCGGGCCATTGAAAACGGAGCTTATGTATTTGCACCGGCTCAAGTGGGTCTTCATATAAACGGTCGCAAAACATATGGACATTCGCTAATTATTGATCCGTGGGGAGAAATACTGGTGGATGGCAGAACAGAAGAAGGCATTATAATAGCGCAGATCGATATGAAGAAATCTCAAGAAGCGAGAAATCGCATTGCTTCTTTGACCCACGACAAAAATGTTGTTATATCTTCATAAGTGATTAGTTGGCTGGAAAAGTTGGCTTTATAAGAGTTAGAATAAAAATTATGATATTATTTGATGTTAAATGCAGTGGAGGCCATGTCTTCGAAGCATGGTTCCAAAATAACGAAGCCTTTGAAAAGCAGGTAAATAGTGAACTTGTGGAATGTCCTTTGTGTGGATGCACCAGAACATCCAAATCACTTATGGCTCCAAATATTTCTGCCAATAATAGCTTGGTGGAATTGGATGCGGCGCATTCGCAAAACGAACATGATCATCATAAAGTATTGGTTAGCGCTCATTCATCAAAAACCAATGAAGTAAGTTCGGATGATGTGAAGCGTGCACTTGAACATATGCATAACACCATGGCTAAGTTCAGAAAACAGGTCGAAAAAACATGTGAATATGTTGGAGACGATTTTGCTGACGAAGCCCGGAAAATCCATTATGGTGAGAGCGAAATGCGCGGCATATACGGTGAGACAACGATTAAAGAAACGGAAGAATTACTCGATGAAGGCATTGATATTCTTCCCATTCCGGGTACAGATAAACTCGATAGCTAGGCTTTATATATGAGCCAATCCCATAATCAGAATGACAAAATTCTTGGTATGATCGTCGCCGGAGGTTCGTCTGTCCGCATGCGTGGACATGACAAATTTCTTTTAACATTAGGCAATAAAAGAATAATAGACCATGTTATCGAAAGATTTAGCCCGCAGGTAGATCGCCTCATATTAAATATTAATGGTAATATGGATAGGGTCAGTGATCTTCCTTTAGAAGTTGTTCCAGATTCAAAATTTGATAAGGGCGGCGAACCTTTGGGGCCGCTAGGGGGAATTTATACGGCCCTTAAATATGCAAGGGAACATGGGTTTGCATCGGTTGTTACCACATCGTGTGACACGCCATTTCTTCCAGACGACTTTGTATCAAGGCTCTTTGACGAGACTGAAAATGATATAATTATTGCTAAATCCACTCATCAAATTCATCCTGTGCACGGGCTGTGGAATATTTCACTTATGGAAGAGCTTGAGGAAAGACTGGATAGAGGCGCGCTTAAGACGATGGATTGGATCAATAGTCATACCGCGTCAGAAGTATCGTGGAACGACGGAGGGCATCCATTTTTCAATATTAATTCGCAGACTGACTTAATAGAGGCAGAAAAGGTGCTTTAAACAAACCTAAATATCTACAAAACTCTATTTTCAGGATCAGTTACGATATTCATTCCGTCCTTTCTCGCAAAGGCAATTACAGTGATTGACGCCTCTTCTGCGAGTTTTATTGCCAAGTCAGTGGTTGCAGATACCGCAGCGATAAGAGGGATGCCCGCGATAGCACATTTTTGAACCATTTCGAAACTACACCGACTTGTGATCAAAACATATCCTTCCGATGGGTTTTTACCTTCCCTAATTAAATGTCCAATTAACTTATCCAGTGCATTATGGCGTCCGACATCCTCACGCACGGTTAAGATTTCACCTGAACCGTCGACAAATGCGGCCGCATGCAGTGCGCCAGTTTCTTTGTTCAAATGCTGTAAAGTCTTGATATTTGACATTGATTTATGAATTGTTGTGGCGTCGACTTTTAAGTCGGAGACGACTTTTTTAAGCGGTTTAATGGCTTGTTCTAACTTATCTACACCACAAAGGCCGCAGCCGGTGCGGCCCGCCAGGGTTCGATTATATTTTTCAAGTTTATGAAATGCTTTGGCGTTAATTTCGATAGCCGCAACTTTTCCTTTTGGGGCGGGTTTTATTTGCGCGTAAATAATATCGCCAGCATTTTCAATAATGCCTTCTGTTAAACTAAACCCGTATGAAAAATCGACAAGATCATATGGAGTTGCCATCATGACGGCAAAGGTAACGCAGTTATATTCGAGGACGATTGGAATTTCACTGCTGACGGGACGACTTTCGGTTCGATCCTGATCGTTTGCCCAAATGCGCATGGATTTTGTGTTGGACGATTTATCCATTTTCGGAATTAACGGCTAAAGCGAGATAATTAACGGAGTAGTCATGATCATCAAGCGACCATGTCGCCGTGATAGGATTGTAAACCATACCTTTTAAGCTTTCTATAGTAAGCCCGGATCGCATGGCTGCATCGCAAAGCTCCGAAGGTTTAAGAAACTTATTCCAGTCATGTGTACCGATTGGCAGCCACCTCATGATATATTCTGCCCCCGCGATTGCCATTGCCCATGATTTGAGTGTTCTGTTGATTGTTGATAAGGCCATACAGCCGTTATCGGTTAAGAGCTGCTGACAGGCGCATAAGAAAGAGGAAATATCCGCCACATGTTCAATAACTTCCATATTTAGGACGACGTCAAATTTTTCACCTTGCTTTGCTAGCTGCTCTGCGGTGATAAACCTATAATCGATATCAAGGCCTATTTGTTCCGCGTGAATCTTGGCAGTTTTAATATTTTTTTCAGCGGCGTCCGCGCCGACCATAGTTGCGCCAAGGCGGGCAATAGGTTCAGAAAGTAAGCCGCCCCCGCAGCCGATATCCAGAATACGCAAATCGGCAAGCGGGTTGTCGGTCATCGGATCGCGACCAAAGTGAGTGCAAATTTGATGCTTTACAAAAGCGATTCGTGTGGGATTTAGCCTATGAAGTGGCTTAAAAGGACCATCGGGATCCCACCATGTTTCCGCCATCGAAGCAAAATGTGAAATTTCCTCAGGGTTAACAGATTTGGCTGTTGCAATAGTTTTCGAAGGCGTCATCATGGTCCTTGATCATTTATTTTTGTGCTAATACATAATATATACAAGTCGGCACTTGCTTCAAGCACCTATAAGCATATATGTATGGCGCTGTTTATTTCGTTTATATTGTCCATGCAGATTAAGAGAATTTTGAATGTCACGCATAGTTATGAAATTTGGCGGCACATCGGTTGCAGATTTGGAAAGAATTCGAATTGTTGCGGCGCGCGTAAAAAAAGAATTTGATGATGGCAATCAAGTTGCAGTATTTGTTTCTGCGATGGCTGGGACAACAGATCAGCTGGTAAGCTGGGTGGAAGAAATTTCTCCTCTTCATGACGCTCGTGAATATGACAGTGTTGTCTCCGCAGGCGAGCAAATCACAGCTGGCCTTCTTGCTTTAGCATTGCAGGATTTAGGCGTTCCCGCGCGGTCATGGCTTGGATGGCAAATTCCATTTAGAACTAATCAGGTTCATGGTGCTGCGCGCATTGAAGAAATAGGGACGCAAGACTTATTAAGCAGAATGGAAAATGGTGTTGTTTGCGTTATGGCGGGGTTTCAAGGAATTTCAGCGGATAATAGGGTAACAACACTTGGCCGTGGCGGTACGGATACTTCAGCGGTTGCGCTTGCTGCGGCCTTGAACGCGGATCGGTGTGATATTTATACAGATGTTGATGGGGTTTATACAGCGGACCCTCGAATTGTGCCGCAGGCGCGAAAGCTTGAAAAGATAACTTATGAAGAGATGTTAGAAATGGCTTCCCTTGGCGCAAAAGTTTTGCAAACCCGTTCGGTTGCCATGGCCATGAACCACAAAGTTCGTGTGCAAGTATTATCAAGTTTTATTAATGAACCGGGAACAATGGTTGTTGATGAGGAAGAGATTGTGGAAAAACAGGTCGTAAGTGGCATTGCCTATGCCAAAAATGAAGCGCAAATCACTATAGTTGGTGTTAAAAACAAACCCGGCATCGCGAGCGATGTGTTTTCGAGCCTTGCGGATGGAAATATTAACGTTGATATGATCATTCAGAACGAAACGGAAGATGGAAATAAAACAGACGTAACCTTTACCGTACCTGACAATGATCTGGAAAAAGCAAGAATGATATTGCAAAGTGCAGATGATATCGAGTTTGACACTATATTAACGGATAGCAATGTGGTAAAAATCTCTGTAATTGGGGTTGGCATGCGTTCGCATGCCGGGGTCGCTGCAACAATGTTTAAAACCCTTGCTGATAAAGGTATAAACATTCAGGTAATATCTACTTCTGAAATTAAAATCAGTGTTTTAATAGACGCTGAATATACGGAGCTTGCGGTGCGGGCTCTTCATACGGCATATGGACTTGATGCTGCGTAACTAACAAATTGTGAAAGATAAAAAAAATGACAGCAGAAAGTCGTAAAGAACTAGACCAGCTTTGGAAAAAAGGGACGGATTTTCTGGGAACCGAATACGCTATTCTTGGCGGTGCCATGAGTTGGCTTTCTGAAAGTAATTTAGTGAGCGCCCTCTCAAATGCTGGCGGATTTGGTGTTATAGCGTGTGGGAGCATGACGCCGGACTTATTATCAACAGTTATTGAAGAAACATACGCGAAAACAAAAAAACCATTCGGCGTGAATCTTATTACAATGCATCCAGATATTGAGGCATTAATAGATGTGACCCTTGCTCACAAAGTGAAATACGTCGTTTTGGCAGGCGGTATTCCGACGAGCGATTTGATTAAGAGAATTAAAGATGGTGGTGCCAAGGTGATATGTTTTTCGCCGGCTTTAATTTTGGCTAAGAAGTTAATTCGCAGCGGTGTTGACGCTCTCATTGTTGAAGGATCCGAAGCAGGAGGACATATCGGTCCTGTATCGACATCGGTCCTGGCTCAAGAAATTCTTCCTTATATTACTGACGTTCCGGTTTTTGTTGCTGGAGGTATTGGGCGCGGTGAAGTTATCGCGTCATATTTGCAGATGGGTGCTTCGGGATGCCAGTTGGGAACTTTATTTGTATGTGCAGAAGAGTCCATAGCGCATGAGAATTTCAAAAAAATGTTTATGCGCGGGAACGCACGAGATGCTATTACTTCGGTACAAATTGATCCGAGGTTTCCTGTAATTCCGGTTCGCGCTCTTAAAAATGCGGCGTCGGTTGAATTTATGGAAACGCAGCGAAATGTGATAAACAAATTTCAATCTGGAGAACTTGGCATGGTTGAAGCACAATTAGAGATAGAACATTATTGGGCTGGCGCTCTGCGCCGTGCGGTTATCGACGGCGACACTGAGAATGGCTCTGTTATGGCTGGCCAAAGTGTTGGTATGGTAAAGAAAGTCCAACCGGTTACAGAAATACTCGATGGATTAATTGAACAGGCTATGGGCCAACTGGCTTAAATGACGTAATTTAATTGTCGATCAAGGAGGGCATTTTGACACCCGCTAAGAACGCTCCTCGTCGCTTAATGAGGCAGCTACATGAAATAATGGCAAGCGCAGATGTTGCGGAAGAGCGTCTGAACCGAGTCGTTCATCTTGTCGCCAGTAACATGGTGGCTGAAGTTTGTTCTGCGTATTTTATACGGGATTCGGATGTATTGGAGCTTTTCGCTACCGAAGGCTTGAAATCTGAGGCTGTCCATATTACCAAGTTGCGGGTCGGAGAAGGATTGGTGGGGCTGGTTGCGTCAGCGGGAACTTCACTAAATCTGAGCGATGCGCAAAGCCATCCAAAATTTGCCTACCGCCCCGAAACTGGTGAAGAGATATATAAATCATTGATGGCCGTACCGATTTTAAGGTCGGGAAAAGTCGTTGGTGTATTGGTTGTCCAAAATGAGGCCAGCCGCCACTATTCTGATGAAGAGGAAGAAGCCCTTCAAACCGTTGCAATGGTGTTAGCGGAATTGGTGGTGAGCGGTGATCTTCTTATTGCGCAAGATCAAAAAGACGGAAATATGGATCGCGCTATAGTTTCGCGGTTTGATGGACTGGTTTTCGCTGAAGGACTGGCGGAGGGTGTCGCTGTTATGCACGAGCCAAAGGTCGAAATTATAGAACATCTTTCCGAGGACTACGCATTGCAACAGCGCAACCTTGACAAGGGGTTTAATAGTTTGCTAGCGCAAATTGATGAGATTATGTCTGCGGAAGATATTATTCATCATGGAGAGCATAGGGAAATATTAGATGTATATAAACTGTTTGCCAGGGATAAAGGCTGGCGATCTAAAATCGAGGATGCTATTGAAAGCGGGCTGACAGCGGAGGCCGCCGTTGAAAAAATTCAAATTGAAAACCGCTCTAAGATGATGAAAACGGAAGACCCTTATTTGAGGGAACGCCTTAGTGATCTAGATGATTTGGCGAACCGTCTAATCCGTCATTTAATGGGAAAAGCAGGTACAGCGGCGAATAAAAAGTTGCCTGATAACGCAGTGGTGATTGCCCGTAATATGGGGCCAGCTGAATTATTGGATTATGACCGTGATAAGTTAAACGCTGTTATTCTTCAGGAGGGTTCTTCTACTTCCCATGTGGCTATTGTTGCTCGTGCACTAGGTATTCCGATGGTAGGACAGGTTGACACCGGCATCCTTGATGTTGATGAAGGGGCACAAATTATTGTGCATGGTCTCGATGGAGAGATATACATTTCTCCACCGCCGGAGATACTTGAAAGCTATCGAGATACTATTGCCGCGAGAACTAAACTACTTGCGCGCTATGATGATATGCGGGATAAACCGGTTGTCACTAAAGATGGCGTTCAAATAGAACTTGTGATTAATGGCGGGTTGGCCATGGACATAGAAGGTATGCATCGCACAGGTGCATCGGGAGTTGGTTTATTTCGGACAGAGTTCCAGTTTATGATCAGCAAAACACTTCCACGGGTTCATCCGCAAGCCGAGTTTTATAAATCGATTATAGAAGCTGCCGGGGCAAAACCGGTGACATTCAGAACACTGGATATTGGCGGTGATAAAGAAGTCTCTTTTCTTAAGCGGGATCATGAGGTAAACCCCGCGTTGGGGTGGCGCGCAATAAGAATTGCACTTGATAGGCCGGCCCTGCTCAGATATCAGCTTCGAGCTTTAATAACGGCTGCGGCGGGTACTACATTGAATGTTATGTTTCCTATGATTACGGACGTAAACGAATTTAGGTTTGCAAAGACAATCTTGGAAAAAGAATTAGACCGCCACAGGAAAAACAGCAGACCACTTCCAAAGGAAATTAAAGTTGGCACCATGTTAGAAGTTCCCAGCCTTGTCTGGCAACTGGATGAGTTGCTGCCAATAGCCGATTTTATCTCTATTGGCAGCAATGATCTTATGCAGTTCTTTTTTGCCTCCGACCGAGAAAACCCGAAGCTCAATCAACGTTACGATACGTTGTCTCCCCCTGCTCTGAATATGTTGCGATTTATTGTTGATAAATGTTCTCACCATAATGTGCCTCTAACACTATGCGGAGAGATTGGCGGGAAGTCGATTGGTGCGCTTGCATTGATTGCGATTGGCCTTAGAAGATTATCTGTTGCACCGGCCGCGATAGGCCCTGTTAAGATGATGATAAGAAGTCTGGATTTTAGCATGATACAGCCCTTTGTCGGGGAATTGCTGAGTCGTTCTGATAGCGATATTAGAGGTCAGCTAAAGTCTTTTGCCAAGGACCACAACATCAGAATTTAACGATTCTAGGCTAATTTCCCTTATATTTACCGTTAGTTGCAGTTTTTTGTTGACTCTTTGCATTAATATAAGGTTGACTTTAATAATAGCGGAGAATTAGTAATTTTATCAGTATTTTGAGTGGCTTGGATAAGAAATATTTTTGTTTAACGAATTTATAATCTTATTCCAGTAATAATGAAAAAGTTAACCATATTAGTTAACTAAAAAATACTGATCACATCTACACGTGAGATACATAAAAATAAGTAGATGATAAATAACTGGGAATATTTAAATTGAACTCAATTGGTACAGGTATAGAATTTATCGAAGCACAGAAAAGTGTTGGTAGGATATTGAAACAGGCGCGTCAAAAGCATACTGTCAGGGACCTTAATATTATCGCCGACGATCTGTACATAAAACCATATTTGCTAGAAGCACTTGAGCTGGATGACTT
Source organism: Emcibacteraceae bacterium (assembly GCA_021774795.1). Taxonomy (GTDB): domain Bacteria; phylum Pseudomonadota; class Alphaproteobacteria; order Sphingomonadales; family Emcibacteraceae; genus Pseudemcibacter. Next base: position 11,189 of record JAJFIR010000036.1, on the reverse strand, counting down.
CGGCTCATTTCCATCGTCTTGCTATGCTACAGGGTTTTTGAAAAATTATTCCAACTATCTGGGGCTAAATACCAACGAAGTTATCGCTCTATACGAAAAGGAATATGCGGGTTCTACTCAAGGGGTAGTGCTGTCTTTTCCTGAGGCTGAAAAATATAACTCGTTTCCGATTAAAAGCGTGGCGGGGATCGCTATGATTTGTGTGGCATTGTTTTTTGGTGTCTGGACGAGCTATGATCGTTTAGATGCCGAAGAAACACCTGAGTTGCTGGTGCCGACAAGCTTGCAATCTGAAGCAACGCCAGTTGAATTTAGCGAAAATAACGCGGCAGTCGTTTCGGGAACCTCAGATGAAGTGCGCCTAAAAGCCAGTGAAGATGTGTGGGTGAGAATCTCCGAAGAAGATGGGACCGTTCTCGTTGACAAAATTTTGGTGAAAGGGGAAAACCTAATTTCCCCAAAACCATTTGGACTGAATCTCATGACAAATAATGCCGGTGCGCTTTCCATATTTGTTGGAGAGAAAGAAGTTGTTTCACTCGGTGCGGACGGTGAAATTCGAGAGAATGTCATCTTGGAACAAGAAAAACTTCTGAAATTATCTATGCTACGATAATATTTTTTCCTTTCAATTAACAAACCATTTTCCAAATGCTGTTCTCCTTGCTATTAAAGGGGGATTATTCCTTATTTAGGTGCGAAAAATGAGCGTAAGACCTTACCGCGATATCATACGACGTAAATGCCGGCAGATAATGGTGGGAAATATTCCAGTAGGCGGCGATGCACCGATCAGTGTGCAGTCGATGACCAATACAATAACGTCTGATATCAAGGCGACAGTAGAACAAATTCATGCTCTCGAAGATGCCGGGGCAGACATAGTAAGAGTATCTTGTCCTGATGAACCTTCGACGGCAGCCCTTAAAGAAATCATTGAAAATGTCACTGTGCCAATTATTGCAGACATACATTTTCATTATAAGCGTGGTATCGAAGCTGCCGAGGCAGGAGCCGCATGCCTTCGAATTAATCCGGGCAATATTGGAAGTTCCGAGCGTGTGAAAGAAGTAGTGCGAGCTGCAAAGGATCATGGATGCTCGATGCGTATTGGTGTCAATGCCGGATCACTAGAAAAACACCTTCTCGAGAAATATGGCGAACCCTGCCCCGATGCCATGGTTGAAAGTGCGTTGGAGCATGCGCGAATATTAGAAGATAACGATTTTCATGAATTTAAGATAAGCGTTAAAGCGTCGGACGTCTTTTTAGCGGTTGCTGCTTATCAAGGGCTTGCGGATGCATGTGATTATCCGCTTCATGTGGGTGTAACCGAGGCCGGGAGCCTCAGAGCAGGCACAGTCAAGTCGTCTATTGGTATGGGGATGCTTTTGTGGTCCGGTATAGGAGACAGCATTCGGGTTTCCTTGTCTGCTGACCCGGTGGAAGAAATCAAAGTTGGCTTTGATATGCTCAAAAGTTTGGATTTACGCCATCGGGGGGTTCGAATTGTTTCCTGTCCATCATGCGCCAGACAAGCCTATCCTGTGATTAAAACGGTCGAGACGCTGGAAAAAAAACTTGAACATATATCAACACCGATCAGTTTGAGCATTATTGGTTGCGTTGTAAACGGACCCGGCGAAGCGAGGGAAACAGATATCGGACTCACAGGCGGTGGAAATGGCAATCACATGGTCTATTTAGATGGTGTAACAGATCATAAGATTGACGATGACGGTATAATTGACCATATTGTCAAACTAGTAGAGGCCAAAGCAGCCGAACTTGAGAAAATTAATACAAATAAAAAAGCCTCTTAGCTGAAATTGGGAGAAGGAAAGTGGCGCGTCTTCAGCCAGTACGCGGAACGCATGATATTTTAGGCGATAAGTCTGTTCGGTTTCGCACTATATTTGAAATTTTTAAGTCGGTAGCATCCAGATATAACCATCAGGAAATTGATACCCCCATTTTTGAATTTACCGAAACGTTTAAAAGAACGCTCGGGGATACGTCGGATGTTGTGACAAAGGAGATGTATACTTTTGAAGACCGTGGCGGCGAACAAGTTACCTTAAGGCCAGAATATACGGCAGGGATAGCCCGCGCTTTTATGTCTAACGGGCTGCATCAATCTACGCCCTGCAAGTTTTATAGTTACGGGCCAATTTTTAGATATGAACGTCCTCAAAAAGGACGCATGAGGCAATTTCATCAGATGGATGTGGAAATAATTGGCGTACCAGAAGCGCAGGCCGACATTGAGGTATTGGCTCTTGCATCTGATTTATTAAGTGAACTCGGTATAGGACAGCATATTACGTTGGAGCTTAATAGTTTAGGCGATCCTGAAAGCCGGGTACTTTACCGCGATGCTCTTGTCACTTATTTTACAGAACATAAATCAAAACTCAGCGAAGATAGCTTAAAAAGATTAGAAAAAAACCCAATGCGTATACTGGATAGTAAGGACGATGGAGACCACATTCTAATTGAAAATGCGCCACGTATTGGGGAATATTATAATGATGTTACTAAAGACTTTTTTACCCAAGTATTAAGGGGGCTAGAAGAAATTGGAATTGACTATGTAATTAATGATAGGCTTGTACGTGGGCTCGATTATTACTGCCACACGGCATTTGAATTTACGACCGATCAGTTGGGATCTCAAGGAACGGTAATTGCTGGCGGCCGCTATGATGGTTTGATGGAAATGATGGGTGGTCCACAAACTGCCGGTGTGGGGTGGGCCGCAGGGATGGAAAGACTGGCGGAACTTATTTCTGAAGAAGTGATTGTGCCGCCGGTACGTCCTGTGGTTGTAACACCGGTAGGAGAAAACTCACAGGCTACGTCGTTAAGGGTGGCACACGATCTTCGCGCAAACGGTATTGTGGTTGATATGGGTTATAAAGGCAATGTGGGCAAACGCATGAAACGTGCCAACAAACAAAATGCTGTTTTTGCTGTATTAATCGGCGAAGATGAAATCGACCGTAATGTTGCAATGGTCAAAAATCTTGATCAGGGCTCTCAGGAAGAAATATTATTATCAGAATTAAGCACGTATATTCTGGGAAATAGACCATGATTCCGCGTGAGAGATTAGATCAATTTATTGATCGCCATGAGGAGCTGGAGCATCTCATGTCTGGAGGCGAAACGCTGTCTTCTGATGAATTTGTAAAAATATCAAAGGAATATAGTGATTTAACCCAGGTGGTGAAAAAAGCAAAAGAGTATTTGGATGCTATATCTGAGATACAAGATCTTGCGAAAATGATCGCATCAGAAGAAACGGAGGCCGATATGCGGGAACTCGCAGAGACGGAGCTTCATGAATTAAGAGAACAGATTCCCAATTTGGAACATCAGGTTCAGTTGATGCTTTTGCCAAAAGACGTTGATGATGATAAAAATGCGATGTTGGAAATTAGGGCCGGAACGGGTGGCGATGAAGCCGCTTTGTTCGCAGGAGATCTATTTCGCATGTACCAACGATACGCTGCATCGCAAGGCTGGCGATTTGAAACGGTAAGCACTTCATCCAGTGATTCTGGAGGGTTCAAGGAAGCGATAGCTTCCGTTAGTGGTCCTGGTGTATTTGCAAAGTTAAAATATGAAGCGGGCGGGCATCGAGTGCAACGGGTCCCTGAAACTGAAACTCAGGGCCGTATTCACACGTCTGCGGCAACAGTTGCTGTAATGCCCGAAGTGGAAGAAATTGACATCAAACTCGAAGATAAAGATTTACGTGTCGATATTTTTCGCGCCAGCGGTCCAGGCGGACAATCTGTAAATACAACGGACAGTGCGGTCCGAATAGTGCATATGCCCACGGGCATCACGGTACAGCAACAGGATGAGAAGTCACAACATAAAAATAAAGCTAAAGCCATGAAGGTCTTAATGTCGCGGGTATATGCTGCTGAAAAAGAAGCACGGGATGCTGAGCGATCGGCTGACCGCAAGGATCAAATTGGATCGGGCGATCGCTCGGCGCGAATTCGTACTTATAATTTTCCTCAAGGCAGGATGACCGATCACCGCATTAATTTAACTCTATATAAGTTGGATCAAATATTGGCGGGCGAAGGTTTGGATGAAGTCATCACGGCACTAATTACCGAACAGCAGGCAAAGCAACTTGCATCAATGGAAGCTTAATTGAAAACGTTACGGGCTGTTAAGTTAGAAGTTGAAGATCAATTAAAATCTAACTTAATTGTAGAAGTATCGCTTGATACTCAACTAATTATTATTGATGTTTTAGGAATTGATGCAATTGATTATGCGCTCGAGGGGGACCGCGAAATTCAAGCTCAAGATTATTTGAAAATCAAAAAAATGGTAGATTTAAGGTCATCCGGGATGCCGGTGTCACAAATTTTTGGTAACAAAGAATTCTGGTCTCTTAATTTTAAAGTCACCAAAGACACGCTGACGCCGCGGGCAGACAGTGAAACGTTAATTGAGAACTGTATTAAAAAAATCCCGAACAGGGGTATATATTTGAATATCCTGGATCTGGGTACGGGGACAGGATGCCTTCTTCTAGCGTTGTTGTCAGAACTGCCCAATTCGACCGGTCTCGGATTAGATATTTCTTATGAGGCGCTCGAAGTAGCAAAAGAAAATGCAAATATACTTGGCTTTTCAAACAGATGTGAATTTAGAATAAGTGATTGGACGCAGGGCATTAGGAAGTCGGAACAGTTTGATATTGTTATTTCCAATCCTCCTTATATTGGATTTAGAGAAAAAAATAAGTTACCACCGGAAGTGAGTAAATATGAACCGAGTATAGCACTATTTTCGGGAGAAGAAGGTTTAGACGAATATTATAAAATTGCCGATCAAGTTAAGAAGCACCTAAAGCCGACAGGAACTATAGTCATAGAAGTAGGGTACACACAAGCTGAAGCTGTTAAGGAAATATTCATATGTGCAGGGTTTAATGATGTTTCCGTATATAAGGATCTGGGTCAAAGGGACAGATGTCTTTTGATCAAGAAATGAATTTCGGGTGATAAAAAATTAAAAAGAACCTTGGCATTTATTGAAGAGCAGGTTAAAGTCTCTTTACGCAGATAATATGCGTGGGTGCTGAACGAAAGATTCAGTAATAAAACTCCACAATTCATAAATATAACCGTGCTTGAGACAGATAAGATCTCTAAGGTCGTCAGTTTCTATCAAAGCCCAACAAAGTAATTAGATATTTAATGAGCCCAAATCATAATGCCCGTCAAAACAATAGAACGGGTCGAAATAACAATAAGCAAAATAATCGTGGTAGAAACCAGAGTGGCCGTGGCGGCCGAAAGGGTCCATCGCGACAACAATCACAACAACCCCTGACGGCAACGCGCCAGGTTGACAGCCATGGCCCGGCCGGTAAATTACGGGGCAACGTGAAGCAGCTTTATGATCAATATAAAGAATTAGCTCATGAAAATAGAACGAATGACCGGATAACGTCCGAAGCTCATAGCCAACATGCTCATCATTATTATACGCTTTATTCTGAGTTTGCGGCGACCGAGGCTGCGGCAGAGGTGGAGCGGGAAAAAGAGCGGGTCCGAAAAAAACAAGAAGCGGCAGAAAGCCAGTCCAATATTGTTCCAATACAAGAAGAAGATAAAAAGGTAAATGGTAAAGAACCGGTTTTTTCGGATAAGGATGGTGAAGGCGGAAATAAGCCTGCTAAAAAATCCAGACAAAAAATCAGAGCAAAGAAAAAGCCAATTGAACATAAATCCGATACTGAAGAAGTGAAGCAGGAAAGTCTAGAACTGAAACTGGAAGATAAAGTACAAAGCAAGCCGGAATCACACAAATCATAAACCGCTATTACAGAACCTTCTGAATAACACTACATAAATAGATCTCTTTTGATAACTATATGTTGTCATTCCCGGTAATTATGCGCTGCCCCTTGTGTTGCTGAAATGCAACATTATATGTTGTTTATATCTTATTGATTTAAGCAATATTTCTGGAGTTTTATATAATGGATTTTGAGAAGTTTACTGATAGGAGCAGGGGATTTATACAGTCCGCTCAAGGTCTTGCCATGAGGGAAGGACACCAGAGGTTTACGCCCGAACATCTGTTGAAGATATTGCTCGAAGATAAAGAAGGCCTTTGTGCTAACTTAATGAAAACAGCGGGTGCAGATGCCAGTGTCGCCTTGCTTAACGTTCAAAAAGAAATCGAAAGTTATGCAAAAGTCGAAGGCAGCGGTGCCGGTCAACTTTATATGGATACTAATACGGCAAAAGTTTTTGAGAGTGCTGAAGCCCTCGCTAAAAAAGCGGGAGACGATTATGTTACCGTTGAACGGCTGCTTCTCGCATTAACATTACTTTCTGGCAGCAAATCAGCGGATATTTTAAAAAAATCTGGCCTCACTGCGCAAAAGTTAAATTCTGCGATCAACGAAATTCGTAAAGGCCAATCGGCGACTTCTGCGAGCGCTGAAGATAGCTACGAAGCCCTAAAAAAATATTCTCGCGATCTTACTGAAGCAGCAAAGGACGGGAAACTTGATCCGGTAATCGGTCGGGATGAAGAGATTCGCCGTACCATTCAGGTTTTATCTCGCCGCACCAAAAACAATCCTGTTCTTATTGGCGAGCCGGGGGTTGGTAAAACGGCTATTGCCGAGGGGCTTGCCTTAAGAATTACCAATGGGGATGTGCCGGATAGTCTAAGCCAAAAGAGAATTATGTCCCTTGATATGGGCGCACTTGTTGCGGGGGCAAAATACCGCGGTGAATTTGAAGAAAGATTAAAGGCGGTATTGCAAGAAGTTTCAGCAGCGGACGGCGAAGTCATTCTTTTCATTGATGAGCTTCATACTATTGTCGGTGCGGGCGCCTCTGAAGGCTCTATGGATGCTTCCAACCTTCTAAAACCGGCTCTGGCCAGGGGGGATCTTCATTGCATAGGGGCTACGACCTTAAACGAGTATAGAAAATATGTTGAAAAAGACGCCGCATTAGAGCGTCGTTTTCAGCCGGTGCTAATTGGAGAGCCCAATGTCGCCGACACTATTTCCATATTGCGCGGACTTAAGGAAAAGTACGAGCTGCACCACGGCATCCGCATAAAAGACAGTGCCCTAGTCGCGGCGGCGACGTTGTCTAATCGCTACATTAATGACCGATTTCTTCCCGATAAGGCCATTGATTTGATGGATGAAGCGGCATCAAAAATTAAAATGGAAGTAGATAGCAAACCAAGTGAGCTTGATGAACTGGACCGCAGGATTATTCAGTTCAAAATTGAACGCGAAGCTCTTAAAAAAGAAAAAGATGACGCATCAAAAGATCGATTAAAAAATCTCGATAAAGAGCTTAGTGAGCTGGAGCAGAGTTCTGCGAGCCTGACGGCCCAGTGGCAAGCAGAAAAAGACCGCATTTCCGGGGATCAAAAAATTAAGGAACAATTAGACACTGCGCGCGTCGAACTGGAGCAGGCACAGCGGGAAGGAAACCTAGCCAGAGCGGGAGAGCTAACCTACGGTGAAATTCCGGCATTGGAAGAAAAACTGAAAGTGGTCAAAAATGAAGAACAAGAAGAAAACCAACTTTTAAAAGAAGAGGTGAGCGAACAAGATATTGCGTCTGTGATTAGTCGTTGGACCGGTATTCCTATTACAAAAATGCTGGAAGGGGAGCGTGATAAGCTGATGCAAATGGAACAAAATATCGGAAGACGCGTTATCGGCCAGGACGAGGCCGTAAAAGCGGTTTCCGCCGCAGTACGCAGGGCGCGGGCGGGACTTCAGGAAGAAAGTCGTCCTATTGGCTCATTCTTATTTCTGGGACCAACGGGTGTTGGAAAAACAGAACTTACAAAAGCACTGGCTGAATATTTGTTTGACGATGAAACGGCAATGGTGCGTATTGATATGTCGGAATTTATGGAAAAGCACGCTGTTGCTCGTCTTGTTGGTGCGCCTCCCGGATATGTGGGATATGAGGAAGGCGGCGTTTTAACCGAAGCCGTCCGCAGAAGGCCTTATCAGGTGGTTCTTTTTGACGAAGTTGAAAAAGCCCATGGCGATGTTTTTAATATTTTACTTCAGGTTCTTGATGATGGCCGGCTAACTGACGGTCAAGGCCGGACTGTTGATTTTAGCAATACACTGATTATTTTAACCAGTAATCTCGGTAGTGATATTCTTGCAAACCTCGGCTCCGACGAAGACGTAGATTCGGTACGTGACACTGTGATGGATGTGGTAAGAGCGTCCTTCAGGCCCGAATTTATCAACAGACTTGATGAAATTACATTATTCCATAGGCTTGCAGAAAAGCATATGCATGCGATTGTCGACATTCAGCTTTCCCGTTTGGAAAAAAGATTAGAAGACCGGAAAATTACTCTTGAATTAGATCAAAGTGCAAAGGATTGGCTATCGCATGCGGGATATGACCCGGTTTACGGGGCAAGGCCTTTAAAACGCGTAATTCAGCAAAAAGTACAAGATGGTTTGGCCAATTTAATCTTGAGCGGACAAGTCATGGACGGGGATGTTGTGAATGTTACGGCGGGCGCGAATGGTCTTGAGATAGCTGTCAAAGAATAGCGGATCAAATGAATTTATCCGGTCGACACAAGACCAGAATGGGATCATTATATCCGCCAAACCCCTACGGTATGTCGGACAGAAATTTCTTTATCTACCTCACCCAGTGGTGCTATATTCCACTGCCAAATTTCATCAGGTTTATCTAGTGCCAGATTTGGCAGTGACGGGACGGATTCTAAAAGCTGCTCGTCCTGATAATATTCACGGCTTATATCGGAAATCATCAGAATATTTGTATCTTGTTTTTTAAGCCAGTTAACATGTGATGTTTGAATGTTTTCATGAAAGTGCGTGCCAAGGTCATATTTATGCATCTCCGCATAATGTAAAGGCCTCAGGGCTAATTGCGACAATATGTTTAAGGAAATGATCAAACCGGGTTTCTTGGCCAATGACCAATCCGGTTTACAGAATAGGGTGCTTTCGTTTTTAACCGCCTTATATAAAGGCTCAACGACGCCCGTTACATCTTTATCAATAAAGCTAACTGTGGGGTATTTTTTTATTATCTTTGGCAGATGAACAATATCGACGCAGGTTATATTAAACTCTAAGAGCACTTCGATCGGGACATCATGAAACCCTCCTGATCCAAGAACCATAATCTCTGACTCCGGTGCCAAATTCGTTGTGGCCATCAAAATCTGCTTTTTACATGCAGCCAAATGTGGCGTCCAGCTCTCACCGCACCGTTTCGCTCGAGCTTCGATGGCGATACTTTCCTTTAAATAGCCCATCTCTTTTATATGTTTTGGTGCCTTAATAAAAAGATGCTGTAGGGCTTCAACGATCATAAATTAATCGATGACCTCAAGGTTTCGGGCATATGTTTTTGTCAGCAGAATATGTGATTTTGCTTCGGCAATCAAATGGTTGGTTTCTGTCATGGCTATTTTATAATTTTCAAATTGTGCGTTCTTCAATTTTATGCCTGACGGTATTTTAAGGGTTAATGGGTTTACCTGCTTACCGTTCATATATACCTCATAGTGAAGGTGGCGACCGGTAACGCGTCCCGTTGCCCCGACGTAGCCAATAATTTGACCTTGTCTTACCCGAACGCCCTTTTTTATGCCGCGCCCATATTTGCTCATATGGGCGTAGATGGTTTTATAGGTTCCGTTGTGGCGAATTCGAACATAATTTCCAAAACTCCCATACCAGCTTGATCGCTCAATGACCCCGTCTCCGGCCGCCATAATGGGGGTGCCCGTTGGCGCAGAGAAATCAACTCCTTTGTGCATGCGGTTGTAGCCGAGCACCGGATGTTTCCGGTTTCCGTAATAAGATGACAGACGCGCGCCTTCGATGGGGGTTTTCATTAAGGCTCGTTTTGAACTTTGCCCGTCTTCATGAAAATAGTCAGCGAAATCTTTGCCTTCTGGCACATGGCGGTAAAGACTAACAGCCTTGCCGCTAAGCACGAGCTTTGCGAAAAGAATGTTTCCTTCCTGAACCCGCCGGCCGTCCTCGGAAAGGATGCGTTCATAAAAAACTTCAAATTGGTCGCCCTTTCTAATTTCGCGCTGAAAATCAACGTCATAACTAAATATACGGATTAAATCTACGATAACGATTTGCGGCAGGCCTTGTCTCTGCGCTGCCAAAAACAGGCTGTCATCAATAATGCCCGATGCATGACGGGTTATGGTTTGAGTGGGAAGCTCTTTTACGGCACTTTTATAACCACTTGTTTCCTGTTCAACTGTTATCAAATGATCAAAATCTTTTTGAATTTCGAGCCTGGTCAGTGTGCCGTCCGGGGAATATACCGCGGTGAGCTTTTGGCCGACTTGTATTTTACGAACATTATATAGATCGCTTAAAGCTTCTATGGCATTGAATGCGTCGCCTCTTTCTGCGCCGTTATCCAACAGAGCGTCCATTAGGCCTTGCCCACGTTTGACGCGAATTTCTTTATTAAAAACTTCTGTATTACTGTCTTCGGAGAGCAATAAAGTTTCGCTCATACGCAACTCTTCTTCTGGAGCGTTTTGAATTACGGGCTCGGGGGCGGGACGATTGTTGTCTTCTGCCGTTTTGATAGAAACGTCGTCATCAAAGGGGTCGCTCCTTTTGTTGTCCGTAAATAATAAGTTACTTAAACCAATGCTAAGTCCACATACAAATATGGTGAAACCATATATGAAAGGTTTATACTCTTTAAAAATATGCAAAATATAATGCCTGATATTCAATTCCCTAATTTGATGGCATTTCTATCTAAATGCCGATTGGTTCGTTTTTTAACTATAACTGAATTTTGTTTTAAAAAAGACCATTTAATAAATCAAGTATAGATTCTCAAATTTTTTCCTCTGATCTCTAACATATTATTCTTAAAATTTTTTAAACGACGAAAAGATACTTGATGTCTAAACCCCTGTTTCTTTGGAATAATAGGGCATTGTCATAAAAATGAAATTTTTTTATTTTTATTGTTTACAAGTGGGATAGCCCCCCTTATAACCCGCTTCACCGACATTTTGGAGCTTCTTTTATTTGTCAGTTTAGCATTATGTTTACTTGGCAGGTTCTGGGGGATTTTTTTTGTTGGTTTTTTATTGATCTTTGACATTGT
>JAJFIR010000035.1 GCA_021774795.1 Emcibacteraceae bacterium | reverse complement strand
GCAGAATGGTAAGAGGTTCCCTTAAGTGGTAACAAAGCCCGGAGCTCCGCAGACACCCCCTCAGAAGCCGAACCTCCTGGATAAAACATTCCGAAATTTTGAGTCTCTGGCACGTCAACACTCCTTGTGGGTGGTCGTGCTTTCTCTGGTTTTTGCGGGGCTCGCTCTCTGGTATACCGCAGAGCAACTGACGTTCAAAACCAAACGCTCGGATCTCATATCGCGCGACCTGCCCTACGACATTCTCTACAAAAAATATCGCGAAGAGTTTGAAGACTTCGACGGCATGATCATCGTCGTCGAGAGCCAGAAACAGGATGCGATGAAAGGCTTCGCGGTTGACCTGGTGAAAGAACTGGAAAAGTTTCGTTCCAGTTTTCACGAAATTTTTTACAAGGTCGACATCAGCTATTTCAAAAGCCGGGCTTTGCTGTTCATGGACTTCGAAGATCTAGATGACCTGACCCAAAAACTCAGGGAACATCAAGATTTTTTGCAAGAGGTCAACCAGGCACCCGGATTAAACTCGGTTCTGGTAAACATCAACAAGAGAATTTCCGAGGGGATGGTTGATTCCCTTCTGACCGATTTTCTCGGCACCGGAGATGATGAAGACTCGGATGAGGCGGACGATACTGCGGACCTGAGTTTGCTCATTTCAATTTTCAAACAGATCAATTTGCAACTTAAAGGCGAGGCCCCGTACAAATCTCCCTGGAAATCGTTTTTGACGGACCGGCAGGAGTCCTTGCAGGATGAAGGATTTCTTGTGTCCGAAAATGGCAGTCTGCTGTTTGTTCTGTTAAGCCCAAAAGAAACGCAGAACGATTTCACCGGATCAAAAAATGCGATCGAATCCATTCGTGGTGTTATCCGTGAGGTGCGTGAACGTCATCCCGAGGTCAATGTCGGGTTGACCGGCAGCGATGTGATTTCATCGGACGAAATGTACACCACCAAAAACGATGTTGAGCTCGCCTCAAAAATTGCGTTGGCGGGTGTGGCTCTTCTGTTCATCATCGCGTTTCGCGGCGTTGTCAAACCAATCCTTGCGGTCGTGTCCCTGTTGGTCGCATTGGGATGGTCCATGGGTTACACCACCCTGTCGGTTGGACATCTCAATATCATGTCAGTGGTTTTCACGACCATCTTGATCGGTCTTGGAATCGATTTTGGCATTCACATTCTGGAGCGATATAGGGAAGAACGGAGACATGGCGAGGATGTCCATGCTTCCATGCTGGCAACTTTGCGGGGTACCGGACGAGGCAATCTGACAGGAGCCATCACGACCGCCATCGCATTCGGGTCCATGGCATTCACCGATTTCATCGGCATTGCAGAACTCGGCGTGATCGCCGCTGGAGGGATTCTCCTGTGCTGGCTCAGTATGGTGCTACTGCTCCCGGCACTGGTCTGTCTGGAAGAGCGATGGCGTTCCTTAAGTTACAACATGCCGGATGCTCAGCCGCAAAAAGAAAAACTGCTGCTCAGTATATTTAACCGATACGGAGTGATCATTGCCGTGTCGGCGGTTATGATTGCCTGGGCGGTGTGGCGCACCCTCGGCCTAAGCTTCGATTACAACTTGCTCAACCTGCAGGCCAAGGGTACGGAAGCGGTCGAATGGGAATTAAAAATCATCGAGAACGCCAAGCGTGCGACCTGGTATGTAGCGGTGATCTCTGACAGCGAAGATGAATCCCGCCAGAAATACGAAGCCATCCGCAAACTGCCTTCAGTCGGAAAAATCGACAGCATCTTCACGGCTCTTCCTGAAAGGCAGGATGAAAAAATAAAAATAATCAAGGAGCTTGCAGAAGAGTTGCCGGAATTTGTGGTAGCAAAAGATGACGAATCCTTTTCCCTGGAAGATTTCGATACCACCGTTAAAAATATTCGTTTCAAACTACGCAAAAAAGAGAAGAGTGGCAAACGCGACGACGTGTTCGAAGCGTCCCAATTGGTGGAAGAGATCCGCAAGAGCCTGGAATCGACCGAGCCTGCCGTGGCAACAAAAAGGATGGCTGCTTTTTCTAAAACACTTTTTGAAGATTACCGGCAGGTCGTGAGCGATCTCAACAAGTCGCTTAAACCGGAACGCATCCAGCTGGATTCCATGCCTGACCTTTTGAAAAAACGCTTCATCGGCAAAAACGGAAAACATTTATTGCTGGTTTACCCGGGAATCAATATCTGGGAACGGCCTCAAATGGAACAGTTTCTAAAAGAAATGCGGGCGATTGATCCGGAAGTGACCGGTAATGCCGTGCATATGTTTGAGTCGAGCCGGTTGATGATCAACGGTTATATTCAAGGCGGGATCTACGCCATGATCGCGATCATCATTTACCTGCTGTGGTCCCTACGCAGCGTGGCGTCCACCCTGCTGGTGCTCATCCCCACGCTGGTGGGTTCCTTCTGGACGGTGGGATTTATGGACCTGCTGGATGTCCGCTTTAATATGGCGAATCTGGTCATCCTGCCGCTGATCATCGGCATCGGAGTGGTCAACGGTGTTCACATTCTGCACCGTTATCGGGAGAATCCGGGCAAAGATAATATCGTGTTGTCAAAAAGTACCGGACAGGCAGTGGTGCTCAGTTCATTGACGACCATGGTTGGATTCGGCAGCCTGATGGCGGCGGACCATCAGGGTGTGTACAGTCTGGGACTCGTGCTAACGATTGGGGTAGGCAGCTGTCTGTTGGCATCCATCACCCTGCTACCGGCGCTTCTGAAATACTGCGCCGAAAAAGGATGGAAGTTGTAAGCGTAACTTGCAGGTTGTTGAAACCCTACCAAAGCAAAGGCGAGATTCTTCACTCCGCTATGCTTCGTTCAGAATGACATGCAGTGGTTTTACTGACTTTTTTTGAATGCCCGTTCACCGATCCCGATTTTCAAAAATCAAAAAATCCTATCCTGTCATTCTGAGGAGCCCAAAGGGTGACGAAGAATCTCGCCTTTGCTTTCGTTTTTGTTTTCTTCTCTGGAAAGACTACCTTGGACTTGCGGCGATGTTGCCGCCGTCGACGGTGAGGATGCTGCCGGTGGTTTTTTCTGATAATGCCAGATGCAAAAAAGCCAGCGCGACATCGGTGTCCATTACTTCCTGGCCGAGCAGGTTGTCGCTGAAGTAGGCGTCGGGAGTGAGTCCCCGTGCTGTAGCGCGCTGTTCGATAAAATCAGGAGTAAACATGCTGGTGCGAATGCGATCCGCGTTGATGGCGTTAGAACGAATACCGTCCTTGCCGTAATCGAGCGCGTACTGTTTGGTCAAGGCCACCACGGCGGCTTTG
>JAJFIR010000034.1 GCA_021774795.1 Emcibacteraceae bacterium | reverse complement strand
TTTGGTCTGGCTATGACAGGGCCTTTATGGTTGGGTTGGTTGCCGTTTGGTTTTACAGTGGTCATTAATGGATTAGAAATTGCTATCGCTTTCATTCAAGCATATATATTCACAACGCTGACCTGTGTTTACATTGGCGATGTGATCAAGTTACATTAATTATAGTCAACAATAGGAGGAAAGAATGGGTTCAGAAGCTGCTGCATTAATTGGAATGGGTTTGTGCGCCGCCGGATTTTTTGGTGCGGCATTGGGTATCGCATATATTTTTGCGAAAACCATCGAAACCGTTGGCCGTCAGCCTAATTGTGAGGCGAAAGTTGCTAAGTATTGCTGGATCGGTTTTGCGTTGGTAGAAGCTATTGCTCTCTACGCTCTGGTTATTGCTTTTATCATAATGCCATAGCGCGGCGAACCGCCGCAGGTGACAGATTGCACGGCTCAGGTAAGATAAGGCCGTCAAACCTTTTGCTATAAGGTTCGCTAGTATTCCCTCCCACGGGAGTGGGTGAAATTTTATAAGGATCGATTATGCCACAATTTGAACAAGTTTCTGTTTTTGGTTCGCTGATTTTCTGGTCAGTAATTTCTTTTGCTATTTTGTTTTTCATGCTGAAGAAATTTGCTTTTCCGCCGATTCTCGCTGCTCTTGATGACCGTGAGAAAAAGATTCGCGGCGATATTGAAGCATCGGAAAAGCTGAAGCAGGATGTAGAAAAGATAAAAGTAGATCTGGAAGATAAACTAGCTGCCGCGCACGGTAAGGCTGAAACGATTGTTCAGCTGGCGCAGGAGGAAGCTAAAAAACTTCAAGAGAAAACCGTTCAAGAAACCGAAGCCAAGGTCAAACAGGTGCAGCGCGAAGCGGAGCAGGAAATTAATAGCTCTCGTAGTAAACTTTTGCAGGAGATTCGAAGCTACACCGCAGCGTTGACCATTGCTTCTACGGAGAAGTTTCTCAAAAAGGCATTGGATGACTCAGATAAAAAACGGCTGGTGGACGAATCTATTGAGCAGGTGATTCAGGAACTGGAAAAAAATCAGCAGAATTAATGTCTCTTAAAGAAAAGTAAATTGCGATGTTGGAAAATCAGGTAGGGAAAAGATACGCCGAAGCGCTTTCTGGGAATATTAAAGATAATTCCCAATTAGGAAACGCATTGCAAAGTCTGGAAGCTTTTGGCGAAGCTATGAAAACGGATAATCAATTGTCGCGTTTTTTTGAGCACCCTTCTATTTCTACAGAAAAGAAAAAGAAAGTTGTTGAGGAACTTTGCAGTCGTTTGCAAACTGGAGATACAGTTGGCAATCTGCTTGTTATGCTCAACGAGCGCGGGAAAATTATTTTTCTCGACAAGATTGTTGAATATTTCGCGCAGGTCGTAGACCGTAGACTGGGGCAAACAAGGGTTCACGTGACCTCGGCGCATTCTTTGTCGGATGCAAATACGGATCGTCTGAAGACGGCGTTGAATAAAATTTTAGGAAAAACTATATTGATCGATACCGAAGTGGATGAGTCGCTGATTGGCGGAGTAATGCTGCGCATTGGTGACCAGGTAGCGGATGATACTATTCGTAACCGCTTGGATATCTTGAAACGAACAATAGAGAAAGAGGAGGTAGCCTAAGTGAATTTACGAGCCGATGAAATCAGCTCCCTGATCCAAAAACAAATCGAAGGATTTGAAGAAGGGATCGAACTCAAGGAAACCGGTCGGGTAATTTCGGTGGGAGATGGGATCGCGCGAATTTACGGCCTTGGAAATGCTATGGCCGGCGAACTTTTGGAATTTCCTGGTGGATTATCTGGAATGGTGCTTAACCTCGAAGAAGATAATGTGGGTGCGGTGCTCCTCGGACGCGATGACAATATTAAAGAAGGCGATGAGGTCAAACGCACAGGACGAATTATGGAAGTGCCTATCGGACCTGAGATGGTAGGTCGAGTTGTAGATGGGCTGGGTGCGCCGATTGATGGCAAAGGTCCTATTAAAACAGATAAAACGGGACCGATTGAAAGGGTTGCTCCAGGCGTAATTGATCGAAAATCAGTCCACGAACCCATGCAGACAGGCATCAAAGCAATTGATGGAATGATTCCAATTGGACGTGGTCAGCGCGAACTCATTATTGGTGACAGACAGACAGGTAAAACGGCAGTGGCGATTGATGCGATCATCAATCAAAAGGGCCAGAACATGTTTTGTATCTATGTTGCGGTCGGGCAAAAACGGTCTACCGTTGCTCGAGTTGTGAAAACTCTCGAAGAGCACGATGCGATGAAGTACACCATTGTTGTTTCTGCGTCAGCCAGTGACCCTGCACCTATGCAGTTCATTGCTCCTTATGCAGGTTGCGCGATGGGGGAATACTTCCGTGACAATGGTCAGCATTGCTTGATCGTATATGATGATCTGAGTAAACAGGCCGCAGCTTATCGTCAGCTTTCTCTTCTTCTTAGAAGACCTCCGGGACGTGAAGCATATCCGGGTGATGTATTCTTTTTGCATTCTCGATTGTTGGAAAGATCTGCAAAGGTTAGTGATGAATTAGGAGCAGGTTCGATGACGGCTTTGCCGATCATCGAAACTCAGGCGGGTGACGTTTCCGCATACATTCCGACCAACGTGATATCCATTACGGATGGTCAGATATTTCTGGAAACCGATCTGTTTTATTCTGGTGTTCGTCCTGCGATCAACGTTGGACTTTCAGTATCCCGAGTTGGTGGTTCAGCGCAAATTAAAGGAATGAAACAGGTGGCCGGTCAGCTTCGATTAGACTTGGCTCAATATCGTGAAATGGCTGCTTTTGCACAGTTCGGTAGTGATCTGGATGCAGCTACTCAAGCTCAGCTTCATCGCGGCGAACGGTTGGTAGAACTGCTCAAGCAGGGTCAGTACAAACCTTTGACTGTAGTTCAACAGATCGTTTCTATCTTTTCAGGTGTGCGAGGTTTGGTGGACGATATCCCTGTTGCTAGTATCCAAAAATTTGAAGCCGGTTTGATCAACTTTATGGAAGACAAGCATAAGGCA
>JAJFIR010000033.1 GCA_021774795.1 Emcibacteraceae bacterium | reverse complement strand
CCGCTACATATATGGCCCGGGTGTTGACCGGCCTGTGGCACGCTGGTCTTCGGGCGGTCTTGATTATTATTATTATGATGGTCAGGGTTCCGTCATCGGCATGGCCGGGGCATCGACCACGGAAAAATACAGTTATGATCCTTATGGTAAACCGGATAACGACAGCGGAAATGTATACCGCTACACCGGAAGGCGACTTGACGCGGAAACCGGGTATTATTATTACCGCGCCGGATATTATGACCCTGACATCGGCCGGTTCTTAAGCGCCGATCCCATCGGTTATGGTGACGGCCTTAATATGTACCGCTACGCGGCCAACAGTCCCCTTAATTTCAGGGACCCAAGCGGAACGGAAGTCTGTGCAGCTAACCCCGCCGATTGTACTCCATGGTCAATGAGCCCACAGCAAATAGCTAGAGCGGACAAAGCATCAGCAAATCCTTGGGGACCTCTTGGTGTTGCAATGGGCAACAATCCCAGCGGAATGAGTGCCTATTATTTTGGTACAAATGATCATTCGGACGAAGAACTTGTTGCAAAGGCGAGTGCAGGAGGCGGCGGATATAGCGCATTCTTTGGTGGAGCAGACTATTCTAATGCACGTGCGGCGGGAAGAGCTGAAAACGTAAGGTTAGGTGCTGTTTTTAGGCGGAATAGTAATAACAGAAATATTATTGCTGCTAATGGTGGACAGATTCCAGATGGGCCATACCCTTTTTTGCAGTCACCATCAAATGAGTTAGTCGATCGCGTCGTGGATCAGGTATTGAGCCAAGGATCAATCAGGCGTAACGAAAAAGTAGCATTAATGCTTGATGATGGTAGTAATAAATTTATTATAGGTAATGAAGCGGGCAGAAGTATAATCTTGCCTGGCGGTGGAAGAGGATTTAGATTAAATAAATTTAATTCAAATTATATTATTTTAGGGCATTCTCATCCTGAAAATGATTTAGCTGCCCCAAGTAATTTTGATTTAAATTGGGTTGTATCTAACCGTGCACCAATAATATCAGTCCATGGACGCAGAAGTAATCCTACAGTTACTGTATTATGGACAAATGGTGGTACAGAAGTGCATGTTGATGTTCATAGTGGTAATATTGATAATCAGGTGCCAGGTAGTTGGATTAAACATGATAGAAGATAATTACACGGAGTCTCATATGTTGATACGATTTTTATTTATATGTTTTTTGATATCGTTAGGTAGTCTAATGCAATCGCATGCTATGGATAATCCCGGCCAATCAAAATACATTAAAGAATGCCAACATGTTGACGTAGAAGAAATTCTATTGACCCCTAAAAAATATAATGAAAAAATAATTTGCGGTATTGCTTTATTATCGGAACAAAGAAGTGGTTTTGGATTACAAAAACTTAGTTCAAAAGATTTTAAACGGCGATCAGAAGAAACAATAAATTTAGAAATTTTCGGCGCAGAGGAAGTGGAATTAATTAAAACCTTTTCAACGGGAGAAAAAGTTTTTTTTCTGGGTAAACTACATTTTTTTGATCAGTGCTCAAATACGATTTTCTATAGATGTAAGCCCGATGAAAAATTATTTGAACTTGATTTAAATACCATGTTCTCTTTGGAACAGCCGTGATTATTATTGAAAGAACAATTACAATGAAAAGAATGATTATGAAAAAGCTAATTGTAATCTCTATCATAGTTTTTAATCTTAATGCATTGGTTGTAGTTGCTCAGCCTGTTGATACTGTTGTCGAAAGTGATTATTACACGGTCAACATCAAAAAATGCCAATTAGTTGATGTTGATGAAATGATAAAAGACCCAAAGCCATTTGTTGGTAAGTTTGTTTGTGGTTATGCTCGGATGTTATCAGATGAATATCTTATAACAGGATTGAATACACCATTTGATTTTACTAGTAACACGACTTCCATAGTATATTCAGGCCTTGAAGAAGATGAAATAATATTATTTGAGAAATTATCAAAATACGAGAAGGAAATAAATGTTTTTATATATGGGAGAGTATTTGTTCCAAACTCTAGCCATTTGATTAAGAATAAAAAATTTCCCAAAAGGGATGGGACGATGTTTTTAAGATACCCAAAAATAGTAATACTAAAACCAGTAAACTGAACTTCAATTCGGATTTGTCAAGGGCACTTGAATCATCGCGGCGGAATTTGTTAATGATAAAATTATTATCTACATTATTTATTTTATGTGTTGTGGCGGGTTGTTCAACGAGCCAGTATAAAAAATCCTATGTATCTTCGATTGATCCCAATACGGTTTCACGAATGACATCGGAAATCCAAAAAACTGAACCAAAATTGATTCAGTCATCGGATGTGGATAATGATGTATCGGCCATCTTGGAGCAGGGAAATTACGTGATCATTGGTAATAGTTTATTTAACGGGCCGTTGGAAGATGCTGAGAATGCAAAAAAACATGCCAAGAAAATTGGGGCTACGCATGTTGTATATTCATCGGAACATACCGAGACTATTTCAAAAAAAGTACCCGGATTTACTAAAAAAGGAACGACACGACAGAAGCTTCAAATTGATGGACAGGCTTCCTATTATACACCAGTCACAACGTCAGGCACCGTATCAAGACCATATACAAAAACAATCAAACTATACGACCAACAAGCGGTCTTTCTAATTAAAAAAGATATGAAAGAATAATACAAAATTACAATATAGAATTTTAACAAACACGATTGGGGAAAATCATGAAATATATTTTTAAAATGAAACAACTGATCATGCTTGCTGTTCTTATGTCGATATCGGCTAGCATCGCAAACGCAGCAGGTGCTTTGATGTGTATTAACCGAAGTCGGGGTTCATGGCCACGGGGTCAGTTATGCTTATGATAATGATAACGGTAATACTACGATAACCTATAATGATACCGGCAGCAGCTATTCTGTGGTTCAGGAAAGTGATCAAAATGGTAATATCTCGGCGG
>JAJFIR010000032.1 GCA_021774795.1 Emcibacteraceae bacterium | reverse complement strand
CTCAAAGCTTCGTCGATATTTCTTCCCAGAGGCAGGTTGTTGATGACCTGATGCTGAACCACACCTTCCTTGTCGATCAGGAACAATCCACGGAATGCAATTCCAGCTTCATGCATGACCCCGTAATCGTAGGTGATTTTTTTGTTCAAGTCAGCAACGAGTGGATAGGCAATATCACCGAGGCCGCCATTTTTACGATCCGTATTTCTCCAAGCCAGATGCGAGAAATGACTGTCGACAGATACACCTAATACTTCGGTATTACGCTTTTTGAACTCATCCATACTGGTGCTGAAAGCGATGATCTCAGTCGGGCAAACAAAGGTGAAGTCCAGAGGATAGAAAAAAAGGATGACATACTTTCCCTTATAGTCGGAAAGATTGATTTCCTTGAAACTACCATCAGGCATCACAGCTTGGGCAGTAAAGTTTGGGGCAGGCTTAGCTACTAATGCTGACATATATAACTCCTAGAATCAGTGTTTAAATGGAACGGTTACTCTATCACAATTTTTACAGGGCATTCAATTGCCATCAACAACTTTTGTCGACTCCCAAAGACGATTTTAATCTCACCCATCTCCTCCTCTGGCTTGACACGCCGGAGCACCCTATTTACAATGGTTTAAGCAAATTATCAACGCACCCTGAAACTTCTAAATATAGGCTGTGAAGGCCAACTGAAAATATTTTTATGGAAATACTATTTTTAGGAACCGGCACTTCGACCGGTGTTCCTTCCCTGTGTTGTGCCTGTGAGGTCTGCTTGTCAAAAGACCCAAGAAACAAGCGCTTGCGCTCGTCTATTCTGGTTCGGCAAAACGACCATACAATTCTAGTAGATACTTCTACCGATCTCCGACAACAATGCCTGCTCTACGGCATCCAAAAAATTGATACTGTGCTTTACACCCATCATCATGCTGACCATGTTCATGGAATTGATGAACTGCGCAGTTTCAATTTCTTCAACAAAACTGCATTGCCTGTTTATGGCAACGCACAAACCTTGCGCCACCTAGGCATAAACTTCAGCTATATTTTTGGTGAGGCCGAACAGATAGGGGGCGGCATCCCGCAATTGATCCCGATGCAACTGGAAGATAAAACCTACAGCTTCGGTGATATCCCCGTCACCCCGCTTGACATTCAGCACGGCAAGCTGATCATCAATGGGTTTCGCTTCAAGGACTGCGCCTACATCACCGACTGTAGCGGCATCCCGGATAGCACACGGGAAAAGTTGAAAGGATTAAAAGTTCTCGTCCTGAATGCACTTGGATTCAAACCACACTCAACTCATTTCAATCTCGGTCAGGCTCTGGAAGCCGCCAAGGATATCAACGCCGAAAGAACCATCCTGACCCACATCAATCATAACTTTGATCATGAAAAAGTATCCCAAGATTTGCCGGAAGGAGTCGAGCTGGCACTGGATGGAATGAAGATTACCCTCTAGCCACTAGCAGGGGAGAACTTTGCATAACAACGAGATGCTTCGACAGGCTCAGCATGACCAACAAAATTAGGCCGAGCCAACCTCTTGCTCGCTGAAAAAGCTATTGCACTTTACCCCCAGGGTTAGTGGTCAGTCGAAGTCAAAATCGCGTAAAGGTTTTTCGTCGGATTTATCAACATGCTTTTGTGACTCTTTGAAAATTTCATCGAGAACCCGATCGCGTTCCTTCAGATTCTCACTGTGTTTCTTAAACAGGTTCTGCTGTTCTTTCTTCTGGCTTTCCAGACCCTTCACCATATCAGTGAGTGAGACCTCCGGCTTGGGCTTTCTTTCCTCCCAGATCACCGCACCGGTTTTATTATCCACCTGCAGCTTGGTTTCGCAACAGGGGCAGAGAACATCAAGCTTTTTTGATCCCATCATCAATACCAAACAAAGTCATTAATAACTTGCCTCCTCACCGGGAAGCCGTTATTAATTATATCAGATTTATAAGTTGGAAATAAACTTCAAGGAAAAGCATGCAAGGCTATTTTATTACAGGAACCGATACCAACGTGGGCAAGACGATAGTCACAGCCTGTCTCGCCACCCTGTTTAAAAGCCGGGGAGAAGATGTCGGTGTGATGAAACCGATAGAATCCGGAGTGGACCCTGAGTGCAGTTCTTCCGCCAATTCCGATGCTAAATTCCTGATGGAAGTCACTGGTGTTCAGGACGTTCTCGAAGATGTCTGCCCTTACCGACTGAAAACCCCGGCCTCGCCCTATCAAGCTGCCAGGATTGAAGGAAAAGAGCTCGACCCAGAAAAAATAATGGAGAGGTTTCGCGCACTTCAGTCTAAACATTCCATGATGCTGGTGGAAGGTGTAGGCGGTCTCTTGGTCCCAATCACCCGGCGTTATAATGTGGCCGACTTGGCTTTACAGATGAAGCTTCCCCTCATCATCGTCAGCCGCATTCAGATAGGTACTTTGAACCATACTCTGTTGACCATCAACGCCGCACGCCAGCATGGACTGAAAGTCGCAGGCGTGGTCCTCAACCCAACTCATGAAGGGGAGTTAGATGTCATCGAAGAGGAGCAAGGCTCCCTGATCGAAGAGCTTTCAGACACGCCGATTCTCGGCACCTGCCCTTATATCCATGATGTTTCGAGT